>NZ_JAWRWY010000011.1:0-334173 GCF_046535315.1 Paraburkholderia sp. SIMBA_027
AATCCCCCCCCCGAATCGGAGCAGAAACTCTTGGGAAAGCTACCGTCACGCCACGAGGGGGATACTTCAACAGCCTGTTAGACAGTGAAATCGTTCGCGGCCCCGTTTTTCCGTCAAGGAACAAGCGCCCCCGTTTCTGATCGAAGTCGGAAATATTCGCGTTCGCAATCTCTCCAGGACGCGCACCAATCAACAGCAATGCAGTTGCTAGGGCGCGCAAATCGGCTTGCATGGCCCCCAACAATACGGCGCGTTGGTCGGCATTAAGATACCCCTCACGGCGGGCGTCCACGCCCTTATAGTATTTGATCGACTTCCATCCTTTGTCAGTCGATACGAGGTTCAGAATATCCTTCGCGTAGTTGCAGGCCGCTTTCAGTGTGCTCAGATTCCTGTTGATCGAATCCTTGGCGCGTTTATATGCCTCGATATCGTCGGGATCGTCATTATCGAGTTGTGCGTCACGCCAGCGCTCCACGTCCAGCGGCTGGAGTTTGGCGAACAGGATCGAACCAATGGGATTCCGGTATATGAAGGCATCGATGCGCTTCCTCCTACCGTTCGGCATCTTTGCCCCCCGTTCAATGGTGCAAGTCTCCGGGTAAAGATATCTTACAAAACGGTTGTGTGCATCGCTGGCGCATTTAGCGCCTTTCTCTTTCATGCGATTGGATACGTACAGCTTGCAGACATCGGCAACCGTCAAATCTGTATTTTTAACACCCGCAGACAATTCCCGGTTCCACGCGTGAGCAGCCGCAACGACTTCGTCATAGTCAAGCGTCGAATCGTCGCCAATCGGATGATAGTCGTATCGCTTGGCGTCATTCGCACGACGCGCGGACCAAGCCCCGCCAACATCGGCAAACTTTTTGTATCCCACAAACAGACCACTCGCGAGGCGCTCCCAGTAGGGTTCTTTGCGGGGGGCGAGCTTGCCCCGCGCAGTCTTGGATTTAAGGTTGACAGCAGGCATAGCGCCCCCGTTCGTGACAGTGGCCACAAGTATAAACGCGGGTCCGGAAAAAGTCCGGAAAGCCGTTTCCGCAATCGAGAGCTATGCCAAACCCATGAAAAATTGAAAAGGTCTGAAAAATTCTTTAAATTCAGCACGTTGCGTTACCGCATGCAATGCTGTTGTGATACTTGAATGTCCGGGAAGTCATAACGAAATGCCCTGAATCGGCATGCCGGTGGTCTTCAGACGGCCCAGAAAAGCGAGCCAGTCGAGAATCGAGCGGTCGTACGCGCGCTGCCCGGAACCGTCGCGCAACGCGAACGGAATCAGGCCGATGCGCTCGTAGTAGCGGATCGTATGCACCGACAAGCCCGTCAGGCCGGCCACATCGCCAATTTTCATGTGCTTCCCCTCAACGACAACCACGATGGTGAGACTTCGAGCGCGCTCCAGGTCAAGCGCGATTTTGCGCCCACGCCGGAGCGTTCCGTTCGAACCGGTTCGAGCGGCTCAGCCTAGCTGCGCCGCTGCGTGCTCCGCCAGGAAATCGACGAAACTGCGGATCTTCGGCAGCGGCTGCCGGTCCTGCCGATACAGCGCGTACACCGGCCGTCCCTCGGGCGCGAACGCGTCGAGCACGCTGACGAGACGGCCCGACGCCAGATCGTCGGCGACGAGAATGGCCGGTTGCAGCAGCAGCCCCGCGCCGTGCAGCGCCGCCTGGCGCAGGCCGTGGCCGTCGTTGCAGACGAAGTCCGTCTGCTCGGGCCAGCGGTTGTCGCCGAGCAGCCGCCAGCCGTTGCGGCGATCCCAGACCGCGTGGCTCAGACAGCGATGATCGGCGAGGTCGGCGAGCGTGCGCGGCGTGCCGTGCCGCGCCAGATACGCGGGCGCGGCGCAGATCGTCATGCGGTACTGGCCGAGCGGGCGGGCGATCAGATCGAGGTCCGGATCGAGCGCGCCGATGCGCACCGCGACGTCGAAGCCTTCATCGACGAGATCGACCACGCCGTTGCTCAGATCGAGGTCGATACGCACCTGAGGATGCGCGTTCTGATAGGCCGCCGCCAGCGGCGCGACCACGCACGCGCCCAGCGTGGTCGCCGCGCTGATGCGCAGCGTGCCGCGCGGCTCGGCGCGCAGGCGCTCCACCGACGCCTCCGCCAGCGCCAGTTGCTCCAGCACCTTGCGGCTTTCCTCGTAGAAGCGGCGGCCCGCGTCGGTGAGGCTTTGCGCGCGTGTGTTGCGCTGGAGCAGCTGCGCGCCCAGATGCGTTTCCAGTTGCCGCACGTGCTTGCCCACCATCACCGGGCTCAGGTCCAGCGCGCGCGCCGCCGCACTGAAACTGCCGCTGTCCACGGCGCTCACGAACACTTCGATACTGCGCAGCCGGTCCATGATTACTAACTCCTGGTTTCAGGTGAACGAAATTATCGTCCATTTATTCTTTACGGTGTCAGGCGGATAGTGTGGGCATCCCGTTATCTTTTCGATGGAGCGATGCACATGAAAATCCTTCTGGTCGGCGCGAGCGGCGCCGTGGGCCGCGCGATCGCGCAGACGCTCGGCGAAACGCACACGATCGTGCCCGTGGGCCGCACGAGCGGCGCCTACCGCGCCGATCTCACCGACGACGCCAGCGTCACCGCGCTATTCCGCGAAGTCGGGACGGTGGATGCGATCGTCTCGGCGACCGGTCACGTCCATTTCGGGCCGCTTGCGCAGATGAACGCGGCGCAGTTCGACATCGGCTTGCAGGACAAACTGCTCGGCCAGGTGCGGCTCGCGCTGATCGGCCAGCACTATCTGAGCGACGGCGGCTCGATCACGCTGACGAGCGGCATCGTCGCCGAAGAACCCATCGCCCAGGGCGCGAACGCGACCGCCGTGAACTGCGCGATCGAAGGCTTCGTGCGCGCCGCCGCCACGGAATTGCGCGGCAACCGGCGCATCAACGCGGTGAGCCCGACCGTGCTGACCGAGTCGCTGGAACGCTTCGCGGGCTTCTTCCCCGGCTTCGAAAGCGTGCCTGCGCAGCGCGCGGCGCTTGCGTACCAGCGCAGCGTGGAAGGCGTGCAGACGGGGCGGGTTTATCGCGTCTGGTGAAGGTCCGGCGCGGGCGCGGTGAGCGCGTGCCGCCGCCTTCTCATCGGCTATCGGAAAATTCGGATTTAGCCGATGGATAGTGAGATGGCGCGCGCCTACGCTGGGACAGATCCAACGTCCGCCCCGCCCCGCCATGAATACGCCCACGATCGATCCCCTCACCTCTGTCGCGCTTTATGGCGCAGGCCGCCACGCCGAGGCGCTCGCGCTGCTCGAAGCCCTGCTCGAACACGATCCGGCCAATCGCGCGGCGCTGCATCTCGCGGCGCGCTGCCTGCACGCGCTCGAACGCGCCGACGCAGAGCATCCCGCCGGTTCCGCTGATATCGCAGACACCGCTCACGCACCGCCCGACGCCTCGCCCGCGCTTGCCACCGCGCTCCTCGCGCTCGGCAACCGCTTTTACGCGCGCAAGCAGGCCGCGCAGGCCGAACACGCCTGGCGCGCGGCGCTCGCCATCGAGCCGGACTGGCCTTCGGCGCTCGGCAATCTCGGGCTCGCCTTGCGCGACCAGGACCGCGCAGCCGAAGCCGAAACCGTGCTGCGCCAGGCGCTCGCCATCGCCCCCGATCACGCAGGAGCCCGAAGCAATCTCGCGCTGCTGCTCTGGCACACGCAGCGTCTGGACGCGGCGCACGCCGAATATCGGCACATACTCGAACGCGAGCCCGACAATCTGCACGCCAACAACAATCTCGGCTTGCTGCTGCTCGACCTGAACCGCCAGCCCGAGGCCGAGGCGGCGTTCCGGCGCGCGCTCGCGGCCGACCCGAGCGTGCCCGAGGCGCACAACAATCTCGGCAACGCGCTCAACCAGCAGGCGCGCACCGATGAAGCGATCGCCGCCTATCGCCAGGCGCTCGCGCTGCGGCCCGACTACACCGTCGTCAAGGGCAATCTGGCGATGCTGCTGCTGCGCAACGGCCGCTATGCCGAAGGCTGGCCGCTCTACGAGGCGCGTCACGACGAAACCGTCGGCGAGCACGCGGTGAAACTGCCGCCGGTGCCGTGGCCGCGCTGGTGCGGCGAACCGCTCGACGGCAAGTCGATCATCGTCTGGCCCGAGCAAGGCTATGGCGACGACCTGCAATTCTGCCGCTACGTCACGCTGCTGAAAGCCCGCGGCGCGGCGCGCGTGAGCGTCGCGTGCGGCCCCGCGCTCGGGCGGCTGTTCAAAAGCCTCGAACATGTGGACGCCGTCTACGTGCTCGACGGTCAGGGCACGATCCCGCGCCACGACTACTGGTGTTTCATGATGAGCCTGCCGCTGCGCTTCGGCACCACGGTCGAGACGATTCCGGCGCCCATGCCCTATCTGCGCGCGGACGCCGCGCTCGCGCAAAGCTGGCGCGAGCGGCTGCCGGCGCGCGGGTTCAAGGTTGGCGTCGTCTGGGCGGGCGCGCCGCGTCCGCAGGATCCGCGCGCGAACGCAATCGACCAGCGCCGCTCCACGCACGCACGCGACTGGCTGCCGATCCTGCGCGTGCCCGGCGTGCGCTTCGTGAGCCTGCAAAAAGGGGAAGCGACGCAGCCGCAGATCCACGCTGCCGGCGGAACTGCGTCCGCTCGATCCGATGGACGCGGCGCAGGATTTCGCCGATACGGCCGCCATCGTCGATGCACTCGATCTCGTGATTACCGTCGATACGTCGATGGCGCACCTCGCGGGCGCGCTCGGCAAGCCGGTGTGGATTCTGTCGCGCTACGACGCGTGCTGGCGCTGGCTGCGCGAGCGCGACGATTCGCCGTGGTATCCGCGCGCGCGGCTGTTCCAGCAGCGCGCGCCAGGCGATTGGGATGAGGTGATCGAGCGCGTGGCGCGCGCGCTCGATGCGTTAGCGAAAGCTTAAGCGCCGCGAGATCGACGCGCGCCGCTCATTGCATCAATCAGGACGCGCGTTCCGCCGCCAGCCGCACGTCCGCATCGGCGCGCGCGAGCAGACCGCTGCAACGCGGCGAGAGATGGGCGAACGTCAGGTGCTTGCCCGCACGCTCGTAGCGCGCCTGCACCGCTTCGAGCGCGGCGATGGCCGAGTGATCGGCCACCTGCAGATGCGCGCAGTCGAGGCGCACCTGCGCCGGATCGCGCGCCGGATCGAACAGCGTCTGAAACTGCGCCGCCGAGGCGAAGAACAGCGTGCCGCGCAGCGTATAGACGCGCTCGCCCGACGGCTCGTCGCGCATCTCGCAGCGGAATTCGCGCGCGTGCTGCCACGCGAAATTCAGTGAAGCGATCACGATCCCGCACATCACGGCGGTCGCCAGATCGGTGCAGACGGTGATGACCGTCACCGCGACGATCACCACGGCGTCGTTGCGCGGCACCTTGTGCAGCACGCGCAGCGAGCCCCACGCGAACGTCTGTCCCGCCACGATGAACATCACGCCCACCAGCGCGGCGAGCGGAATGCGCTCGATCAGCGGCGACAGGAACAGGATGAAAAGCAGGATCATCACGCCGCTCGTCACGCCGGACAGACGGCGGCGACCGCCCGAGCCGAGGTTGATGACGGTCTGGCCGATCATCGCGCAGCCGCCCATCGCGCCGAACAGGCCCGACACCACGTTGGCCGCGCCGAGCGCCACGCATTCGCGGTTGGGCTGGCCGCGCGAGGCGGTCACGTCGTCGGTGAGATTGAGCGTGAGCAGCGTTTCGAGCAGGCCGACGAGCGACATCAGCACCGCATAGGGCAACACGATGCGCAGCGTCTCCAGATTCAGCGGCACGCCCGGAATCGCGAACACGGGCAGGCCGCCCGCGATGTGCGCCATGTCGCCGAGCGTGCGCGCGGGCAGATGCAGCAACGCCGCCGCCGCGCCCACGCCGACGATCGCCACCAGCGCGGGCGGCACGGCCTTCGTCAGACGCGGCATCACGAAAACGATCGCCATCGTCAGCGCGACGAGACCGCACATCAGCCAGAGCGCCTGGCCGTGCATCCATTCCATGCCGTGCGCGCCCGGCATCTTGAAGTGCTCGAACTGCGCACGCGCGATGATGATCGCGAGGCCGTTCACGAAGCCGAGCATGACCGGGTGCGGCACCATGCGGATGAGCTTGCCGAGCTTGAGCGCGCCGAACAGCATCATCAGCAGGCCGCCGAGCACGACGGTCGCGAACAGATACTGCGGGCCGTGCTGCACCACCAGCGCGACGATCACCACGGCCATCGAGCCCGCCGCGCCGCTGATCATGCCGGGGCGGCCGCCGAACAGCGCCGTGATCGTGCAGATGAAGAACGCGCCGTAGAGCCCCATCAGCGGATTCAGGTGCGCGACGAGCGCGAACGCGATGCACTCGGGCACCAGCGCGAACGAAGACGTGATGCCGGCGAGCAATTCGCTGCGCAGCGCGGAGAACGAAAACGGCGCCGTGGAACGGCTCGGAGTGGAACGGGCGGATTCCATGGTGCGGGCGGTAGACCGGAAAAAGACGGGGAAACGGGCTGAAAGCGCGCTGCAAAACAACGCGACGAGGCGCGCCCGGTCCGGATGCACCTGCACGGTGCGTCGGCGGGCCTGCGTACGAGGCCCGATAGGGCGCATCACCGTAAAACATGTAGGCGCACGCGCCGGAGTCCGGACGAGCGGCAGCGCGCATGTTAACAGAATCGGCGTTGACGCGCAGGCGACGATGGCCTCGTCGAGCGCACGGGAAGCATTAAAGGAGGCGGAAAAGTGGCTACCTGAAATAGCCGAAAACTGGCTATTTTGAATAGCCGCTATCGCGACTACGATGACGTTCATCGCGCCACCCTTCCCCGGCGCGGCCCACTTCGAAGGAACGATCATGCAACAGCGTCTCGACTTCTACCGCGCCAATCCGAACGCCATCAAGGCCCTGCTCGGACTCGAAGAACGCGTCGAAAAGAGCGGCATCGACAAGCCGCTCGCCGAACTCGTGCGCCTGCGCGCCTCGCAGATCAACGGTTGCGCCTACTGCGTCGACATGCACGTGAGCGACGCGCGCAAGGGCGGCGAAACCGAACGACGTCTGGCCACCGTCGTGGTGTGGCGCGAGACGCCCTTCTTCACGGAACGCGAGCGCGCCGCGCTCGAATGGACCGAGGCGCTCACGCTGGTCTCGCACGAGCACGTGCCCGACGCGGTCTGGGAAGCCGTCAAGCCGCATTTCAGCGACGCCGAAATCGTCGACCTGACCCTGCTGATCAACGCGATCAATAGCTGGAATCGCCTGGCAATCGCGTTCCGCAAAATGCCCGCCTGAGAGGCGCGCCATGAAGACGATTCTGCAAACCGCGCTGGCGTCGCTTGCGTCGCTGATGATCGCGCTCGCGTCGATGAACACCGCGCAGGCGCACGACGCCGCAAGCGAAACCATCGCCCCGGTCATGAAGCAGACGATTCCGGAAGCGCCCGGCAAGAACGTGCTGATCGCCACCGTGACGTTCGCGCCGGGGCAGGCGTCCGAGCCGCACATGCACAAGGGATCGGTGTTCGCCTACGTCACGCAGGGCCATATCGAATCGCAGATCGAAGGCTCGCCCGCGCTGACCTATGGCCCCGGCGAGGCGTGGTACGAGCCGCCCGGCTCGCGTCACCTCCTCGCGCGCAACGTCAGCGCGACGGAGCCGGCGCAGATCCTCGTGTTCGCCGTCGCCGGCGAGCACGATGCGATCAAGCAGCCGATTCCGCACTAAGCCCAGGCGCGAAGTTCGCGCGCAGTGCCTCAGTTCGGCACGTAACCCGTCGGCAGCGTCGTGTTGGCCTTGGCCACCGTCGCATTGTTCGACACCACGTAGACCGGCGACTCCGTGAGGTTCAGCGTGACCGAGCCGTTGCTGTAGGCCACCGTCGACGGATTGCCCATCATGTCGAGCACCGTGACCGTGCCGTTCGTACCCGGCGCGTCCACCGCGAGGCTGTACACCGTGCTGTACGTCGAGCTATAGCCCGCGCTGGCGTTCCACACGGTGTTGTTGTGGGTCCAGAGCGCCGTGATCACCGAGCCGTTGTTCAACTGCTGGAACGCGTAGGCGTAGACGCCGGACGGCACGCCGTTGACGGGACCGAGCGTGTTGGTGCCGTCGATGATGCGCGTCATCGCCGCCACGGCCATCGCCGCCGGTTTCGGGCTGATGTTGGTTGCGCCGTACTGGCCCTGCGCATCGGCGAGATCGAAGAACGTGCCGTAGCCCACGAGGCCCGGGAAGTCCGCACCGTAGAACACCCACGTCTGGTCCGCGCCTTCGCCGAGCGCGATCAGGTGTGCGCGCGCGGCCACCGCGCCCTGCGCGTACAGCACGTTGGCCGTCGGGTAGTTCGCGCCGTACGACGAGCCGTTGTCGTAGCTGATGCCCACTTCGGTCTGGAACAGCTTCATGCCGGGCTTGTAGTCGGCGGCCATTTCACTGCGCAGCGTGCGCATCTGGCCGATCAGCGACCCCGACGCCGTCGACGGATCGGTCGCCAGCCGCTCAGGCGGATACGACGGCGACGTGCCGTTGATGTCGTAATAGCCGTGCGTGGTCACGCCATCGAGATACTGAGCGAAGCCGAGCGACGCGAGCGTGCGCAACTGCTCGGCAGTGCCCGAAGGCGCGGTATCGGCCGGGCCCATCAGCACGGCGTGCGGATCGGTCGAATGCAGCCCTTGATAGACGGTCTGATAAAGCTGCACGAATTGAGCGTTCGTGCCCGCCCACTGCGCGTCCGGCTCCCACGTGAGCTGATAGTAGTTGGCCGACTGATTCTTGAAATACGTAGTCCGAATTAAATTCGATTCGGTGCCCACGCGGCTCATGTAATCCTGATAGTACGAGAGATCGGTGGGCGGCAGTGTCTCGTCCTCGAAGGCATTCGTCGGGCTGGCCCACGCGGGAATGCCGTCGAGACGGATCAGTCGCATCACGTTGCCCGAGGTGAAGAACGGATCGAGATTATTGGCGTTCGGATTGAAGGTGTTGGGGCCGTTCGGCTCCATGTTGTAGAGCTCGCGATGATCGAGCTGCCACGAAATGCCGAGCGCCGAGAGCACCGCGGCGTTGCCGTCCTCGCCTTGCATGCCGAAGCGGTGCAGGTCCTGATGCGCATACGTCACCGCGGGAATCACGCTACCCAGAGCGGGCAGCACGCCGAAGGTCGCGTTGCCCGCGGGCCGCGTGCCGGCCGAGGGAATCTGGCCGCCCGCGCTGGCGAGCGAGGCGGAGATCGCGAAGTAACCCGCGAGCGTCGACGAGCAGTTCACCGTCGTGGTCACCGCGCCCGCCGTGACCGGCGTGGTGCCGCTCGCGGCCACGTTGCCGAATTGATCGGCGATCGACCAGTTCAGCGTGTCGGGCGACGCGGCGTTGGTCACGATCGTCACCGGAAAGCTCGCGCCCGAGGCGAAGATGCGGCCGCTTTGCGCGCTCGGCGTGTCGGCGGACACGAGCGTGCCGCTGGCCGTCGCGCTCGAGGCCGAAGGCGCGCCGCAGGTCATCGCGCCCTTCGCCACGACGGGCGAATCGGTGCCGCCGCTGGCGTTGACGGCGTTCGAGCCCGCGTTTTGCGCGCCGCCGGACGCGTTGGCGTTCGTGGTGTCCGAACCGGTCCCCCCGGACCCGCCTCCCCCGCAAGCCGCCAGTAGCAGCGATGAGGAGAGCAAAATAAGAATGGGCTTCATCGTTTGTAATAGGCAAAGCGACGCCCAGCCGGCAGCGGCGCTCGCGCGCCCGGCTGCAGGCCGAAGGTCTGGTATGAGAGGTCGGCGGACGCCGCGCATCGGTCGAATGCGCACTTCGTCCGTCAAAACGAGGGCGCGGCTGGCGCACCCGGTCGAACCGGCGTATCTGTCCTTTTCGCCTGGGCGCGGGCGCGCCGGGAGCGCGCCGTTGCGGCGATTGCGTCGTCGGGACTTGCGGCCTTGCGCGGGTTCCCAAGGGAATTTGGGGGACATGCGCCTTCGGTGAGCCGAAGCGGCAAATTCACTGCTTAAAATCAGATCATTCGCGGCGGCAGATCTTACCTGGCATTTCTCCTGATATATACCAATTCGACGTAAGAAAGTGTTACATAAGGCAATACAAAACCGAATTGCCGATAATTAAATTCGTTACCGTCGAAATCGCGTCCATATCGGGAAATTTTTGCTTCGGTGCGCGCACGCTGTCGTGCGATGACCGCGAATGAGGACCACTTGAGGCCTATAACGGCGGACTTGAGAGGAACTGAAGACGTGCGCGAAATTATGTCCGGTGGATACCGGCCCTGTTTTAATTCTAATTTTTATTGCAATGACGGGCCGGGTTCGCTTTTCGACGCAATATGATTACATTTTCATCGGATGAATAAAACATCCGATGAAAATGTAATTGAAATCATGACATCGTGAATACCCGCTGATTACGCCGGCTGGGATTCGCGCGCGCGTTCCAGTTCGCGCACGAGCGGCAGCACCTTCGCGCCGAAGTACTCCACTTCTTCGATGTAGTGCAGAAAACCCGCGAGCACGAGGTCGACGCCAATCGCCTTGAGCGCGACGATGCGCTCCGCAATCTGGCGCGGCGTGCCGATCAGATTGGTGCGGAAGCCATCGTTGTACTGCACGAGGTCCTCGAAGGTCGATTTCGCCCAGTTGCCCTCGCCTTCGGGCGACGCCTTGCCCGCCTCTTTCACCGCGCTGCCGAAGGCCTCCACGGCCTCCACGTGGGCATGGCGCACGATGTCGTCGAGCACCGCGCGGGCTTCCTCTTCCGTGTCGCGCGCGATCACGAACGCATTCACGCCAATCTTCACGCTGTGCTGGTTCTTCTGCGCTTTCGCGCGAATGTCGTCGATCTGCGCCTTGAGATTCTCCACCGTGTTGCCGTTCGTGAAGTACCAGTCGGAGACGCTCGCCGCGTTGTCGCGCGCTGCGCGCGAACTGCCGCCCTGAAACACCTCCGGATGCGGCTTCTGCACCGGCTTCGGACTCAACGTGTAGTTGTTGAAGCGATAGAAGTCGCCCTTGAACGTGAAGTTGTCCTGCGTCCAGATGCCCTTCACCGCCTGAATGAATTCGTTCGAGCGCCGGTAGCGTTCGTCGTGCTCGAGCCACGCCTCGCCAATCGACGTGAATTCATCCTTGAACCAGCCGCTCACGATGTTGATGGCGATGCGCCCGTTCGAAATATGGTCGATGGTCGCGATCTGTTTGGCGACCACGGCCGGATGCCACGGACCGGGCAGGATCGCGGCGATCACCTTGAGCTTCGTGGTGGCATGCAGCAAGGCCTGACTGAACGACACCGATTCGTGCTGATACTGCGCGCCGTAACCGGCCGTGAAGCGGATCTGGCTGAGCGCGTAGTCGAAACCGGCTTTTTCGGCGGTCTGCGCGAGCTTCTGGTTGTATTCGAGGCTCCAGTCGGTGCGTTGCTCGATCTTGCTCACGACGAGACCGCCGCTCACGTTCGGCACCCAGTAGGCGAATTTGATGGCGTCGTCGGCGGGAGTGCGCTGGCTCATAGTCGGCTTCCTGAAAGATGAGTGGAGTGAGCGGTCCCTCATCTTTGAGGATTTGCGCACGCGGCTGAACGATTTTCTCGTGCTATGAAAAGTCGCCTGACTGCTATGCGCGAACGGCATTGCGAAGCGATTGCGCCGGTTCGATCGTCGTAGCGGACAGCGCTTCAATCTGCCAGCGGCTTTTCCACCGTTATCGTGACAGCCATTTGGAACCGCTGTAACGGACACGATCATTCCCTCTAATCCGGCAATATCGTCTTTAAACTGTGGCGTAATGACGCACTATTCGCCTGACTGGTAACGCACGACGAACCGCCATACAGAGATCGCGAAAATTCCGCAATGCGGCGTCATCGCCCTGAATCGCTGCAATTTGAATGGAGCGACGCGGGTCTCTGACGATTTCCGCACAATGCATTCCCCATACGGATCGCCATGGCTCAAACGCCCGTCATTGAACTCATTAGCGCGCCAGCTTTAGCGCCGTGATCCGTTCCCGGCCTTGAACCGCGCCTTTCCCGACGACAGGTTTGTCCTTTCGTATCGTTTTATCCGGAAAACCGGGATGACGCGCGATGACGTCGAATTCCCTCGAAGCATGCCAATAATGCGACCTGCAGCGCATAAAGACTATCGAGATCGCAACATGAGGGGGACATTTCATTCTGTAAAAGATTATTTGCGTTATCTCAAATCATGACGGTAAAGGCGCGATCTGTTGGATGAGTGCAACGGCATTGGAGTGCGACAGCGATATATTTCGTCCGTCCCAACCCGGCAGATTTACACCGCTCATATTCAGCTTGTCTATGAGTAATTGCCTCAGAAACAGGAACGTGCAGAATGAACGTGAAATTCAATAAGAAATTGGTCGTGGCAGCGGCGCTCAGCGCTTTCGGCATTGCCGCTCACGCACAAAGCAGCGTCACGCTGTATGGCTCGCTCGACGCAGGCATCGCGTATGTCAACAACGCGGGCGGCCATAGCGACTGGCTTCAGTCGAGCAGCCTGCTCTCGAATACCTATTTCGGTTTGAAGGGCGCTGAAGACCTCGGCGGCGGCCTGAAGGCAATCTTCAAGTTGGAATCGGGCTTCAGCCTGTCGAACGGCGGCTTCAGCAACGGCTCGATGTTCAATCGTCAGGCGTACGTCGGTATTCAAAGCGCCCAGTACGGCACGGTCACGCTCGGCAAGCAGTACGACTCGGTCGTCGACTATCTGTCGCCGCTGTCGCTGGCCGGCCAGGCAGGCGTGGTCAATCTCGCCGCCCACCCGTACAACAACGACAACATCGGTGCGCAATACTCGATCAACAACGCGATCAAGTATGAAAGCGCCAACTACGCCGGCTTCCACTTCGGCGGCCTGTACGGCTTCAGCAACGATCCGGGCCAGTTCTCGAACGGCCGCGCATGGAGCGTGGGCGCCGGCTACTCGGCAGGCCCGCTCACGGTGGCCGCCGCGTATGACCAGACGAACACCGACATCAACGGCACCACCAACTCCAACGCCGCGGCCACGACGCTGCTGGGCGGCGACGTGAAGCGCACCTACGGCGTCGGCGCGACCTACGCGTTCGGCCCGGGCACGGCTGGCGTGCTGTACACGCACACGCGCATTCAAGGCGCTTCGTTCGGCGTCACCGGCCTGAACGCACGCTTCGACAATATCGAAGTCAACGGCACGTACAGCCTCACGCCGGCACTCGCGATCGTGGGCAACTACACGTTCACGTACGGCAAGACGACCGGCGCGGGCACGAACTCGAGCGATCCGAAGTGGCATTCGGCCACCCTCGCGCTCGACTACTCGCTGAGCAAGCGCACCGACGTCTACGTGGCCGGCGCCTACCAGCACGCTTCGGGCAATGTCTACGACAACGGCACGGACGTGATCGGCAATACGGCCAACATTGCCGGTCTGATCGGCAACTCGACGACGCAAAACCAGGTGGCGGCAACGGTCGGCATGCGCCACCGCTTCTAAGCCCCCCCGCGCAATCGGGCCGGTTGATCCGGCCTGAATTGCGGACAACAAAAAAGGCGTCTCCGCCGTGACGGAGGCGCCTTTTTTACCGCGGTTTGATGGCGTTTAATCGCGGATCGCTGCACCGGAAAGTCCAGGGAATTTGCTGATTCCCGCTTTTTTCATGCTTGTTCACTTCGACTTGATGCCGCCTGCTTTCCGGGCGGCTTTTTTTTGGCCGCCGACGCGAGGCCTACCGGCAGCCTTCGGGAATCGCATTCCAGCGACGCACGGCGCGGCTTTCGCGGTCGAAACCCAGCACGCTGATCGACGCCGTATCGAGGTAGAAGTGCGCGCCCAGCGCCGCCGAGTCGCCGACCCAGCAGCCCGCCAGCGTACGCAGAAAATGGGCATGAGAAAACACGGCCACGCGGCCGCCGTTTCCGACCATCGAGAGCAGACTTTCGACCACGCCACGCGCGCGCGTCTCGATCTGCGCGAGGCTTTCGCCTTGTGCGATCGACGAGCGCCATACACTCCAGTCCGGTTCGGTCTCGCGGATCTCCGGCGTGGTGCGGCCTTCGTAGACGCCGTAATCCCATTCGAGCAGATCGGCGGACACGACCATGCGATCGCCGAGCCCCGCGAGCTTGCAGGTCTCGATCGCACGCGACATGGGGCTCGCGAGCACGGCGTCGAACTGCACGTCGGCGAGCGGTTTCGCGAGTGCGCGCGCCTGTTCGCGACCATGCCCGGTCAAAGCGATATCGGTACGGCCCGTGTGCTGGCCGGTGCGGCTCCACTCGGTTTCACCATGACGGATCAGCCAGACTTCGCGGGGCTTGGCAGGGGATTTCGCAACGGCGGGCATCGGGTAGCTCCAGAATGAACGGCGTGGTCATTCTATGCCGCGTGGACGATCCGCTTCAACCCGATGCGCAAGATGCGCCAGACCGCTGGGCCGCGCGCCGGTTTTCAGGACAGACAATTTCGCGACGATGCGACCATGACGGCCCAGTTTTCGCCGACCTTTCGCCTTCCTTGCCGCCATGAGAATCCCAATGCTCCTGAAGTCGTTGTTCGACCCTGAACCGGCCGCCGTGCCGGTCGCGCCCGCTACGCCGGTCACCACGCCTACTCACGCCACGCCGGCCACTGCGGTCATGTCGCCCGAAGCCGGGACGGCCAGCGCGCCCGCGGCGGCCGACGGCGCGCTGCCCCGAAACGAAGCGCACGACAACCCGAACGACGATCCCAACGACACCGCAACCACGCCGCTTCACGCGACCGACCCGCTGCTCGACGGCATCGACGCGCTCGGCGAAATCGTCCTCACGCTCGACGCGCAATTGCGCGCGCAAAACGCCTCGCACACGGCGCTCTGCCAGCGTCTGCACGGCGAGCTTGGCGCGCTGCGCCGCGCACTGCGCTGAAACCCAACCACGCGCCACGCCGTGAAGGCCGCGAGCCGCCAGATCGAGCGATCGGCGGCGAATGACAATGCGGCGCAAACGCTCGATGCCCTCTCGCTCCACGCGAGCGCGCCATTCCGCGCGCACTTCATGATGCACGCGCGCACGGCCGAAGCGCGCGCACCGTTGCTCGCCCGGCATCGCCACGCGTCGCTGCATGGAAACGCATGGCGCACTCGACGGCATCGACTATTTGCGCTCACAGGATTTGCGGCTGCTGATTGAAACCGCGATTGCGCATTGATGTGACACGCAGCATGGAAAAAACAGCGTGCAGCAAGCGCTGATTCCCATCGAAAATCGGATAATTAATTCGCTCGACTAATTACTTTACCCAGTCACGCGCAAGGCGTTAAACCATGTCCAGATTCGCCTGTTGCTCACGCGCATACTGCGCGGGCGGCCGCCCGACATGCCGCGTAAACGCCACGCTAAACGTACTCGCGGAGCTATAGCCCACGCGCTCCGCAATCTCGGCGAGACGGCCCGCGTTGCGGCGCAGCAGATCCTTCGCGAGCGCCATGCGCCAGTTAAGCAGATATTCCATCGGCGCCACGCCCACCGCGCGGCTGAAGCGCTCGAAGAACGTCGAGCGTGACAGCGCCGCCGCTTTCGCGAGTTCGGCGACAGTCCATGCGTGCGTGGGCTGCTCGTGCATGCCGCGAATCGCGGCGGCCAGGCGCGTGTCGGCGAGCCCGCGCACGAGTCCCGGCGACGCCTGCGTGCCCGCCGCCGAACGCAGCGCCTCGATCAGCAGCACTTCCATCAAGCGCGACAGCACGATCTCGCGCGCGGGCCGCTGCTCGCGCGTCTCCTCGCGCACGAGCCCGACCAGCGTGGCAAGGCGCTGCTCGCCGCGCACATGCACGTAGCGCGGCAGCAACGACACCAACAAGGCCGCGTCGGGCGAAGCGAACGAGCAATGCCCCGCCATCATGCGCGCGTCCACCGGGCGGTCCGGATCGCCGATTCTGTACTCGTTGTCGCCGAGCGCGACCGGATCGCGCGATTCGACGTCCGGCGGCGCATCGAGACTCATCATCGCGACGCCGTACACCGCCGGAATCAGCACGAAATCGCCCGCATGCAGCATGATCGGCGCGTGTCCGTCGATGGCCATTTCGCAGCCGCCTTCGAGAATCACGCAATAGAACGGCTGCCCTGAATCCGAGCGGCTGATGCGCCACGGACTCGCGCCATGCACGAGTTTCGAGAAGCGCGCTCCCGGTTGCAACAGCATGACCACCTCGGCCAGCGGATCGATCATCGCCGGACTCCTGCGAAAGATTTTCGGATTTTTGATTGTAGCAAGTACGGCTTGCGCGCTCTATCGTAAGTGCACTCACCGACCACTTGACTGGAGTGCACATGAAAACCGTGCTGATTACCGGCTGTTCCTCGGGCTTCGGCCTCGAAATCGCGCGCGAATTTCTCGCCCGCGACTGGCGCGTTGTCGCCACGATGCGCACGCCGCGCACCGACTTGCTGCCGCCTTCGGACCACCTGCGCGTGCTGCCGCTCGACGTCACCGATGCGCGGAGTATTCAACGCGCCGTCGAAGCCGCCGGTCCGATCGACGTGCTCGTCAACAACGCGGGTTTCGGCATGGCGTCGCCCGCCGAACTCGCGCCGATCGACGCCGTCCGCGAGATCTTCGAAACCAACACGCTGGGCACGATCGCGCTCACGCAGGCGGTGCTGCCGCAATTCCGGCAACGCAAGGCGGGCGTGGTGGTGAACGTCACGTCGAGCGTGACCATGAAGGTGCTGCCGCTGTTGAGCGCCTACCGCGCGAGCAAGGCGGCGGTGAACGCGTTCAGCGAATCGACGGCGGTGGAAGTGGCGCCCTTCGGCGTGCGCGTGCATCTCGTGCTGCCGGGGCGCTCGCCCGAAACACGTTTCGCCGATAACGCGCGCGGCCATATCTTCGGCTTCGAGCACGAGGCTTACGCCGATCTCGTCAAGCGCGTGTTCGCCGAATTCGCGGATACCGAAGCGCCCGTGACCTATTCGAAGGATGTGGCCGCCGCCGTCTGGCGCGCGGCCACCGATCCCGCCGCGCCGCTGCGCATTCCGGCGGGCGTGGATGCCGAAGCGTGGGCGGCCGAAGCGGCGCGTTAATCCACCACTATTCTCGCGGCACCATCAACGCCAGCAGCAGGCGGCGCAGTTCCATGCATTCGCGCGGCGAGAGCCGCGCCGTGAGCACGCGCTCGACTTCCTCCACGCGCGGACGCAAGCTCGCCAACTGCTTCTTGCCCGCCGCCGTGAGAAACAGCACGTAGCTGCGCTTGTCGGCGGGGTCGTCGGAACGCTCGATCAGATCGTTGCGCACCATGCGGGCCACGAGGTCCGCGATGGTCGAGCGATCCACGTCCAGCTCGTCGCCGAGTTGCCGTTGATTGAGGCCGGGCGTCTGCTGGAGAATTTCGAGCGCCGCATACTGCACGCTCGTAATCTCCGCCGACACTTCGCTCAGCCACACTGCCGCGTGGCGCTGCTGCGCGCGGCGCACGAGGCTGCCCGTGAATTTGGAAAGCGCGGGATCGTCGGGTTGTTTCGGCAATTTCGCTGTCGATGTGTTTAGCGCGTGCGGAAGATCGGGGCGAAAAAGGCGTCGAGTTCCGCGTACGCGTCCAGTGGAAGAACATGGGCGACGTATTGATCCGGACGGACCACGACGAGCGCGCCGCGTGCACGGTCGATGCCGCGCTCGTCGAAGATATCAGTCGCGGCGTCGCTCGTAAATGCCTTCTCGTAGTCGATCAGGCCGTGACGGCCCTTGCGCGGCAACAGCAGGGCCGGCAAATCGTCGACGCGCACTTCGCGATGCGGCTGCTGGAGGACCGCGCGCAGATCGAGCACGCTGTCGATGTCGGCTTGCGCGGCGGTCGCGCGGCGCAGCACCGACTCGGGCGAGTTGACCAGATGCTCGCAGAGCGCGCGCAGAGCGTGGCCGTCGGCGTCGGCGAACGCATAGAGACGCCAGCGGCCGTCGGCGCGCGCGGCGTGACCGAGATGCACGGGCTTCGCATCGGCGAGCCGCACGACCGGCGACGAATGGAAGCGCGCGCCAATCGGAAAGCCCGTGGCCAGCGCCTGGTGCGTGGACTCGCCCGTGAGCGCGCCCGGCCGGTAACGCGTGGCGACGCCCGCCGTGTAGCGGCCCGCGCGCACGAAATACGCCTGCAATTCCGCGGGATCGACGCCGCCCGCGTCGGGCCGCTGCGGGTCCTTGGGCGGCGCGGCCATCATCGCGGACCACTCCTTGTCGAAGTCGATCAGTTCCTGCGCGACCGGCTGGCGTTCGTCGGAATAGCTGCGCAGCAGGCTCGCGTCGCTGCGGCCTTCGAGCACCGCGCCGAGCTTCCAGCCCAGATTGAAGCCGTCCTGCATCGACACGTTCATGCCCTGCCCCGCCTTCGCGCTATGCGTGTGGCAGGCGTCGCCCGCGATGAACACGCGCGGTTCGCGCGCGCTGCCGTCGGCGGCGATGGCGTCGTCGAAACGCTCGGTCAGACGCTGGCCCACTTCGTACACCGAGAACCACGCGACCTCTTTCACGTCGAGCGTGTAAGGATGCAGAATGCCGCGCGCCGTGTCGATCAGACGCTCGACCGTGGTCTGCTTGATGCTGTCGCGATTCTCCGGCGTGACGTCGCCGAGATCGACATAAAAGCGCACCAGATAACCGCCCTCGCGCGGAATCAGCAGCAGATTGCCCTTGCTCGCCGATTGAATCGCCGCCTTCAGGCGGATGTCCGGAAAGTTGGTGACCGCGAGCGCATCCATCACGCCCCACGCGTGATTGGCGGCGTCGCCGCGCAGCGTCTGGCCGATCGACGCCCGCACGCGGCTGCGCGCGCCGTCGCAACCCACCACATAGCGCGCCCGCGCGGTGACGGTTTCGCCTTCACGCGCGGCGTCGGTGCGGCGCAGCGTGACGAGCACCGGATAGTCGGCGTCGGCGCCATCGCGCTGCACGTCGACCACTTCGAGGCCGTAATCCGGCTCGGCACGCTGCGCGGAACGACGCATCACGTCGAGCAGATAATCCTGCACGCGCGCCTGATTGACGATCACATGCGGAAACTCGGACAAACCTGTTTCGGTATCCTGAACACGTCCGGTACGCCGAATCGCGCCGCGATCCTGCGCGTCCGGACGCCAGAACACGGTTTCGTTGACCCAATACGCTTCGCGCAGCAGGCGGTCGCTGAGCCCGAACTCCTCGAACATCTCGACGGTGCGGCAGGCCACGCCGTCCGCCTGCCCCATCTGTAACGGTCCCTCGCGTCGCTCGACGACGCAGGTCTTGATCGACGGAAACTGCGAGAGTTGCGCCGCCAGCACGAGACCCGCCGGGCCACTGCCCGCGATCAGCACGTCGACTTTCTCGGGCAAACCGGCGCGCGGCGCGCCGGCGGCTGCGGGTTCGATGGTGGGGTCGCCAACGCGAAAACCGTTGAGATGAAACTGCATGGTGTCTGTCTCCGTGGGTATCGGTATCGTGATGGAGACAAATATACTCCGTACACCAACTATTTAAAAGCACTTCCGGCACGCCTGATGTTTACCCTGGGATGAGGAGATGGCACGCGCCAGCGGTCGAAAAAAACGAGCGGACCCGCCGTGCCGGTCGCGGCAAACGCGATTCGTCTGCCGATTCAGCGGGTCTGTCGCTCAACAATGGTTTTCTAACAAATAATCAGCATACCGAAGTAAATACCTCATCAAACACGCGCCGCGCTACGCCGCCTTGCGCGCATCGGCAATACGCTGCGGCGCTTCCGGACGCGCGTACAGCCTTTCCAGATAATCGCGCAAACGCGGAAAGCCATCGAGCAATTGCACCTCGCCTGCCCAGTCGATCAGATAGGCCGTCACGCAATCGGCCACCGTCAATCGATTGCCGACGATAAACTCGCGCCCGTCCAGATGCTTCTCCAGAATCGCCGCCATCGTCTTGAAGTCGCTCCGCGCGAGTTCGATATCGGCGGGCGAGCGCTGGTCCGGCGGATAAATAAAGCTGTGCCGCGTGATACGCCAGAGGGGCTGTTCGAGTTCGGTCACCGCGAACATCGTCCAGCGATACACCTGGGCGCGTTCGTCGAGATCGTCCGGAAGCAAACCTTTCTCGGGATATTTATCGGCCAGATACAGCACGATGGCGGCGGACTCGGGAATCACGCGGTCGCCATCGACGAGCACGGGCACCTTGCCCGCCGGATTCAGGCGCAGATAATCGGGCCGTTTATGCTCGCCTTCGAGCAGATTGACCGAAATGAATTCAAAATCGGCGTCGACTTCCTTGAGACCCCATAGCGCACGCTGCGAACGGGTCCCGGCAAATCCATAGAGTTTCATGACGCCCCCCGCTCAGCCGGCTGGAATGGGCAGCACCGGCATCACGTCGATGGTCTCGCCCGGAAAGATCGTGAAATGCGGATGGCCTTCGAATATTTTTGCCGCGTCCGCGTGCGAGGCGCTGCGCACCACCGTGAAGCCCGTCAGCCGATTCGTGGTGTCCGTCACGCCATCCACGCCGATGGTCAGCGTCTTGCCGAGCGGCCCGCCAATCTCGACGATCGACGCCTTGTGTTGCTCGACCCACGCCTTCCACGCCGCAATACCTTCATGCTCTTTGGCGCGCCGCTCGTCTTCGGGCATCGCCATCCAGGCTTTCATGCGCGGCGTGTCCTTGCCGCCGAGAAAAACCGCGAGAAACAGTTGATGATCGCTCATGCTTCCTCCAGCTATCGAAAGGAACAACGGGAGACTGCCCGACCGGCCTTGACAATATAGGTTGATATCAACACAATTGCAACATGGCCTACCCGAAAAAACTTCCCTTCGACGCCACGCTCATGGTGCGCGATTGCTGTCTGTGCCTGCACATGCAGCGCGCGGCGCGCAATCTCGCTCGCATTTTCGACGAGGCGCTGCGTCCGCTCGATCTCACCAACGGGCAATTTTCGCTGCTGATGTCGCTGAATCGCCCGCATCCGCCGACGATGAAAGAAGTGTCGTCGCTGCTGGCCATGGATCGCACCACGCTCACGGCCGCGCTCAAGCCGCTCGAACGGCGCGAACTGGTGCGTATCGAACCGGACGAAGACGACAAGCGCAGCCGCCGCCTGAGCCTCACGCCCGCCGGCGACCGCCTGCTCGCGCAAGCCTTTCCGATCTGGCAGCGCACGCACGAGGAAATCGAAGCACCGTTCCCCGCGGGCGAGATCGACCGCTTACGCACCCATTTGCGCGCGCTTTCGTAGACAATGTGGCGATGCAACGTTGCAGGAGTTCATCGCCATGAGGCGTCTTTATTTCGCTGCCGTATTCGCCGCCTGTTTTAACGCGCTCGCTAGCGGCTGTGCGTCCACTTCGACGCCTGATGGCGCACCGTCCGCCTCGCAACAACCGAGGCTCACGGTCGGCACGAGCTATCCGGATACGCAATTGATCCTGCCGTGGTTTCTCAACGACGTGATCAATCTCGTGAATTATCGCTAGCCTGAGAGCCATCGAACAGTCGTTCGGGTGAGGAGATCACCTTCAGGGTTCTGTCGCTGGTCAAAATATTCTCGTAGGCGAGAAGGCATGCGTTTTAGCAGTAAAGCTGCGGGCCCGATCCCACAGTTACAGTCAGATCGGGCCCAAGGGACATTGAGGTAAGGGGCTATATTCGACCCTGAGCGGTCTCTCACGTTGATCGATAACGGCCATTTGATGTACGTTCTAAGTGGCCGCGCTAGTCAGCAAAAATAGAACGCGATTTCACGAATAACCTTGCCGTCTGCTTCCGAAACCATGCCAGACATGAAGGGGGTCAATTGCACAAGGATCCCCTTCGCGGGGACGTTGGGCCGATTCACCAAGCACACCAGTTCATCGCGGACACTTGAATCCGTCACGTAGGTGCCAATCAACCGCAGCAAGTTCTTGCGTACTTCTTCGACCGTCATTTTCGAAGTGGCAAATGGATGAGCCAATTGGTCATGTTACGCTCGGAAGCCCACAAGACGAATCTGTACGAGATACCGATGACTAGAGCGAATGACTGACAGCGCGTCCAAATTGGCACGATTGGCTGAGGCTTTTTTCGGTGGCCTAGCGAAAGGAGTGATGGTATTTGTGGGCATAGCCATACTGATAGTGGCCGTACTCTCAGGAGGGGGAGCAGATGTCATTGGTGGCACCTTGCCGACTACATGAAAAGAATGGGGCTACGTTCTTCTCATCATTCTGATATCCGTCACAGGCTTCATCACCTTCCTTTGGTTGCGACGCTCCTGGAAGTTCTGATAAGGCTACGGCGAACCTCCCACGTTTCTGACGAGGCCATGAGTGGCCGCCTCTGGCCGAACTGAGTCAGATGATCTAACGTTATCGCGACACGAAAGGACGCGTGCCGCTGCGGATGGCAAAATGCGCCCCCCCAAAAAAGCAGCCGAAAACCCTACGGATCAAAGGCTTGAGCCACCTCGCCGCAGTTGCTAATAGAGAACCTTCGTGGCTCCCCAACGACGTGATCAATCTCGTGAATTACCGGTAACTGCCAGCATCCCGCTTCAGCGCCGCTCAGACGTTGAACTGTTTGCCCACGTAATCGATGTGCACGAACATCGCCTGCTGCGCCGCGTCGGGATTGCGGTCGCGAATGGCGTGATAAATCGATTCGTGCTGATCGAGACGATTGCGTGCCTGCATCGCCGCGTTGGCGTTATTGACCGTCGCGTCGTAGGTATTGCTCGCAATATGATCGCGCAGCATCGCAATGACGCTCGCGTAAAACTGATCGAGCAGACGATTGTGCGAGGCCGCCGTGAGCGCCGTGTGGAATTCGCCGTCGGTGGCCGCTTCGGCGTCCACGTCGGCATGAGTCACTGCATCGCGCATACGTTCGAGTATGGTCTCGAAGCGTTCGAGTTCATGCGCGGACGAGCGCAGCGCCGCGAAGCGCGCCGCCGCGCATTCGAATACCAGGCGGAATTCGAGCGTTTCGGAGCGCAACGGCGGCGTATCCGCGATCAATTGCAACCACGGCGCCGCGAGCCCCGTGGGTTTCGCACGCAGCAGATAGACGCCGCTGCCGCGCCGCGTTTCGAGCACGCCCTTGCTCGCGAGCCGGCCAATTGCCTCACGCACCGTCGCCCGCGAGACGCCATACGACTCCGCGAGCGCGCGCTCGGAAGGCAGGCGCTCATCGGCCTGCCAGCGTCCTTCCTGAATGCCTGTCTCGATGCGCCGGACCGTCTGGGCCAGCGCGCCTGTGTTTTTCGAACGACTTTCCACCTTCGACTCTCTGTTCGCTATGCCTGAATGGCGCGGAAAAATGCCGCGTGACGCCGTGGTCCCCGAATTGGCCTGACCAATTTGCGCCTGTCTCCCGCCCGCCCGATCATGTGCTCACGCCGGTCGCCAACGCTCGCGAGCCACTACGACGAGCCACGCCCGGCACCCCGACCCCACAATCAGGAGGCACCATGAGCCAGGCTACGCTCGCCATCAAACTGCACGACCTCGACGACGTGCTGATCGCACGCGGCGCACTCGCCGCCGGTACGATTCTCGCCGATTTCGACGATATTGTTTGCGCCGCCGACATTCCCGCCGCCCACAAGGTCGCCTGCCGCGACGTCGCGCAAGGCGCGCCGGTGCGCCGCTACGGCCAGATCATCGGCTTCGCCACGCAGCCGATTCGCGTCGGCGACCACGTGCATGTCCACAATCTCTCGATCGGTGAATTCGACCGCGATTACGCTTTCGGCGAAGACCTCAAGACCGTCGAGCCCGCGAGCGCGCCGCTGACTTTCAACGGTTTTCGCCGCGCCGACGGCCGCGTGGCCACGCGCAACTATATCGGCGTGATCAGCACGGTCAACTGCTCGGCCACCGTCACGAAGCTGGTTTCGCAGCACTTCAGCACGCCGGGCGCGCTCGATGCGTACCCGAACGTCGACGGCATCGTGCCGATCACGCACAGCTTCGGCTGCTGCATCGACCATCATGGCGAAGGCATCGCGCAACTGCGCCGCACGATCGGCGGCTACGTGAAGCATCCGAATTTCGCGGGCGTGGTCATCATCGGTCTCGGTTGCGAGGCGAACCAGATGGGCGCGATGTTTATCGCCGAGGGCGTCGAGCCCGGCCCGCTGCTCGTGCCGCTCGTGATGCAGGAAGAAGGCGGCACGCAAAAGACCGTGGACGCAGCGATCGCCGCCGTGAAAACCATGCTGCCGATCGCGAATCAATCGGTGCGCGAGCCGCTGCCGGTTTCGCACATCAATATCGCGCTGCAATGCGGCGGCTCCGACGGCTATTCGGGCATCACGGCGAACCCGGCGCTGGGCGCGGCCGTCGATCTGCTCGTGCGTCACGGCGGCACCGCGATTCTCTCCGAAACGCCCGAGATTTACGGTGCGGAACATCTGTTGACGCGACGCGCGATCAGCCAGGAAGTCGGCGAAAAGATCGTCGAGCGCATTCACTGGTGGGAAGCCTACGCGGAACGCGAGAAAGGCAGCATCGACAATAATCCGACGCCTGGCAACAAGGCCGGCGGCCTCACGACGATCCTCGAAAAGTCGCTGGGCGCGGTGGCGAAAAGTGGTTCCTCGCCGCTGATGGGCGTGTATCGCTATGCCGAACCGGTCGACACGCACGGCCTCGTCTTCATGGATGCGCCGGGTTACGACCCGATGGGCGCGACCGGCCAGATCGCCAGCGGCGCGAATCTCGTGGTCTTCACGACGGGACGCGGTTCGTGCTTCGGCGCCAAGCCCGCGCCCTCGATCAAGCTCGCGACCAATTCGCCGATGTATCGCCGCATGGCCGACGACATGGACATCAATTGCGGCGACATCATGGACGGCACCGCAAGCGTCGAGCAAAAGGGCGAGGAGATTTTCCGCATGATCGTCGAGGTGGCGTCGGGCGGCAAGAGCAAGAGCGAAGCGCTCGGCATCGGCAACGAGGAATTCGTGCCGTGGATGATCGGCGCGCAGATGTAACGCCGCGCGCGGCATGCCGTGTGTTTCGCTGCATGCCGCGCCATCGCCTCGCATGACCTTTGAAGAATGAAAACCGGCCGCACGCCCGCATGCGTGCGCGCCAGAATAAGCAGGAGACTCAAGGTGAAAATCAAACAGGCCATCGAACGCTTTCCTGGAGGGATGATGGTCATCCCTCTGCTCTGGGGCAGCGTACTCAATACGTTCGCGCCGCGCGTGCTCGGCATCGGCAGTTTCTCGACGCAACTCGCGCATGGCGCGCTGCCGATTCTCGCGGTGTTCTTCGTCTGCATGGGCGCCGAAATTCAGTTTCGCACGGCGCCGCGTGCGCTGCGAAACGGCGCGGCGATCACGATCGCGAAACTCGTCAGCGGTGTGCTGATCGGGCTCGTGGTCAGCAAATTCTTCGGCGCGCAAGGGTTTCTCGGTTTATCCGGCATGGCGATCATCGCGGCCGTCACCAATGCAAACATGGGTCTCTACGCCGCACTGACGCGGCAATTCGGCGATGAAATGGATCGCGGCGCGCTCGCGGTGCTGTCGATCCTCGAAGGCCCGTTCATCACGATGGTCGCGCTCGGGCTGTCCGGCCTCGCGAAGATTCCCGTGCTCGATCTCGTGGCGACGATCCTGCCGATCGTCATCGGCATGGTGCTCGGCAATCTCGACGCCGACATGCGCAAATTCCTCAAGTCGGGCGGCGATCTGCTGATTCCGTTTTTTGCGTTCGGGCTCGGCGCGCAGATCAATCTGCATGCGATTCTCGGCGCGGGTCTGTCCGGCATCGTGCTCGGCCTGATCACGCTCGCGGCAGGCGCCGTGTTCAACGTGCTGGCGTCGCGCCTGATGGGCGGCTCGGGCGTCGGCGGCATGGCGGCCTCGACCACGGCCGGCAACGCGGTTGCGACGCCGACCGCGATCGCCGCCGTCGATCCGCGCCTCGGCGCGCTCGTGTCGGTGGCGACGCCGCAAATCGCGGCCTCGACCATCGTCACGTCGCTGCTCGCGCCGTTGATGACGGCGGCTTACGCGCGCTGGCGCGCGAAGCGCACCGCGAGCACCGGGCGCACACACTCGACTTCGCGCGACGATGCGCATGCAGTGCCGGTTATCGACGTCAACGCCCACGCGGATCGCGTGCATTGATTCAGACCTCGCGCGCGCGACCCGCAAGTTAATGTAAGGTGCGCGCGCATCGAGTGCTGATAAACTCCCGTTCACGCCGGTTCACAGAACGCAATAAAGCGCACAGCCGGCGTTCGATTACCACGCGGGGTTTATATGTACATTCGCATTCTGGCGATTCTTCTGGTCGCCGCCACGACGCTCGGCCTTTCGGCCTGCAATACGATCGCTGGCTTCGGCCAGGACATCACCGACTCGGCGCGCACCGTGCAGCACGCGCTGTAACGCAAAACCGCCCCGCTCCGCACAACGCAAAAAAAAGCCGACCCGAAGGTCGGCACGGAGCGGTTCCGGGGCTTTGTCGTCGGCGCCCGGAACCAGAGAGAAGCGTTGTTATGTGTTACAGGGGGTTCGTTGCAGCGGCGACTGTTCCGCGTTCATGCGGCGAGCGCCTTGCGGATCGCCGCGGACAATTCGGCCGGGGCGAACTTCGTGATGTAGCCGTTCGCGCCCGCGTTGCGCGCGTGCGCTTCGTTTGCCGCGCCCGTGAGCGACGAGTGAATGATCACGGGAATATGCTTGAGCCGATCGTCGGCCTTGATCTTGCGTGTGAGCATGAAGCCGTCCATCTCGGGCATTTCCAGATCGGTAATCACGAGCGACACTTTCTCGCGCACCGGCACCTTTTCCTGCGCAGCTTCCTCCGCGATCTTCAGCAGCATTTGCCACGCCATTTCGCCGTTCGACGCAATCACATGCGGCGCTTCGAGCGCCGTGAGCGCCTGACCGATCAACGCACGCGCGAAGCCCGAATCGTCGGCGGCGAGAATGCGGCCGCCCGCCGTGCGCAGCGCGTCGCCCACCGCTTCGGGCTTCACGTCTTCGTGCTGCTCCGGGAACACGTCGCGCATCACCTGCTCGACGTCGAGCACCTGCGCGAGACGCGTCTGTCCATTGCCCGCGTCGATGCGCGCGATCCCCGTCACGTAGCCCGACGTGCCGCTCGATTCGGCGCTCAGCACTTCCTTCCATTCGAGGCGGATGATGTCCTCGACCTCCTCCACCGCGAACGCCTGGGTGCCGCGCGAGAATTCGGTGATGAGCAGGATCGCGGGCGGCTTGTCCGACGCCGAACCGATCAGCGAAGCAATGTCGATCACCGGAATGATCTGGCCGCGAATATCGACCGCGCCCACCAGATGCGCGGGCGAACCGGCGATCGGCGTGACTTCCGGCATCGTCACGATTTCGCGGATCTTGAACACGTTGATGCCGTAAAGCCCGCGCCCGGCGCCCGGACGCGCCTCGCCGAGGCGAAACAGCAGGAGTTCTAAGCGGTTGTTGCTGGTGAGCGTGGTGCGTTCGTCGACGCCTGGCTGGATCGTCTTCATGGAATTTGTCTAAGGAATTGCGTCGTTTCTGCGTCGTTTTGGCTGGCGCTCGCCGGGATGTCCTGCGCATCTGTCCCCGCTCTGCACGACCCTCTACCCGGGATATCGGCAGCGCCCGGCGAAGCTTGAACGCGATCGGCCACCCTTTCCTCGCACCCGCCCAAGCTTTCAAAATGCAAACGCCACTCGTTCGAGTGGCGTCTGGATGTCATGCGGCGATCATCACGCCGCGCTCAGGCAGAAATCACGCGATTTTCGCGCGCCCCGCTTCCACGAGACGGCGATAGCGCGCCAGCGCCCAGAGCGGGAAATACGCGGTATAGCCGTGATACTTCAGGTAGTAAATGCGCGGGAAACCCGGTGCGTTATGCGAGCGATGCCACCAGAAACCGTCGCTGTCCTGCACCGAGAGCAGATACGCAATCCCGCGCTGCACCGACTCCGATTCGTAGTCGCCGAATGCCATTTGCGCGAGCAACGCCCACGCCGTGAAATTCGACGCGCTCTCGCCGCCATTGGTGCCCGCGAGTTTCGCGTCGATATAGCTGTCGTTGGTTTCGCCCCAGCCGCCGTCCGCGTGCTGGCGCGCCTTGAGCCAGGCAAGCGCGCGCGCGATATACGGCTGGCGCGGATCTTCGCCCGCGAGCGCGAGTCCCGCCAGCACGCTCCACGTTCCGTAAATATAGTTGGTGCCCCAGCGGCCCCACCAGCTGCCGTCCTCGCGCTGCGTCGTCTTGATGTAGTCGATGCAGCGCGCGAGCGAGGCGCGCTCCTCTTCGCGGCCCGTCACGCCGAAACACAGCAACACGCGGCCCGACACGTCTTCGGTCGGCGGATCGAGCAGCGCGCCGTGATCGGCGAACGGAATCGCGTTCAGATACAGGCGGTCGCAATCGGCGTCGAAGGCCGCGAAACCGCCGTTGCGCGATTGCAGACCGCGCATCCAGTCGAGCGCGAGCGACACGCGCGCCGCGTACGGATCGCGGCCCGTCCTGCGCGCCTCCGCGCGACCGCGACGATGCAGCATGGCCGCCACCACCGCGCTGTCGTCGATATCCGGATAGTACGGATTCTCGTACTGGAACGCCCAGCCGCCCGGCGGCACGTCGGGCTGCACATTCTCGATCCAGTCGCCCTTGAGGTCGTCGACCTGACGCTCGGCGAGCCAGTCGTAAGCGCGCGCGATCTGCTGGTCGAGTTGCGCGACCGGCGTGGAGGCCGCGCGCGTTTCGCCCGTTGATCCCGACGCTTCGACGGCTTCTTCCGCAGGCACCGCGAGCGCCTGCTCCAGCGCCATCGTGCTCCACGCAGTATCCCAGACCGGCGAGAGGCACGGCTGGCAATACACGCTGCCGTCCGGGCGCTCGATCAGCAGTTTTTCGAGCGCGTTTTCGCAGTCGCGGCGCAGCGCGTGGTCCTCGGGATAGCCAAGCACGTCCATCATCTGGTAGCTGTAGACGATCGGCGGAAAGATGCCGCCCATGCCGTCTTCGCCGTTCATGCGTTCGGCGCACCACGCTTCGGCGTGACGAATCGCGCGCTTGCGCAGCGCGCCCGGAATCAGCGGTTCGATATGGCGTATCGTGCGGTCGAGCGCGAGAAACAGCTTGCGCACGCCCTTGCCGGGCGGAAAGTAGTCGCGCTCCTCGTCCGGCGGCGTGACGAACAGTTCGGCGATCGACACCGCGTGCGGATTGCGCGCGCGCGCCTTGAGCGAGCAGAGCACGAGCAGCGGCACCATGGTCGTGCGCGCCCAGTACGCGACCTTGTACATCGAGATCGGCACCCACTTCGGGAACAGCACGAACTCGATCGGCATGAACGGCGTGGCGCGCCACGGCACCTGGCCGAAGGTGGCGAGCAGGATGCGCGTGAAAACGTTCGACTTCGCCGCGCCGCCGAGCTTGAGAATGGCGTCGCGCGCGCGCTGCATGTGCGGCGCGTCGGGCGCGTCGCCGGCGGCTTTCAGCGCGAAATAGGCCTTCACGCTGGCCGAGACGTCGGGCGCGCCGTCGACGTAGAGGTCCCACGCGCCGTGCGTTTCGAGACGCTGGATCGCACGCAGATAGCGCGCCATTTTCTCCTGGCGCACGGTGTCGATCTTGCCCATGAAATGCATCATGAGGATGTATTCGGCCGTGATCGTGGCGTCGGATTCCAGCTCGAAGCACCAGCTTCCGTCGGGCGCCTGGCGGCGCGCGAGCGCGTCGCGTCCGCGCACGATGGCGGCGTCGAGCAGCGCCGCGAATGGCAGGTCGGATTTTTTCATGGCGCGAATAATACCATCCGTACGGAATGTTTTGCGCCGCCGCCGGCAATGGTAAGATCGAACCATGAAGAATCTCAACGTCAACGCACCGGCGCGCGCTGCCGGACGCGCCGAAGGCGCTACGAAGCCGCGCGCCACCCGCAAGACGCCGGCGCCCAAAACTCCCGCACAGAGCGCCGCGAAATCCTCGGCGGAATCCACCCGGAAAACCACTCCGAAGCCCGCATCAAAGCCCGCGACGCAATCCGCAGTCCCCGCTTCCGAGGCCCCCGCTTCCGGCACGCGTCGCAAGAAAGCCCCGGCGCAGGTGCGTGCGCAATTGCTGCAGGCCGCGTCCGATATCGCCACCGATCACGGCGTGCAGGCCGTCACGCTCGAAGCCGTCGCGGAGCGCGCCGGTGTGACCAAGGGCGCGTTGCAATATCACTTCGTCAACAAACAAGGACTCCTTGACGCCCTGTTCGAGCAGACGCTCGAACGTTTCGAGGACCAGATGGAAACGCGCCTCGCCGCCGACCGCAAGGACGCGCGCGGCGCAGCTTCGCGCGCCTATCTGCACACCACCATCGACGAAACGAGTCCGGCCGCCAGCACCAACGTGCTGCGCGTGCTGGTCGCCGCGATGATGACGGACCCCGAGATTCGCGAGCGCTATTCCACGCCGATGCGCAAGTGGACGCGCCCCGATCCGCTGCCGCTCGATCAGGCCGCGCGTCTCATGATCTGCCGTCTCGCGGCAGACGGCCTGTGGATCTCCGACCTGCTCGGCTATCAGGACATGTCGTCCGAACTGCGCGACGAAGTCGTGCGCCAGATCGAGCGCATGACGCTCCTCAAGCCGTAGGCGCGCGCGCCGTCGAGGCCCGCACCACGAGCCGCGGCGCCGAGGTCACGCACACCGTCGCCTCGCGCGGCGCCTTGCGCTCTTTCGCCGCTCGCCCCGTCTGCGCGATCAGCTCGCGCAGCAGCTTCACCGCCAGCCCCGCCGCTTCCGCCGTCGGCACCGCGACCGTGCTCAGCGCGGGCCGCGATTCGCTCGCCAGCTGAATGTCGGTGATGCCGACCACCGACAACTGACGCGGCACGTCGAAGCCCAGATCGGCGGCGGCCTGCATCGCGCCCAGCGCGGGCAGATCGTTGGTCGTGAACAGCGCGGTGAGATCGGGGTGGCGGCCGAGCAGTTCGCGCGCCGCCGCGTAGCCGCCCTGCGTGGTATCGGGCGTGAAGATGGTCGGCGCGGCCGCGCCGTCGAGCCCCGCCACGCGCATCGCATCGAGAAAACCTTCGTAGCGCGCCGCATGAATGCCCGTCGCCTTGCTGCCGACGATCGCGCCCACGCGCCGATGTCCCAGCTCGATCAGATGACGCGCCGCGAGTTCGCCCGCGAGCCGGAAATCCACGGCCACGCACGGCAGGCCCGGCGGTTCGAGCGGACGTTCCCACATGCACAGCACGACCGGCGCGCCACGCGATTCGGTGCGGCGCAGATCGTCGAAATCGAGGTTCGCATTGGTCACGAGCACGCCTTCGGACAGCGTGCCGGCAATCTGCTCCAGATACGCGCGGCCCGTCACCGGATCGCCGTCGGTATTGCAGATGATGAGGAATTGCCCGGTATTGCGCAGCGCGTTTTCGACTGCGAGCGCGAACTCCGGATAAAACGGATTGGCGATACTCGGCACCATCAGCGCCATCGTGGGCGCGCGGCCCTCCGCGAGCGCACGCGCGGGCAGATGCGGACGGTAGCCGAGCGCCGCGATCGCCGCCAGCACGCGTTCGCGCGTGGCCTCGCCCACGCGACCGCGTCCGCGCAGCACGTTGGACACGGTCGCGGGCGTGACGCCGGCATGGCGCGCGACTTCGGCAAGAGTGGGCGTGGGCATGAAAGCTCAATATATGGGAATGCGTTTCAACATTTGCCTGATCGCATGCGGCGACGGCACCATAGACCTCGCATTCAAAACGAATCCGGAGACAAGCAACCTGCGATCGCGCCCACGATCGATTTTTTTCGGTTGCCTGATTAAGCGCTTAATCTCCGCTTCGTGCCGATTAAAACATGGAGACGGGACGCATGGCGAGCATTTCCTTGAGAGGCGTGCAGAAGGCCTACGGCGACAACGCGCCGGTGATCCGCGATGTCGATCTGGAGATCGGCAAAAACGAATTCTGCGTGTTTCTTGGACCTTCGGGCTGCGGTAAATCTACCTTGCTGCGCATGATCGCGGGACTCGAAGACGTCACCGACGGCGACGTGTCGATCGGCGGCAAACTCGTGAACGACGTGCCCGCCGCGCAGCGCGGCGTGGCGATGGTGTTCCAGAGCTACGCCCTCTTTCCGCACATGACGGTCTACGAGAACATGGCCTTCGGCCTGAAGCTCGCGAAAACCCCGAAAGCCGATATCGACCGCAAGGTGCGCGAAGCCGCGCGTATTCTGCAGCTCGAAGCGCTGCTCGAACGCCATCCGAAAGCGCTCTCGGGCGGCCAGCGCCAGCGCGTGGCCATCGGCCGCGCGATCGTGCGCGAACCGGGCGTGTTTCTCTTCGACGAACCGCTGTCGAATCTCGACGCCACCTTGCGCGGCCAGACCCGCATCGAAATCGCGCGCCTGCACAAGCAGTTCGCCGAAGCGAGCGTGGTCTACGTCACGCACGACCAGATCGAGGCGATGACGCTCGCCGACAAGATCGTGCTGCTGCACAGCGGTCAGGATACCGAACGATATGGCAGCATCGCCCAGGTGGGCGCGCCGCTCGATCTGTATCACCGGCCCGCGAGCCGTTTCGTGGCGGGCTTCATCGGTTCGCCGCGCATGAATTTTCTGGCCGCGACGGTAACCGCCATCGACACGAACGGCGTGAGCGTCACGCTCGACGGCAGCGGCGAAACGCTCACGCTGCCGCGCCAGGGCGGCACGCTCGCAGTGGGCGCGCCGGTCACGCTCGGCGTGCGGCCCGAGCATCTCGAACCCGTGCACGAAGCCGCCGCGCCGCAAGCCGACACGCTCGCGCTCACGCGCAAGGTCACGCTCGTGGAAGCGCTCGGCGAGCACAGCTACGTGCATCTGGACCAGCCCGGCGGCGCGGTGCTGATCGCGAAGGCGCCCGGCGACGCGCGCCTCGATTCCGGCGACACCGCGCATTTCCGCGCGAGCGCCGCGCTCTGCCATCTGTTCGCGGAAAACGGTTTCGCCGTCGCGCCGCTCGACATCGTCGAGACTCACGCCTGAATCCACGCGCACGCGTTCGATCGATCAGGAATCCGTATCGATTCGGAACGCGCGCACGAACCCAACGAAAAGAGGACACCGCAATGCGTCTTGGAGTTTGCTACTACCCCGAGCACTGGCAGGAAGCGATGTGGAAGGACGACGCCGCGCGCATGAAGGCGCTCGGCATCGAGCAGGTGCGCATCGCCGAATTCGCATGGAGCCGCATGGAACCGTCGCCCGGCGAATATGACTGGGGCTGGCTCGACCGCACCGTCGACACGCTCGGCAACGCGGGCCTGAAAGTGGTCATGTGCACGCCCACGGCCACGCCGCCGAAGTGGCTGATCGACCGCCATCCGGAGATTCTGCCCGTGGGCGCGGACGGCCGCGTGCGCGCGTTCGGCTCGCGTCGTCACTATGATTTTTCGTCGCCCGAGTATTACGAGGCGTCGAAGCGCATCTGCGAAGCGGTCGCGCAGCGCTACGGCCAGCATTCCGCCGTCGCTTACTGGCAGACCGATAACGAATATGGCTGCCACAACACCGTCGTCAGCTATTCGCCGGCCGCCGTGAAGCGTTTTCGCGAGTGGCTCAAGGCGCGCTACGGCAGCATCGGCGCGCTCAATACGGCGTGGGGCGCGGTGTTCTGGAGCATGGAGTACCGCAGTTTCGACGAGATCGACGCGCCCATCGGCACCGTCACGGAAGCGCATCCTTCGCATCGGCTCGACTATCGCCGCTTTGCGTCCGACGAGGTGCAGCGCTACAACCGCATGCAGGTGGACATCATCCGCGCGCATTCGCCGGGCCGTCCCATCGCGCACAACTTCATGCAGCTGTTCACGGAGTTCGATCACTACAAGGTGGCCGCCGATCTCGACGTGGCATCGTGGGACAGCTATCCGCTCGGCGCGCTCGAGGAGCAGTGGTATGCGCCGGACGTGAAGGCGCGTTATCTGCGCACGGGCCATCCCGACTTCGCGTCGTTCAATCACGATGTGTATCGCGGCATGTCGAAGCTGCCGTTCTGGGTGATGGAGCAGCAGCCCGGCCCCGTCAACTGGGCGCAGTGGAATCCCGCACCGCTGCCAGGCATGGTGCGCCTGTGGAGCTGGGAAGCGTTCGCGCACGGCGCGGGCTGCGTGTCGTATTTCCGCTGGCGTCAGGCGCCGTTCGCGCAGGAGCAGATGCATGCCGGGCTGAACACGCCCGACAACCGGCTCGATATCGGCGGCAGCGAAGCCGCGCGCGTGGCCGAGGAAATCCGCACCGTGCTCGCCGACGCGCAAGCCGATGCGAACGCGCAGGTAAAAACGCCCGTCGCGCTGGTGTTCGATTACGAGGCCAAGTGGCTGTTCGAAGTGCATCCGCAAGGCGCGGATTTTCACTATCCGCGCTTTGCCGTGGAGTATTACTCGGCGCTGCGCTCGCTTGGTTTCGACGTCGACATCGTGTCCGCGCATGCGCCGCTCGACGGCTACAAGCTCGTGGTCGTGCCGCCGCTGCCCGTGCTGCCCGACGACTTCGCGCAGCGTCTCGCGCAGTCGGGCGCGCAGGTAATCGTCGGTCCGCGCACCGGTTCGAAGACCGTCGATCTGCAGATTCCCGCGAATCTGCCGCCGGGTCCGCTCGCGTCGCTCCTGCCGGTGCGCGTGTGGCGCGTGGAATCGCTGCGTCCCAACGTGACCGAGCCGGTTGAATTCGGCGCGCAGACGGGTCACGCGCGTCACTGGCGCGATCTGATCGAATTGAGCGAATCGAGCGATGCGCAGCAAGACGGCGCGAGCGAAGTCCGCGCGCGTTTCGGCGACGGCCATCCCGCTTACGTGAAGCACGGCGCGGTGCACTATCTCGCGAGTCTGTTCGACGACGACGCCACCCAGGCGCTGTTCGCGCGCATCGCCACCGAGGCGGGACTCGAACCCGCACCGCTCGGCGACGCCGTGCGCGTGAGCCGTCGCGGCGGCCTCACGTGGGTCTTCAACTACGGCCCCGGCACGCACACGATCGACGCCACGATCGCCGATAGCGATTTCGTGATCGGCACGCGTGCGATCGAGCCGCAGGGCGTCTCGGCGTATCGCTCGTCAGCGGCATAAAACGCAGGGCATTCAGCATTCTTCGACACTTTTCGACACAAACGGCAGCACTGACAACGACGTAAAACCAAGGAGACAGGCCATGACCATGCAACCCCGCACCCTGCTCGTCGCCGTCGCGCTCGCGACCGCCGCGTTCACGGGCGCGCTCGCGACCCCGGCACAAGCCGGCACGCTCGAAGTGAATATCGCGTTCAAGGGCGCGAGCCAGCGCGCCGTATGGACCCAGGTGATCGACGAGTTCAAGAAGACGCACCCCGGCACGGACGTGAAGGTGTCGTTCGTCGATGAGGAAGCGTACAAGGTGCAGTTGCCGAACTGGCTCACGACCGCGCCGCCCGACATCGTGAACTGGCACAACGGCGAGCGCATGGCGTTCTACGCGAAGCGCGGCCTGTTCGAAGACCTGAGCGGCGACTGGCAGAAGAACGGCTGGGACACGATGTATGCGTCGACGAAGGAATCGTCCACGTACAACGGCAAGCAGTACGCCGCGCCCACGGTCTATTATTCGTGGGGCATGTTCTATCGTAAGGACCTGTTCCAGAAGGTCGGCATCGCGAACGAGCCGAAAACCTGGAACGAGTTTCTCGACGACTGCAAGAAGCTCAAGGCCGCCGGCATCACGCCGATCGCCGTGGGCGGACGCGACGCGTGGACGCTCGCGGGCTGGTTCGATTATCTCGATCTGCGCCTGAACGGCAACAAGTTCCACCAGCAGCTCATGGCGGGCGAAGTGCCGTACACCGACCCGCGCGTGAAGAAGGTCTACACGACGTGGAAGCAGCTGCTCGACGCGGGCTATTTCATCGACAACTCGCTGTCCTACGACCTCGACGCCGCGCAGCCGTTCCTGTTCCAGGGCAAGGCCGCGATGATGCTGATGGGTACCTTCATCACGGGCGGTTTCAGCCCCACGGTGAAGCAGCAGATGGGCTACTTCCAGTTCCCGATCATCGACTCGAATGTGCCGACGGCCGAAGACGGTCCGGTCGAATCGCTGCATATTCCGGCGAAAGCGAAGAACAAGGCCGACGCGCACGCGTTCCTCGCCTTCGCCGAAACGCCTGAAGTGGGCGCGCAGCTCGCGAAGGGTCTGGGCTCGCTGTCGGCCAACAGCAAGTCGCCGGAACCGGAAGACGCGATCTCGAAGATCGGCTTCCAGATTCTCGCGAACACGAAGGGCGGCATCGCGCAGTTCTACGATCGCGACATGACCAAGGAAATGGCCGACGAAGGCATGAAGGGCATGCAGCAATTCATGGCCGATCCGACGAAGATCGATTCGATCCTCGCGCAGCTCGAAGACGCGCGCAAGCGTATCTACAAGAAGTAAGCCGATGGCGGCGGCGCGCGCGTTGCCCACGCGATGGCTGTATGCCGCGCGCCGCCTCATGATTCGCACTGGAGGTTTGTGGTGGTTCGCCCCGTGACTTCAACGATCCGTGCCTCGCACGACACGCCCAACGCGTCCGGCCCTTCGGGTGCGTCGGGTTCCGGCAACGGCCACTCGAACGCGCCGGCCGCCGGCCGCCCGAACCGGCGCATCTCGCCCACCGCGCGCCGCCAGCGCCGCGCCGCCTGCCTCTTTCTCGCGCCCGCCTGCATCATGGTCGCGATCTACGTGGTCTGGCCGATTCTCTCGACCATCCGCCTCTCGTTCTACAACTGGGACGGCATGAGCGACGCGAGTTTCGTCGGCCTCGCCAATTACATCGAACTCTTTCACGCGCCCACCTTCTACACCGCGCTGAAAAACAACGTCATCTGGCTCGCGCTCTTTCTGCTCGCGCCGCCGATGGGGCTCGCCATTGCGCTCTATCTGAACCAGGCGGTGCCGGGCATCCGCATCGTCAAGTCGCTGTTCTTCGCGCCCTTCGTGCTCTCGGGCGTGGTGGTCGGGCTCGTGTATTCGTGGTTCTACGATCCCACCTTCGGCCTGCTCGCGCTGCTGCTCGGCCACGGCATTCCGGTGCTGGGCGACCCGCACTACGCCACGCCCGGCATCATCTTCGCGGCGCTCTGGCCGCAGACGGCGTACTGCATGATCCTCTACCTCACCGGCCTCACGACGCTCAACAGCGAGCAGATCGAAGCCGCGCGCATGGAAGGCGCGAAGGGCTGGTCGCTGCTGTGGCACGTGATCCTGCCGCAACTGCGGCCGACGACCTTCATGGCCGTGGTGGTGACGATCATCGGCGCGCTGCGCAGCTTCGACCTGATCTCCGTGATGACGGGCGGCGGCCCGTTCGAAAGCTCCACGGTGCTCGCGTACTACATGTACGACCAGGCCATCAAGTATTACCGGCTCGGCTATTCCGCCGCGATCGCCGTCGTGCTGTTCGCGATCATGCTGCTCTACATCGTCTATCACCTGCGCCGTCTGCTGAAGAACGAGCACTGATCGAGCCAAACCGAGGACACGCTCATGTTTCCGATTCCCGTCGACAAATGGAAGCCCGCGCCGCGCCGGCTCTACAAGCTCTCGCTGCCGATCGCGCTCGTGATCTGGCTGCTGCCGATGCTCGCCGTGCTGATGACGTCCGTGCGCTCCACCGACGAACTCAACGAAGGCAATTACTGGGGCTGGCCGCGCCACTTCGCGATGTTCGACAACTATCGCGAAGCGCTCACCGCCTCGCCGATGCTCCATTACTTCTGGAACAGCGTGCTGATCACCGTGCCTTCGGTGGTCTGCGCGATCGCGCTCGCGGCGATGGCCGGTTTCGCGCTCGCGATCTATCGCTTTCCGGGCAATTCAGCGTTGTTCGCGACCTTCGTCGCGGGCAATTTCGTGCCAATCCAGGTGCTGATGATTCCGGTGCGCGACCTCACGCTCAAGCTCGGCCTCTATAACAGCGTGGGCGGCCTGATTCTGTTTCACCTGTCGTTTCAGACCGGCTTTTGCGCGCTGTTCCTGCGCAATTTCATCAAGCAGTTGCCGTTCGAACTGGTGGAAGCGGCGCGCATCGAAGGCGCGAACGAATGGACCGTGTTCTTCCGCATCATCCTGCCGCTGATCCGCCCGGCGCTCGCGGCGCTCGGCATTCTGGTGTTCACGTTCGTGTGGAACGACTACTTCTGGGCGCTGTGTCTCACGCAAGGCGACGACGCCGCGCCGATCACCGTGGGCGTGGCCGCGCTCAAGGGTCAATGGACGACGGCGTGGAATCTGGTGTCGGCGGGCTCGATCCTCGCGGCGCTGCCTTCGGTGGCGATGTTCTTCGCGATGCAGAAGCACTTCGTCGCGGGGCTGACGTTCGGGGCGACGAAGGGGTGAATGCGGGGTGAGTGTGGAGGGGAGCGGGCGGCGCGCGTACACAGCGCCGCCTGGTCGTACCTAAACGGACAACACCAGTTCGGTGTATTTCGACAGATGCGCGTCGGCGGTCATGAGCCGCAGCGGTTCGGTCAGCGCCTGCGCAACCAGCATGCGGTCGAATGGATCGCGATGAATGTCGGGCAGGCTGCGCACGCGGGCCGCATGCAGCGCGCGCACCGGCAACTCCCGGAAACCGCTTGCCTCGATCTGCTCGACGAGCTGTTCGATATCCACGTCGAGCTTTCCGAGGCTGGATTTAATCGACGCTTCCCAGATGCTCGCGCTGCTGACGTAGACCTCATCGGCGTCGAGGATCAGCTTGCGCGCCGCCTTGCTCAGCTTCCGGTCGTCCATCAGCGCCCACAGATAGACATGCGTATCGAGCAGCAAACGCATTAGCGGCCCTCGAAATCGGCGATGACGTGGTCGGGCAGCGGGGCGTCGAAGTCGTCCGCAATCCGGATCTCGCCCTTCATGCCGCCGAACCGGCGTCTGGCCTTCAGCGGCTCGATGGGCACGAGCCGCGCGGCGGGCTTGCCGGCCTTGGCAATCACGATCTCCTCGCCGTTCGCGGCGGCATCGACGAGCCGCGAGAAATGCGTTTTCGCTTCGTGAATGTTGACCGTGGACATGGCGGCGCTCGTCTGAAATCCGTGGAAGTTAGTCCATCTTAGTCCACTCCTGGCCGCCGAACAACCTGGCCGAATGGGTAACCTTACCGGCCCCCATTTACCGCACTCCCTAACCGCGCTCCGGACTTTACGGACTTGACAGCGCCGAAAGCCTACAAAAACAGCAGCTTAGCGCGCACCGGCGAGATGCTCGCCGCGCGCCCACGCGCAAAACCGCGAAGCCCGGTGCGCCGCCGTGTAAACTGCTGCCTTTTTTGCCTGTTGTGGTATGGTCCCTCCCCCGCAAGGTCCGGCTAAGCGCACGTCGCTAAGCGGTCCGGCCCTCGTTCGCATTCTGGCGCGCTTCGGTGAAACCGAGGTGCTCGCGTCGGAGCAGCCGCTCGCGGACCGGCTGAGCCAATGGCTCGGCTGGACCGACGCGATCGCGCTCTCGACGGTGCTGTCCGCGCCTGCCGCGAGCATGGCGGCGGCAGCGGGCGCGCGCACGAATGGCGCCGACGAGGCGCAACGCGGTCTCGAACTGCGTTCCGCGCTCTCGAAGGCGATTGCCTGCGACGCCCTGCTCGCGCCCGCCAAACGCGCGCTGCGCGGCGCGGCGCTCGCGCAGGCGCGCGCACAAGTGCCGGAAACGCCCGAGATGGACGCCGATTTCGCGCTCTATCGCCAGTGCTACCTCGCGCTGCAGCAGAAGATGGAGAGCGACATCGGCGACCTGCGCACGCGTCTGCGCAGCCGCCTCGCCGTGCAATCGGCGCCGATGGCGAAGCTCGCGACGCTCGACGCCGCCATGGAGCGCTCGCTCGCTGCGCGTGAACGCAGCCTGCTCGGTACGGTGCCGGGCCTGCTGGGCGCGCATTTCGAGCGTCTGCGCAAGGCCGCGAAAGCGGCGCAGGCTGAGTTAGAGGCGCAAGCCGACGCCACAAAGCAGGCGGAAGCACCGACCCAAGCGCCAACCGCAGCACCCGCAGCCACGCCAGCCGCCGACACCCCGGCAGGCGCCGCCGCCCAATCGCCCGCCGACCGTGGCGCGCCCGGCCCGCAGGCCTGGCTCGACACGTTCCGCAAGGATATGCAGAGCGTATTGCTCGCCGAACTGGATGTTCGGTTTCAACCGGTCGAAGGGCTCATCGCCGCCCTTCGCGCCCGCTAGCCCAAGCACTATGTCCAGACTTCGAATCGATCTCGTTGTGTTCTTCGCCGGTCTCGTCGCCGTGTGCTGGATCGCCGCCGGCTACGCCGGCACGAACACGCCCGCGCTCGCCGTCACCGTGCTGATCGGCGCCTTCTACGTGGGCGGCGCGCTCGAACTGCATCGCTACCGCAAGGCCACGGCGACGCTCGCTCAGGCCGTCAGCGGCCTCGCGAAACCGCCGGCCACCCTCGGCGGCTGGCTCGACACGCTGCATCCGAGTCTGCGCAGCGCCGTGCGCGCACGCGTCGAAGGCGAGCGCGCCGCGCTGCCGGGCCCGTCGCTCACGCCCTATCTGGTCGGCATGCTGGTGCTGCTCGGCATGCTCGGCACGCTGCTCGGCATGGTGAACACGCTGCGCGGCACCGGCGCGGCGCTCGACGGCGCCACCGATCTCGACGCCATCCGCGCCGCGCTGTCCGCGCCGATCCGCGGCCTCGGCTTCGCATTTGGCACCTCGATCGCGGGCGTGGCCAGCTCGGCCATGCTCGGCCTGCTTTCCGCGCTGTGCCGCCGCGAGCGCATCGAAGCCGCCCAGCGCCTCGACGCGCAGGTCGCGACCGCGCTGCGCCCGTTCTCGCACGCGCATCAGCGCGAAGCCAACTTCGCGCTGATGCAGCGCCAGGCCGAAGCGATGCCCGCGCTCGTCGAGCGTCTCGAATCGATGATGCAGGCCATCGAACGCCAGGGCGCCGCACAAGGCGAGCGTCAGCTCGCTAGCCAGCAGGCGTTCCTCGGCAGCGCCGAAGCCACTTACACGCGTCTCGCGGCCTCGGTTGGCGAAGCGCTCAAGTCGAGCGCGGCGGAAAGCGCGCGCGCCGCGGGCCAGGCGTTCGCGCCGGTCGTCGAAGCGACGATGGCCGGCCTCGCGCGCGAAAGCGCCGCGCTGCACGGCACGCTCACGCAGGCGGTCGAGCGCCAGCTCGACGGGCTCACGGCGGGCTTCGAAGCCAACACCGCGCGCGTCGCCGGCATCTGGACCGACGCGCTCGCCGAACAACGCCGCTCGGGCGAAGCGCTCGCGCGCGATCTGCACGACGCGCTCGAACGCTTCAACGCGAGCTTCGAAGCGCGTTCCGCGAGCCTGCTGCAAGACGTGACGACGCGCCACGCCAGCGCGAACGCCGAAGTCTCGCAGGCGTGGCACGATGCGCTTGCGCGTCAGGAGCGTGCGGGCGAAAAGCTCGCGGGCGACAACCAGCAGGCGCTCACGCAGGCGGCGGCGACCTTCGAGCAGCACGCGTCGGCGTTGCTGCGCGCGGTCAACGAAGCGCACGCCGACCTGCAAACGCAACTGGTCGCGCACGACGAAACGCGTCTCGCGGCGTGGACCGACACGCTCGGCGCGATGGGCGCGACGCTGCGCGACGAATGGCAAACGGCCAGCGCGCAGGCGACGCAGCATCAGCAGGCGATCTGCTCGACGCTCGAACAGACCGCGAATGCGATCGCCGCGCAAACGGGCACGCACGCGAGCGGCGCGATCGCCGAAATCGCGCGCGCGGCCGAGTCGGCTTCCGCTGCGTGGCAGGCCGCGAGCACGCAGGCGGCGGAAAAACAGCAAGCCGTGTACGACGCGCTCGCGAAGACCGCGGGCGATATCGCCGCGCACGCCGAAGCGCATACGAACAGCACGATCGCCGAAATCACGCGTACGGCGCAGGCCGCGTCGCAAGCGTGGCAAACGGCAAGCACGCAAGCGGCTGAGCGTCAGCAATTCATTTGCGATGCGCTCGCGAAAACCGCCAACGATATCGCCACGCAAACCGAATCGCATGCGAGCGGCACGATTGCGGAAATCGCGCGTGCTGCCGAAGCGAATGCAAACGCATGGCAAGCCGCGAGCACGCAAGCGGCTGAACGTCAGCAATTCATTTGCGATGCGCTTGCTAAAACGGCAAACGATATCGCCACGCAAACCGAATCGCACGCAAGCGGCACGATTGCGGAGATCGCACGCGCTGCCGAAGCGAATGCGAATGCATGGCAAGCTGCGAGCACGCAAGCGGCTGAACGTCAGCAATTTATTTGCGACGCGCTCGCGAAAACCGCCAACGATATCGCCACGCAAACCGAATCGCACGCAAGCGGCACGATTGCGGAAATCGCGCGCGCTGCCGAAGCGAATGCAAACGCATGGCAAGCCGCGAGCATGCAAGCGGCTGAACGTCAGCAATTCATTTGCGATGCGCTTGCTAAAACGGCAAACGATATCGCCACGCAAACCGAATCGCACGCAAGCGGCACGATTGCCGAAATCGCGCGCGCTGCCGAAGCGAATGCAAACGCATGGCAAGCCGCGAGCACGCAAGCGGCTGAACGTCAGCAATTCATTTGCGATGCGCTTGCTAAAACGGCAAACGATATCGCCACGCAAACCGAATCGCACGCAAGCGGCACACTCGCCGAAATCGCGCGCCTCGTCGATGCGAACGCCGCCGCCTGGGAGCGCGCCAGCACGCACGCCACGGAACGCCAGCAGGCAATCTGCGACGCGCTCGCGCAAACCGCGACCGATATCGCCACGCAAACCGAAGCGCACGCCAACGGCACCATCGCCGAAATCTCGCGCCTCGTCGAAGCCGCCTCGGAAGCGCCGCGCGTGGCCGCCGAAGTCGTCGCCGAACTGCGCCAGAAGCTCTCCGAGAGCATGGTTCAGGACACCGCGATGCTCGAAGAGCGCGGCCGTCTGCTCGCCACCGTCACCACGCTGCTCGACGCCGTGAATCACGCGAGCACCGAGCAGCGCACGGCGATCGACGCGCTCGTGCAGACCTCGTCGGGTCTCATGGAACGCGTGGGCGCGCGCTTCGATCAGCAGGTCGAGACCGGCGCGCAGACGCTCGAAGGCGCGGCCGCCCAGGTGACGGGCAGCGCCGTCGAAATGGCGAGCCTCGGCGATGCATTCGGCCAGGCCGTGCAGCACTTCGGCGAGTCGAACGACAAGCTGATGACGCAGTTGCAGCGTATTGAAACCGCGCTCGACAAGTCGCTCGCGCGCAGCGACGACCAGCTCGCCTACTACGTCGCGCAGGCGAAGGAAGTGATCGATCTGAGCCTGCTGTCGCAGAAGCAGATCGTCGAGAACCTGCAACGCCTGAGCATTCAGGCGGGAGCTGAAGCCGCATGAACGACGAGATCGACGGCGGCGCGGAGCCGACCGCGCCGGTCTGGGCCGCATTCGGCGACCTGATGGCGGCGCTGCTGGGCGCGTTCGTGCTGATCCTCGTCGGCGTGATCGGCATGCAGCTCGAAGCGTCGTCGAAGCTCGCGAGCGAGGTCAAGCAGCGGCAGATCGAAACGCAGCGCCGCAAGACGCTCGAACAGGCGCTCGCCGGGCCGCTCGCGGCCGGACGCGTGACGCTCGTGAACGGGCGCATCGGCATCAGCGGCAATGTGCTGTTCGCGCTGAACTCCGATCAATTGCAGCCCGAGGGCCGCGAGTTGCTCAAGAGTCTCGCGGGGCCGCTCGCCGCGTATCTGCACGACCGCGACCAGATCCTGATGGTCAGCGGTTTCGCCGACGACCAGCAGGTGCACGCGGGCAATCGCCGTTTCGCGGACAACTGGGAGCTGTCCGCCGAGCGCGCCTTGACGGTGACGCGCGCGTTCATCGACGCGGGCGTGCCTGCGCGTTCGGTGTTCGCGGCGGCGTTCGGTTCCGAGCAGCCCGTCAGTTCGAACGCCGACGAAAGCGGCCGCGCGAAGAACCGTCGTGTGGAAATCGCGGCCGTGCCGCGTCCGGCCTCGGCTGCGCCCGCGGCGAATGCTCATGAATGACGATACGCCGGTTGCGGCATCAACCTCGGTGTCCGCGCGCGCGACGCTCGATGCGTGGCGCGAGCAAGGCGCGGATCGGCTCGACACCGTGCGCTATGCGCTGATCGACGCGCTGGAGCAACGCGCGAGCGCGCATGACGGCGCGGCGCGTCACGTGCTCGACACGCGCATCGATACGCTGATCGCCGATTACGCGGCCAGAATCGAGCAAGCGGCAGCGACGCATGCCGCGTGCGCTGAGGATGAGGCGCCCGCCAAAGACGATCCGCAGCGCGCATTCGCGACGCTCGCGGCGGACGCCTCGCGCGACGCCCGCAACGGACCGCCCGCCGATCTGCTCGACTACTTCCGCGACGTCTGGTCGAAACTCAGCGCCGACCAGCAGGTTCAGCAGTCGCTCGATCAGGTGCCGAAAAACGCCGGCCCGCTGAATTCGAGCAGCCTCGTGCACCGCGCGCTGCTGCTGATGCGCGAACTCTCGCCGGGCTATCTGCGCCAGTTCCTCGCGTATGCCGACGCGCTGTCGTGGATCGAGGATCTCAACGGCGGCAACGCGCCGCTAGCGAAGGAAGCGCCGCGCGCGAGCGCCGCGAAGAAAACCACGCGCAGCCGCGCGAAGTAAAAGCGAAGCGGGCGGGCGACGCACGGCCCGCTTCGTCGGCGAACACGCTATCCGCGCATTTCTGCGCCTTTCTGTGCATTCCCCCCGCTCCCAAGTGTCCGGCCACGCACGACGCGTGGCATCGCGTTCCCGTGGCATGATCCAGGCGTTCTCCCAGTTTCCGTCCCGGGTACGTCACGCTTCTGGAGCGCGCCACCATGTCCCGTTTCACGCCGAGCACTCCCGCCTCGTCTGCGTCGCCGCTTTCCGCTGAATCCCGCCTCACACGCCGCGCCCTGAGCCCCGTCGCCGCGCTCGCTGCCGCCGCCGCGCTCGCCTGCACGGCCTTCGCGCTCTCGCCGCTCGCCGAAGCCTGCACGCGCGCGCTCTACGTCGGTGACAGCGGCCTCGTCATCACGGGGCGCACGATGGACTGGTCCGAAGACATGCGCTCGAATCTCTGGGTGTTCCCGGCGGGCATCGAACGCACCGGCGAAGCGGGCCCGAAATCGCCGCGCTGGCGCTCGAAATACGGTAGCGTGGTCGTCTCGGGTTACGACATCGGCAGCGTGGACGGCATGAACGAGCGCGGCCTCGTGGCCAACGCGCTGTACCTCGCGGAGACAGATTACGGCAAGCCGGACTCGGGCCGCCCGCCGATGGCGATCAGCCTGTGGGCGCAATACGTGCTCGACCGCTACGCCACCGTGAGCGAGGCCGTCGACGCGCTCGGCAAGGAGCCGTTCCAGATCATCGCGCCGCCGCTGCCCGGCGGCAAACCGGTTTCGATCCACCTCTCGCTCTCCGACGCAAGCGGCGACTCGGCGATCCTCGAATATCTCGACGGCAAGCTCGTAATTCATCACGGCAAACCCTACAAGATCATGACGAACTCGCCGATCTACAGCGAACAGCTCGCGCTCGACACTTACTGGAAGAGCGTCGGCGGCCTGAGCTTCCTGCCCGGCACGAACCGCGCCGCCGACCGTTTCGTGCGCGCCTCGTTCCTGCTCGACGCGATTCCCAAGAGCCCCGATCCGAATTACATGGCGGGCGTGCCGCAGCAGAACGGCGCGTTTCAGCAGGTGGCGAGCGTGATGAGCGTGATGCGTTCGGTGAGCGTGCCGCTCGGCATCCGCACGCCCGAGACGCCCAATCTTTCCTCGACGATCTGGCGCACGGTGGCCGATCAGACCGATCTCGTCTATTACTTCGATTCGGCCACGCGCCCCGACACGTTCTGGGTCTCGCTGCGCAAACTCGATCTCAAGCCCGGCGCGCCGGTCCTGAAACTGACGATCGATTCGGGCCAGATGTTCTCGGGCGAGACCGCCGACAAATTCGTCGCTACGCCTTCATTCACGTTCATGCCGGCGCCGCCGCCCTGATTCGACTCGATCACGGCGACGCCAAATAATTCGGCATCCGTACTATTTATTTGACATGCCGCGTCAATGCGGCGACGCGGCCGCCGGATGCGGCACGTAAGTCACATCGCGCAGGCTGCGCGCGTACTGTTTGGGCGCTATGCCCGACCAGCGCCGGAACGCGCGAATAAAGGCTTTTTCCGACGCATAGCCCACGCTGGTCGCGATCTCGATGAGCCGTCGCCGCGAGTCTCGCAGCGCGCCGCTCGCCACATACATGCGATACGCGGTCAGATGGCCGATGGGCGTTTCCTCGACCAGTTCGACGAAGCGCGCGCTGAAGCGCGATCGCGACATGCCCGCCGTGGCCGCCAGCGATTCGACCGTCCAGTCGCGCTCCGGATGCCGATGCAGTTGCGCGATCGCGCGGCCGATCTGCGGGTCCATCAGACCGCGCAGCCAGCCGGTATGGCTGATCGCCGACGCCAGATGCGCGCGCAGCAACTGCACGAGCAGCACATCCGCGAGACGCGCGGCCGCGACGGCCCACCCCGGCTGGCAAGCCATCGATTCGCGGATGAACGACATCAGCGTGTCGGCGAGCCAGGAACCGACCGCCGCATCGTGCTTGCGCACGTGAATGAGCGGCGGCAGCACCGAAAAGAGCGGATTGCGCACGGCCTCGCGATAAAACACGATGCCCGTGTAGAGATCGCAGACCGCGCCGCCGCCGCCCGCGTTCAGGCGCAGCGGCGTGTCGAAACTCGGCCGGATACCGGCACGCGCGACGAGGTCGTCGAACCGCTCGGGCGCGACGCCCGCCGCCGAGGCCAGCACGTGCGCGTGGCCATGCGGCAGCAGCACGAAGTCACCCGGCTCCACGCGCAGCGGCGCCATGCCCTCCACGCTGATGATGTAGGGCTCGCCGAAGCCGGTGCGAAACACGGCGCCCTCCACCGCGGGTTTGTCGAACGCCCACGGCGCAGTGAGCGAGAAATGGCCGGTTACCACCGCGTCGGCGCGCAGGTCGGCCAGCGCGCCGCTCAACAGGTCAGTCGCCATTTGTCTCTCCGAAAAACTTGTTTTTGCGCGGCGCGGCCGTTGCGCCGCGCCGCGTGTTTGCTTCGGCGTGCACCGCGTCAGAAGCGCTGCTGAATGCCCATCATCGCGCCGAACTGGTTCGCGCCCGTCGTGACCGTGCCGGCGGCCGCCACCGCATTCGCCGCGAGCGCGCTGTTCAGCATGTACCCGAGCGAAGCATAAAGCGTCGTGCGCTTGGAGATGAAATAATTCGCGCGCGCGACCAGCAACGTCGAGCTCGACTGCTCGCGCAGAATGTAACGCAGCGCCTGGGCGTCGAACGCGACGGTCGGCGTCAGGTAGTAGTTTGCGCCCAGAAAAAAGAGGTCGGATTGCGCGTGCGTCGTCGCCGCCGTGTTGCGACGGATCCAGCCGCCGCCGATCTTGCCGGAGCCGAATTTTACATAGCCGTCGACGATCACGCGCTTGTCGGTATCCGCGCTGCTCACGAGCGGCGCCGACGCGCCGGGTCCGCCGTACATCACGTCGTACGATGCCGCCGCGCCGCCCCACGCGCTGTCGTAGGCGAGCATCATCGTGTACTGGCGGCAGGCGACGGCGTCGCCGGCCAGCTGGCCTCCGCAGTTGGTCGCCGAGGGACCGGCCGGGCCCGCCGCGTCGCGCCCGAAGCTGTAGGTGCCACCAACCGTCACGCCGTGGAATTTGCCGAGATAGCCCACGGCGTTGTCGCTGCGCGCGTTCGGCAGATAGCTGTCGAAGCTCGCCATCGAATGGATCGACGGGCCGATCACGTCGGCGTTGAGCAGCACGTACATCGACATGTTCATCTGGCGGCCGAGCGTCAGCGTGCCGTAGTCGCTGCTGATGCCGAGGTTCGCCTGCCGTCCGAACAGGCGGCCGCCGTAGTTGAGCGCACCGCTATTGGCCGCGAAACCGTTCTCGAGCACGAAGAACGCCTTGTAGCCACCGCCGAGATCTTCCTGGCCGCGCAGACCGAAGCGCGACGGCACCTCGCCCGTGAGCGTCGGCATGCCGACGAACGAGCCGCCTTTCGCCGCGTTGTTATAGAACTCGATGCCCGTATCGACGATACCGTAGAGCGAAACGCTGCTTTGCCCCCATGCGAGCGCCGACGCGCTCGCCAGGCACGCTGCTGCAACCCTTTTCTTCATGCCGATCTCCGAACCGATTAATTAGTGATACTTATGTATTGTGGAAATGCCGGACCGTGGAGCGTTCCCGGCTTGCTACGTGCGAGAGAATCAGTTTGTGTTGCTATTGTTGTTGCCCGGTGCCGGAAACCGTTGCGCTTTGCGCGGCGTACCGCACGTGCACGTATTCCCTCCCCAGAAGCCGACTTGAATCGCGCTTCAAAAGCCTGCGGCGATGTGTGAAATTCTTGGGGTGGACAAAATCACCGGCAATGGCGTGAAGGCTCAAAAAAGTTGCCGATCGTCTCTTTTAATTGAGCGCGATGGAATGGGATGTCGGTTTACAGGTTTTCCCTTAAACCCTTTTATGGTGCGGATTCCAGACTTTTAGCGCAGACGAATGCACCGTAATAGTGATTCATCCGCGATTGACCGTTTCATATATGGAATAGAAACGGGATTGTAGACGCCATAGCACAGTTAGCGGCGAATCAATCGACAATCAAGTGAATGCACAAAAAGCGATGCGCAAAAAAAATCCCGCCGGTTCCTTGCGGAAACGGCGGGTAAAGCGGAAAGGCGGGGGACCTTCCCGGGACCAATCGTGCTGAACGCACGCTTCAGCTCAAACGTTCATCACGAAACTCAACATGAGGCTCGTCACAAGCGTCATCGCGCAGTTTCAGTGCGCGCGGCGTAGCGCCGTACGCAATTGCAGACCAAAGGCGCGCGTCAGTCGCTCGTGTGCGATGCGATCGAGTTCACTACGCATCACCGCCATGCCCACGCCGGCTATCGACAACAGATCGTCCACACTGTCGACCAGCCAGCGCATCACATCGCGGTCGAACGCTGCACCGAGCGACTCGGCACGCACCCGCCGCGCGACGCTCGTGCGAGCCGGCCGTCTCGAACCGTGCCGCTCCGGCCGACGGCTCAGCAGCAGATCGGTGGCCGCAATGAGCTTGCTGTTCTGCTCCGCGTCGCGCACCATGCCCGCATAGACGAGCCGTTCACCGAGACTCGCGATCAACTCACGCAGCGGCGAATTGCGCAGCGCCCACACGTTGCCCTGCAACGCGAAGCGCACACCCGGCAACTCGAGCAGCCGCGCAATCAGCGGCGTCCATGACAGATCGCCCGCGTCGAGCAGCAGATCGACATCGGCCGTCACCAGCAGGCCGTCTTCGCCGATCTTGAACGCTTCGCGTGCGAGCTTGCGCTGCGGCGGCGCGAACTGTCCGTGCCACGGATCGGGCAATACCCTCACCGCGCGCTCGCCGATGCATTCCCCACGCAGACGCTCGTTGAACGAGAGCAGCGTCGCGTCCATCGCTTCGATCGCCTCGATCGCGTTCTGGCCGAGATGCGGCGACGCGCTACCATTCAGTTCGCCCGCCACGAAGTCGTCGCTGTTGTAGAGAAACACGAAGCGACGCGTGCGCGCGAAACGCTCGCCGCGTTCGTCGAGGCGAATGGCGAGCGCATCGAGATAATCGTCGGCGCCCAGCAGCACGAGATCGGCCGGCTGATTCGAGCGCGCATCGGGCAACACATCTTCGGCGGCGTCGAGCAAGGCTTGCGCCGCGTCGTCGCCGAGCACACGGGTATTCGCGCCGTCGAAATTCAGACGCGACGCCACGAACCGCACATCGGTCCACGTCGGCGCAATGCGGCGCGCGAGTTCGCTGCACGCGAAGTCCTCGCGCGTCACGATGAAAACAGGCCGACGCGATCGCTCGCGCACCGCGGAAATCGCACTGGCGAGCACATTGAGGCGAAAGCCTCGCGCAACGGGTTCGACAAAAATGACAGGCGCGGTGTCGGCCATGCGGGAACTCAAGCCGCCTGCGCGATGCCGGGCAGCGTCGCGAGATACTCGCCGAATTCGCCGGCCACTTCCGGATGCCGCAACGCGAATTCCACCGTCGCCTTGAGATAGCCGATCTTGCTGCCGCAATCGAAACGCGTGCCGCGATACTTGTAGGCCAGCACCTGTTCGTCCGCGAGCAGCGCCTCGATCGCGTCGGTGAGCTGCAACTCACCGCCCGCGCCGGGCTTGAGCGCACGCAGATGCGAGAACACGCGCGGCTTGAGCACATAGCGGCCCACCACGCCGAGATTCGTCGGCGCGACTTCCGGCGCGGGCTTTTCGACGATGCCCGAAATCTTGATGATCGACTCGCCCCATTCGCGGCCATCGACAATGCCGTATGACTTCGTATCCTGCGGGGGGATTTCCTCCACGCCGATCACCGAGCTGTGATAGTGATCGAACACGTCGATCATCTGCCTCATCACGGGCGGCTGCCCGTAAAGCAGATCGTCGGCGAGCATGACGGCGAACGGATTGTCGCCCACGAGTTTTTCCGCGCACAGCACTGCATGACCCAGACCCAGCGCTTCGGGCTGGCGCACGTAAAAGCAGTCCACGTGACTCGGTTTGATGCTGCGAACGAGTTCGAGCAGTTTCGCCTTGCCGCGCGCTTCGAGTTCCGCCTCGACTTCATACGACTTGTCGAAGTGATCCTCGATCGCGCGCTTGCTGCGCCCCGTCACGAAGATCATCTCCGTGATGCCCGCGGCCATCGCTTCTTCCACGGCGTACTGGATCAGCGGCTTGTCGACGACCGGCAGCATCTCCTTGGGGCTGGCCTTCGTCGCGGGAAGAAAGCGGGTTCCGAGACCTGCAACTGGAAACACTGCCTTGGTGACCTTCAGCATGGGTAAGTTCGCGTTCGTAAGGTGGTTCGGCGCGAGCACGTCACTCGCGTTTCTGGCGGCTGTGCGAACAGACTAGGCGAGCGAACTTCCCTGCAACGGCACGCGGCGGAAAACGCCCCGGTTTTGGCTACTCACTCCACAAACGTCGCACTTTTTACGCATTCAAGACACGTTCTTCGCGATTCAATACGTGGTCCCTATGCGATGTCGAAAACGGAAAACATCCTGGCCGATCACGCCAGCTTGCTCCGGCGACACGCTCGCGCGCCAAAGATGCAGCAGGCCCGTGGCGATTGCGTCAACACATCGCCATCGATTCCCGAACCACATCGCTTGAATCATCCATCCAGAGCCATGAAAGTCACTATCGTTGGAACCGGGTACGTCGGGCTCGTGACCGGCGCCTGCCTTGCCGAACTCGGCAATCAGGTGCTCTGCCTCGACGTCGACGCCGGCAAGATCGACCTGCTGAACGGCGGCGCCGTTCCCATCTACGAACCGGGTCTCGCGGAGATCATCGCGCGCAATCGCGAGGCGGGACGTCTGCGTTTCTCGACCGATATCGCCGCCTCCGTGGCGCACGGCGACATCCAGTTCATCGCCGTGGGCACGCCGCCGGACGAAGACGGTTCCGCCGATCTGCAATACGTGCTCGAAGCCGCGCGCAACATCGGCCGCCATATGACGGCGTTCAAGGTCATCATCGACAAATCGACCGTGCCCGTCGGCACCGCCGACAAGGTGCGCGCCGTCGTGGCCGAAGAACTCGCGCTGCGCGGCGCACAAGCCGAATTCGCGGTGATTTCGAACCCGGAGTTCCTCAAGGAAGGCGCGGCCGTGGAGGACTTCATGCGTCCCGACCGCATCGTGATCGGCTATGAGCCCGACGTGGCGGGTCTGCGTGCGAAGAGTCTCGTCGAGCAGCTTTACGCGCCGTTCAACCGCAACCATCAACGCACGCTGCACATGGACGTGCGCTCGGCAGAATTCACCAAGTACGCCGCCAACGCCATGCTGGCCACGCGCATTTCGTTCGTCAACGAACTCGCGAATCTCGCCGATCGCGTCGGCGCCGATATCGAACAGGTGCGTCGCGGCATCGGCTCGGACCCGCGCATCGGCTACAGCTTTTTGTACGCCGGTTGCGGCTACGGCGGTTCGTGCTTTCCGAAAGACGTGCACGCGCTGATGCGGACCGCCAACGAATACGACATGCAGCTCGATGTGCTCGCCGCCGTCGAACGCGTGAACGAGCGCCAGAAAAGCGTGCTGTTCGACAAGATTCATCGTCACTTCGACGGCCAGCTCGCGCAGCGCCGTTTCGCGATCTGGGGCCTCGCCTTCAAGCCGAATACCGACGACATGCGCGCCGCGACGAGCCGCGTGCTGATCGCCGATCTGATTCGCGCGGGCGCCTCGGTGAACGTCTACGATCCGGTCGCACTCGACGAAGCGCGCCGCACGCTCGCCGAGGATCTCACGCCCGATGAATTCGAGCACGTGCGCTTCTGCCGCGAACGCGACGCCGCGCTTCAACACGCCGAGGCGCTCGTGATCCTGACCGAGTGGAAGGAATTCCGCAGCCCCGATTTCGAGCAGATGAACGCGGCGCTGAGTCAGCCGGTGGTCTTCGACGGCCGCAATCTCTACGAGCCGACGGTGATGCGCGCACACGGCTGGACCTACTACACGATCGGACGCGATACGGCCAGCACCGCTGCTTGAACGGGCGGCTTTAAGGCGGGACGACCGGCTGGTCGTCCCGCCTCTTTTTTTGTCCGCTGGATTGCCGGGTGAGGATGCCTGAAGCGACGCCTAATGTGACGCTTCAAGTGACGCCTAATGTGACGCCTCAAGCGACGTTGCAAGCGCGATCAGCGGCAAGCGCCGCCGCTACCGCTCGACGTGCCGATGGTCGCGAGCGACGGCAAGCAGCCATAAGCGCCCGCGCCGCGCGCCATGCCCAGCGACGTGCCCGGCATGCCCGCACCGCCCGAAAACGCGCCACCTGAGCGCGCCGCGCCCGCCATCGACGGCAACGTTGCCGCGCCGATTCCCGAAGCGCCAGGCAATCCGCTCATGGCCGAAGCGCCCGCCACGCCCGATACGCCCAGCGCGCCCGCAATCGCGCCCGTGCGCACCGAACTCGCGAGACGCGCCTGCGAAGCCACCGAAAGCGGATCCTGGCTCGCGGCAATGTCGCGCAAATAGCTGTCCGGCGAACTCTGCTCGATCATCGCCATATACGGATCGCTCGAATGATGCGCGCGCCGCTGGGCGCGCTGCGTAGTCGTTTGCAGACGCGACTTCGTGAGCGGCGAAGCAAAAGTATCGCCGATCATTTGCGCGTGCGCGCTCGGTGCGCCGGACAGCGTCAGTGCAGTCGTGATCGCGATCGTCGATACAAGAAGAAGGCTCCGGCCGGAATCAATGGAAGTCATGTCGTACCCGAAAAATCCGGCTGTCCGCGCTCGGACGCATCGGCCGGTCGATGATGAGTGTGCAGCGTGCGAAAAGTGCTCGGCGTCTCGCCGAAGTGCCTGCGGAACAGCTTGGCCAGCGCGCCGCCGCTGCCGACGCCACAACGCCGTGCGATCGTGTCGATGGGCAGCACGGTATCGGCAAGCAATCGGCACGCCATATGCAGGCGCACGTAAAGCAGGTAATCGGAAGGGGTCAGGCCGAATTCGGCCTTGAAACGGCGCAGGAAATTACGCTCGCTCATCGTCACGAATTGCGCGGCCTCGTCGATGCTCACCGGTCGATGGCAGTTCTCCTTGAACCAGCGCGCCGACGCGCGCATCTTCGCGCTCGTGCTGATCGTGCCGATCGTAGAGAATGCGCCGCCCGCACCGCGCGCCGCATCGGCAGCCACGGCGTCGAACGAGTGTGCGGCCTCCGCGCCCAGCGCCTGCTCGACGATCTCATGCAAGGCGTCCGGCAGCGGCGCGGCGATGTCCTGAAAGCTCGGCAACGTCCCGCTCGCCGACAAACCGTGCGCCGCGGCCCGCCGATGACCGGCCGCATCGAGCAGCCGTTGTCCGTCGCCTGGCGCGATCACGTGTTCCGCGAGCGCCGCGGCCCGGCGCAACCAGCCGATCAGCGTCTCGTCGCGCAGGGCATCGTCCACGCCGGGACCATCGGCCACGAACAGCGCGTGAAAGCGCGCCTGCGCACGCGTGGTCAGCATGCTCTCGGTCCACACATAGACCGACGACGACGCCGCGATGCGCCCGCCCAGCGTCGACAGCAGCGCAACGTTAAAGCGCGTGGGCTCGGACACCTGCGCTCCGGCGAGCTCGTTCGCACGCTGGAGCGCCTCCACGATGCGCGCGACGCGCGGCAGCGCGAAACCGTCGAACAAGGCAATACCGATGGTTTTCACGGTGTCGTCCTGGCGCATGCGCGCGTCCGCGTCCGTGTGGCGCGTGCGGCGCGTGCGGCGCGTGCGGCGTCAGCCTTGCGCCTGATAACGATAGCCGTAACCGTAGCCATAGCGCGTGGCGCGGAAGCCGTTGAACACCTGCCCCGTCACGCGGATGCCCGACTGATTGAGGCGCTTCATGGTCTCGGCGAGCTGATGGCGGCTGGTCGTATCCGCGCGCGAGACGACGAAGGTCGCGTCGCAGACCTGGGCGAGCGTTACCGCGTCGCTGACCGGCAGCACCGGCGGCGAGTCGACGATCACGTAGTCGTAGCGCGTGGCCGCTTCCTTGAGCATGGCCGCGAATGCCGGGCGCTCGAGCAGTTCGCCCGGATTCGGCGGCAACGCGCTGCCAGCGGGCAGCAGATCGAGGCCGTCGAAACCGGTCTGCACGAGCGCATCTTCGAGTTGTGCGTCGCCGGCGAGCACGTTCGCGAGCCCCTTGTACGACGTATTGGCGCTGAAGTAACGCCGCGCCCCGGCACGCCGCAAGTCGGCATCGACGATCAGCACGCGCAGGCCCTTGAGCGCGAGCACATAAGCGAAATTGAGCGCCACGAAGGTCTTGCCGACGCCTTCGGTCGGCCCCGTGAACAGGATCGAACCACCTTCCTTGCCAAGCAGCGAGAAGCGCAGTGTCGTGCGCAGCGAACGCAACGCCTCGACGCTGGGGTCGCCCGGGCTGCTGCTCGCGAGCAGCGCGACGGGCTGAGCGGACTGGCGTTTGTTGCCGCGTCGTTGGCCTCTGGCCGCCTGCGATTCGGCCGTGCTGGCAGGCACCACGGCGAAGATCGGCGCCTGGCCCACGCGCTCGACATCGAGCGGATCGCGCAAGGTGTCGCGCAACGCAGCCAGCGCCTGAACCACGAGGAAGGCCAGAAATACGCCGCCGAACACGCCGCCCGCGAGCACGATGGGCGTCTTCGGCCACGCCGCCGAATCCGGCCGCGCCGCGAAGTCGATCACCGAAACATTGCCGGTGGTGCCCGCCTCGGCCACTTCAAGCTGCTGCGCGTTCGCCACAAGCGCCGTATAAAGCTGCGTGTCCACCGCCACGTCGCGCGCGAGACGCAGATAATCCTGCTGCGTCGAAGGCAGCGCCTGCACCTGTTTTTCGACATCGCGCAGCGCGCCGTCAAGGACCGAGTCCTGCGCTTCGAGCGTTTTCACGGCCGGATGACCGGGGCGGAACTGTTCGCGCGTGGCCTGCAGATTCAGGTCGATCAGCGTCTTCTGCTTGGTCAGGTCGACTGCGCGCGTGAGCAGCGCCTCGGTCTGTTCCTCGATGTCGATCGTCTTGGTGCGGATGCGATAAGCGTTGAGCCGGTCCTCCGACTGCGCCAGTTCCTCGCGAAACGCGGGCAGCTTGCGGTTGAGAAACTCGAGGCTCAGACGCGACTGCTCCGCGCGATGCTTGATGTTGAGCGCCACGTAAGCGCGCGCGACCGCGTTCGCAAACGCCGCGGCAAGACCCGGTTCGCTGTTCTTCACCGAAAGCGCGATCATCGACGAACCCTTGGTCGTCTCCTGCACCGTCATGCGCTTGCGCATCACGTCGATGGTGTCGTCGAGCGACGACTCGACGAGCGTGAACGACGCGCCGGGCCGGCCGTGCAATTCGCGGATCTCGATGAAACCGGGCGCAGGACCGAAATCAGTGGGCGCCTCGAAGGCCACGCGCTGATTCAGCGCGCCGCGCGCGAGCAGGTTGCCGTCGCGATCTTCGAGCGTCCAGCGCCCGCCGCCCTGCGCACGCACGCGAAATTTCTTGCCGTACAGCACGCGCGGCGCATCGAACGCACTCAGCACGAGACGTTCGCCGCCCCACGCGAAGCCGGTGAGACCGAGCGGCGCGTCGGCGATGCCGTCGGGCGGCGTGTAATAGCGGCCATACAGACGACCGAGCAGCGGCACGCGATTCGCGACCTTCACGGTCGTCCGCGCCTGCGTCGCATCGATCGCCGGTTCGAGCACGGCGCGCGAGGTGAGAATATCCAGTTCGCCGTCGATCGGTTTGTTCAGGCTCAGCGCGCTGGCCACGTCGGAGAGCGCGCCGAGCGCGGAGCCCTGCTGCTCGTCGACCTGAATCAGCGCGTCGGCCTTATAGACCGGCGCGGCCACCAGCAGATACAGCACGGCAAGCGCAACAACGCCTGCGGTAATGCCGTAAAACAAACGGCGGTGGCTGAGCACGTTTTGCCAGAGCATCAACAGGCTGACGTCATCGTCGGACCGGTCTTGCGCCGCGGCATTGGCCAGCATGTTGGGCAGTGTCGATTCGGACTTCATGTGGGGTTCCCGCGTCAAAGGGAAAGTTGCTGATTCAGCGCGGGCAGCCAGCTCCACGCGCTGAGTTCGATGAGGTCGAGCGTCGCGTCGAAGCGCGCCGCATCGCCGCCAACCGGATCGTCGATTTCGCGGTCGAGCCAGTGCCCGAGCGTCCAGAGCTTGCGCGCCGCCACCGGGTACCGGCGGATGATCTCCAGCCGCTGCGAACGCTCCATCGCGAAGGCCAGATCGGCCCATTCGAGCATCGGCTGGGACAAGCGCAGCGCGTTGGCTTCGTCTGGCAAACCGTAGCCGCGCGACGAGAGCGCCGCGCGCGCGAGCGGATGCGCGGGCGCGCCGCTCATCGCCTCCACGCCCGCCGAATGAATCTGCGCGTCATACACGTCGGCCAGCACGTGACGAAACACACTCTCGGCCATCGGGCTGCGGCAGACATTCGCGTGACAGATCAGCAGTAGCTTGAGCGGCGGCTTCGTCATTTGAACGCCTCGGTGCCCAGATAGAGCGAGCTGGCGAACGGCAGGATCTGCGAGACCACGCGATAAAAACGCGTCACGTGCGCGGCGTCGACGAACACCACGTCGCGCGGCTGGAGTTCGAAGCGGTCGCCGAGCACGAGCATGCCGGGCGACGCCGCGTCGAGTTGAAAGACGTCGACGGTCCGTCCCGGCCCCTGGCGGAACACATAGACCTGCGAGGCATTCGCCGAGATGCCGTTCAGACCGCCCGCATCGGAAAGCGCCTCGGACAGCGAAAACGGCCCCACCGGCATGATCTGCGAAACAGGCTTGTTCACTTCGCCGAGCACGAAGACTTTCTTCAGGCGGCGTTCCGGCAGATTGATGACGTCGCCGTCTTCAAGCATGACGTTCTGTGAAACGTCGCCGTCGTAGAAGAACGCGTAGAGATCGAGCGGATACACCTTGCCGCCGCGATTGAGCGTGGCCGCCGACAGATCGGCGCCCTGGCTGTAACCGCCCGCGCCCGAGATCGCATCCGAGACGCTTTCGGGAACGTCCGTAAGCGAGATCGTGCCCGGCGTATGCACCGCGCCCGACACATAGATCTTCTGGCTGCGATACGACGCGATCGACACATCCACCTGCGGATTCGACACCGCCTTGTCGAGACGTTTGAAAATGTCCTGGCGAATCTGATCGACCGTCAAACCCGCCACCTTCACACGACCGATATATGGGTAATAAATCGTGCCGTCGGTTTGCACGACGCGGCCATTCGGATCGAGATTGCCGCCTGACGTCGCGGCGGGCATGCCCGTGCTCTGCGTTGCGCCCACGGAGACGATCGACGTCGTGAGCGCCGAAAAACCCGGGTTATTCAGCTCGGGATGATCCCAGACGATCACGCGCAACACGTCGCCGCTGCGCACGCGATACGCCGAGGGCACCACGCGCGGCAGTGCGGATGGCGCAAACGGTGCGGCCGCAGCCGCCGCCAGTTGCGCGATCATTTCCCCATTCAACGCGTGCAGCCGGAACGTGATGCCGTTCTGCACGATCTCCGCGGGCGCGGACTGACCGTCCGCCTGTGTTGTTGTGTCTTCGCGCGGCGCCACGCCCATATACGGACCGGGCGCGAGCACGCAGCCGCCGAGCGCCAGCGTGGCCGCCCAGGCGACGCCGTTTCGCAACAGGCCCGCTTTGAATGTTTCATTCAGACGCGCCGATATTTGATTCGGAATACCAGGAATCATGCTTTGCTTACTCGTTTGAGCATCCATCTCTTCGCGCTCCGATGCAGCCGCGAGCGCCCCCATTTAGTCCTGCATTGGTCCAGCCACGATCATGAGCGGCGAACCGGTGGACACGGCGTTCCGCCGGCCGCCGCCTTCCTTCTTCAGTACACGTCTGCGTGCGCGAGGCGCGCGGCTGCTGCGTCTTTCGGCGCGATCACCGGTTCGCCCTGGAAACCCCACGCGATGTCGAGTTCGGGATCGTTCCAGAGCAACGTGCGTTCGTGCTCGGGATACCAGTAATCGGTGGTCTTGTAGAGAAACTCGGCGCGCTCGGAGAGCACGACGAACCCATGCGCGAAACCCGGCGGCACCCAGAATTGCAGCCGGTTCGCGGCAGACAGATGCACGCCGGTCCAGCGCCCGAACGTGGGCGACGCGCGGCGCAGATCGACCGCCACGTCGAACACCTCTCCCACCACCACGCGCACGAGCTTGCCCTGCGGACGCACCACCTGATAATGCAAACCGCGCAGCACGTTGCGCGACGACACCGAATGGTTGTCCTGCACGAAGCGCAGACCGCCCGCCACCTGCACCTCGAATTCGCGCTGATTGAAGCTCTCGAAGAACAGGCCGCGCGCGTCGCCGAACGCGGCGGGCTCGATGATCTTCACGTCTGCGATCGCCGCGGATCTCACGTTGATCGTCATGACGTGACCGCTCCCACGAGCGACTTCAGATACACGCCGTACGCAGTCTTGCGCAGCGGCTCGGCGAGCCGTTCGAGTTGTTCCGCGTCGATCCAGCCCTGCCGGTAAGCGATTTCCTCGGGGCTCGACACGAGCAGCGCCTGACGCTGCTGCACGGTGGCGATGAACATGCCCGCATCGATCAGCGACTGATGCGTGCCCGTATCGAACCATGCAAAACCACGGCTCAACGTTTCGAGTTGCAGATCGCCGCGCTCCAGATAATGACGATTGACGTCCGTGATTTCGAGTTCGCCGCGTGCCGAAGGCGCGATGCCCGCGGCGATTTCGCAGACATCGCGATCGTAGAAATACAAACCCGTCACCGCATAATTCGAGCGCGGCACTTCGGGCTTTTCTTCGATCGATACGACCTTGCCCGACGCGTCGAATTCGACCACGCCATAGCGCTGCGGGTCATGAACGTGATAGCCGAATACCGTTGCGCCGCTTTCGCGTGCATCCGCCGCGCGCAGATGTGCGGTGAGATCCGCGCCGTAGAAAATGTTGTCGCCGAGAATCAGCGCCGAGGGGTGATCGTCGATGAACTCGCGGCCAATCACGAAGGCCTGCGCGAGACCGTCCGGCGAAGGCTGCACCGCATAACGGATGCTCACGCCCCACTGGCTGCCGTCGCCGAGCATCGCGCGAAAACGCGGCGTGTCGTCGGGCGTGGAGATCAGCAGAATGTCGTCGATGCCCGCCATCATCAGCGTCGAGAGCGAGTAGTAGATCATCGGCTTGTCGTACACGGGCAGCATCTGCTTGGAGACGACACGCGTGATCGGATAAAGCCGCGTGCCGGAACCACCGGCGAGGACGATGCCTTTACGCTTCGTTTTCATCGCTTATGCCCGTTCGAGTTCGTTGCTGAAATACGCCTGCCGATAGGCGCCGGAGAGAATCGCGTCGACCCACGCTTCGTTGTCCACGTACCACTTCACCGTGCGCGCGAGACCGGTGTCGAAGGTCTCCTTCGGCTGCCAGCCGAGTTCGCGTTCGAGCTTCGTTGCGTCGACCGCATAGCGGCGGTCGTGGCCTTTACGGTCGGTCACGTAGGCAATCTGCTCGCGATAGCTGCCGCTCGCGCGCGGACGCAGCGTGTCGAGCAACGCGCAGATGCGATTCACCACGTCGACGTTCGTGTGCTCGTTGCGCCCGCCCACGTTGTAGGTCTCGCCCGGCGTGCCGCGTTCGAGCACCGTGCGAATCGCATCGCAATGGTCGCCCACGTAGAGCCAGTCGCGCACGTTGAGGCCGTCGCCGTACACCGGCAGCGCCTCGCCGTGCAACGCGCGCTGGATCATCAGCGGAATCAGCTTCTCGGGAAACTGGTGCGGACCGTAATTGTTCGAGCAATTCGTGGTGAGCGTCGGCAGACCGAAGGTGTGATGCCATGCGCGCACCAGATGATCCGAGCCCGCTTTCGAAGCCGCATAAGGACTGTTCGGCGCGTGCGGCGTGGTCTCGGTGAAGGCGGGATCGTGCGGTGCGAGCGTGCCGTAGACCTCGTCGGTCGAGACGTGCAGGAAACGGAATGCGTCGCGCTGTGCGACGGGCAGCGCGATCCAGTACGCGCGCACCGCTTCGAGCAGCGTGGCCGTGCCGACCACATTGGTCGCCACGAAATCGTCGGGGCGATCGATCGAGCGATCCACATGACTTTCGGCCGCGAAATGCAGCACCGCGCGCGGACGATGCTGTTGCAGCACGGCGTCGAGCGTGGCGCGGTCGCCGATATCGGCCTGCACGAAATGGTGACGCGGATCGCCATCGAGCGGACGCAGCGTCACGTAATTGCCCGCGTAAGTGAGCTTGTCGAGATTGACGACGGGCTCGTCGTTGCGCGCCAGCCAGTCGATGACGAAATTGGCTCCGATGAAGCCGGCGCCGCCGGTCACAAGGATCATGTTGAGCACTCGTTGAGTTAGGAAAGAGGCCGCGAAGATGGCCCGAAGCGCCACGCTCGCGCAAGCCGGTCGGCCATGACGCAGTGCACGAAAAGCTAAGCCAGCGGATCGCTATGTTAGGTGCACTGATCGCGCCGATTCGGTCATATCGTTGGCGCGTTCCGACAACGTCCGGCGTTGTACGCCATTGAAAGAATGCACACGTTTGTCGCCGCCCATCGCGGATCGAACGTGCAATTTCCGCATGCACGCGTGCCGCATCGACTTTGTCCGAATCGATGAATACGGTGGCCGAATCCGCCATACCCGATGGCATACGCTATCGGCATGGCGGCGCTTGTCCGCCGCAGCATCACAACATGGACCAACGACGGGATTCGATCACATGGCAGTCAGACAGCTCTTCATCCTCGGCACGCGCGGCATTCCCGCGCGCCACGGCGGCTTCGAGACGTTCGCCGAACGCCTCGCGCTCTACCTCACGCAACGCGGCTGGGAAGTAACGGTCTACTGCCAGAGCGACACGCCCGGCAGCGAAATCAGCGAGGACAGCTGGCAAGGCGTGCGCCGCATAATCGTGCCGGTCACGCGCGCGGGCGCGCTGGGCACGATGGAATTCGACTGGAAATCGATTCGCGACGTCACCACGCGCGACCCCGCGCTCGTGCTCACGCTCGGCTACAACACGGCGCTGTTCTGCACGTATCTGCGCTGGCACGGCATCACGAACATCATCAACATGGATGGCCTCGAATGGCGTCGCGAGAAGTGGAAATTTCACGAGCGCGTCTGGCTGTGGCTCAACGAGCGCGTGGGATGCTGGACCGGCAATCATCTGATCGCCGATCATCCTGCGATTGCGGCGCATCTGGCCACGCGCGTAAAGCGCAAAAAGATCACGACGATTCCGTATGGCGCCGACGCCGTGGATGTCGTGAGCACGATGCCGATTCGCGCGCTCGGTCTCGACGAAGTGCGTTACGGTCTCGTAATCGCGCGGCCCGAGCCGGAGAATTCGGTGCTCGAAATCGTGACGGCGTTTTCGCGGCGGCCGCGCGGCGCGCGGCTAGTTGTGCTCGGCACGTATCATCGCGATCATCCTTATCATCGCGCGGTGCTCGATGCGGCCAGCGAGGAAGTGTTTTTCCCGGGCGCGATTTACGATCAGCAGGTCGTGCGCTCGCTGCGTTATCACGCGAATTTTTATGTGCACGGACATCGCGTTGGCGGAACGAACCCGTCGCTCGTCGAAGCGATGGGCGCGGGCAGCGCGGTGATCGCGCACGACAATGTATTCAACCGCTGGGTCGCGGGACCGGAGGCGCGCTTCTTCGCGACCGAGGCCGATTGCGATATGCACATCTCCGCGCTGATCGGCGATCCGGCGACGGCGACAGCCATGGGTATTGCGAGCGCGCAGCGGTTTAGAAGCACATTCCGCTGGGATAACGTGCTCGCGCAGTATGAGGCGTTGCTGGATCGGCATGGGCGCACCGAGACCGGATACGCGCCCGCTGCGCACGCACCGCGCGCCGCCACGCGCCCCGCTGCCGCACTCGATCTCGGCGTGCGCACCGAGCGTAAGCAAGCCGACATCGCGACGGCGATGAGCGGCGAACGCGCGGGCAGCCAGATCGACTGAAGGTCGCCACACGTGGCTGCGCCCGCCCGGGCGCGCCCTGCTTGCCCACCCGTGCGTGCAGGGCTTCACGCCTCGCACGCGAGAACGCCAGACTGAGCGACGTTCCCCATGTCATCTTCAAGCCCTGCCTCCCCACGTTCGCGCGCGCAACGCGCGAGCGTGTTCGCCGCCGTCCTCGCGTTGACGGGCGCACTGGTCTTTGCCTGTACGCCTGTCGCGGCAGCAGCGTCGTTTTATCGCTTCGACATTCCGAAGATCGCACCGCACTCGATTGCCGATTTCAGCGCGCTCAATGCGCCGCTCGAGGCCGCCGATCGCCTCACGACCTGCGGTAACACGCTCTGCACGATCGGCACGAAACATCTCGTGCGTTTGTTCGGCGTGAACCTGTTGTTCGGCGCCGCGCTGCCCAACGCCGCCGAGGGCGCGCAACTCGCGCAGCGCTTACGCGCACTGGGCGTGAATTTCGTGAGACTGCACGGGCTCGATTCAATTGCTTCGTCGAACGCCGGCGGGCCAACGGGATTGCTCACTGCCGGCCCGTTCCCGACGCTGAACGACGAAGCGCTCACCCGTCTGCGCGCATTTCTCGAACAGCTGCGCTCGAACGGCATCTATACCGATCTCAATCTGCACGTCGCGTACACGTTTCGGCCGGACATCGACCATACCCAGGCGTTGCCCGACGGCCGCGCGTGGCCGACGCAGTCAAAGCCGCTGCAGATGATCGACGAAACCGCGATCCGTCTTCAAGCGCTCTATGCGCAACGACTACTCGAAGCGCTACGCGGCGCGGGCGAGCCGTCTCTCGCCGTGGTCGAAATCAACAACGAGAGTTCGCTCGTCTATCACTGGATGGACGGCACGCTCGCGCGTCTCGTGACCGGCCCGCTGCGCGACACCCTGCGGGCGCAATGGCTCGCTTACTGCGCCGCGCACCGGATCGCGCCGAACGGCAGCAATGAAGACAACGGCATCGTACCGCTAGAGACGCGCGATTCCACGCGCGCGGCGGCTTACCTCGATTTTCTCGTCGGCAAAGACCGCCAGTATCTCGACACCGTCTCACACGCGATCCGGCAGGCGAACGACCACGTGCTCGTGATCGGCACGCAGATGAATTTCGGCACCATCGCGAACTTCCGCTCGCTCGCCAGTATGGACGTCGTCGACGCTCACTTTTATGTCGATCAGTATACGTTTCCGGGCGGCATGTGGCGGTGGAACAACTGGCAGATCACCGACCGCTCGAATATTGGCACCGGTTTGATTCCTTTGCTTGGCGCAGCGTTTTACCGGTCGCTGGACAAACCATTTCTGATCACCGAATTCAATCAGCCCTGGCCGAACCGGCAGGCGTCGGAAATCTTGCCGGAAACCGTTGCATTCGCGAGCCTGCAGGACTGGAGCGGCCTGACTTTTCACGACTATGCGCAAACGCGCGAGGGCTACGACACCAAGGCGCCACTGGAATTCAGCCTGGCCGGCGACGCGACGAAGCTCGTCCAGTTCGGACAGGCGGCGTGGGCGTTCAGGACCCGCGCTATCGCCCCGCTCAATGCGGTCACGCCCTATCGTTTCGACAACAGCGTGATGCTCGATGCGGTGACGAAACGAACCATGGACGGTATCGCCGCATTGCTCGAACAGCGCGGCGTGACGAAGGCGTCCGCGCCCTTCACCGCGCGCGTAGGGTTTTCTGCGATCGGCGCGCCGCTGCCCGCCGCGCAGACGGGCAGTACCAACCCCACCGTGAACGCGACGACACAACCCGACGCGCAATTCGACATGAAAGCGCGCATGACCGTGATCGACGCACCCGCCATAGAAGGCGTCACGGGTTATCTCGAACCGGGCCGCGCGTACCGCCTCGGCAACGGCGGACGCTTTCAGCTCGAGCTCGATCGCAGCGCGCGCGGCTTCGTCTCACTCGTGCTCTCCGCGCGCGACGGCCGCACGATCGAACACTCGCATTCGATGCTGCTCACCTTACCGGGCTACGCGGTGGGATCCGCCGCTTCCGCGCATGGCCCCGCGCCGCTCGACCTGACACCAACTTCACCGCCCTTGCGCGAGGCGTTCAAGAACCCGCTCGCTATCACGTCGCCGCGATGGCGCATGGCCGATCCGGCCACGCAGGCAACCGTCAATCTGCGCGCGATCGAAGCGCCGGTCTGGATGGAGCGTATTGCTTGTACCTTCTCGTTTTCGTCCGACGCAAAGTCGCTGCGCGTATTCGCGCTCGATGCAAGCGGCCAGCGCCGAAGCGAGATCGCGGCGCGTTTCATCAGAAAGACCGCAACGGGCTTCGACATCGATTTGCAAGTCTCCGGACAAACGCCCGCGCCGTGGTTCGAAATCGCGGCTTCGGATTGAATCGCATCGCGCGCCTCACTCATTCACCCACGCATTCCATTTGCCCATGAACTATCTTCTCGCTCTCTGGTGCCTGTCGCTCGCGATGTTGCGCCAGAGAAAAATGGCGCTGCTATTTCCCATTCTGTGCTTCTTCACGCCAAAAGGATTCGGGCTGATCGACGTCGCCGCATTACCCTATTTGTCGTTGAATCGTGCGATTGTCCTGTTCATGATGCTGTCGTTCGTGCTTTACGTGATGGCGGCGGGATTCAGGATCAAGCAGACACATTTTCCGCTGGCTTCCGCGTTCACCATTCTCGGTCTCTCGTTTCTGGCTTCGCTGGTTTCGAATCCAGATACCTGGGCGTCCGACGCGGTCACGACATTCATGTTGTTTTCCGAATTGTTCTTCCCGTGCTTTCTGATCTGGAATTTCTGCCAATCGTCGCGCGATGCGGAACGCGCGCTGCGATACATCTATATCGCCGGTATCGTCGCGTCGATTTACGGCACGGTGGCGTTCGCGACGCACTTCAACCCGTTTCTCGACTACATGAAAATGACGACGCCCACGGGCCGGGTGCTCGCTGCGGACTATAGCGGCTCGGTGCGCGGCGCGCGTGCGGTGGGCATGATGTCGAACGCCATCACATATGGCGCATTTCAGGCCATGACTTTCCTGATCGGCATTTTCCTGCTGCGCGCGAATCGCTCCGCCTCGCGACTGCTCTGGTACGTGTTGGGTCAGCTCGTTCTGTTTGTCGGCATCTTCGCCACGGGTTCGCGAACGCCACTCGTATTCGCGCTGTTTTCGACGCTCGCCTTCGTCTGCCTCGCGCGCACGCGGCACAAGATTGTCGTGGTGCAGGTGGGCGTCGCCGTTTGTGCGATCGCCAGCGTAATTGGTCTGCAATACATCGAGAAAGTGATGGACTTCGCCCTTTCGGTATTCAGCGCGAATAGCGCCGCCAGCCAGTCTGGCAGTTCGCTCGATATGCGTCTCGGCCAGGCGCTCATCGCCTGGAATTTCTTTACCGACGCGCCGTGGTTCGGCGGCGGCGTATCGAAGACACGCTCGATTCTCAGCTCGGGCGCCTACCCCGACTTCTATGGCGCAGAGAGTGCGATCTTCCAGTGGGCCATCGATATGGGCGCTTTCGGGCTGTTCGCTTTCGTGGCCCTGTTCACCAGGATCTTCGCGCAAGCCCGCAAGCTGCCGAATCAGTCGGGACGCGCAGTCGTGGTGGGTATGACGGCGGGTTATATCGTCTTCGTGATCTCGACCGGCGTCCTGGAAACGATGCAGTTCTTTCTCGCGATTGTCGTGCTGATGTTCATCGCAGAGGGACGCCGCGTGTCCGCTCCCGGCCGTTATCACGCACAGGAGCGCATCGCGCATGACGCGATATCCGCAGAACGCGCTCAACCGCTGGGTTAACGCCTGCAGCAGAAATGAAAATGACCGGCGTACCTCTTGCTATGAGGCGCGCCGGTCGGGAATGCAACGTTGTGCGCAATTGCGCGCGTAATCAGCGTCCTTCGAGCGCCCCGCTGTCCAGTTTGCGCTGAAGCGCGCGCGCGAAAATCAGCAAACCCAGCGCAACTGCGCATAACGCCGCAAACACGCAGCTTGCCGCGAGGAATGCGCAGAGCTTGCCGCTATCGCGCCAAAGCCACGCAAAGTGACGCGTCGCGCCTGCGATCAGCACCGCAACGAGGACCGTCACGCCAAGCACATCGACGCGCAGCTTCCACCGCACAATCTTGCGCCCCACCACCGAACACCCAAAGCAATACGACGCCCCCGCCGCCAACGCCGCGCAGCCCGCGCCCACGCCACCAAAGCGCGGCGTAAGCAGCCAGCTCAGCAGCGCATTCAACGCCAGCACCAGTGCCGCCGCGATGCACATCGTCGCCTTGCGTTCCTTGAATTCCAATGGCTTGTGAAAGAACGGCCCCAGCGAGAAACTGAACGACGACGCCACCAGCAGCGGCAACAGCGTCGCCGCCGCGCCAAACCGGTCACCGAGGAAAAGCCGCGTCGCCGGTTCGGCCACGGCATACACGAGCGCCACGAGCACCGCGCCCGCGCACAGCAGCCACGTAATCAGATCGCCAAGCTGGCGCGCCGCCGCCTGTTCGTTGCGCGAATTCCACGCCGCCATCAATTGCGGCCAGGTCGCCGCGAGAATCGGCGCCATCACGAGATTCACCGACCCCACCACGAGCGTCGACGCCGCGCCATACAGGCCCGCCATTTCCGCACCGGACAGCGCGCGCACGAGGAGGCGATCGCAATACATCGCGAGATTCATGAAGATGAACCAGAGCGTCATCGCGCCGCCGTAAATGCGCAACTTATGAAATACCGTACGCGCGCGCCGGGAAAACAGCTTGTCGCGCACCGAACGCGCGAATAGCCCCGCACGCCACGCGCCAAACATCGCGCCCAGCGCCTGGGCTGACGTTACGGCGAGTAACAAGCCGCTCACGTCGCCCTGCCACAGCTCGCACACGAGCAGCGACAATGCGATCTTCAACCCGCCCGCACTCGCCTGTTGAATTGCATACGGCCACGCACGCTGCTCCGATTGCAGAGCCGTGCCCACCAGCGTAAACAGCGTCTGCGCCGCGATCGCGAGCACGCAGACCGGCCAGAGCGCGCCGTCGTGCGGATCGACCAGGACCGCAATGCGCGCCAGCAAATAGAGGACGGCAAGCACGCCGAGTATCGCGCTAGCGCCGATCAGCACCGCCGCTTTCGCATAACTCGCCGCGCGCGCGCCCGACCCGGCCAGATAGCGGCCCGTGGCCTGCTGCAACCATTGTCCTGCAACCGAACTGGCCAGCACGATCACGGTGATCGCAACGGTATAGCCGCCGTAAATCGATGGCGCAAGGCGGTGAGTCAGCAAAGAGATGAGGACGATGTTGAGTCCCGCGTTGCTGCCGATGCCGAGCGCGTAAGGCACATAAGTCGACCAGATCTTGCGCAAGCGTGTATTCATGACGCGTCCACCGGTCGGCGCTGCGCGAGCGCGTCGAGCAGCTTGTGCACCGACGCTTCCAGCGTAAATTGCTTCGCGAGCCCGATCGAACGCGCCGCGAACGCCGCGCGCCGCGCGTCGTCGCCGAGCAGCGCGACCAGCGCATCGCCCAGCGGTTGCGCCGCTTTCGGCGGCACGACGAAGCCGTTCTCGCCATCCACCACGAAGTCGCGCGTGCCGCCGTTGTCCGCCGTGACCACCGCGCAGCCGCACGCCATCGCTTCGAGTGCGGGCAGTCCCCAACCTTCGCTCCAGCTCGGGCACAGATAGATCGACGAGGCGTTGTAAATCGACTCGCGCAACACGTGGCGCGGCGCATCCTGCACATAGTCGATCCAGTCAGGCAGCAACGCCGGACGCGCCGACGTGCCGAACACCCTCGCGCGTAAATCGGGGAAAACGGCTTTCGCCTGCACCAGCGCCGCCACGCCCTCCGCCGCGCCCTTCCATGTGTGGGGCGAATACAGCATGCTCACGGTGCGCGTGCGCGCGTCGAGCGGCGCGGTCACGAAGAACTCATCGTGATCGACGGGATTCGGCACCTGCCACGCGGCTTCGCCCGACAACTCATGCACCAGATCGCCAAGCCAACCCGATATCACGATCTTGCGCAGCGATGAACGCAGCGTCCGATTCACGCGTTGCTCCGGACCCGACCATGTTTCGTAATGCTGAATAAAATAGAATTGCTCACCCTTGCTCGCGGGAAGCCGTTCGACGTACTCTGCGGTCCGCCACAGCGACGCCACCACTACGTCAGCGTCAGGCATGTAGCGCGAGTAAAGCGCGGGCACCACGCTGATCTTCACATCGGCGTGCATCTTCATCCACGGCACCGTTGCCGGTTCGCGCCCTTGGCCCACGCCTGCGAGCTTCGCGCAATCGGCGGCCAGCGAGCGCAGCTTCGTGCGCGTCGTGGGCCGGAAACGCCAGAGAAACAGCGTACGCGGATGCAGTACTTCGACTTCGTGTCCCGCTTCGGCGAGCGCATTCGCGTATTGGTAGACGATCTTTCCGCCGCCCGTGGGCCGGGGCGTGAGACGCGGCAAAACAAAGGTGATTTTCATGCGGTTGGGATCAGCGGCTTTCTTGCGGAAGCGCAGTGGCATCGCGCGCGGCGCTCGCCGGACGAGCCGACGCGCACACGGTATCGGCGATCGCGCGCATATAGGTGTCGACCGTGAACGCGCCCACGTAGCGCTCACGCGCGGCGGCGGCGAGGCGCGCGTAGTCGGTATCGCTCAACGCCACGGCGCGTTGAACGGCGCGGATGAAATCGTCGGCGTCGCTGGCTTCGAACAGGAAGCCGGTCGTGCCGTCCGTCACGATCTCCTTGAGACCGCCCGTCGCCGCCGCGATGACCGGCCGTCCACAGGCGAAGCTTTCGATCGCAACGCGCCCGAACGGCTCGGGCAACACCGACGGCACGAGCGCGTAGTCGGCCCACGCGTAATGCACGGAAGGGTCGTCGGTGAAGCCATGAATCTCCACGCGCTGCGCGCAGCTCGCCGCCGTTTCGCGCAAGGTGTCGAGCACGGCCTCATAACCCGGAAAGACATCTCCGACGATGCGCAATTCCAGCGGCAGCGCGTGTCCGAGCGTGCGCAGCGCATCGACCACGAACTGCTGACCCTTCCAGGGATTGACGCGGCCGATGATCGCGAGGCGCAGTACGCGTCCCTCTCGCGGCCTCACGGGCGCAACGCTGCCCTCGACGTCGACGCCGTTGTGAATCACCTTGCCCGGCAGCGCGAACGCGGCCGCCGTCGCGTGCGAGTTATAGACGAGCGCGGCGCGCGAGAAGCGCAACAATGCGCGAAACACACTCAGCGCGAGCCGCGACGGTATCTCCCGAACATGCACGTAGGTACCCGCGCGGCGCGTGCGCAACGCCGCGATCGCGGCCACGCACACCACGGTATTTACGTAGCAGATGTCATATTGCCGGAACGCGCGCACGTAGCGCCGCCACGACGACGCCATGCTCGCAAGCGTGCCGAGCGGCCGCGCCTTAAGCTTCTTCTTGCGCAACACCCCATTCTCGTCGTACTGAATCCGGCTCGCATATCGCGCCACCAGGTCGACAAGCGGCCCAGGCTCGGGCAGCACCACATCAATCAACGCGTCCGGATGGCGCTCGCGCAACGCGGCCAGCGCCGAAAGAAAACTCCGGTCGGAACCATACAGTTCCGCACCCTGATGCACCATGACGATGGTTAGCGGCTTGCTCAACGAAACACCTCGGCAACGACGTGGAAGAATCGGCTACGTGCTCGCACGGCGCTCGCAACGCGCCACGCCTTCCACAACACATAGCCACGAATCGCCAGCATTTCCAGCGGATTGCGATCGAACACGCGCAGCCACGATTGCCACAGCCAGATCTGCCGTTGCAGGATCGCGGCGGGATCGGTCGTGCTGCGCAGCGCGGAATCGTGACCGAGTTGTGCGCCGGTGATCCACGCGCGCGCGCCGAGCCGCGAGAGATCGCGGCAAAAGCGCGTATCCACGCCATAAAGGCGCAGACGTTCGTCGAACGGGCGCGGACCGAGGCGCGCGAGCAAGGCGCGGCTCATGCACATGCCGCTCATCATCGCGGTGAAGTTGCGCGGCAGCATCGCCTTGCCCGTTACGCCGGGTAGCGACGCACCCTTGATCCACTTGAGGCAACCGGGGCTGATGGTCTTGTCGCCGTGCATGATGCGCGGCGCGTACACATCGGCCTCGCGTGTTTCGATCGCCTCGATCAGTTCGCGAAAGAAGCGCGCATCCACGCGAGAGTCCTGATCGAAGATCGCCACGTAAGGACGGCTGCTCGCACGCACGAGCGTGTTATAGACCTTCGACAATGGCTCGTTCGCCGCCGACGAACAGTAACGCCACGGCATGCGTAGAAAATCGGCGGGCGGCGGCGCAGGCTGCTCGCGCGCGTTGTCCCAGATGTGCACTTCGGCGTCGATGCCGAGGGCGGCGAAATCGATCTGACTCAGCGTCATCAATGTTTCGGCATCCTGAGGATGGCATCGATACAGCACGACGATCATATCAATCGCCTGCATGATGCTCGCTCTCCAGCCGGCTGCCCACGACGCGCGCGGGCACGCCCGCCACGATCGAATACGGCGGCACGTCGCGCGTCACCACGGCGCCCGCCGCGATCACGCAGCCCCGCCCGATCGTCACGCCGCCCAGCACTGTCACGCGCGCGCCGATCCAGCAATCCTCGCCAATCGCAATCGGCTTGCGCGTGGTGCCCTGCTCGCGGATCGGCCGCGCAAGGTCGGCGAAATTATGATTCTCCGGATGCGCGCTGAAATGCTGGCCGATGATCGTATTGCGCCCGATGCGCACGCCGCCCGAACCGCCCACACTGGAGAATTCGCCGATACCGCAACCGTCGCCGATCTCGATGTACGCGCCAGGCCGCGCGATATCGGTGCCCACGACGAGCCGCACATACGCGCCGATCGTCGCGCGCGCGCCGATACGCAATCCGTCGCGCCCGAGGCCGCTGAGGATCGCGCCGTCGCCGATGGTCGCGTAACGGCCGATGCGAACCTTGCGGCCAAAGCGCAGTCGCACGCCGCGTCCCACGAAGCACGGCGTCGCGCGCGCGCAGCGCAATGTCGTCAGCAGCGTGCCACGCGCGAGATTCACGCTCTGCTCGGAGAGAAACAGCAGCACGTCCAAGCCGCCGATATCGGGCGCCAGCGCTTTTCCGGGGCGAATGCGCCGCAGCGCAGCGTTAACCATGCCCGTCAGCATGCGCGTGCCCGGCGGCGAGCGCCGGTCTCGGTGTGTGTCATGAGTGATCCGTCACGTGGGGCCATCAGGTCGCCGCAGCAAGCGTTTCGGGCAGCGCCACGCCGTCGAGACAGCAGCGCAGCGCGGCGTCCCATTCGGGCGCGCGCAGACCGAAAGTACGCCAGAGCTTGCTGCAATCGAGCGCGGAATTCGCGGGGCGTTGCGCGGCCGTGGGCCATGCGCCGCTGTCGATCGGGCGCACGTCCGCCGTGCTGCCCGCGATCGCGGCGATGGTCGACGCGAAGTCGTGCCACGAGGCGCAGCCGGACGCCGTGAGGTGATAAAGGCCCGAGCACGCATCCCACCACGCGCCGCGATCGTCCGCCGCGAGGCTTTGCGCGACGATATGCGCGGTCTGCGCGGCAATCGTCGCGCTCCACGTCGGCGCGCCGAACTGATCCGCGACGACGTCGAACGTATCGCGCTCCTGGGCGAGCCGCAGCATCGTGCGCAGGAAGTTCTTGCCGCGCATGCCATAGACCCAGCTCGTGCGCAGAATCAGATGGCGGCAGCCGACGTTCGCAATCGCGCGCTCGCCCGCCAGCTTCGAAAAGCCATAGACGCTCAGCGGACGCGCGGTGTCGGTCTCGACATAGGGCGCGGTCTTCGTGCCGTCGAACACGTAGTCGGTCGAATAGTGGATCAGCACCGCGCCCGCGCGCTTCGCTTCGAGCGCCATCACATGCGGCGCTTCGGCGTTGATGCGATACGCGAGTTCGCGCTCGGTCTCGGCGCGCTCGACCGCCGTATAGGCTGCCGCGTTGATTACCAGTTGCGGACGCAGATCGCGCATGACCTGCACGATCGAATCGGGATCGCTGAGATCCAGACCCACGCGCTCCGGCGCGACCACGCGGCCCAGCCCCTGTAGCGAGCGCATCAGTTCGTGGCCGACCTGGCCGTTACGGCCGGTCAGCAAAATCAGCGGAGTCGCGCGCCCGTTTTGCACGCCGATACTGCTGCTCATCTGTTCATCTCCCGATCGGGTTTCGATTCGTCGCGGTGCCATGCATTCAATACGCGTTGCTGTTGACGAGGCCCTTCACCACCGTCGCCATCACGATGCGCATGTCGAGCGCGAACGACCAGTTGCGCAGGTAATAGAGATCGTGCTCCACGCGCTTTTCCATCTTCTCGATGCGATCGGTTTCACCGCGATAGCCATTCACCTGCGCCCAGCCGGTAATGCCGGGCTTGATGCGATAACGGTGGATATAGTCGGTCACGACGTCCTGATAGAACTCGTCGTGTTCGAGCGCGTGCGGACGCGGACCCACCACCGACATTTCGCCGCGCAGCACGTTGATGAATTGCGGCAGTTCGTCGAGACTCGTGCGCCGCAAGAATGCGCCGACGCGCGTGATACGCGAATCGCCGCGCGTCGCCTGCGTGACCACGCCATGCTGTTCGGCATGCACGCGCATGGAGCGGAACTTGTAGATCCGGAACGCGTGGCCGTCAGCGCCCTTGCGGTATTGACGGAAGAACACCGGGCCGCGCGACGAGAGCTTCACCGCCACGGCAATCGCGATCAGCAGCGGCGACAACGCAAGCAACGCGGCCGCGGCAAACAGGCGGTCGAAGATGTCCTTCTTCACCATCGCATGTGGCGGCAGCGGCGACGCGATCAAATTGATGGCGGGTTCGCCGATCAGATCGGTCATACCGCCGTCGAATAGCGCGACGCTCTGCATGTCGGGAATAAAACGGATATTGACCAGCTCGTTGCGGAATTCGCGCACGAAATGCTGGATCGTCTGACTCTCCGAAAGCGCCAGCGCCAGCCAGATCTCGCGCACCTTATTACCGCGCACGCGCGCGACGAAGCGCTCGAATTCGCTCTCGCCATTCGCGTCGCGGCGCTCCATCGCGGCGGGATCGAACATCGCCGTCACGCGAAAGCCGCTTGCGGGCGATGTCTGCACTTTGCGCACGAGTTCGCGGCCGCGCTCGCCGTGTCCGACGATCGCCACATCGCGCAGATTCATGCCCGCATGACGCACGCGGCGCATCACGCCATGCACGACGAGACGCGAAACAATCAGCGCGCCGCCCGAGATCGCCGTCCAATACACGAACCACAGGCGCGAGACCAGATCGGTACGATGCAGCGTAAACATCAACACGAGACCGCAGACCTGCACCACGATCCACGCGAGCGCCGTCTTGCCGACAAGCGCCGGCAAGGAACGGCCGCGCCACGATTCGTAGAGCCCGAACACCGGAAACGCGGCGAGCGCAAAGGCAATTGCAAAGGCGATGAACGCGCTGTTCATCGGATTGACGACAGCGTCCTGATAGCGGATCTGCGAAGCCAGCAGCGCGCCCGACCCGATGAGCGCGGCGTCAAGCAGCCGCGCAAGCAGTCCTTGTATTCCTGGCATTATCCGACTCCCGTGCGTGAGGTCTGCGGCGAGGGCACGCAGCCCATCGATTCGCATTCCTGCCTGAATGGCGAGCGGCGCGCCCGTGTTCTGGCGCATCGCGTCATCGCGGGCTTCGGCTGCTTTGGCTGGCGCCATCGCCTTGTCGACGCCCGGTGCGACCCGGGCCAGCCTCCGCTCGTTGCAATGCATCATAGACAGGCGGCCCGCAGCGGCTTCGCGCCTGACCGATCCGGCCAACATGTTGGCGGGATCGGGTCAGGCGGCCGCGCGCAATCAGCCAGGCAGCGACAAGACGGCGAATCCGCCGCCGCGCGATATCAACGCGAATGCGAAGGCCGATGAAGCGCAGATTGAATTGGCGCTATCGAGAAGGAAATTGGCGCGTACGGAATGGCCGATGCGAATCCACCGTGCGAAAACCGGCAGAAGCGATTGAAAAACAGAATAGAGAGAATGACGCGAAGAATGACGAGAATACAGCGCACGTTCGTGCGGGAATCGCGAAGGGAATATTCAGGCGGAAAAAATCGGTAATTCGAACTCAATCAAGCGGGATAGCAGAATGACGGCGCGGCGATTTTTACCGAAACGCCAAGATGGCCGAAATGACCGAAACGTCACATCATTCTGTTGCTCGGCACGTACGCGTGCGCAAAGCCCTGGCTTTCCCAGGCGTAGAGCGAACCGAGCGATTCGATGCCGCGAAACGGCTTTTCGATGCTGGTGCTCGCGCCGTGTTTCAACCCGGAATCGATCACGTCATGCGAGGTGCCCGGGGCCACGCACAGCACTACGGGCACGGCCGATTCGGACTGCGCGAGCTGATACAACGTCTCGTAGCGGCAGCAGTCCGGGTTGATCCAGTCGATCAGGCAGACGTCGACCGAGACCTCCGCCAGCAGGCTCCGGAACGCTTCGTCGTTCGATGCGGCGAAACAGACGTGCCCCGACAACGCACAGGTTTCGAGGACGCGGTCGAGCTCTGCCAGATCGGGTTCCAGAAGGGCAAATTTCATGTGAGTGGGAGCACCTGCAACGACGCCATTAACCAGGGTTTGGGCACCACTGGATTCAACCGTTCGCATAACCCGCGCGACGAGCAACGTGGTGACGTTCCAAAAAGTCTACGCGAAGTTTTCGGAAAAAGTGTCAGAAAAGGTTAATACCTGGGAGATATCCTGGCATCGCGAAGAATGATTAAACTTTTCTTTGCCTCTGCCGATAATTCAGAGGATGAATCCAGCCCGATTCCAATCGGCGCGTCATCGAATCAGCGGGTCGGTTTTATGCAATTCGCACATTTTCGGGCGTGCCCGCTCAGGGTATTTGAAAGTCCGTGGTGAGCGCTACGAAAACTTTCACTGCGCGTCGTTTCGCCTCGCAGGCGACAGTCGACTTGAATGGCGCACGATGGCCGCGCCCCCGCATCCATCAACAACGCACGAGCCCGCACTCACACTGAGACGCACGGTATAGCGCAAAGCAATGGGCGTTATATCGTTGCGCGGTTCGCGCGCTTCCACGCGACGTCATCGCGCGCGGACACGCACGCGCAAGCACCCGACAGCAGACACGCATCGTCGACGGACGCGCACAGCCTTGCGCATGACCGTGCAGTAAACTGGCTGCCTCATTCTCCCGGGAAACTACATCGTGCCTCTCACCGCGCATCAGCCGAGCCGTGGCGGCAGCGCCGTCGCTTTCGCCGCGCGCAGCGCGGGTAAAGCCATCGGCGTCGTCGTATTCAATGGATTTTCCTTGCCGGAAATGGCGCGGCTCGTGGAAGCGTTCCAGCTGGCCAACACGATGTCCGCACCGCACGCGGACGCCGGCCTGCAAAGCGCGCCGTGGCGCGTCACGCTGCTCTCGCCTTCGGGCGGCCGCATCGCCAGCGACTCGTCGGCCTTCGTGTGGACCGAGGGATTCGACGAGCACGTGCCGTCGTCGCCATTCGACACGCTGTTTCTCGTCGAAGGTTCCGGCTTGTCTGCCGCGTTGCGCGATCGGCGCGTCACGCACTGGTTCACGCGTGCGGAGTCGAACGGCGAGCGGCTGATCGCATCGGCGCGGAGTTTGCGATGGCTACGCGCACCGAGCCGGCGTGCCGCCGCGTTCGAGGACGCGCACACGATTCATCACGACGCAATGCGCCACGCGAGCCGCGTCAGCGAAACACGCTTCGCCGCCGCGCTGCAATTGATCGAAGCCGACCAGGGCGCGGCCATCGCGCAACGCGTGCAAAGGCAAATCGCGCATCGCACCGAATCGCCCTTCCCCGTGAGCGCCGACGCTATCGCGAAGCGCGGTCCGAGCGAGCAGATTCAAGCCGCGATGCACTGGCTCGAAGCGCACTGGAACGAATCCGTGGCGATGCATGAAGCCGCCGACGCGGCCGCGATGAGCGAACGCAATTTTCTGCGCCGCTTCAAGATTGAAACCGGACAAACGCCCAACGCGTTTTTGCAGCGGCTGCGTTTCGACGCGATCTGTCGACTGCTTGTGCAAACCGATCTGCCCGTCGAGCACATCGCGCGCCGCTGCGGCATCGGCAATGGCGTGCGGCTTGCGCGTCTGCTGCGCAGTCGGCTCGGCGTCACGCCTGCTGAATATCGGCGCGCGCCCGTGCTTTGAAACCTGAAATCCGGATTGAAACCTGAATCCTGCGTGCCGCCGCGCGAATCGCGCACGCGGCGTGTGAAGACATCACGCGCACGCCCGCAATTCAAAGAGCGTGATCGATCTGTTCAACGTAATCGGCGTGATTCGCATTCACGCGGTCGTGCGGCGCATGTTGGTGCGATATTCCGTGGGCGTGGTCGAGAGATGCTTGCGGAACAGCTTCGCCAGCCAGCCGCCGCTGCCGAGACCGCATCGCCGCGCAACCTTGTCGACGGGCAGATCGGTGTCGACGAGCAAACGGCAACACATGTCGATCCGTACATAGAGCAGATAGTCCGACGGCGTCACGCCCATTTCGATCTTGAAGCGGCGCAGAAAATTGCGTTCGCTCATCGCGGCAATCTGCGCCGCGTCGTCGATCGTGATGGGGCGGTCGCCATTCGCCTCAAGCCATTTCGCCGACGCCTGAATGCGTTCGCTGACGAAGCCCGACACGTTCTCGCGTATCGTCGCGGTAAATGACGTCTGCTGCTGCGTCATGACGCGGCCCACGGCCTCGCGTGCGAAATCGCCGCCGAAATCCTGCTCGATCAGCGCAAGCGCCTTGCGCACCGGCGCGGTCGCGACCGCCGCAAACCCGCCTTCGGCCGAACGATGCGGCTCGCCTGCGCCGCGCAGGAACGCGTCCCAGCCATGCGTCGAACGCTCGACACCGGCGGCGTCGAGCAAGAGCCGCCCGTCGCCGATCGGCACCACGGCTTCGCTGCGCGAGCCCTCGCGTTGCAGCCAGCGGATCAGCCGCTCGTCGCGCAATGCATGACGCGCACCGGCGCCGCCCGCAACGAAGAGCGTATGGAAGCCGTCCGAGAAGCGGCGGTTTTCGACACTTTCAGTCCACACGAACACGGACGAAGAACTGTCGATGCGTCCGCCTGCGATGGACAGCAGGGTCACGTCGTAGCGGAGCTTGCCGCTCATGGCCGGCTCCGATTGCGATAACGCATTCGCCGACTGGAACATCTCCAGAACCGTTGCCGCTTCGGGCAACGCAAAGCCACTAAAAAGGAGCAGGCCAATGCGTCTCGCCGCATCCAGATGCGGTAAGACGCGCAACTCCGCGACGTTATTTCTTTGACTACGTGTCCCACACTCCATCGGTTACCCCGCTAATCAATTGTCATATCAGCTTGCGTCGAGCTGACTTAATCGACTGATCTGATCGTACAGTATGTGGGTACACGTTTAAACACCGACTGGCGGAAATCGCCAACATGTTGGCGGCAAATGGCATTCGGCAAAAATCGGGAAAACGTTTGCCTCCCTTTTCAATATTGCCGATAAGACCTGGCATAAGAAAACCGGTTGAAATCCGCCAGATTCCGCTGCCGAAGCAGCGCGGATCGCACCATCGAGTCAGCCATGAAATCCTTGTTTTCATTGATGTTTCATGCCCTGCCCGAGGCTTAGCCGAGTGCGTCGCCGCGCGCATTACCCTGCAATTCGGGCTTCTACTTATGCGCGATGAATCGGCAATTCACATTTATGCAATTTTGCACCAAAGTCGCGCGACCTTTGGCGGATCTATATAGAGAGTGAATATCCGATTCGGTGAATTATGTTGATTGCCGAACAGATTCAGTTCGCGCCCTGCACGACAGGAATGCATTCGGTGGCTTTCGGCATGCGCGAGCGCGCGCGCAAGCGATACTCCGCCGGCGTGCACGCAAAACGTTTTACGAATACGCGCGCCATGGTTTCTCCGCCGCGCCAGCCGCAGCGCCTCGCGATACCGTCGAGCGAAAGGTCGGTCGAGACGAGCAGCGTCGAGGTCAATTCAAGCCGCGCGCGCAACAGGAATTTCAGCGGCGTGAGTCCGGTTTCCACCTTGAAGCAGCGCAGGAAATTCCGCTCGCTCATCGCCGCCATGCGCGCGACGTCGGACACCTGCACGGCATGCGTGCAATTCGCCTCGAACCACTGCACGGCCGCGCGCACGCGTTGCGTCGACGAGGCGGCGCTGCCCTTCACGAATACCGAGTTCAGCGCGCTCGCACCCGCCGACGACAATCGGCTCGCCACCTCGTGCGCGACGAGCACGCCAAGATCGCGCTTCACGCGCGCGAGCGCGGTGGTGGTGGGCGTGGCCCAGTCCGACGCGTCGGCAGCCGCGCGCACGGTCGCCTGGCCGCATCCGCCATCGCGCCAGCCGCGTGCGCGCGCGGCGTCGAGCACCTCGCGCCCTTCGGCGAACGCTTCGACCATCGGGCAGCCGGGCAGCGTGGCCGCGAGCCAGCGCAACAGGCGCGGCTGCGCCGCCGCAAGGCGCGCGCCTTCGCCATCGCCGATGAACAGCACGTCAAAGCGCGTCGCGCGATGCATCTCGCACGCATGCGTCCACACATCGAGCGACGACGACGAACGAATCTGCCCACCGTCGAGCGATAAAAAGCGCACGTCGTAAAACGTCGCGCCATTCGAGCGCGCCGCGTGTGCTTCATTGGCGAAGCGGAACAAATCGGAAATCACGCTCATCATCAAGAAGCTGAAGCCTTCGAACAGCACCACGCCGATGGTGCGGCCGGCGGCTTCCACCTCGGCATTCACGGCTCGATCGTCTTTCTGCGTCATTGAACTCTGCATGGATGAATTCGCCTCCCGTCGCGTCGCATCATAGTGTTGTCGCGGCGCGCGCTTGCGGGCCCTGTCGGTTTTCAACATCAGCTCGGCGGATTCGCCCATGTGCGCGAATCCGCCCAGGATGGGTTGCAATCGGCCACGCCCGCGCCCTTTCGATTCGCGCTGACTAAGATGCACCGGCAATGATGTACCGGCAATCGGACTCACGGCCGGACCAACACACAGAGACATCGCGACGATGGCGGGAGGATGGCTGAACATGGCGGATGCGGGGCTGCAACAACTTTCGCCCGATGCAACGCCCCGAGCGAATGCCGGGCGTCATCGCGCGAAAAAAATCGGCATCGTGGTTTGCGACGGTTTTGCGCTGTTGCCGGTCGGCGCGGTCGTCGAGATCCTGCATCTCGCGAACCGGGTGCGGGCCGGCGGCGCCACGGCGGAGTTGCCTTATGACGTGCGCCTGCTTTCCGTGCACGGCGGCGTCGTGCGCAGCGCGTCGTCGATCGGGCTGCAGACCGCGCGCGCGGAACCGCCCGCTCACGCCGAGGCCTTCCATGCCGTGTTCGTCGCGACCGGCGACCCCGCGCGCGAAGACGCCGCGCAGGAACCGGCGAGCGCGGCGCTGAACCGCTTCGTCGGACTGGCCGACAAGGTTTTCGCCATCGCCGACGGTGAAGCACACGACAAAGCACACGACAGAGCGCACGAAGAAGCGGCGCGCCCCGCGTGGCTGCGCGCGCAGGTGGCGCGCACGATGGCGGAACACGACGGCATCGAGCGCAGCGGCGCGGCCATGAGCCCGGTCGAACTCGCGCTCGCGCTGGTCGAAGCCGACCTCGGCGCGGCCATCGCGCAGGACATCGGCCGCCGCGCAAGCCAGCCGCTGCGCTGGCAGTTCTGCTCGCTCGCGGGCAAACGCTCGGTGGCGGCGCTCAGTCAGCAGATCCAGCGTGCGGCGCACTGGCTGGAGACCAACGCCACGCGCGACATCAGCACGGACGACGCGGCAAAATTCGCCTCGATGAGCAACCGCAATTTCCAGCGCCGTTTCAAGGCGGAAACCGGCGTGACGCCGTCCGACTATCTTCAGCAGACACGCATCGAACTGTGCTGCAAAATGCTCGCCGACACGCGCCTGCCCGTCGATAAAATCGCGCGCCGTTGCGGCCTGCGCGGCGGCGCGCAGCTGTCCAAACTGCTGCGACGGCGCTTGAACACCACGCCCACCGATTACCGCGCGCAAATGCAGGCCTCGCACAAGGGCTGATCGCGTCGCCTGCTTTGCGCCCACGTGCGCCCGAGTGCGCGCGATTGTCGTGATCGGCCAAACCGGGTGCGATTTAGCCAATCGGGCGCGTGCGTCATATTGGATTGCTAAATTGATTGCTGATCGCAACGATGCCTGTGAAGCCGGTCAGTACCAGAAAGCGCGGGAAATGTGGGCTGGCGCTCATAACGGCCCATCGGCATCGCGAACTGCACGGCGCACTGTTGCACTGTCGCGCCATCCTGGCGCTGAACCTCAACTGGAACGTGAACCTGCCATGCGTGCATCTGACGTCGATTCGCGATTGCCCGTCCAGGCTTCGAATGCGCTCGACAATATCGAACGTTGTTGCACGCGGCTGTTCGAGCGCTGGTGCGAAAGCCGCCGCGTCGTTCCGCTCGCCTATTTGATGCACGCGTGGCCGATGGCCGATCCGGGCGCGCATCGCGCCAAACGGCTCTCGGGCGCGCTGCGCGATCTGCTGCGCTTTCACGCCGACACGCTCGATTCCGGCGACCGCCGACTGATTCGCTATGCGCTCGCGGCGGCGGATATGGCGACACTGATTTAGGACGCGCGGCAGTTCAGGCAAGGCGTCGGCCAATGGGTATCAGCCGGACAAAGCGTGTCCGGAAGGAGCGCAATTCGCGGCGGCAATTTCGTCATTTCATTTCTGGAATTGTGTGGCAATCCGGACACGCGTTGTCCGATTTGCGCTGCAAACTGCACTCTCCAAGGCAATCGGGACTCACCACATCATGATGAAGCACAGTCAAACCGGCGGACGAAACGTGAATCGTCGCGATGCCGCGCTGCCCGATTCCGCGCGCCCGCTTGCGCATGCGCCGCTGCGCATTTCCATCCGCTTATGGGGCTACGATGCCGCCGTCGCGCAGACGTGGCTCGACGCGCTGCCCACGCTCGACGGCCTGATCGGGTGGAGCATCGCGCTCGCGCCGGACAGCCCCGGTGCGCACATGGTCGTGCATATGATCAAGCCTTCGCAGATGCCCGGCGCCACGTTCTGCTGGAATTGCATGGGCGCGAATCGCGCGATTGCGCGCATGGATCCGGCCGACGGCGCGGCCATCGCGCTGTTCGCCGGTCACGCGAAGGCCTTGCCGCCGACGCGCGACGGCTTGTGGATGACGTCCGGCGCGCTGCCGCCGCGCGCTGCGCTGTTCCGGCTCGCGCATCTGATCGGCGCGGCGGCGATGCCCACGTCGTCGGGTGATTTTGCACTGCGCTACCACGTGCTCGAAATGATCGGCGGCGAACTCGACGCAGCGTGAGCCAGGGGCGCTCGCCCCGCTCGATTGCGCCTTTGGCGCAGCGCTAAAACGCCTGCGCGGACCGCGCGCGTCCGGTCCGCGTGCCGCGCTTCGCTCTCTGCATCACTCACTCGCTTCACTCTTTCGGGAAGTCAGATCGTGTATTGTCCTGCGCATCCGTTCGCCACGCCGCACGCCATCCGGAAAAAGCCGATCGGCATCGTGCTGTTCAATGGCTTTGCGCTGTCCGAGTTGTCGCGACTCGTCGACGCGTTCCAGCCCGCCGATGCGGACAACACGCCTGCCGTTCCCGGCAACGCCGCGCCTTGCGACGTGGTGCTGTTCTCCGCCGCGGGCGGCCGGATTGCGAGCGCGAATTCGGTCTTCGTCTGGACCGAGCGTATCGAAGCGATGCCGTCGCAAGGCGATTTCCACGCGTTCTTCGTGCTGAGCGGCAGCGGGCTTGCGGCCGCGCTCAAAGATACGCGTCTCGTCGCCTGGCTCCGGCGCGCGGAGTCGAGCGGCGAACGCGTGATCGCGACCGCATCGACGCGGCAACACCTGCGCGCGGCGGGCGTGACGACACACGATGCGACTCACGCTGCGCACGATCTGATCGCTGCGGCACGCAGCATGATCGACGACGAACGCAGCGACACGCACACGACGCGCGCCAATGATTCGGATACCTATGCAAACAGACCGCTATCCGATCTGCCTGCTTTCAACTCGTTCGCAAACGACAGGATCAACGCCTCGATCCGCTGGCTCGAAGCGCACGTCGACAAACCGATGAGCATTCGCGACGCCGCGCAGGCCGCCGCCATGAGCGAGCGCAATTATCTGCGCCGCTTCAAGGCCGCGACGGGCTTCACGCCCTCGGAATACGTGCTGAATCTGCGTATCAAGGCGATCTGCCAGTTGCTGGTGGAAACCGATCTGCCCGTCGAGAAAATCGCGCGCCGCTGCGGCATCGGCAGCGGCGCGGGATTGTCCAAACTCTTCCGCCATCACTTTCAGCTGACGCCGACCGACTACCGCCGCCAGTTCGCCGCGGAACGCGAGCGGCGCATGCGCGAAACCGCCCCGACCGACCGCACGCCGCTTCAGCAGATCCGTGTCATGACGCCCGCGCTCGCGCGCAGCGAGCTTCAATTCGCCCTGTAATCGCACGCGTGCGGCGGCGCGCGGCGTTCAACGGCCCTGAAACAGATCGACGTTCGCGTCGTAAGCCGCTTGCTGACGCACGAACGCGTCGTCGAGGTGATCGCGCAGCGCGCGTTCCGCCGCGTCGGGATCGTGGCGCTCAAGCGCTTCGAGAATCGCCTGATGCTGCTGAAGCGTGACATCGGCGACCACGGGATCGCGCACGGTCACGTGACGCACGCGGTCGATCGGCGCGCGCGCGAATTCCACCAGTTGCTGCACGCGCGGCAGCCGCGCGGCCGCGCAAACGGTCGCATGAAACGCGTTGTCGCAACTGATCGCGGCCACCGCGTTATCGCGCGCAATCGCGCGGCGGTGCGCTTCCTGAATGTCGTGCAGCTGTTCAAGCTCGCGCGCCGTGATGATCTCGGCGGCGCGGCGGATGCTCGCTGTCTCCAGCACTTTGCGGATCAGCGCGCTCTCCGCGAACTGCTCGCGCTTCACGGGCGCGACGAAGGTGCCCGACTGCGCCGCGATGCGCACCAGTTCCTCGCGCGACAATTGCAGCAGCGCCTCGCGCACGGGCGTGCGCGAAATGCCGAGCGCGTCGGCCAGCGCGCGCTCGAAGATCACGTCGTCGGGTTGCAGCGTCATCGTCACGATGGCGTCGCGCAGCAACTGGTAAAGCTGCGTGGATAGCGCGTTCGCGCGGTCCAGCTGGAAATCGGCCTGAAGGAGCCGGGCGACGAACGCCTCCGGTTCGTTGCGGTTTTCTGTCATATCTCGGATGGGTTGCGCTGGGCGTTCCGCCATGCGGGCCGGAACCATCCCGTCAGTATATTAGTGTCCCAATTCTTTAGGCTCCGCCCGACGGGCGCTCCAGGGATTTCCCTCGGTCGCGCCCGCTTTCGTTGTGATCGCGGCCAGGTTCTTCTATCATCGAAGAACTAATATATTAATTCACTAGTGCACTGAGCGCGGCCAGGAATCCGCGTCGATCCCCACAGGAGACACCATGCAACTGGAAGACACCGCCACGGCGGGAGGAGACCGCAGCGCGCGCGCCGCGGCCATGGCAGACAGCCGGGCCGCCGCGCCCACCACCGTTCGCTGGCGCATTTTCTGGATCTTGCTGTTGCTGTCGTCGATCAACTACATCGACCGCGCCTCGCTTTCCGTGGCGCTGCCGCTCATTTCGACCGAATTCAACCTCACGCCTGCGCTCGAAGGCGTGCTGCTGAGCGCGTTCTTCTGGACCTACGCGCTGATGCAGATCCCGAGCGGCCTGCTGGTCGACCGCTTCAAGGCGCGCAATCTCGTCGGCATGGCGACGGTCGCGTGGGGCGCGTGCCAGGCGGTCGCCGCCGGCTGCTTCCACTGGATTCCGCTGCTGCTCACGCGGCTCGGCCTCGGCGTGGCGGAATCGCCGATCATGCCCGCGGGCGCCAAGCTGGCCGGTTCGTGGCTCACGCCGTCCGAACGCGGCCGTGGCGCGGCGCTGCTCGACGGCGGCGCGCCGCTCGGCTCCGCGTTCGGCGCGATCATCATCACCGGGCTGATCGCGTGGCTCGGCTCGTGGCGCCTCGCCTTCGTGGTGGCCGGCGTGGGCACGGTGATCGTGGGCGTGATCGCGTGGTGGTACATCCGCAATCATCCGTCCGAGCATCCGGGCGTGAATGCCGCCGAACTCGCGCACGTCGAAGGCGCGCGCCGCCCGTCACAGCGTCACACGGGCGCACGCACGGGCGCACACGCGCCGCGCGAGCGTCTGCCGCTGCGCGCCGTGCTGGCCGACCGTTCGGTGCTCTGCATGTTCGCGAGCTGGGCCTGCTACAACAGCGTGTTCTACGGCCTGATGACGTGGATGCCCAGCTATCTGCACAAGGCGCACGGCTTCGATCTCAAGCAGATGGGCGGCGCGACCTTCGTGATCTTCCTGTGCGGCTTCATCGGCGAACTGTTCGGCGGCTGGCTCGCCGACACGTGGCGCGCCAAGGGCGGCGAGCCGAACCGCGTGATGAAGTCGATGTTCGGCTTCGCGGGCCTCGCCTCGGCCGCCGCGATTCTCGCCGTGAGCTACGCCACCGGCCTCGTCAGCGTGGTCGTGCTGCTCTCCATCGCGCTGTTCTTCATCCGCTGGTGCGGGATGTTCTGGGGCGTGCCGGCCACGCTCGGCGGCCAGTCGCGCGCCGGCCTGCTCGCGGGCGCGATGAACTTCTCCGGCAACATCGTCGGCGTGGTGGTGCCGATCCTGATCGGCATCATCGTGCAGACCACCGGCACCTATTTTCTCGCGCTGATGTTCTTCGTCGCCGCCGCGTTCGGCCTCGCCGTCTGCGCGAGTCTCATCGACTATCGCGACCGCGGCCTCGACTGAGCACGCGGCGCACTCACTCACCTTGCGACCATGTCCACACTCACTTCCGCCATGCCGCCGACGCACGCTTCCCAACCCGCCGCCGCGCGCGTGATCCGCCTGCATCCCGCCGACGATGTCGTCGTCGCGCTCGAACAACTGATCGGCGGCATGCCCGTCGAAGCCGACGGCGTGCGCGTCAGCGGCCTGATTCCGCCGGGCCACAAGGTCGCCACGCGCGCGATCGCGGCCGGCGCGCCCGTGCATCGTTACGGTCAGATCATTGGCTTCGCGCGTCAGGCGATCGCGCCCGGCGAACATGTGCATACGCACAATCTCGACATGGGCGAGTTCGCGCGCGACTACGCGTTCAGCGAAGGCGCGCGCGCGACAGCATTCGTCGCCGATAGCGAACGCGCGAGCTTCGACGGCATCGTGCGCGCCGACGGGCGAGTCGCCACGCGCAACTACATCGGCATTCTGACTTCCGTGAACTGCTCGGCGACGGTCGCGCGCGCCATCGCCGATCATTTCCGCCGCGACATTCATCCGGAAGCGCTCGCCGCTTTCCCGAACGTGGACGGCGTGGTGGCGCTCACGCACGGCGTGGGCTGCGCCGTCGACACCGAAGGCGAAGCGCTCAAGCTGCTGCAACGCACGCTGGGCGGCTACGCGTGCCACCCGAATTTCGCGGGCGTGCTGGTGATCGGCCTTGGCTGCGAGACGAACCAGATTCCGCGTCTGCTCGAAACGCAGGGCCTCAAGGAACACGCGGGCCTGCGCACCTTCACGATTCAGGACAGCGGCGGCACGGCGAAAACCATCGCCAGGGGCATCGAGATCGTCAAGGAAATGCTGGGCGCGGCGAATCACGTGCAGCGTCAGCGCGTGAGCGCGAGCCATCTGACCGTGGGCCTGCAATGCGGCGGCTCGGACGGCTATTCGGGCATCACCGCGAACCCGGTGCTCGGCGCGGCCGTCGACCGGCTGGTGCGCCATGGCGGCACCGCGATCCTCTCCGAAACGCCCGAGATCTACGGCGCGGAACATCTGCTCACGCGCCGCGCGATCACGCGCGAAGTCGGCGACAAACTGGTCGCGCGCATCCGCTGGTGGGAAGACTATTGCGCGCGCCACAACGCGTCGATGAACAACAATCCCTCGGCGGGCAACAAGGCGGGCGGCCTCACGACCGTGCTCGAAAAATCGCTCGGCGGCATCGCCAAAGCGGGCAGCACGAATCTCGTCGACGTCTACGAATACGCGCAGCCGGTGCTCGCGAAAGGCCTCGTCTTCATGGACACGCCCGGCTACGACCCGATCTCGGCGACGGGTCAGGTTGCGGGCGGCGCGAACCTGATCTGCTTCACGACGGGACGCGGTTCGGCCTATGGCTGCGCGCCCTCGCCTTCGCTGAAGCTCGCCACGAATAGCGCGCTCTGGAAGCGTCAATCCGACGACATCGACCTGAATTGCGGCGGCGTGGTGGACGGCCACGACGACATCGACACGCTCGGCGAAACGCTCTTTCGCATGATGCTCGACGCCGCTTCGGGCAAGCGCACGCGCAGCGAACTGCATGGCTACGGTCAGAACGAATTCGTGCCCTGGCAGATCGGTGCGATTACCTGAAACGCCCGCACTCCCAATCCATGCCTGACTGCCTCAATCACCGATGACCATGACATCCCCTACTCCTTATCGCGGCGTTTTCCCGGTCATGCCGACCATCTTCACGGAGAACGGCGATCTCGACCTCGACGGCCAGCGCCGCTGCACCGACTTCATGATCGACGCGGGCTCGAACGGCCTGTGCATCCTCGCGAACTTCTCCGAGCAGTTTTCGCTGACCGACGCCGAACGCGAAACCGTCATGCGCTGCGTGCTCGAACACGTCGCGGGCCGCGTGCCCGTGATCGTCACGACCTCGCATTTCAGCGCGCGCGTGTGCGCCGAACGCAGCCGCACCGCGCAGGATGCGGGCGCCGCGATGGTGATGGTCATGCCGCCGTATCACGGCGCGACGCTGCGCGCGAGCGAGGCCGCGATCTACGGCTTCTTCCGCGCGGTCTCCGAGGCCGTCACGATCCCGGTGATGATCCAGGATGCGCCGATGAGCGGCACCACGCTCTCCGTGCCGTTTCTCGCGCGCCTCGCGCACGAACTGGAGCACGTGAGCTACTTCAAGATCGAAGTGCCGCAGGCGGCGTCGAAACTGCGCGAGCTGATCCGCGTGGGCGGCGACGCAATCGTCGGTCCGTGGGACGGCGAAGAAGCGATCACGCTGATCGCCGACCTCGAAGCGGGCGCGACCGGCGCAATGACGGGCGGCGGCTATCCCGACGGCATCCGCCAGATCGTGGACGCGTGGGCCGCCGGTCAGATCGAGGCCGCCGAGGACGCGTATGAGCGCTGGCTACCGCTCATCAATCACGAGAATCGCCAGGGCGGCATCGCGACCGCGAAGGTGCTGATGAAGGCCGGCGGCGTGATCGCCTCGGACGCCGTGCGCGCGCCGCTGCCGGGCGTGGCCGAGGCCACGCGCGCGAGTCTGCTGCGCGTCGCGAAGCGGCTCGATCCGCTGGTGCTGCGCTGGGGTAAGTAAGTCTGCAACAAGTCCTCGATAAGTCCTCGACAAGTCCGCAACAAGCTCGCATCGACACAATAAAAAAGGCGCCACGTATGTCAACGCGGCGCCTTTTTCACATCGGCTCAAGCTTACTTCTTGTCGACCACCGCCACGGCTTCGTCCACCGTATACAGCTTGTCGCTCACGCCGCCCGGCTTCAGTTTGGCAAGCTCCGCATCGAGCGTCTCGCGCGTCACGCTCACGAGCGGCACCTGAATGTCCTTCGGCATCTTCTTGCCCGCGAGCGCCTGCTGCGCGACCCAGAACGCCGCCGTCACCGCGCCCGGCGGATTCGACACCGAGGTCGTTTCATAGCCCGCACCCGCCTGGTTCTTCCACCAGTTGAGTTCGTCGTAACGATTGCCGAGCACGATGATCGGCGTCGGGCGGCCCGCGGCCTTGAATGCCTGCGCGGTGCCGAAACCATCGTCGCCCTGGGTCGTCACGCCGTCGATCTTCGGCAGCGTCGGCAGCACGCCCGCCACGGCCTTTTGCGCGACCGTCTGCGTCCAGTTGCCGTTGACGCTCGCGACGATCTTCATGCCCGGATACTTCTTCAGTTCGTCGACGATGCCCTGGTGAATCGCTTCGTCGACCGACACGCCCGCCAGACCACGCACTTCGAGCAGCGTGCCCTTGCCGTTCAGACGCTTCGCGAGATAGTCGACCTGATTCGCGCCCCACGCATGGAAGTCGAACGACACGCGATACGCGCACGGCTCGGTCACGATGCCGTCGTACGAGACCACGACGATGCCCGCCGCGCAGGCCTGCTTGATGACGCCGTTGAGCGCCGTGGGCGAGGCCGCATCGACGACGATCGCGCTATAGCCTTGCAGGATCAGGTTCTGGATCTGCTGCGCCTGTTCCGTCACCTGGTTTTCGGCCGTCGTGAAGGTGGGCGCCGCCGCGACGCGCTTTTGCGCGACCGCTTCGTTCGTCACCGTCTGCCAGTCCTTGATCATGGTCTGCCGCCACGCGTTGCCCGCGTAGTTGTTCGACAGCGCGATCTTCTTCGTCGCGGTGCTGGTCTGCGAGACCTGCGCGTGCGCGCCCGTCGTCGCGAACGCGAGGCTCATCAGCGCGACCGCGCTGGCAATGTAGCTCAATTTACGCATCGAATTTCATCTCCTCTTAAGGGTTCTTGTCTTGCGGGATGCAGCGATGTCGATTCAGCGCGCGCCGCGCACGCCAACCGGCAGCGAATAGACCGAGGTCGTCGCCGTGATGAACAGACAGTTGCGATTGAGGCCGCCGAACGTGAGATTCGCGACCGCTTCGGGAATCAGGATCTTGCCGAGCAGCGTGCCGTCCGGCGCATAGCAGTGCACGCCATCGGCGGCGCTGGTCCAGACGTTGCCGTGTTCGTCGACGCGCAGGCCGTCCGGAATGCCCTGCTCCATCGTCACGAAAATGCGGCTGTTCATGAGCCGTCCGTCGCGCACGTCGAACGCGCGAATATGGCGCGGACCGTTCTCGACATGCGACGCGCCCGAGTCGGCGATATAGAGCGTCGATTCGTCGGGCGAGAACGCGAGACCGTTCGGCTTGACGAAGTCGTCGGCGACGCGGCGCGGTTCCGGCGCGCCGCGCACGAACGCATACACGTGGCAGCCGCCGATCTCGCTCTCGGCGCGAAAGCCTTCGTAGTCGCTGAGAATGCCGTAGTCGGGATCGGTGAACCAGATCGTGCCTTGCGAATCGACCACGAGATCGTTCGGCGAATTCAGGCGCTTGCCGTCGTAATGCGAGGCCAGCACGGTTACGCTGCCGTCGTGTTCGGTGCGCGAAATACAGCGCCGTCCGTGTTCGCAGCTCACGAGCCGCCCTTCGCCGTCGCGCGTGTTGCCGTTGCTGAAATTCGCGTTCGCGCGGAACACGCCCACGCCCATGCCGGGCGCCCAGCGCATCATGCGGTTGTTCGGAATGTCGCTCCAGACGAGCATATCGCTCGCGGGAAAATACACCGGCCCTTCGGTCCACAGGCAGTCGCCCGCGATCTTCTGCAACAGCGCGTTAGGCTGGATCAGCCGCCGAAAACGCGGATCGTGGACTTCGTGGTCGTGCGCGTTCATGGTGTCTCCTTGTTATTCGATGAAGATGGCGGGCGCAAGCGCAGCGGCGCAGGCGCATCCTTGCGCCGCGCACATCCGGTTTATTCAGGCATCCTGATGAGTAATCAGGAGTCGTCAGGCGTAGTCAGCGCAGCTTCTGCCCGCCCGCGACCGCCGTGACCGCGATGATGAGCACGCCGTAGACGAGCGAGCGCACGCCCGCATCCGCGCCGACCGCGTTGAGGATCGACGTCATCATGAAGAGGAACATCGACGCGCCCCAGACGCCGAGTATCGACGCCTTGCCGCCCGTCACGAGCGTGCCGCCGATCACGACCACGGCAATCGAGATCAGCATGTATTCGACGCCCATGTCGAGCGCCGCGCCGCCCGCCACCGCTGCGAGACACACGGCCGCGAGCGAGGCGATGATGGCCGAGAGCACGTAGGCCGTGCAGCGCGTGCGATGCACGTTCACGCCCGCGAGCCACGCGGCGCGCGCATTCTGGCCGACCGCCGAGAGCCGCCGCCCGTACACGCTGCGATGCATGAGCAGCGCGATCAGCAGCGAGAGCACCACGGCGAGCAGCGCGAGATACGGAATGTGCAGCAGACGGCCGGTTGCGAAGCTGCCGAGCGCGGCGGGCGGCGCGGGCAGATTGCCGCCCTGCGTGATCGCCACCGACTGGATGATGAAGCTCGACGACAGCGTGGCGATGATCGGCGGAATGCGCAGCAGGCGAATCAGCGCGTAATTCGCGAGCCCGACCGCGAGCCCCACGCCGATCACCGCGACGATGCCGAGCGCGATGCGCGCGTCGCTGCCGTTCATCACGTGCATGCCGATCACGCCCGCGAGCGCGATCGTCGACGGCACCGAGAGGTCGATGTTGCCGGTCCCCGAAGTGATCACGAGCATCTGGCCGAGCCCGACGAGCACCATGAAGATGCCGTAGACCAGCGCGGTTTCGAGCACGTTGGCGGCCACCGGCAAGCCGAAGAAACCGACCGTCGCGGCCCAGACCAGCACCGCGCCCGCGAACAAGAGGGCCCACGGCGCGTCGAGCGCCTTGAGGCGCGCGACGAGGCCGGCTTGCGTCGATTCGGCGGAATCGGCGGACGTGGCGGCGACGCCGCCGGAACGAGGCGTCGTCATTGGCGCTCTCCGTTACGTTGAAGCAGGACGCGCAGCGACAGCACGACGATCAGGATCGCGCCCTGCATGCCGACCTGCCAGTCCGACGAAATGTTGAGAAACGCGAGAAACGAAGCCGCGAGCGTGAGCGTGATCGCGCCGAGCACCGCGCCGACCACCGACACGCGTCCGCCCACGAATTCGCCGCCGCCGAGAATCACGGCCGCGATCGAAAGCAGCGTGTAGCGCAGCGCGATGTTCGCATCGGCAGAGGTCGTGAGGCCGAGCAGCGCGAGACCCGAGAGCACGCCGAACACGCCGGCTACGCCGTACATCAGCGCGCGGCGACCGACGAGCGACCAGCCGAAGCGGCTCACCGCGCGCGGATTGCCGCCCACCGCGCGGCTGCGCACGCCCGCGGAACTGCGCATCAGCAGAAAATGCGCGACCACGGCGATCACCGCCGACCAGACGATGGGCGCGGCCACGAGCGGCGTCTGAAAGCTCATCGCCGAGCCGAGCCAGCCGGGGCTGTTGCCGCCCGGCGAAGGCAGCAGCACGATCGCGAGACCACTCCACACGAACGAGAGCCCGAGCGTGACGACGATCGACGGAATGCGGCGAATCTCGATCAGCGCGCCGATCGCGGCGTAACCGGCGACGCAACCCGCGAGCGCAAGCATGCCGAGCAGCGGATGCTGATCAAGGATCGTCGCGCCGATGCACGCGACGAGACTCACGAACGGCCCGATCGACAGATCGAGATCGTTCACGGTGATGATCGCGAGTTGCGCGAGCGTCGCGAGCACCAGCGGCACGGCGAGATTGAGCAGCAGATTCGAGCCGAAATAGCTGAGCGTGGCCGGTTGCAGAAAGAGGATCGGCACCAGCACCGCGCACAGCGAAACGGCGGGCAGCATCGTGCGCAAACGCGCCTGGGTCAGAACGGTACTCATGCAGCCAGCTCCTCGAAGCTCGCCGCCAGCAGCGCGTCTTCCGTGCATTCGCCTGCGTGCAGCACGCGCGTGACGCGGCGCGAGCGGAACACGAACGTGCGGTCGCAATAGGCGAGTTCGTCGTTTTCGGTCGTATACCAGACGAAGGTGCGGCCCTTCGCGGCTTCGGCGCGCACGAGCGCGTAGATTTCGCGCTTGGTGCCGATATCGACGCCGCGCGTGGGATCGTCCATGAGGATCAGCGTGGCGTTCGAGGCGAGCGCGCGCGCGAACAGCACCTTCTGCTGATTGCCGCCCGAGAGCGAGAGAATGTTCGATTGCATCGACGCGCCGCGAATGCCGATCTTCGCGCGCCACGTATCCACCAGCGCGCGCGCGGCCTTGAAGTCGATCAGCCAGCCGAGGCCTTTCGAATGGCCGCTGCCTGCGCTATCGGCGGTTTCATGCGCCGTCATGCCGCCGCGCCCGAGCCAGCGCACGTCGAGATTCTGCGCAATCGACCAGACCGGAAACACGCCGTCGCGCGCGCGGTCGCCCGCGACGAAGGCCACGCTGTCGCGCGAGGCGCGCTGCGCGATGTCGTAGATGGCGAGCAGCGTTTCGGTCTGCCCTTGCCCCGCGAGTCCGCCGAAGCCGATCACTTCGCCGCGCGACGCGTCGATTTCCGCGCGCCGATGCGGTCCGATCACCCAGCGATAATCGCGCGTGGCCTGCTCGCGCGCCGTGTGCGAGGCGGCATCGTCGCGCGGCGCGTTCGCCACGTCGACGTGCTGTCCCATCGCCTGGATGATGGCGTCGCGCGTGAGGTTTTCGCGCGGCAGAATGCGCACGAGTTTGCCGTCGCGCATCACCATCACGCGATCCGCCACGCGCTCGATTTCGCCGAGCATGTGCGTGACGAGCAGACAGGTCACGCCGCGCGCGTTGGCCTTGCGCACGTAGTCGAGCAGTTGCTCGGCCGTGTGCGCGTCGAGACTCGACGTGGGTTCGTCGAGAATCACGAGGCGCACGGGCGTGTCGGTTTCCGTGAACGCGCGCGCGATCTCCACCATTTGCCGCTGCGTGAGCGTGAGGTCCGAAACCAGTTCCGCGCCGCTCAGGCCGCAGCCGGGAAAGATCTCGGCGAGCTTGTCGCGCATGAGCGTGCTCGCGCGTTTGCGCCAGCCGCGTCCACGCAGTCGCGGATGCACGACGCACATGTTTTCCGCGATGCTCAGGTTCGGGCAGAGCGACAGTTCCTGGAACACGCAGCGCACGCCTGCGAGACGCGCGGCGTCGGCGTCGTAGTGCGGCGCGGGCGTGCCGTGCGTCTCGATGCGGCCGTCGGTCGGCGTATAGACGCCCGCGAGCACCGCCATCAAGGTGGATTTGCCCGCGCCGTTATGCCCGGCGATGCCGACGCACTCGCCCGCGAGAAAATCGAAATCGATATCGGACAAGGCCCTCACATTGCCGAAGGACTTGCCGATGCCGGAAAAACGTATGAGGGGGGACGCGCTTTGTTTCGACTCGATGTTATCGATCACATCCGTGCTCCGAAAATCGCTTCGCGGCGGGCGTCTGCCCGGGTCGCGACCAATTGGTCGATCCCGGCGACGCAGGTCTCCATGCTTGTTCTCCATCTGGGCGATGGAGGCTTTCTAATATACTAATGTTGCGCAAAACACCTGACCCATAGGGATTTGCCCCTGGACGAGGCACCGGCAGCGCGGCGCGCGGGCAGACGAACAGTGAAGAAAGCGATGCGCGGCGGTTAAAAGAAGCCGCCGTCCGAGTCTAAGGACCGGAGCGATATCGATCTAATGAAAATCCGGACGCTTTCGATATCCGTTTCGATATCGCTTTCGCGATCTGTTTAGATAGCAGCCGCCGCGCGAGGGTCGCGGCTCGATCCGACATAGTGGGATCACGCGGCAGTCTTGCCGCCTCGCCGCCGCATTGCACGGCGGCGAGTGTCCTGCCGAGGCTTAAACCGGATTCAGCGCGCTCGCGCCGTCGAGCACGGCCGCGACGTTATCGAGCGCGGTAAAGCCCATCTGGTCGCGCGTTTCCACGGTCGCGCTCGCCATGTGCGGCGTGAGAAACACGTTGTCGAGCGTGGCGAAACGCGGATCGACGTTCGGCTCGCCGCGATAGACATCGAGGCCCGCGCCGCGCAGTTGTCCCGACGTCAGCGCCGCATACAGCGCGTCTTCATCGACGAGACCGCCGCGCGCCGCATTCACGAAGATCGCCCCTTGCGGCAGGCGTCCGAACTCGCGCGCCGTCATCAGCGGCGCGCCGCCGCCGGGCACGTGCAGCGTCAGTACCTGGCTGTGCGGCAGCATGGCGTCGAGACTTTCGTAATACGTCGCGCCGTTTTCGAGCGCAGGCGCCGCGCGCTGGATATCCGTATAGATCACGCGCATGCCGAACCCTTGCGCGCGCCGCGCGACCGCGCGCCCGATCCGTCCGAAGCCGACGATGCCGAGCGTCTTGCCGTTCACGCGCGTGCCGAGCATGTCGGTCATGCCGAACGATTTGCCCCAGCCCGCGCGCATGATGCGCTCGTATTCCGAGGCGCGGCGGCAGGCCGCCAGCACGAGCAGCATCGTGAAATCGGCGGTGCATTCGGTCAACGCATCGGGCGCGTTGGTCACGACGATGCCGCGTGCGTGCGCCGCCGCCACGTCCATATGATCGACGCCCGCACTCGCGTTCGCGACGATCTTCAGCGTCGGCGGCAACGCAGCGATGTGCTCGGCCTGCAAGCCCGACTTCTTGCCGATCAGCACGGCGGGCAACGCGTGCTTCGTGCAGAACTCGACCACGGACCACGCGTCCATGTCGGCGTCGGTCACGTAGGCGTGAAATTCGGTTTCCGCGCGTTTCGCCACGGCCGCGGGGACCTTGCGTGCGATGAGCAATCGGGTGCGTTGAGTGTCCGGCATCGTGCTTTCCTTTGGGTCGAATGACGACGAGAGACTACGAAGCCGCACACCGGCGCGTCAATCTTGATTCGATCAATCAACTTATGCGGCGCGCACGCCGTTGGGCTTCGTGTTGTGCATGCCGTCTCGCTTTGCGCCCTATTTCATGGGGCTTTTAGCGGCCTCATACCGCGCAAGAATTGCGCACGCCGCATCGGGACATTCCCTGATGGGCGCCCCGGCCAGCAGGCTCTCTGATGTTGATTGAGCGAATCAAGATTGCTGGCCGTGTCAGGCGAATGCAATCCTTTTTCCGTGTTCAACCGAATCGACCAGAGGACGGGAAATGTCTGCTTCGCATCCTGCTTCGCCATCCGCTTCAAAGCGCATCGCCGCCGTCACGGGCGCGGGCTCCGGCATCGGCCGCGCCAGCGCCATCGCGCTCGCCCAGGCCGGCTTCAGCGTCGCGCTGATTGGCCGCCGCATCGAACCCTTGCTGGAAACGCGCGAAGCCATCGGCCTCGCAGGCGGCGAGGCTGAACCCTTTTGCGCCGACGTCACGCAAGCCGATTCCGTCGATCGCGCCTTCGCGCAGATCGCGCACCGCTTCGGCCGTCTCGACGTGCTCTTCAACAATGCGGGCCGCAACGCGGGCGCGGTGCCGCTCGAAGACTACGAACCCGATCTCTGGAACGACGTGGTCGCCACCAATCTCACAGGCGTGTTTCTGTGCGCGCGCGCCGCGTATCGGCAGATGAAAGCGCAAACGCCGCAAGGCGGACGCATCATCAATAACGGTTCGATCTCCGCGCATTCGCCGCGTCCGCACACGATCGCGTATTCGGCGACCAAGCATGCCGTGACCGGCATCACGCGCTCGATCGCGCTCGACGGCCGCGCGTACAACATCGCATGCGGGCAGATCGATATCGGCAACGCGGCGACGCCGCTCACGGAGCGCATGAATCAGGGCGTCATGCAGGCCGACGGACGCATGGCGCCGGAAGCGCGCATGGATGTCGCGCATGTGGCGAACGCGGTCGTGCATATGGCGATGCTGCCGCCCGAGGCCAACATTCTCGACATGACGATCATGGCCACCACGATGCCTTTCGTCGGCCGCGGCTAGCCGCAATCGCTGCAGGCCGGTCCATTCACATGGACCTCATAACAAAAGCCGCCTGACATGGAGACACCGATGAAATACGCAGAGGAACAACCGTTACCCGCCGGCACGCCCGCCTGGTCGCAGAGCGAGAAGCGCACGAAAGTCCGCTATGCCGTGCTCTCGATGCTGCTGATCGCGACCATTCTGAATTACGTCGACCGCTCGGCGCTCGGCATCGTCGCGCCTTCGCTCTCGAAGGATCTCGGCCTGAACAAGATGCAGATGGGCGAGTTGTTCGCCGCATTCGGCCTCGCCTATTCGATCGCGCTCGTGCCGGGCGGCGTGCTCACCGACGTGCTCGGCTCGCGTCTCGCCTATGCGCTCTCGCTGGTGGGCTGGTCGTTCGCGACGCTCACTCAGGGCTTCGCGAACGGCTATCACATGCTGCTCGGTTCGCGCCTCGCGATGGGCGCGCTCGAAACGCCCGCGTTTCCGTCGAACACACGCGCCGTCACGCTCTGGTTTCCAGTGCAGGAACGCGGTTTCGCCACCAGCGTCTACGTGATGGGGCAGTACATCGGCACGCCGCTGTTCACGGGGCTGCTGTTGTGGATTTCGTCGATGTACGGCTGGCGCACGGTCTTCTTCGTGACGGGCGGATTCGGCATTCTGTTCAGCGCGCTCTGGTATCGCACCTATCGCGATCCGGCCCGGCATCGCGCCGTGAACGCCGCCGAATTGCAGCACATCAACGGCGGCGTCACGCCCGCTTCGCGCAAACCGCGCGACAAGTTCAACTGGCGCATGGCGCTCAAACTGCTCGGCTATCGCCAGATTCTCGCCATCTGTCTCGGCAAGTTCTGCAACAACACGCTGCTCGTTTTCTTCACGACGTGGTTCATGACCTATCTGGTCGAAGCGCGCCACATGTCGATGATCAAGGTCGGCATTTTCCAGGCGCTGCCGTTTCTGGGCGCGACGGTCGGCATTCTCAGCGCGGGCTTCATTTCGGACTTCTGCATCCGCCGCGGCGTGTCGGTGTCCGCCGCGCGCAAGGCGCCGCTGATCGTCGGCACCTTGCTGGGCGCGTCGATCGTGCTGGTGAATTTCGTCGAGTCGAACGAACTCGTGATCGCCGTGCTGACCGTCGCGTTCTTCGCGCAGGGCGTGGGCTCGATGTCGTGGGCCGCCGTGGCCGAAATCGCGCCGCGTCAGTATGTGGGCCTGACGAGCAGCATCACCAGTCTCGCCGCCAATATCGCGGGCGTCACCACGCCGCTCATGATCGGCTATATCACGCAGCACACGGGGCACTTCTACTGGGCGCTGAATCTGATGGGCGCGATCTGCCTCGTCGGCACGCTTTCGTATTCCGTGCTGCTCGGCAAGCTCTCCCGCATCGAACTCGAATAAATGCACGAACACGTACACGCAAACGCAAACCCACTGGAGTCGCGCATGTCGAACCTGTCATCGCCCGTCGAATGCCGATGGGATCATCTGCAACTCTGTTCCGCCGACGCCGAAGCCACGGCCGCCTGGTTCGCGCGCTGCCTGAACGCCGAAATCGTGCGGCGGCCTGGGCGCGTGGATTTGCGCGTCGGCGGTGTCGATCTGTTCATTACGCCGCTCGCGCCTGCGCAGATTCAATCGAGCGAGCCGCGCACGCGCCGCGAAGGCATCGACCATTTCGGCGTGACCGTGGACGATATCGACGCGGCCTTCGCCCATCTCACGTGCTGCGAGGCGCAGATCGTCGAGCCGGTGCGCCAGATCCGGCCCGGCGTGCGCGCTTGCTTCGTGCGCGCGCCGGGCGAAGTGCTCGTCGAGGTGCTGGAGCGCCGCCCCGCCGAGATGACTTTTCGCTAGAAAGCCTGCAAGATGGGACGATGTCGACGGCGCGCGCTGCGCTTCCTGCATCGCTTATCGCGTCGCTCCCGCATCGTTTTCACTACGTCGTTCCCTGTTTTCACATGCGAAACTGGATCACTCTGGCCGAAGCCGCCCGCCAGCTCGGCGTGCAAGCGCAAACCGTCTACGCCTACGCGAGCCGCGGCAATATCGCCGTGATGCCCGATCCGCACGATCCGCGCAAAAGCCTCTATCGCGCCGACGACGTCGCGCGACTGTGCCGCAAGAAGCAGGTCGGCCGCAAGCGCGAGGCGCTCGCGGCGGGCACGATCTTCGGCGCGGAACCGTGCATCTATAGCGGCATCACCACCTTCGCGAAAGGGCATCCGTACTATCGCGGACGCGACACCATCGCGCTCGCGCAGCACGCCACGCTGGAGGACGTCGCCACGCTGCTCTGGAACGCGCGCGCGCCCGTCTCGTTCCCCTTCGACGACGACGGCCCGGCGCTACAGGGCGAAACGCGCGGTCGCCAATGCGCGTTCACGTCGCTCGCCGCGCTCGCGGCCAACGGCCATTCCACGCTCGGGCGCACGGACGCGGCCCTGCATGCCGAAGCCGGTCAACTGGTCGCGACCGTCGCGCGGGCCTTCGGTGCGTGCGGCGACACGCGTGAAGGAGGCGCAGGCACGCCGATCCACGCACGGCTCGCACAAGGCTGGGGACAAGACGCATCCGGCGCGGAGCTGATCCGCAAGGCGATGGTGCTGGTCGCCGACCACGAGATCACGAGTTCGGCGTTTGCCGCGCGCATCACGGCCTCCACCGGCGCATCGCTGCCCGGCTGCCTGCTCACGGGTCTCGCGACCTTTTCGGGGCCGCTGCACGGCGACGCCTCCGGGCGCGTGCGCGCCGTCTTCGACGACGTGAACCGGCTGGGCGCGGATCAGGTCGTCACGCATCATCTGCGCTCGGCGATTCCGCTGCCGGGCTTCGGCCATCACCTCTATCCGGACGGCGACCCGCGCGCCGAAGCGCTGCTCGACGCGCTCGATCCGCCGCCGGAACTCGCGGCGTTCATCGCCAAGGTGGTGAAGCTCACCGGCCTCAAGCCGACCATCGACGTGGCGCTGGCGACGCTCGCCGCGCAACTCGATCTGCCGCGCGACACCGCGTTCGCGCTGTTCGCCACGGCGCGCTGCGTGGGGCTGCTCGCGCATTGCATCGAGCAACTGCGGGTGGGCAAGGTGATCCGTCCGCGCGGACGCTATACCGGGCCGCCGCTCGAAGAAGCGGGCGTGGCCGATCCTGCCGCGAAAACGCTTGCGCCGCGCCGGAGCAAAAGCACCACGCCCGACGAAAAGACGCTACAGAAGAACCGGCTGTTCAAGGTCGCCGGCAGCTGAGCTGCCGCCGGCTCACTTGCGCATATTGCGTTGCAAGGTATCGCGTTATCGCGCCTCGCTGCGCAGCGTCTTCGCAGCCGCCACCATGTTGGTGAGCGCCGGAATCACCTCGGCCCACTGACGCGTCTTCAGCCCGCAATCCGGATTGACCCACAGACGCTGCGCCGGAATGCGCTCGGCCGCCTTCTGCATCAGTTGCACGATGTGCTCCTGCGTCGGGATGTTCGGCGAGTGAATGTCGTACACGCCCGGGCCGATCTCGTTCGGATACTTGAAATGGTCGAACGCGTCGAGCAGTTCCATATCCGAGCGCGAGGTCTCGATCGTGATCACGTCGGCGTCCATATCGGCGATCGACGCGATGATGTCGTTGAACTCCGAATAGCACATATGGGTGTGGATCTGCGTGTCGTCGCTCACGCCGTTCGCCGTGATGCGGAACGATTCCACCGCCCAGCGCAGATACTCGCCCCACTGCGCGCGCCGCAGCGGCAGACCTTCGCGCAGCGCGGCCTCGTCGATCTGGATCACGCGCACGCCCGCCTTTTCGAGGTCGAGCACTTCTTCGCGGATCGCCAGCGCGAGCTGGTAGCACGACACCGAACGCGGCTGGTCGTCGCGCACGAAGGACCAGTTGAGGATCGTCACCGGGCCCGTGAGCATGCCCTTCATCGGCTTGTTCGTGAGCGATTGCGCGTAGCCGATCCACTCGACCGTCATGGCCTTCGGGCGGCTGATGTCGCCGAACAGAATCGGCGGCTTCACGCAGCGCGAGCCATACGACTGCACCCAGCCGAACTCGCTGAACGCGTAGCCGTCGAGCTGTTCGCCGAAGTATTCGACCATGTCGTTGCGCTCGGCTTCGCCGTGCACGAGTACGTCCAGCCCGAGTTTTTCCTGCTCGCGCACGCTGCGCTCGATCTCGGCGCGCATCGCGGCCTGATAGCCCGCGTGATCGAGCGCGCCGCGCTTGTACTGGCTGCGCGCCTGGCGGATCTCGCCGGTCTGCGGAAACGAGCCGATCGTGGTGGTCGGATACGCGGGCAGGTTCAGCAGCGCGGCCTGCTTCGCGGCGCGCTCGGCGTAAGCGTGCTGACGATGGCCGAGCTTCGCGTCGATACGCGCCAACGCGGCCTGCACCACTGGATTGTTGACGCGCGGCGAGCGGCGACGCGCGCCGATGGCCGCGGCGTTCGCAGCGAGTTCGGCCGCCACGGCGTCGCGCCCCGCGTTGAGCGCCGTCGCCAGCACCTGCACTTCGTCGAGCTTTTGCAGCGCGAACGCGAGCCATGAGCGGATCTCGGCGTCGAGCTTGATCTCGCTCGCGAGATCGACCGGCACATGCAGCAGCGAGCACGAAGGCGCGATCCATAGACGCTCGCCCAGTTCCCGCGCGAGCGGCGCGAGCCAGTCGAGCGTGGCGTTCAGGTCGGTCTTCCAGATGTTGCGGCCGTTGATCGCGCCCACCGAAAGCACGCTCGTCGCAGGCAGTGTCTGCGCGGCCAGCGCCACTTCCTCGCGCGCGTTGATCGCATCGATATGCAGGCCGTCGACGGGCAGCCCGCAGGCGAGATCGAGATTCTCCTTGAGCTCGCCGAAGTACGTCGCCAGCAGCAGCTTCACGCTGCGTTCCTCGAAGCCTTCGTAAGCGCGCACGAAGGCCTCGCGCCACGCCGGCTCCAGTTCGGTCACGAGAATCGGCTCGTCGATCTGCACCCACTCCACGCCCACCGCGTTGAAATGACTGAGCAGCGCGCGATAGACCGCCATCAGGCGCGGCAGCAGCGCGAGCTTGTCCGAGTCGTCCTTCGCCTTGCCGAGCCACAGATACGTGAGTGGCCCGACGATCACCGGCTTGGCCTTCACGCCCTGCGCCTGCGCTTCTTTCAGTTGCGCCGAGAGGCGCGAGAAGTCGAGATTGAACTGCGTCTGCGCCGTGAATTCGGGGACGATGTAGTGGTAGTTCGTATCGAACCACTTCGTCATTTCGCCCGCCGCCACGCCGCCGCAGCAGCCCGCATGGTCTTGCTCGCCCGCCGCCGAACGGCCGCGCGCCACGCGAAAGGCGTTGTCGAGCTTGTCGCCGTGGAAGCCCTGCACGCGTTCCGGCAGATTGCCGAGCGTAAAGCTCATGTCGAGCACGTGGTCGTAGAACGCAAAGTCGCCGACCGGCGCGAAGTCGAGCGCGCGCTGGCTGGCCCAATGACGCGCGCGCAGTTCGGCGCCCAGCGCCGTCAGTTCGTCGCGCGAACTCTCGCCTTTCCAGTAGCGCTCGAGGCCGAATTTCAGTTCGCGTTTCGCGCCGATGCGCGGGAAGCCGAGGTTGTGTGTCGTGACCATATGCGCTGCCGTCCGATAAAAAAGTGCCGAAGTGGCAGCGATCATAGGGCTTTCTGATGATGAAGAAAAATGGCATTATTTCATCCATCCATTAGAAATTTTCATCTGAACCGGAGTCGCTTTGCGGCTCTCTCCGCCGGACTCCCTATTTCCATGCTCGAACGCGTTCATCTCGTCATCGTCCGCGAAGTGGCCCGCCAGGGCTCGCTCACCGCCGCCGCGCAAGCGCTGTTTCTCACGCAATCGGCGCTGAGCCATACGGTCAAGAAGATCGAGCAGCAACTCGGCACGCCGATCTGGGACCGCGAGGGCCGCAGCCTGCGGCTGACCCAGGCCGGGCAATATCTGCTATCGCTCGCGGAACGTCTGCTGCCGCAATTCGAAACCGCCGAGGCGCGCATGAAGCAGTTCGCGGCGGGCGAGCGCGGCACGCTGCGCATCGGCATGGAATGCGCGCCGTGCTATCAGTGGCTGCTCAAGGTGGTGTCGCCGTATCTCGCGCGCTGGCCCGACGTGGATGTGGACGTGAAGCAGCGCTTCCAGTTCGGCGGCATTGGCGCGCTGATCGGTTTCGATATCGACGTGCTGGTCACGCCCGATCCGCTGAACCGCCCCGGCCTGCGCTTCGAACCGGTGTTCGATTACGAGCAGGTGCTGGTGGTCGCCGAAAGCCATCGTCTGGCGGCCGAGCGCTACATCAAGCCCGAACAGCTCGTCGACGAAACGCTCATCACCTACCCCGTGGAAACCGACCGGCTCGACATCTACAACCAGTTCCTGCGCCCGGCCGGCATCATGCCGCGCCGTCACAAGACCATCGAAACCACCGACATCATGTTGCAGATGGTCGCGAGCCGGCGCGGCGTGGCGGCGCTGCCGAAGTGGCTCGCGGAGGAATACGCCGATCGCATGCCGCTCGCCATCGTGAAGCTCGGCAAACAGGGCATCGCCAAGCAGATTTTTCTGGGCACGCGCGAAGGCGACGCGGCGCTCGATTACCTGAACTCATTCGTCGAATTCGCGCGCGAGTCGAACTGGCAGGCGTCGCGACTGATGCGTTGATGAATGCGTTGACGAACGCGTTGACGAACGCGTTGATCGCACCGGCATCCGGACGCGTTCGCGCGGGCCTTCCATCGCGCTCGCGCGAGACGACAGCAATCCTTTTTTATCAGTAGAATGCTGCAAACGCGCCGGTTCGTTTTCGTTTCGAAACGGCTTGCGAAGTGCATATCGGGTGAGCATGCCGGCCCGCTTTCGGGGCGTCATGCATGAGCCCATTCAGGACCAGGAAGCGAGCGGAGTCGGGCCATGCCCGCGGGGGCCGTCGCGATGTGCCGCGGATAAGTCAAAGGCATAGCCGTCGCGCCAATCCGGTGCGGCGGGCCGGCTGGCCGCATTGGCGCCTCGGTGCATCCCGGGTTTCGCGCGCGCGCCCAGATCCATTTCTTGTGGTACTTACCTAGCCGCAATACCGTGTATTCCAAAACACAAATCGATCCGGTAGTGAGCTTCCGCAACTCGCAGGGCGAGCTGGTGCGGGGCACGATCATCAATCTCCAGCGCAAGTCCCTGGTGATGGAGGTCTATAACCCGTACTCGATTGTTCAGGTCAGCGAGGTGCTGAGCGAGCTGTCGGTCAAGATGGGTACGGAGCACGCTTATTCGGGCAAGGCGGTCGTCATCAGCATGGTCAATACCGGGCTGACCGCGATCGTCTCGGTCACGCTGATCGACGAGTGGCGCGAACTGAGCGGCGGCGTGCTCGAAGCGCGCGCGGTGGGCGAGGAAGCGCGCCGCTTCGCGCACGAATGGGCCGAGCGTTTCCAGATCCGCCGCGACTATCAGATCGCCGTCAACCAGTTGCGCGCGTTCCTCACCGACATGTCGCGCTGGGTCGAGCAGGCCGATCTCGCCGACACGCTGCCCAAAGAAGGCAAGAGCCTGCGCGAGGACTTCTTCCTCGAACTCGCCTCGCCGCTGATGCAGCGTACCAAGGTCTATTTCGACGAATTCGAAGGCGAAGCGCGCCTCGTGGACGAAGAACTCGCGCCCGCGCATCGCGCCTTCGCCCAGGCCGCGCTCCATCCGCTGCTGCTGCGCTCGCCCTTCGTGTTCCGCACCTTCACGAAGCCGCTCGGTTACGCGGGCGACTATCAGATGGTCAACCAGATGCTCGACGATCCGCGCCAGGGTCCGAGCACGTATTTCCAGATCGTCAACGCGGCCTTCCTGCAAACGGCCGTGGCGCGCGCGCATCGCAACCGCATCGACCTGCTGGTCGATTACCTCACGCGTCTCGCCAACGCGGCGCGCGCCGCGCAGCGGCCGTTCCGCGTGCTGAACGTGGGCTGCGGCCCCGCGCAGGAAATCCAGCGCTTCATTCAGGAATACGACGAGCCGCAATGGCTGACTTTCGAGCTGCTCGACTTCAGCCAGGAAACGCTCGACTGGACGCGCAACCGCCTCGGCGCGCTCGCGCAATCGTCGGGCAAGCCCATGATGATCAGCTACACGCACGACTCGGTGCATCATCTGCTCAAGCGCCGCATGGACGAGCACGCGCCCGACGCGCGCATTTTCGACGCGGTCTATTGCGCCGGGCTGTTCGACTATCTCTCGGACAAGGTCTGCGCGCGCCTGAATCAGTATTTCGCGAGCCGCACGCGTGCGGGCGGCCGTCTGCTCGTCACCAACGTGCACGCCGACAACCCCGAGCGCCTGAGCATGGAGCACGTGCTCGAGTGGTATCTGATCTACCGGAACGAAGCCCAGATGCGCGCCATCATGCCGGAGCACAGCCACGAGCCGCGCCTTTACACCGACCCGACCGGCGTGAACGTGTTCGCCGAAGTCGTGATCGGCTTGCCGCCCGCCGCCTGACATGACGTCCTCTCTGGTGGGGCTGCGATCGACCTATCGTGAAGAGCTGCGCGACTACCGGCTGCTGTGCAGCAAGGCGGGCGGCCTGACGGTGATCGCGCTCGTGCTGATGGGCATGGCGCTGGACTACGTCGTGTATCCGGATCAGCAGAAGACCTTCGCGCTCGTGCGCATGGCGACCAGCGCGGCGATCGGCGTCGCCCTGCTCTCGCTCTACACGCAGACGGGGCGGCGGCACGTGCAGATCATCACCTTCTGCTGGCTGCTGCTGCCGCAGGTCATGATTTCGTGGATGATCTACGCCACGCTCGGCGAAGGCTCGCTGTTCTACGCCGGACTCATGCTGACCATCTTCGCGGTGGGCATCCTGTTTCCCTCGGGCGCGTGGCAGACGCTCGCGTTCGGGTTCGCCACGGTCACGCTCTATTTCATCGCCTGCGCCGCGCATCCGGGCGGCATTCAGGACGCGAGCAAGTTCGAGTTCCAGCTCATCATCATTTTCTTCTGCGCGCTCGCCAGCTCCATCTACACGTACTTCAACGAGAAGGGCCGCTTCCAGCTCTTTCGCCTCAAGGACGAAATCGCGCACAAGAACGACCAGCTCGCGCGCACCAACGAGAATCTCGCGCAGATCAAGGGCCAGTTGTTGCAGCAGGAGAAGATGGCCGCGATCGGCACCTTGTCGGCGGGGCTGCTTCACGAAGTCAACAACCCCGTGAACTTCTGCCTGATGGCGATCGAGATCGCCATGGAGGAGCCGGAGGTCAAGCACAGCGCATCGCTGCAGGAATGCCTGACGGACGTGAAGCAGGGCATGCACCGCATCCAGCACATCGTCTCCGATCTCAAGACCTTCGCGTACCGCAAGCCCGGCGCCGCGGCCGACGACGTGCCCTTCCTGTTCGAGAAGGCGCTCGATTCGTCGATCCGGCTCAGCGCGCACGAACTGCGCGGCGTGACGCTCACGCGCGAGTTGCCCGCCGACACGCTCGTGCTCGGCGACGAAGCCGCCATCATCGGCGTGCTCATCAATCTCTTTTCCAACGCGGCGCTGGCCATGCACAAGGCCGGCACCGCTTCCCCGCAGATCCACGTGAGCGCGCACTGGCGCGAGGAGCGGCTGCACGTGAACGTGCGCGACAACGGCCCGGGCATCGCCGCCGAGCATCTCGCGCGCGTGTTCGAACCGTTCTTCACGACGCGCGAAGTCGGCCAGGGTCTCGGCCTTGGCCTGTCGATCAGCTATGCCGTGATCGAGCGCCACGGCGGCACGCTGTTCGCGGAGAGCCAGCTGGGCGAGTGGACCGCGTTCAATTTCGATTTGCCCCGTGTGGAGTGAGGCCGACATGAGCGACACCCAGCAAGTCCGGCCAACCGTCGTCTATGTCGACGACGAAGAACTGGCCCGCAAATATTTCGCGCGCTCGGCGGGCAACGCCTACGAGGTGCTGCTCGCCGAAAGCGCCGACGAGGCTCTCGCGCTCCTGAGCCGCGAAGGCGCGCGCGTCTCGGTGCTCGTCACCGACTTCCGCATGCCGGGCCGTCACGGCGACGCGCTGCTGCGGCAGATTGCGCAGGCCTATCCGCAGATCGTGCGGATACTCGTGACCGCCTTTGCCGACAAGGACGCGCTGCTCGACGCGCTCGCGTCCGGCGACGTGTTCCGCATTCTCGAGAAGCCGCTCAGCGTGAGCATGGTCCGCGAGGTGCTGGCTGCCGCCACGGCGCGCCCGCCGTCGGCCCCCAATTAAAGAATCGAATGCACAGGAGTAACTCATGAGCGACACGATGGCCAGCCCGATGACGCCAACGCCAACGCCGCCACCGCCGGCAATTCTGTTCGTCGACGACGAAGCGACCGCGGTCAAATATTTCGAGCGCGCGATCGGTGCGATCGCGCCGGTGGCGACGGCCGGCTCGGTGCAGGAAGGCAAGGCGCGGCTCGACGCGCACGCCGCCAGCCTCGCCGTGCTGGTCTCCGATCAGCGCATGCCGGGCGAACAGGGCAATGAATTGCTGCGCTATGCGCGCGAGCGTCATCCGCACATCGTGCGCATCCTGACGACGGCGTATTCGGAACTCGACCAGACCGTCGAGGCCGTCAATCAAGGGCAGATTCATCGCTACATCAAGAAGCCGTGGGACATCGCCGCGCTGCGCATGGAGATGAAACAGGCGCTCGAACTCGCGGGGCTGCGCAAGGAGCGCGACCAGCTCGTGCGCGAAAAGCTCGGCGTGATGCAGACGCAGACCGTGGCCACGCGGCTCGGCATCGTGCAGACGCTGTGCGCGAGCCTGATCGGCCCGGGGCGCTTTCAGCCGGTGGAAACCTATCTGGCAGGCGCCGATCTCGCGGGCACGCACAACGTCGAGCCGGATTGGCAGCGCATGGATTACGCCGATCTCGTGCGCGCCGAAAGCGAGGACAGCGGCCGCTTCGGTCACGCGGTCGCCACGCGCCTCGCGGCGCTGCGCGCGCAACACGCTCAACATCCGGGACGCGGCGCGGCCGACGCGCTGACGGTGTTCGCCGACGCACTCGGCGACGCCGTGCGCGGCAGCGGCGACGCGCTGGTCTGGACCGCGCCGCAGACGTTGAGCGAATTTCTTACGCGACCGGTTGGGCAGGCTGTCTCGGCGCCCCATGCTGCGTGGCTCGCCTGCCTGCTGTGGCTCGAGGAAGCGGGCGGCGCGCTGCAGTTCGGCCGCGACGCGGACACGATTCTCTGCCGCGCCGCCGCGCGCAACGAAGGTTTTGCCGCCGATCGCCTGGCGGTGTGGATCGAGCGGTTTTCGGAACGCGCCTTCGAGCAGATGAGGGAAACGGCGCGGGTTTAAGCGCATGTCGAGCATGGCGAGCACGCGCTGCAATGGCGCTGTGCTTGCCTTCATCGCCCCTCGTTTGATTTCCCCGACCGATACCCGTTTTTTTAAAAACCCTCATTTTTCGCCGATATTCGCCGAATTAACCGCGAGGTAAATCGGTAACAATTCCTCTCTCAGAAAATCGCGCAAACGTTTAACCAGCGGATTTCTATCCGCGATTTTCTTCTGCCTTACCTCGCGCCCATCAAATCGCGCTCACGCCCGCCACACCAGGCTCAGAGCGCCTCATCCACCAAAATCATCCCGCCCCTTTTTAAAGTAACGCGCGCAAACCTTTGCGTAAGATTACGAAATGAAAACCGCAGTATTTCGACTAAGTTAATACTTAATTTCTGATTCTTAACGCCGATAAACCCGCTGGCGGATCGGAGACCAGTTCCGCCTCGCTTCGGTCGTTTTCGTCACGCCCGGAACGAGCGCAATGGAAAAAGACGGGGAAATCGAACAATGAATCAGGCATACAACGTAGTCTGGAATGCGAGCCAGGGGACGTGGCAAGCGGTATCGGAACTCGCAAAACGGCAGGGGCCGCGCTCCGTGTCGGTCGGCACGACGACGCGTGCGGCAGCCAGCGTGTGGCGTCCGGCGCTCAGCGCGCTGTCGCTCGCGGTCTCGGCGCTGACCATCATGACGCCGACTGGCGCGTACGCGGTCACGCCCGTGGGCGAGACCTATACCACGGGCGACGCGACGGTCGACTCGAACACGACGGTAAGCGGCACCTCCACCGGCATCGAAACCAACGGCAGCATTGGCGCGCTCACCAACAACGGCACGATCACCGGCGCGTTGTACGCGATCAAAAACGATGCGGGCAGCTCGATCGCCTCGCTCGTCAACGCCGGTACGCTCTCGGGCAACTATGGGGTGTACAGCTCCGGCACCATCGGCGCGATCGACAATCAGTCGATCATCACCGCCAACAACAACTCGGGCATTTACAACGTGCTCGGCTCGATCACCACGATCGAGAACGAGGCCGGCGCGCAGATCAACGCGCACAACACCGGCATCCGCAATACCGGCACGATCGATACGATCACCAACGCCGGCACGATTAACGGCACGACCTTCGCCGCCATCGACAACACCCCCGGCACCATCGGCTGGATCAACAACACGGGGCTGATGGAAGGCGCGCTGTACGGCATCTACAATGGCACGGTCACGAGCACGATCGGCACCATCGAGAACAGCGGCACCATTGCCGGCACGACCACCGGCGTCAACACCATCTACGGCATCTACAATGCCGGCTCGATCGGCACCATCGAGAACAACGGCACGGTCTCCGGCTATTCGGCAATCGGCAATCTGAGCGGCGCCACGATCGATTCGATCACCAACACCGCGCTGATCAGCGGCAGCGAGTACGGCGTCAACAACCTCGGCACGATCGGCACGATCACCAATAGCGGCACGATCTCCGGCAGCGTCGCCGTCATCAACGGCACCGGCGCCACGCTCGACTCGATCAGCAATACGGCGCTGATCAGCGGCACCACATTCGGCGTCGACAATCAAGGCACGCTCGACACGCTCGATAACGACGGCACGATCTCCGCCGGCCTATACGGCGTCTACAACATCGGCACCATCGGCTCGCTCGACAACGCCGGCACGATCTCCGGCACCAGCAGCGGCATCGACAACATGCCGAACGGCTCGATCACGGCGCTGGTGAACAGCGGCACGATCACGGGCACCAACAACGCCCTCATCAACTACGGCACGATTGGCTCGATCGACAATACGGGCCTCGTGAGCGCGCCCGCCGCCTTCTACAACGACGGCACGATCGGCACGCTCTCCAACAGCGGCACGATCACGGGCAGCATCTACGCGATCTCGAACGCCGCCTCGATCGGTTCGATCGTGAACTCGGGCGTCATCGCCGGCAACATCAACAACGGGTCGAGCACCGCGCTCACGATCAGCGGCGGCACCGGCACGATCTTCGGCACGCTGACGGGCTACAACGGCGCGGTCGGCACGATCACGAGCACCGCGTCGGATCTCGTGTTCGACTCGGGCAACCTGCTGCTCAACGACACGGTCAACGTCGGCACCAACACGGTGTACAACAACAGCGCGACGCTCGAAGTCGACAGCGTCACGACCATCACCGGCAACTACTCGCAAGGTCAGGCGGCCACGCTGCTGATCGGCGTGACGAGCGGCGCGACCGCCACCGGCAGCCTCACCGACACCGGCTATGGCCGTCTCGTCGTCTCGGGCAACGCCACCATCGCCTCGGGTTCGTCGGTCGAGCTCAAGAGCACGACGGGCGGCTACAGCTTCGTCGCGGGCCAGCGCTTCGTGGTGGTCGACGCCACCGGCACCGGCACCTATAACGAAGGCACGCTGACCTACTCGATCGCGGGCGTCACCGCCACGCTGACCGGCACCTCGGTGACCACCACCAACGGCCACACCGACCTCGTCGTGACGGTCGACAGCGTGGGCACTACCACGTCGAGCGGCGACGGTTCGTCAAGCGGCGGCAGTTCGTCAAGCGGCAGCGGTTCATCGAGCGGCAGCGGCTCGTCCAGCACGTCGACCACCGACTACACGAAGGTCGCGACGCAGCCCAACGCCTCGCACGCAATCTCGGGCCTGCTCGGCTATACCGGCGTGAGCAACGCCGCGCTGCTGAATCTGTACGACGCGACGCTCGCTTCGCTCGCCTCCGGTTCGAGCGGCGCGGCCAATCAGATCGGCAAGCAGCTCGGACCGCTGCAGACGCAGTACGCGGGTTCGGCAGCCACGCTCGACGCGGTCGGCGTGGTGGGCGCGCACATCGACGCGCTGCGTATCGCGCACTCGTCGGGCGCAACCGGCCTTTCGACCGGCGACAGCCCCACGCACTGGACCGCCTGGGGCCAGGCATTCGGCGGCCACGCGAGCCAGGGCGAGCGCGACAACACCGACGGCTACAGCGCGAACTACGGCGGCCTGCTGCTCGGCGCCGACCGCAACTTCGGCGACAACTGGCGCGTGGGCGGCGCGTTCGACTACTCGCACACGGCGATCAACTTCACCGGCAGCGAGTCGGGCGACAGCGCCGATGTCAACGCCTACGGCCTGATCGGCTATGCGAGCTACACCGGTTCGCCGTGGTACGTGAACCTTTCCGGCGCGGCCACGCTCCAGCACTTCGACACCACGCGCGCCGTGACGATGACGGGCTACAGCGGCGTCGCCAACGGCAGCTTCAGCGGCCAGCAGTACGTGGCGCGCGCGGAAACCGGCTGGCCGCTCGCGGTCGCGGGCATGACGCTCACGCCGCTCGCGAGCCTCACGTACAGCTACCTGAACGAAGCGGGCTACACTGAAACAGGCGGCAACGGTGCGGCGCTGACGATCGGCGGCGAGCATTCGAGCTCCGTGCGCAGCGCGCTGGGCGCGAAGCTCGAGAAGTCGTTCGGCACGTCGTACGGCGAACTCGTGCCCGAACTGCGCGTGCAGTGGGTTCACGACTACAATCGCACGCGTCAGACGACCAGCGCGAGCTTCGCCGCCGACCCGACGGGCGCCACCGCGTTCACGACGCTCGCCGCCACGCCGCTGTCGAATCTCGCCGATGTGTCGATCGGCGTGACCCTCGTGCGCGCGAACAACATGAGCGTGTCGGCGCGTTACGAGTTGCAGGCGGGTTCCGGGTTCGTGTCGAACACCGGCATCCTGCGTCTGCAACAGCGTTTCTGATGTCGCCTCATGAGCTTCTGATGTAACGGAAGCCGCACGGTCCGCCTGCCGCGCCGCCCACACGGGGCGCGGCAGGCGGAGCGCAAGTTTCAACCCGGCCCGCTGGGCCACGAATTCGAACACCGCATGCCGGATTCCAACGCTTCTCCGACCCTGACTTTCGCCGAAGCGCTCACGCGCGCCTACGCCCACTGGAACGCGGGGCAAGCCGCTCAGGCCGAACAGCTCTGCCAGCGCGTGCTGGCCGTGTCGCCGGGGCAATCCGATGCGTTGCATCTGCTGGGCCTCATGGCGCACGCCTACGGCAATCTCGACCTCGCGATCGAACATCTGCAAGGCGCCTGCCGCGCGCCGCAGGCGAACGCGGTCTGCCACGCGAATCTCGCGGAAATGTGCCGCCAGCGCGGCCGGCTCGTCGAAGCCGAAGCAGCCGCGCGCCGCGCCGTCGCGCTCGACGGCGAACTGGTCGCGGCCTGGAACAATCTCGGCATCGTGTTGCAGGAAACGGGCCAGTTCGACGAGAGCCGGCGCTGTCTCGAGCGCGTGGTCGCGCTCCAGCCCGACTCGGCCGACGCCCACAACAATCTCGGCAACACCTGGCGCAGGCTGGCCCGCTTCGATCTCGCCGAAGCCTGCTACCGCGAAGCGCTCGTCTGCAAGCCGTCGTTCGCGTCGGCACACAGCAATCTCGCGTTCCTGCTCTCGACCCAGGGACGTCTCGACGAGGCGGCCAGCGAAGCCCGTCTCGCGATCGATCTCGACCCGCGTCTGATCGACGCCTACCTCAATCTCGCCGATGTCGAAAGCGCGCGCCTCGACGCCGCCGCCGCGCTGCGCGCGCTCGACATGCTGGCCGCGTTCGCGCCGCGCCATCCGGGCGCGCTAATCGCGCGCGCCAAGGTGCTGCGCCAGTTCGAGCGGCACGACGAAGCGCTCGTGGTCGCGCGCGAGGCGCTTGCGCTGGCGCCGCAACACGCGGACGCGCATTACACGCTCGCGCTCGTGCTGCAGTCGCTCGGCCAGACCGCGCCCGCGCTCGACGCCTACGCACGCGCGGCGGCGCTGCCCGGCGCGCAGCGCGAGCAGGCGCTGCTCGGCCGCGCCGCGCTGCTGAACGAAGCGGGCCGCACCGACGACGCACTCGCGGCCTGGGAGCAGACGCTCGCCGCGTTTCCCGACTCGGTGCATGCGCGCGCAAGCCGCATGGAGGCGCGCCGCACCACCCGCGCCGACGACCCGGACATCGCCCGGCTCGAAGCCTTCATCGCCGACGGCGCGCAACGCGCGCGCCCCGAGCGGATCCTCGCGCGTTTCGCACTCGGCAAAGCCTGGCTCGAACTCGGCGAAAACGCGCGCGCCTTCGCGCATTTCGACGCGGGCAACCGCCTCAAGCGCGCGAGCCTCGTCTACGATCCGGCGGCCACCCATGCGTGGATGACGCGGATCGGCGAAGCCTGCGCCAATGCGCGCTTCGATGGCACGCACTCGCCCGTGTCGGAACTGCCCGTCTTCGTGATCGGCATGCCGCGCTCCGGCACCACGCTGATCGAGCAGATTCTGTCCTCGCATCCGCAGGTCGCGGGTGCGGGCGAACTGTCCGCGCTGCGGCGCGCCGTCGAAGCGCGCGGCGCCTGGCCCGCGAGCGCCGCCATACTCGACGCCGCGCAACTCGCGCGCATCGGCAACGACTATCTGGCGCGCGTCGAACCGCTCGTGCAAGCCGGTTCGGCCCACGCAGCCATCACGCGCCTCGTCGACAAGATGCCCGCGAACTTTTTCTACGCCGCCCTCATTCCGCACATCCTGCCGCGCGCACGCATCGTGCACGTGCGGCGCGATCCCGTCGACACCTGCCTGTCGTGCTACACGCAACTGTTCGCGGGCGATCAGCGTTTCGCCTACGATCAGGGCGAACTCGGCGCGTTCTACGGCGACTACGCGCGCCTCATGGCGCAGTGGCGCGAAACGCTGCCCGCCGACCGCTTCATCGAAGTCGATTACGAAGACGTGATCGACAATCTCGAAGCTCAGGCTCGCCGCCTGATCGACTTCCTCGGTCTGGCGTGGGACGACGCCTGCCTCGACTTCCACGCGAATCCGCGCGTGGTACGCACCGCGAGCGTCAACCAGGTGCGCCGGCCGCTCTACGCCACGTCGAAAGGCCGCGGGCGCGCTTACGCCGCGCATCTGCAACCCCTGCTTGCCGCGCTGGCCGCCGCCGGCGTCACGACGCACGGAGACGCAGCATGAGCGCAGGCCAAATCGATCCCGCCGCGCTCGCGGCCCTCGAACGCTCGGCGCAAAACCTGCTCAACGCGGGGCGTTTCGACGAAGCGGAAGCGCTGCTCGCACCCTCGCTCGCGTCGGGCACAGGACCGCTGCGCCTGTGGCGCCTGATGGCCGCCGCGCTGCGTCCGCAAGGCAAACTCGCGGGCACGCGCGCGATCCAGGAAATGCTGGTCGCGAATCTGCCCGGCGATTACCCGATACGTTTCGATCTCGCGGAAACGCTGCTGCTGCTCGGCGAATTCGAACGCGGCTGGCGCGAATATCGCTATCGCTACAGCCTCGCGCACACGACGCAATACGAGCGCAAGGTGCAGATGCCGCGCTGGGAAGGCCAGCGACTCACCGGCAAAACGCTGCTGATTCACGATGAACAGGGCTACGGCGACACCTTCCAGTTCATGCGCATGGTGCCGTGGGCGAAGGCGCGCAGCGGCGCGCGCGTGGTGCTCGAAGTGAACGCCGAAGCGCTGCCGCTCGCACGCCGCCTCGGCGGCTACGACGAACTCGTCGTGCGCGGCGAACTGCCGCCCGCCTTCGATCAGCATTGCGAAATGATGAGCCTGCCGATGGCGATGCAGCTCAAGCTGAGCGACCTGCCCGGCCAGGTGCCCTATCTGAGTGCCGATCCGCAACGCGTCGAGCACTGGCGCGCGCGCCTCGCCCATCTGCCGCGCCCGCTTGTCGCACTTGTCTGGGCCGGGCGCCCGACGCACGGCAACGACGCGAACCGTTCGATGGCGCTCGCGCGCCTCGCGCCGTTCGCGGCCACGGGCGCGAGCTTCGTCTCGATCCAGAAAGGCCCCGCCGAAGCGCAGGCGAACGAGCCGCCCGCGGGCATGTCGCTTTTATCGCTGAGCGACGAGATTCGCGATTTCGAGGACACGGCCGCGATTCTCGAAGTCGCCGACCTGCTGATTTCCGTCGATTCGTCGCCGGTGCATCTGGCGGGCGCGCTCGGGCGGCCGGTCTGGGTAATGCTGCCGTTCGTGCCCGACTGGCGCTGGCTGCTCGGCCGCGACGACAGCCCGTGGTATCCGTCGATGAAGCTCTATCGCCAGCCGCAGCGCGGCGACTGGGACAGCGTCACGCGCGCGCTCGCCAGCGACCTCAAGCGCCTTGTGGCGAAGACGCCGAGGCGCGCCACACCATGAACTTCACGAGCAACATGCGGCGCATCCCACTTCTGAACCTGTCGCGCGCATTCGGCAGTTTCGGCCTGATCGTCGGCGCGGCCTTGCAGTTGAGCGGTTGCGCGGCGCTCGACCGCGACGCGCACGCCGACGCACTCGCCGCGCACGCCGCCCCCGCTCCGCTCATGCGCGAGCAGATCGCCACGCCGCAATTCGTGCTCACGGCATGGACACGCATCACGCAGCCGGGCCAGCCGATCGACGTGTATATCGAAGGCGACGGCCTCGCGTGGCTCTCGCGCAGCGAACCCTCGCTCGATCCCACGCCGCGCGAAGCGACCGGCCTCGCGCTCGCCGCCGCCGATCCCGACCCGAACGTGGCCTATCTCGCGCGCCCTTGCCAGTTCACGCCGATGGCGCTCAATCCGCGCTGCTCGGTGCCCTGGTGGACCGGCAAACGTTTTGCGCCTGAGGTAGTCGCGTCGATGAACGACGCCGTGGGCCAGATCGCCGCGCGCGCGCCGGGCCAGCGTCTGAATCTGATCGGCTTTTCCGGCGGCGGCGCGATTGCCGTGCTGGTCGCCGCGCGCCGCCACGACGTCGCCACGCTGCGCACCGTCGCGGGCAATCTCGACGACGAATACATCAATCGCACCCACGGCGTTTCCGCGATGCCGGATTCGCTCAATCCCGTCGATGCCGCCGCGCGCGTCGCCACGATTGCGCAGATCCACTTCGACAGCGACGCCGACCGCATCGTCACGCCCGAAGTCGCGCGCCGGTTCGCGGCGGCGGCGGGCGGCCGCTGCGTGAGCGTGCGCACGGTGCCGGGCATGGAACACGACGGCGACTGGAGCCGTCAGTGGCCCATGCTATTGCAGATCGCGCCACGCTGCGAATCAAGCAACGAATAAAGCCGGAACGCACGCGCCGCCGCAGTGCGTCGCCGCACCACGTCGAGGCATGGACACCCCAACGCGGGGAATCGCGAACCGCGCACTTAAGTGCGCGCACAACCTTGCCGTCAAACAGAGAGAATGGCGCGTAATCTCGCGCGCTAATATTGGGCACGTCGATTTTCAGTACAGAATGTAGCGTAAAACAGGGTGTCATTTTGGCGCGAGCGATGAAACACAATCCGTTTTTTCGACTACTGGGCCGTTTGCGCGTGGGCCGCAAATTGCTGCTGATCTATCTGCTCGATCTGAGCGCGGTGGTGTATATCAGCAGCATCCTGATTCACGAGAAATACATGTCGATCGATTTCTCGCAAAAGGAAATCGTCGGCAATGCTTATCTCGCGAGCGTGCGCGACGCCATCATCGACGTCGCCCAGCGCGGCGCGGGCGGTACGCTCGACGCGTCGCGCGTGGCGCGCACCACCGCCGCGCTCGCCAATGCCGAGCAGCAATACGGCGCCAACATGCAGAGCGGCGAGCTGAATGCGCGCGTGCGCGCCGCGCTCGATGCGCTCACGCAGGTGCCCGACACCTCGATCGCCGCCGAGACCGCCAACTCGCGCGCCGTGCACGACGCGCTCTCGGCCTGCCGCGATCTGATCACGCGCGTGGGCAATCAATCGAATCTGATTCTCGACCCCGACCTCGACAGCTATTACTCGATGTCGCTGTCGATCCTGCGCTACCCCGCGCTGCTCGACGCCGTGGACGGCATCGGCCATCGTCTGCACGAAGGCGCGAACGATGCGCAGCGGCGGCGCGAACTGAGCACGCGCTATCTCGTGCTCGAAGGTCAGCTCGATGCCGTGGCGCAAGGGCTGCGCTCCGACTTCGCCGAAGCGGGCGCGGCCAACGAACATGTCCAGCGCGCGCTGAATCCGCCGATCACACGCCTGCTCGCGGCGCTCGAAACGTATCGCGACGCCGCGCGCGTGGCCGTGGCCCACGACGGCGCCGACGACGCCTCGCGCGACGCCGCCGACGCGGCCCAGCGCGCGCTCGTCGCGAGCGTGGGCGACGCGTGGCGCGCCACCGGCGCGGAACTCGACACGCTGCTGCACGCGCGCGTGAGCGCGCTGTTCTCGCGCATGTGGCTGCATCTGGGCACCGCGCTGTTTCTGCTGTGCGGCATTCTGTCGATGGTCTATCTGGTCGCGCAGCAGATCTCGCGGCCGCTACGCCAGCTCGCGCGCGTGATGGACACCGTGCGCCGCACCGGCGACCATCGTCTGCGCGCCTCGTGGCACAGTCAGGATGAAATCGGCCAGCTGGTGAGCGGCTTCAACGACATGCTCGCGCAGCTCGATCACGAGCGCGACGTGCAGAAGGAACTCGCCGCCACGGCGCGCGCGTCGGAAGCGCAGCACGCGCTCGTGGAAGCCACGCCGGTGCCCATGATGGTCACGGCCGTGCCCGGCCACGAAGTGCTGCACGCCAATCATCCGGCGCTCTACTGGCTCAACGGCCGCACCTCGGACCCGTGGGCCTACGGACTCGATTCCGCGGTGCGCGCACGCTTTTTCCAGCAGCTTTCCGATCGCGACGCCATCGACGAATTCGAAGTGCGCTGGATGGCGAGCGAGGAGCCCACGTGGGCGATGCTCTCGGCACGCCGCCTCAAGTTTCAGGGCCGCGACGCGGTGCTCACCGCCTTCACGCCGATCAATCAGATCAAGCTGATGGAGCAGCGTCTCGAACTCTGGGCGAAGGTGTTCGAGGCTTCATCCGAAGCCATCCTCATTCTCGACAGCGAACGCCGCCTGCTGACCGCGAACGCTTCGTTCTACCGCGCCACCGGCTATCGCGCCGCGAACATCAGCGGCATGCTGCCGCGCTTCATCGTGGCGAGCGGCAGCGACGCGCCGCTGATGGAACAGCTCGCGGCGCTCGTCGACATCTCCAGCGTCTGGAACGGCGAAGCCGTCGTGCGGCGGCGCGCGGGCGGCGACTATCCGGCGTGGCTCATGATCAGCGCCGTGCGCGACAAGCACGGCGGCGTCTCGCACTACATCTGCACGCTGATCGACATTACCGACCGCAAGAAGAGCGACGCGCGCATTCAATTTCTCGCCGAGCACGACGTGCTCACCGAATTGCCCAATCGCGCGCTGTTCACGCGACGCCTCGGCGCAGCCATCGAAACGGCGCGGCAAAGCGGCGAACAGTTGGCCGTGCTCTTCATCGACCTCGACCGCTTCAAGGACATCAACGACACGCTGGGCCATCACGCGGGCGACGGCCTGCTGCGTTCGGTCTCGCGACGCCTGCTGCAATCGGTGCGCGCGGGCGACACGGTCAGCCGGCTCGGCGGCGACGAATTCATCGTGCTGCTTGGCGGCGTGACGAGCGCGGCCGACGTCGGCCACCTGATCGACGAACGGCTGCTGCCGCTGATGCGCGAGCCGCACACGCTCGGCGGCATGAGCCTGCAGGTGGCGTGCAGCATCGGCATCGCGCTGTATCCGGGCGATGGTGAGGATATCGAAACATTGATGCAGAACGCCGACGCCGCCATGTACCGCGCCAAAGCGGGCGGCCGCAATCTCGTCAAGTTCTTCTCGCAGGAAATGGCCGAGAGCACGCGCCATCGTCTGGAGCTGGATGCGCATTTGCGCACCGCCGTCGAGCGCGGCGAACTCTGGCTCGCGTATCAACCCTGCGTGCACGCCGAAACGGGCGAGCTGATGAGCGTGGAAGCGCTGCTGCGCTGGCAGCATCCGCATCTGGGACTCGTGCCGCCCGCGCAATTCATTCCGATTGCGGAGGAAACGCGGCTCATCGTGCCGATCGGCGCGTGGGTGATCGACGAAGCCTGCCGCCAGATCGCGCGGTGCCGCGCGGCGGGCTTGCCGCCGATGCGCGTGTCGATCAATCTATCGGTCGTGCAGTTGCGCGACGACGCGCAACTCGTCGAGCGGCTGCGCGCGAGCCTTGCCGCGCATGACGTCAATGCGGGCAGCCTCGAACTCGAAATCACCGAAACCGTGCTGATGGAAAGCGTGGACCGCTATCTGGGCGTGGTCAACGAGATTCGCGCGCTGGGCGTGAAGCTGTCGCTCGACGACTTCGGCACCGGTTATTCGAGCCTCAGTTATTTGCCGCGTTTTCCGCTCGACCGGCTCAAGATCGATCGCGCGTTCGTGAACGGCCGTCTCGACGCGCCCGCCGATCTCGCCGTCATCCGCGCGATCGTCGGGCTCGGACATGAACTGGGATTGCGCGTGGTCGCCGAAGGCGTGGAGCAGGAACACGAAGCCCAGGCGCTGCGCCGCATTGGTTGCGACGAGTTGCAAGGCTTTCTGTATGCGAAGCCGCTGCCGCACGACGCGCTGCTGCAGTGGATACAGGCACGCGCCGAGACCTGCATGGGCGAGGCGGTTTAGACGACTGAAGCGACTGAAGCGACTGGGGCGACTGGGGCGACTGAGGCGATCAGCGCCGCGCAGGCAAAGACATCACAGGAATTTCAGCGCGAGCATAATCGTGCTGACCACCGTGCCGACTGCGGCGAAGCATTTGCCCACGCCGAACGCCGTGTTCGTGGGCGGCGGCTTCGAGGGATCGGGCAAGCCGAGCACGCCGTAAGTGACCGACTTGAGCGACGAAGGCGCATCGGCCGGGTCCGTTGCACTCGTCGAACTCGTCGAGTCAGTCGAACCGGTTGCGTCCGCTGCATCCGCGCCGGACGTGCCGGCGTCCTGCGTGCCGGCATCCTCGCTGTTCGTGCTTTGTGCGCTGCCGGCCAACGCCTGAGCGCTCTTTTGCAGGCCCTCGTCCGACAACGTAACTTTCGTGCTGGGCTCGGGTGCCAGACCCGCATCGCTGGCTGTTGTGGGCGTCGTTGCGCCGACGCGTGTATTCGCAGCCAGAGCCTGACTGGAGGTGGACGACGTTACCTGCATAGTTGACTACTCCCCGCCTATTTACGCGCCGACATGAAGCTTTAACGTTTGCGTGCTTCATCGTGCGACGCCGCCGATATTCGTTCACTTTTATATCGACCGGGAATTTGAATACTTGAGGTTTACACCCATAGATTTAATTCGGATAATTGAATTACTTCCCATTCATTTCCAATCCTTTCCTGCGTGTAATAATTTAATCGATTTCGAATAACATGAATCCCTCACGAGGTGCATTCCATTGAACGTCGAAAATTTTGAAACCACCGCGCTGCAGTCGGCACGCCTGAGCCTCGCGCCGTTGCGCGCGCAACATGCCGCCATCCTGTTCGAAGGGTTGAGCGACCCGGCCGCCTATCGCTACATTCCACAAACGCCGCCCGCCAGCGTGGAAGCTTTGCAGTCGCGCTACGAGAAGCTGGAGAGCTGCCGCTCGCCGGATGCGAGCGAAGCATGGCTGAACTGGGCGCTCATCGGCGACGATAGCCGCGCGCATGGCTATGTTCAGGCGACGATACAACTGGCGGCGCGGGAAGCGTGGATCGCCTATTTCGTTTTTACGCCGAGCCAGCGTCAGGGCTACGCAAAGGAAGCGCTGGGCGCGCTGCTGCCGGCGTTACGCGAGGTGTACGGCATCGGGCGCTTTCATGCGGAAATCGACACGCGCAATATCGCGTCGATCCGGCTCGTGGAATCGCTGGGATTCGAATGCGTGCGGCGTATCGATCACGCCGACGAATTCAAAGGCGCCGTCAGCGACGAATTCCACTACGCGCTGACGATGGCGTCTTGAACCAAGACCATGCCGAACCGGTTGCTCACGCAACCGACGCGAGTTCCGCGAAATTCGTCGTGCGGGCTTCGCAAGCCTGCACGAGTTTCAGATCGTGACTCGAAAAGAACACGACGCGATCTTTCGCCAGCGTCTTGAACAGGTCGACGAGCACGGCGCGTGTGGTCGCGTCGAGCCCGTTGCCCGGTTCGTCCGCGATGATGACCGCGGGGTCGCCAATCGTCGTCGCGGTCAGGAAGAACTTCTTGCGCGTGCCGAGCGACATCTGCTCGAAGCGCTTCTCCAGATGCGGCTCCAGGCCGAAGCGATGCGCGAGGTCGATGACGCGCGCATCCACCGTGGTCTGCCTGGCCGAGGCCACGAGTTCGAGCAGTTCGCGCCCGGTCTGAAACGGATACGCCATGCAGTCATCGGGCACGAAAGCCAGCGCGGCTTTTGCCTTGAGCGGCTCGGTGCGCAGCGAATGGCCGTCGATCCAGATCTCGCCTTCGCTGGCGTCGATCGCGCCCGCGAGCATGCCGAGCAAGGTGGATTTGCCGCTGCCGTTTTCATCGCAGAGCGCCACGCATCCCGGGCCGGACGCGTAATGAAGATCCTGGAAAATGACGTGACTGCCGTAGCGTTTGCTGAGGTGTTCGAATCGGAGCATGGAGAATGAGGTCAAACGAAAAAGTGCCAGGCGGCCGCGACCCAGATCGCGGCCAGCAGCAGCGGCGCAATGGCCGCGAACGGGAGTGCGAGCGTCAGCGTCGCCAATGCCTGCGCAGCAAACGCGCCGTGCTAAAGGCGTACCACCGAAGCCGAAGAGACAGCAGCATGTCCCTGTTTCCGCTTATTGAGTCTTTCGCCATTCTCCAATATATCGGCGAAGGATCGACGAAAAGCGTCAATAAAGCGGCGATAAAGCGGCAATAACTGCGTCGCTACGGCGCCGCTTTCTCGATCATGCAATGCAAACGCGCCATCGACCGCGCATCGAGCGTATGCATTTCGCAGCCCACGCGGCTCCAGCCGCGTTCATGATCTTCGGCGATCCAGCGCACGTCGAGAAACACGGCCACGACGATCTCGTCCTCGTCGTCCACAGCCGACGACTGGAGCCAGCCCGACACCGTTTCGCCCCGCGAAAACAAGCCGCTTCGCGCATGCAGCAGCGCGCCGTGCGAGCTCAGATCGGCAACCTGCGCGAGCGCCCTGCCGTCCTTGTTCAGCAACAGCGGCGCGAAAAGCATCGGCGTGCGCACGTCGCGCCGGAAATCGCGTTCACTTCCCATATGAATCACACCCGTTTTTCAGCATGTATTTTTATCGTGCTGATCGCGTCGAGGACCCGGTTCAACTCGATTCAGGTCCCGCCCGGCTTTCCGTATAAAGGAAATATTTAAATCATCACCATGCGGTGCGGATTGTAGCGTGTGCGCTTGTCATCGAACACTAATTATTCCGGACCAAGCGAATCGTAAGCTATCTGAATGCGCGATTGCCACGCATGCGCCACGCAAGCGCCGCATGAGCGGCATTGTCGGCGCATTCGGCACGCGGCATTCAGCTTTTCATCGCGAACGCGCCCGCCATGGCCTGACGAAACTCGCCGCCCGCGAGCGGCGATCCGCACAGAAAACCCTGCATCTGGTCGCATTCGAGCGCGAGCAGCTTGAGCGACTGCGCGACGGTTTCCACGCCCTCCGCCACCACTTCGATGCCCAACACGCGGGCGAGCGCCATGACCGCCGAGAGCAGCGCCGAACTGCGCGCCGAGGTGTCGTCGAGACCGCTCACGAAGGCGCGGTCGATCTTGATCTGATCGACGCGGAAATCGTGCAGATGCCCGAGGCTCGACAACGCCGAGCCGAAGTTGTCGAGCGCGACGGCATAGCCGCGGTCGCGCAACGACTGCACGATACGCCGCGTGCGGTCCACGTCCTGCATCGCGGTCGCTTCGCTGATCTCGAACATCAGGCGCTCGGGCGGCACGCCGGCCGCCGTCACGATCGCGTCGATCCGCTCGACGATCCGCGGCAGATTGAACTGCATCGCCGAGAGATTCATCGCGATCGACATCGGCGCGAGTCCTTCGCGATCCCATTCGACGAGATGCGCGCAGATCTCGCGCAGCACCCAGTCGCCGATGGCGATCATCAGCCCCGCGCGCTCGGCAATCGGAATGAATTCGAGCGGCGGCACGTTGCCGAGCACCGGATGCGCCCAGCGCAGCAGCGCTTCGGCGCCCGTCATGGCCTTGCCGTCCACGGTGAATTTGGGCTGAAACACGAGATCGAACTGCTTGCGCGCGAGCGCCACGTGCAGGTCGCGCTGGATATGCAGCGAGCGCAGCGTGGACTGGCTCATGCTGTCCTCGAAGCGGCGGAAGGTGTTGCGGCCGCCGCGCTTGGCGGCGTACATCGCGCAGTCGGCGTGGCTCAGCAGCGTGTCGAGCGTCGTGCTCTCGTCCTGCGAAAGCGCAATGCCGATGCTCGCGCCGATGCGGATCGGAATCGCCTCGGCGAGCACGAACTCGTCGGCGAGACTCGCGAGTATCTGGCGCGCGATGGTGTCGGCGATCGCGCCGGCATCCGTATTGCCGATCGGGCTCGCATCGTTCGCCTCGGCACGCAGGCCGTTCCCGCGCCGCTGCGCGCCCGGCAAGCCCGACACCACCACCACGAATTCATCGCCGCCCAGCCGCGCCACCAGATCGCCTTTGCGCGCACAACCGGAAATGCGCTCGGCCGCCTGGCGCAGCAGATCGTCGCCGATCTTGTGGCCGAGCGTGTCGTTGACGGCCTTGAAGCCGTCGAGATCGACGAACAGCACAGCCAGCGCGCCGCCGCCGCGCGTGCTGCGCTGGACGAGTTCCTTCGCGCGCGCCATCAGATACGCGCGGTTGGGCAGGTCGGTGAGCGCGTCGTGCGTGCCGAGATGACGAATGGTGCGGGTCGCGCGGTCGAGCGAGGCGGACAGGCGGCTCGCCTGCGTGCCGAAGATCCACAACGTGCCGACGAGCACCGCCGTCGAGGCCACGCCCACCACGAACGCCAGCGTGTTGGCGTCGACCTTGTGCGCGCTCAGGCAGCGGCTGCCCTCCGCGAACGTGGCGGCGCTCATGCCCGTGTAATGCATGCCGGTGATCGCGAAGGCCATGATGGCCGCGGCCGCCAGACGTTTCCAGACGATGTTCTCGCGCCGCGAATCGCGCAGATGGAACGCGAGCCAGAGCGCCGCGATGGACGCGCCAATCGCGATCGCCACCGACAGCGCCACGCGCGAAAAGTCATAGTCGATGGACGGCGACATGCGCATGGCGATCATGCCGGTGTAGTGCATGGCGGCCACGCCGACCCCCATCACCACGCCCGCCGCGAACAGGCGCCGCGCCGACAGATGGCCGCGGCTCACGGTGGCGAGCGCCACGAGCGCCGCGAGCACGGCGAGCGCGAGCGAGGCGGCGCTCACGTCGAGGTCGTAACCCACGGCAATCGGCAAGGTCAGCGCGATCATGCCGATGAAATGCATCGACCAGATGCCGATGCCCATCGCGCACGCACTGCCCGCCAGCCAGGCATGACGCCATCGGCTGCTGGTCACGGCACTGAGCATGGCCGCGCCTTCGAGCGCCGTAAATGACGCGAGGAACGCGACCACCACCGACAGACACGTCAACAGCGGGTTATAGACACCGTTCATTCGTGGCCCTTTGCGCGCCCGTCTCTACTGCGCGTCGTTCTGATTCTGATTAGGTCTCGTGTTCGCACGCGCGTGAGCCGCCCGCAATCGGGCCGCACGGCGCGCGTGCACCGTCGCCGCGTCTCTCAGCGCGGCGGGGATTTTTTAGTCGTCGACAAGACGCATCGATGCCTATCGACTCACGCCATATCGGCAGATACGGGAAAACCTTAAGGTCAATCGCACACGGCGCGCCAGCGTTTGCTTCGTTGATTGATTACAGCGCATTACCGCACGCCTGGGCGGCTCAGTTCTTGACCGGATAAAACCAGAGATTGCGGTCGGTATAGCCGAATTGCCGGAGAATGGCGGCGAGCGAGCCGTCGGCGCGCATTTCGTCGAGCGCGCGCGAGACCGCGTGATTCAGATCGACGTCGCCCTTGCGCAGCGCATAGCGCGCGTAACCGTATTCCTGCGGCAACGGCCGGTAATCGGTCACGAACTCCATGCCCGCATTCGGATGCTGCTTCAAAAAGAGGCCGATCTTGATGCCGTCTTCCATCGCCACATCGATGCGCCCCGCAATCAGATCCGCGAATTCGGCTTCGCTGCTCGTATAGAGCTTCAGCTCCTTGAGATCCTTGCGCCCTTCGAGCAACTGGTGATTGAGGCTCCCGCGCAAGGTGCCGATCGTGCGGCCACTGAAGTCGTCCCAGCCGTGAATCTTCAACGGATTGCCGCGCTGCACGGCGATCGCCGAGCCATACCAGTAGGCCGGACTCGTGAACGCCACCACGCGCAGACGCTGCGCGTTCTCGTGCAGGTTGTCGACGATGATATCGGTGCGGCCCGAGAGCAGCGTCGGAATCATCGCGTCGAACGGCATGATGTTCCAGGTGACTTTCTCGATGCCGAGCCGCTTCATGATCTCCTTGAAGATGCGCACGTCGGTGCCGTCGAACGCGTGCGTCTTGTCGTCGAGATAGGTGGACGGCGGATCGGCGGCGATCGCGAGCGTCACGCCGTTGCGCACCGCGCGCGCATACGAGCCGTCACCGCCATCGAAACGCACCCCGCTGATGACGCCGTTGCTCGCCACGTTGTCGTCGGCGAAGGCGTTGGGCAACGCGACCAGACCCGCCAGCAAGGCGGCCAGCGCCAGCATGTATTTGCGCACGAAACGCTCCACGGAAAAGTAAATTAACGACGCTTTTAAAGCATCAAAATACAGGTTGCTCGCGCATGAAACGCGGCATGCGCGCGATGCGGCGCGGATCAGCGGCGTGAGGTCGTGGGGTTGCCGAAGCGCGGACTCCCCATCTTGCGCTCCAGCCAGCGCACGACGAACGCGCTCGGCCATGAGAACGCCAAATATATCGCGCCAATGATCGTGAAGACGGTGGCGTACTGAAAATTCGTAGAGGAAATAATCTGACCGGTGAACATCAGTTCCTTGACGGTCACGATGGAGACGAGCGAGGTGTCCTTGAACAGCGAAATCGCGTAATTGCCGAGCGGCGGCACGACGATGCGCAGCGCCTGCGGCAGCACCACGAGTTTGAGCGCCTGCCCGTTCGACATGCCGAGCGCCTTCGCGGCTTCGAGCTGGCTTTTGGGCACCGCGAGTATGCCGGCGCGATAAACCTCGGCGAGATAGGCCGAATAATTGATCGACAATCCGAGTACGCCCGCCATGAACGGATCGAACCGAATCCCGAACGAAGGCAAGACGAAATAAATATAGAAAAGCTGCAATAGCGCGGGCGTGCCGCGAATCAACTCGATATACGCGGAAGCGAGCAGGCTCGGCAGCCGCGCATGGCTGATCTTCGCCATTGCGAGCACGAGGCCGCACGGCAGGCTCAGCGCCAGAATGCACAACGTCAATTCGAGGCTCGTCAGCGCGCCGCGCAGCAGATCGGGCAGATAGTGGCTCGCGCCGTGCAGGTCGAACAGGTCCGGAAGCGTAGTCGGCATGAATTCCTTGCCCGCGGCGGCCATGCGGGAGTGCAGTAGTGCGTGTGGAAAGGATTGAGCGGATTGAACGGGTTGAGCGGGTCGTGCCGGGAATAGCGGTCATGCGGGCGCGCCGGGCGCCGGTCGGGCGGCGCGCGTTCGCACAGGCGCGTACTTGCACTTAATTGCACGTGCCGGCTCGTAAGCGATCTTAGGCGCCCGTGCGCGCCGATGCGCGCTTATCCGTACTGGTTAGTTACCCGCGCGTGGCAAGCTGCGGCTGCACCTGCGCGCCGAGCATGCTGCTGATCCGCTCCGCATACATCCGCAACGTGCCGCCCAGGGCGTGCAGGTCGTTGTCGCTGAGGCCGGTCTTGAGCGTGGTGACGCTGATCGCCGCCACGCCCTCGCCGTCGCGGTTGGTGATCGCGGAACCCACGCAGACCACGCCGATGTTGTCTTCCTCGTCGTCGAACGCATAGCCGCGCTCGGCAACCAGAATCAGATCGCGCATGAGTTCGGCGGGCGTGGTGCGCGTGAACTGCGTGCGTTGCGGCATGCCGGTATGCGCGAGCAGTTTCACGACGCGCGCGGGCGGCAGGAGCGCCATCAGCGACTTGCCGAGCGCCGAGCAATGCGGCAGTTCGCGCTGGCCGAGCGCGGACGCGATGCGCACGATGCCCGCCGCCTCCACGCGCGCGATCGCCACGGCGTAGCCCTCGTCGTCGAGCACCGCGAGCCGCGACGTGAGGCCGGTGGTTTCGGTCAGTTCGCGCAGCACCGGCATGGCGAGCTGCGAGACGCCGATATCGGCCGCCGCCCGGTCGCCGAGATGCACGAGCGCGAAGCCCAGCCGGTAACGGCGCGAGCCGCCGAGCCGCACATCGATCACGTAGCTGCGCGCCAGCAGCGTCTGCAACAAGGCGAACGCCGTGCTTTTCGACACGCCGATGATCGTGGCGATTTCCGCCACCGTGAGCCCCTCGCTGCCGCAGGCTCCCAAGGCTTCCAGCACGTCGAGCGCGCGGCTGACGCTGCGAAGCGCATAACGGTCTTCGGTATTTTGAGCGATGGGTGTTTGAGCGGCAGATGTCATTTTTATTTCGTGTTCGTCCTGATTCGCCCCGTTAGCGAACCCCTCCGACGAAACGCTAGCTTCGCACACTCGATATTGACAGTCACTAGTGCTGAACCTACCATAAATAACACTACCGAACCGCGTTCGGTATAGCCGAACGATTGAATCCAGCGCGATTTGGGAAGCGCCGCGGATTCACCGCGCGCCCAACCCAAAACAGACGACAACAGGACGCCATCAGGCCGGCGACGCACTCAGGGCATGTGCATCGCTCAACGCCGGGCGAAGAACAATGGGAAGCCTATCGGAACGGGGTTTGCACAGCGCCAGACAGCAGAAGCTGTCGGGCGCTCATTCGTCGAAACTCGCTCACGACGAGATTTTGCATATCAAGGCGGTACTGCGACGATTGTCCAACGAGGACATGAACGATTTAGGTTTGCCACCGGGTTATTGGCGCAAGCGTTTGCGCGACCTGATGCAAACCCACCAGTTGTCGAATGGCCAATTCGACGAGATCGACCAGCTGCTGGCTTCCTTGAAAGAATAGTGGCGAGCGGTCAGCTTTTCCGGCCAAAAAAATAGAACCTGAGAGCGTTTTAAACCCGAACTATGCCTCGCGCATAGCCAATATCGTAATCAAATTCGGGATGCAGCTACGCGCTATTGGCATTAGGCGCGTTTGAGCGGACGACGCGATGGCGCGGCTTGAGTCGTTATGGTGGTTTTCGCCGTGATTTTCGTCGCCGCTTTACGGGCAGTGGGTGTTTTGCGGAGTGTTTTTACGTCGCCGGCAGCCAGCGCGGGCGCTTTCACGCGTCCTGCACGGATGCGCGAAAGCACGCGCTGGGCGTTGGCGGAGCAGTCCATACCTTCGGGCTTCGCTTCGATTTCGGCGATCAGCGCCACGAGCTGAGCCCTGCTTTGCGCGAGGCGCTGTTCCAGCGCCTCGATTTCCGCCACCTTGCCGCGCAGCGTGTCGATCAGCGTCCCGTGCTGCCATTGCGCATTGTCGAGCGGCAGCAGCATGCGAATCTCGTCGAGACTGAAACCGGCCTGTTGCGCGCTGGTAATCAGATCGAGCACCAGCACCGCATCGGGCGCATAGCTGCGGTAACCGTTCGGTTCGCGGTCGGCTTTGAGCAGGCCGATGTCTTCGTAAAAACGAATACGCGAAGCCGCCAGCCCCGTGCGTTGCGCCAGTTCTCCGATTTTCATGTTCCTCGCCTCCGCGCGCGGGTCGTTCCCGCAGGGGGTGCCGATCGCCTGCCAGTCTGTACTTTAAGCTTAAAGTCAACCTGAAGGTCAAGCGCCCACGCGAGCCCACCTTGCCCTATCGCCACGATAGAAAAAATTCGCGCGCCCACTCGCTCGCGGCCATTGACATTCAAGTTAGCTTCAACCTTAAAGTCGGCACACGATCCAGTGAGGTGAAGCCATGAACGTGTTCGACCCGTTATCCCTGCCGAACGGCTCGGTCATTCCGAACCGCATTGCCAAAGCGGCGATGGAAGAAAACATGGCCGACGCGCATCACGCGCCGTCGGCGCAACTGATGCGGCTCTACGAGGCGTGGGCGGAAGGCGGCGCGGGACTGCTCATCACCGGCAACGTGATGGTCGACAGCCGCGCGATGACCGGCCCCGGCGGCGTAGTGCTCGAAAACGACCGGCACCTCGACGCATTTCGTCAATGGGCGCGTATCGGCCGCTCGCACGGCGCGCAATGCTGGCTGCAGATCAATCATCCGGGCCGCCAGATGCGCGCCAATCTCGGGCAGCCGACGTGGGCGCCGTCGGCCGTGCCGCTCGCGCTGGGCAGTATGTCGAAGCACTTCGCCACACCGCACGCGATGACGCAGGCGGTCATCGAAGACGTGATCGAGCGCTTCGCACGCACCGCGCAGCTCGCCGAGCGCGCGGGTTTCACCGGCGTGGAGATTCACGCGGCGCACGGGTATTTGCTCAGCCAGTTCCTCTCGCCGCTGAGCAACCGCCGCACCGACCGGTGGGGCGGCTCGCTCGCGAATCGCGCGCGGCTATTGCTCGACGTCGTCAAAGCCGTGCGCGCCGTGGTCTCGCCGCAATTCGCCGTAGCCGTCAAACTGAATTCCGCCGATTTCCAGCGCGGCGGTTTCAGCGCCGACGACGCGCGCGGCGTCGTGCAATGGCTCAACGAACTCGATGTCGATCTGGTCGAATTATCGGGCGGCAGTTACGAAGCGCCCGCGATGCAGGGCGACGCGCGCGATGGCCGCTCGCTCGCGCGCGAAGCCTATTTCGCGGAGTTCGCGCGCGATATCCGCAAGATAGCGACGATGCCTGTGATGGTCACGGGCGGCATCCGCCGCCACGCCATCGCGCAACAGGTGGTCGCGAGCGGCGTGGATATGGTGGGCATCGGCACGGCGCTCGCCATCGATCCGACGCTGCCGCGCGCGTGGCGTGCGGGTCGCGACGCGGCGCCCGCGCTCGCGCCCATCGCGTGGAAGAACAAGCCGCTCGCCTCGCTCGCGAACATGGCTGCCGTGAAATTCCAGTTGCAGCGGTTGAGCGTGGGAAAGCGGACCGATCCGAACGTCTCGCCACTGCGCGCGCTGATCGTTCAGCAAGTGGTCGAAGCGGCGCGCACGCGACGCTACCGCCGCTGGATCACGCAGTCGCGGCAGGCAAAAAACTGATCAACCCGCGACCCGGAACACGCCCACCGTCGAGCGCAGCCGCGCAGCCTGTTCGTCGAGCGCGGCCGCAGCAGCAGCGGCCTGTTCGACCAGCGCCGCGTTCTGCTGCGTGACGGTATCCATCTGCGAGACCGCCTGATTGACCTGCTCGATGCCGGTGCTCTGCTCGACCGACGCCGCCTCGATCTCGCCCATGATGTCGCTCACGCGCATGATCGACTGCACGATTTCCTTCATGCGCTCGCCCGCCACCGCGACCTGGCCCGAGCCCGCATCCACGCGCTCCACCGACGAGCCGATCAGCGCCCGGATATCCTTCGCCGCCGCCGCGCTGCGCTGCGCGAGCGCGCGCACTTCGCCCGCGACCACGGCGAAACCGCGCCCTTCGTCGCCCGCGCGCGCGGCCTCGACCGCCGCGTTGAGCGCCAGAATATTGGTCTGGAACGCGATGCCCTCGATCGTGCCGATGATCTCGCCGATGCGCTTCGACTCGCCCGCAATGCGCTGCATCGTCTCGATCACTTCGTCGACCGCGCTGCCGCCGCGTCCCGTCGCGTCCGACGCCAGTACCGCGAGCTGACGCGCCTGACGCGCGTTTTCGGCGTTCTGCTTCACCGTCGCCGTGAGTTGCTCCATGCTCGCCGCCGTTTCTTCGAGCGAGGCCGCCTGCTCCTCGGTGCGCTGCGACAGATCGGCGTTGCCCTGCGCGATCTCCGACGACCCCGTCGCGATCGAATCGCTCGATTGCTGAATGCCCTGCACGAGATCGCGCAGCTTCACGCGCATTTCGTGCAGCGCGTGCATCAGGCTCGAACGGTCGCCGGCCGCCAGCGCGATCGGCGTCGTCAGATTGCCCGCCGCGATCTGCGCGGCCAGCGCGGCCGCGTCGGCCGGTTCGCCACCGAGCGCACGGCGGATGCTGCGCGTCATGAGCCAAGCCATCGTGCCCACCACCGCGAAAATCAGCACGGCGATGGCGATCATCGTGCGCGCGACGCGCCAGAACGCGGCGTTGATATCGTCGTAGAAGAAGCCCGTGCCGATCCACCATTGCCATGCGGGCACCGCCACCACACCCTGCAATTTCGGTTCGAGCGGACTGTTCGCCGAGCGGTGGATCAGCACGTCGACGAGCGCCACATGCTCGCGTTGCAGCCCTTGCGCGTACGCCTGCGTGTCGGTGAGATCGCCCATCGTCGTGCGATTACCGCCCGTTTTCGTGCCGATCAGGCTCGGGTTCGGATGCACGAGGTTGATGCTGTCCGTCGAGGTGATCCAGAAATAGCTCTTGCTGTCTGCATTCAATTCGCTAATCGCCGCTTTCGCCGCGCTCTGCGCGACCTCGCGCGTGAGTTTGCCCTGCGCTTCCTGCTGCTGGTAATACAGTACCAGATGCTCGGCCTTGAGCAGCAGGTTGGTGATTTCCTGCTGCCGGCTCTCGACGAGCGACTGCTTCAGTTGCGACAGGGTGGTCGCGGCGATCAGGACGACACCGACGAGCGCGGTGCCCACGAGAAGGATCAGCTTGGTTGAGACTTTCATTTCGACTCGAAAAGACGGGGAAAGACGTCGGGCGCGATGCAGACTTCCGATGCATCTGCAAAATTAACCATTTGGTTAATGCATATCGGCACGGCGCGCGGCTTCTTGAGTCGGGTAAGTGCGGAGTGTGTGTGGAGTGTGCGGCGCGCAGCGTCAGGCGCTCGTACGCGTCTCCATGAAGGTATGGCGGAAATACTCGCGCACGGCGTGCATCGCCGGGCTCAGTTCCTTGTTCTTGCGCCACGCGAGCCCCACGCTCATCGCCGGCACCGCGTCGAGCAGCATGATGGTTTCGATGCGCCGCCCTTCGAGCGACCAAGGCCGATACACCATGTCGGAGAGAATCGCCACGCCGGAACCGTTCGCCACCATGCTGCGCACGGCTTCCACCGACGAGGTGCGCAGAATCACGTTCGGCCGCCACGCGGTTTCGTTCCAGTAGCGCATCGCCGTTTGCGCGGCTTCGTCCACCGTCAACATGACGAAGGGCTCGGGCGCGACCGACGCGAGCGTCACGCTCTCGCGCTTGAGCAGCGGATGATGCGCGCCCACCCACAGGCGGCGCACCGAATGAATCACCGGTTCGAGCGCGAGTTCGGGATTGGAGACGTTGGACGTGAGCAGCACCGCCATGTCGTATTGCCCGGTGATCAAACCTTCCTCGATGGCGTCGCGATTGAGTTCGTGCAGTTGAATCGTGAGACGCGGATACAGCGCGTTGAGCCGCTGCACATGATGCGGGAGAAAGTAGCCCAGCACCGTGTAGCTCGCGGCAATCGCGAGCGTGCCCGTGAGTGTGCTTTCGAGGTTGGGAATGCGCATGGCCTCGTCCACCGACGCGAGGATCGTGTACGCGTGATTCAGAAAGCGCCGCCCCGTGTCGGTCAGCGCGACGCCCGTCGCGCCGCGCACGAATAGCTGCGTGCCGAGCGTCTCTTCGAGTTCCTTGATCGCGCTTGTCACGGCGGACTGCGAAATCGTCAGATGAATAGCCGCTTGCGAGAGTTGCCCGAGTTCGGCGGTCGCAACGAAGTATTTGAGCTGTCTGAGCGTGAGCGCCATCTTCGTGGTGGCCCGGCGGGCGAGAAAGAGTCCGGCCGATAGTATCGAAAAAATTGATACCAAGGCATACAAAAATAAAACTTTTTTGGCGATCGACCACCGGTTAACCTGCCTTTCAATCCTGTTGCGCAGCGGCCTGACACGCCGCCGCCAGACGAACCTGGAGGAGCATCGTATGAACAAGCAGTACGTCGACCTGAACTCCGATATGGGGGAAGGCTTCGGTCCGTGGCACATCGGCGATGGCGTCGACGAGCAGATCATGCCGCTCATCAGTTCGGCGAATATCGCCACCGGTTTTCACGCGGGCGATCCGAACATCATGGCGCGCACCGTGCAACTGGCGCGCGAGTCCGGCGTCGGCATCGGCGCGCATCCGGGCTTTCGCGATCTCGTCGGTTTCGGCCGCCGCCATATCGCCGAAACGCCGCAGGCGCTCGTCAACGATCTGCTGTATCAAGTGGGCGCGCTGCGCGAATTCGCGCGGCTGCACGGCGTGCGGCTCCAGCACGTCAAGCCGCACGGCGCGCTCTACATGCACGCGGCGCGCGACGAAGCCTTCTCGCGCCTGCTCGTCGAAACGTTGCAACAGGTCGATCCGAATCTGCTGCTGTTCTGCATGGAATCGTCGGCGACGTGGCGCGTGGCGCAGGAGATCGGCCAGCCCGCGATCCGCGAGTTCTACGCCGATCGCGACTACGACCGCAACGGCTCGATCGTCTTTATCCGCCGCATCGGGCCGCTCGATCCCGAACAGGTCGCCGAGAAAGTGCTGCGGGCCTGCGTGGACGGCAAGGTGCGCACCGTCGACGGCGACGACATCGATATCGACTTCGACTCCGTCTGCATTCACAGCGACACGCCCGGCGCGCTGCAACTGGTGCGCGGCACGCGCGAGGCGCTGGTGCGCGAAGGCATCCGCATCACCGGACCGCTGGCGACGGCCGCGAGTCTCTGAGCCGCGCGACGCTGAATCCCATAACACGATCAAGGAGCACAACACGATGGCACTGCACGATATCGTCAGCCCGTTGCCGGGCACGTTCTACCGGCGTTCCTCGCCTGACGCGCCGTTCTATGTCGAGCTGGACGCCGCTGTTCAGCCCGATACCGTCGTCGGCCTCGTCGAAGTGATGAAGCAGTTCACGGAGATCGAGAGCGGCGTGGCAGGACGCGTCGCGGAACTGCTGGTCGAAGACGGCGAGCCGGTCGATGCCGGCCAGGTGCTGATGCGCGTGGAGGCGTGACGCCATGAACGTTGCAAACACAACCAATACGCGCTATCGCCCCGCGCGCATCCGCACGGTGCTGGTGGCCAATCGCGGCGAAATCGCCGTGCGCGTGATCCGCGCCGCGCACGAACTCGGCATGCGCGCCGCCGTGGTAGTCAGCGACGCGGATCGCGACAGCCTCGCCGCGCGCATGGCCGACGAAGCCGTGCACATCGGCTCGTCGCACGCGGCGAAAAGCTATCTGAATCCGGCGGTCATTCTCGACGCCGCGCGCCAATGCAACGCCGACGCCGTGCATCCGGGCTACGGTTTCCTCTCCGAGAACGCCGACTTCGCGGCGCAGGTCGAAGCGGCCGGCATGATCTTCGTCGGCCCGGCGCCGCAAGTCATCGCGACGATGGGCGACAAGGCCCGCGCCCGCGAGACCGCACAGCGCGCCGACGTGCCGACCGTGCCGGGCAGCACCGGCGTCGTGCAATCGCTCGACGAGGCGCGCGAAGTCGCCGCGCGCATCGGCTATCCGATCATGATTAAAGCAGCCGCAGGCGGCGGCGGTCGCGGCATTCGCGTCGCGCACGACGCGGCCCAGCTCGACGCGGAACTGCCGCTCGCGCAGCGCGAAGCGCAGGCGGCGTTCGGCGACGGCGGCGTCTATCTCGAACGCTTCGTGAAGCACGCGCGCCACATCGAAGTCCAGGTGCTCGGCGACGGTCACAACGTCGTGCATCTATTCGAGCGCGAATGCTCGCTGCAACGACGCCGTCAGAAGATCCTCGAAGAAGCGCCCTCGCCTTCGCTCACGCCCGCGCTGCGCGCGCAACTGTGCGCGTCGGCCACGCGGCTCGCGCAACAGGTGGGTTATCGCAGCGCGGGCACGCTCGAATATCTGTTCGACGAAACGCGCGGCGAGTTCTACTTCATCGAAATGAACACGCGCATTCAGGTCGAGCATCCGGTCACGGAGGCGATCACCGGCATCGATCTCGTGCGCGAAACGCTGCGCATCGCCGACGGCGAGCCGCTGCGATTCCAGCAGAGCGATATCGTCATGCGCGGCGCGGCGATCGAGTGCCGTATCAACGCCGAAGATCCGTTGCAGGATTTCCGCCCGAATCCTGGCCGCGTCGATGAACTGATCTGGCCGACCGGCCCCGGCGTGCGCATCGACTCGCTGCTGTATCCGGGCTACGTCGTGCCGCCGTTCTACGACTCGCTGCTGGCCAAGCTGATCGTGCACGACGAGAGCCGCGCCGCCGCGCTCGACCGTCTCGCGCGCACGCTGCGCGAGCTGCATATCGGCGGGCTGAAAACCACCGCGCCGCTGCATCAGGCGCTGCTCGCCGACGACGACGTGCGCGCCGCGCGCTATCACACCAACTTCCTCGAAACGTGGATGGACGCCTGGCGCGCCGCCTGCGCTGAACCCAAGCAGTCGAACCCGCAGGAGGCATCGTGACGATACGCTACACCTATGGCGGCGACGAATTCGTCTTCGCCGAGATCAGCGAGGACATGTCGCTCGACGCGTTCTTCAAGGGCACGGCGATCACGCGCGAACTCGCGCGCCGCGAGGTTCCAGGCGTAACCGAAATCTGTCCGGCGAACGCCTCGTACCAGGTGCGCTACGACCCGGACGTGATCGCGCCCGACGCGCTCGTGGCGCTGCTGAAAAGCATCGAGGCCGAAGTGGGAGAGGCCACGCTCGACATCGACACACGCATTGTCGAAGTGCCAGTGCTCTACAACGATCCGTGGACGCACGAAACGCTGATGCGCTTTCGCGAGCGTCATCAGGATCCGGAATCGACCGATCTGGAATACGCCGCGCGCATCAACGGCAAGCGCGACGTCGACGAATTCATCGCCGCGCATGCGGATTCGCCGTGGTTCGTCTCGATGGTCGGTTTCGTCGCGGGCCTGCCGTTCATGTATCAGATGGTCGAGCGCGAACGCCAGTTGCAGGTGCCCAAATACCTGCGCCCACGCACCGACACGCCGAAGCTCACCGTGGGTCACGGCGGCTGCTTCGGCTGCATCTATTCGGTGCGCGGCGCGGGCGGCTACCAGATGTTCGGCGTCACGCCCGCGCCGATCTTCGACCCGCAACAGCGTCTCGATTATCTGCGCGATTTCATGGTGTTCTTCCGTCCCGGCGACATCGTGAAGTTCAAGCCCATCGACCGCGCGGAATACGACGCGGCGCTCGCCGCCGTGGAAGCGGGCACGTTCGCGCTGCGCACGCGGCCCGTGCGCTTCTCGCTCGACGCCTTCCTGCGCGATCCCGACGCGACCAACCGTTCTCTCGTCGAGGTGCTGTATGCCGACTGACACGCTCAATCTGATCGAAGTCGTGAAACCCGGCCTCGCCACCTCGGTGCAGGACGGCGGCCGCCAGGGCTACTATCACGTGGGCATTCCGCCGTCCGGCTCGCTCGATCAGTATTCGTCGCGCGCGGCCAATCTGCTGGTCGGCAACGATGAAAACGCGGCTGTGCTCGAATTCACACTGCTCGGCCCCGACCTGCTGTTTCATGCCGATGCGCTCGTCGCGCTCACAGGCGCGGAAATGACGCCGAAGATCGACGGCGTCGTGCAGCAAAGCCACACGGCGCTGCGCGTGCGCGCGGGCAGCAAGCTGAGCTTCGAGTACGTGAAGCGCGGCGCGCGTGCGTATCTCGCGGTGGCGGGCGGCATCGACGTGCCCGAGGTGCTGGGCAGCCGCTCGACCTACACGCTCGGCGCGATCGGCGGGCACGAAGGCCGCCGTCTGCAAAAGGGCGACCGCATCGGCTTCGGCGCTGCGCGCGGCGCGGGCCGCGAAGGCACCGAATTGCCGCCGGCGATGCGCGCGAAACTGGACAACACGGTGGCATTGCGCGTGCTCACCGGGCTCTATCACTACCGCCTGACCGACGAATCGGCGCACAGCTTTTTCGACGATGAATGGATCGTCGCGCCCGAGGCGGACCGCATCGGCTATCGCTACAAGGGCGGCACGCCGCTGCGTTTCCGCGACCGCGAACAGCCGTTCGGCGCCGGGGCCGATCCGTCGAATATCGTCGACGCCTGCTATCCGATCGGCTCGATTCAGGTGCCCGCGGGACTGGAGCCGATCATCCTGCATCGCGATGCGGTCTCGGGCGGCGGCTACGCGACCATCGGCACGGTCGTCAGCGCCGACATGGATCTGATCGGCCAGATGCAGCCCAATCATCGCGCGCGTTTCGTGAGCGTGACGATGGACGAGGCGCTCGCGGCGCGCAAGGCATATCAGCATCGGCTCGCGCTGCTGCGTGAAGCGTTGCAGACCTGAAGGCTGCCGTAGTCGTCCCAGTCGTTGTACTCGTCGTAGTCGAACCCGCAGTCCTCACCCGCTTGTAAAAAACCAGGCCCGCGCCGCTTCCGGCGCGGCGTCTCACCGGCTCCATTCTCAACTCGCGTTCCGTGCGGCCTCGCGCCACCCGGCGGATGCGCTCGCGCTTTTTTGTCTGATCAGGCTGCCCGACCGGCGTCACGGCAGCCCCGTTGCCGCACGCGCGGCGCGGCCCCGACGCCGTTCATCGATTTGCCGATTCGAGGAGCACGATCATGGCCAACCTGGCTCAGGAAAGCACGGAGGGCGACGTCGACCTGTCGACGCGCGCCATCCCCGATAGCGCGAGAATGCCGCCCTTCTCGCTGACGATGGCGTGGTGGGCCGTCTGTAGCGCGGTGTTCTACATCGTCGTGGGCGCGACGCTCGCGCTCAATTACGGCGCGCGCAACGCGCTGATCGGCATGGCGCTTTCGGTGCTGTCGTATGGCGTCATCAACACGATCATCAGCCGCTATGCGATTCGCACCGGCCTCTCCGTGGCCTTGTTTTCACGCGTGCTGTTCGGCAGCGTGGGCGCGGCGCTGGCGACGCTGATCTTCTTCGCCACCGCCATTTACTACGCGGTGTTCGAAGGCTCGGTGATCGCCGTCGCGGCCAATCATCTGTTTCCCGCGCTCGACTACAAATGGGCCGCGCTGATCGTGGTCTGCTACAGCGTGCCGCTCGTGTTCGGCAGCGTGCAGCACTGGCTCGACAAGTTCAACGGCGTGCTGCTGCCGTTTTATCTGCTCGGCCTGCTCGCGGCCGTGGGCCTCACGACCTGGGAATACGGCTACAACGCGGCATGGCTCGACTTCGGCCCCAAGGGCGCGGTGCCCGCGAACGGCTGGTGGCAATGCTTCGTCTACTACATGGGCGTGTGGGTGCTCATGATGTTCACATTCGACTATGCGCGTTTCGGCCGCAAAAAAGACGCGGGCTATCACGGCCGCTTCAACTTCGGCATTCCGTTCTATCTCGTCACGTTCCTGCTCAACGGCGCAGCGGGCATTTATCTCGTCAGCACGATCCCGGGACTCGGCACGCTCTCCGAAGTCTCGGTCGTGCTCGCGCTGCTGAAGCTGATGGGCATCTGGGGACTGCTGTTCGTCTGGGTCACGCAGTCGCGCATCAACACCGCAAACTACTATCTCGCGACCATCAACATGCAGGCCTTCTTCCGGAAAGCCGCCGGTTTGCACGCGCCGAAATTCGTCTGGGCGCTCGTGGTGGGCGTGGTGGTCTACACGCTGATGATGGCCGATATCTTCTCGAAGATTCTGCAAGCGCTCGCGTGGCAAGGCGTGTTCGTGGTGGCGTGGGTGGGCGTGGCGCTCTCGCATATCACCTCGACGCGCTATGAACGGCTGATCGGCGCCGATATCGAATGTCGCGATTCGCACGTGCCGCAATTCAATCCGGGCGGATTGATCGCGTGGTTCAGCGGCGCGTTCGTCGGCTTCGCGCTGAACACGGAGACCGGCTTTGTCGCTTCGCTTTCGGCGCCCGCCACTTTCGTGATTTCGTGGGCCGTGTATAGCGCGCTGCTGGCCGGCGCGAAGCGCACGTGGTTCGTGCGCAATCTGTGACGAAGGCATAGCGCAATAAAAAAGCGCGTCCTCGATGGACGCGCTTTTTGCTTTTCACACTTCAACGGTGCAGCGTCAGTTCTTCGCCTGCACGCTGTCCGCCGACCAGCCGCCGCCCAGCACCTTGTACAGCGTGACCTGGTTCGACAGCTTCGCCAGTTGATCGGTGACGAGCTGCTCCTGCGCCGTATAGAGCGTGCGCTGCGCGGTCAGCAACGTGAGGAAGCTGTCCGTGCCGGTCTTGAAGCGCGCCTGCGCGAGATCGTAGTAATCCTGCGCCGACGTCACGTAATCGCGATCCGCCGCCACTTGATCGACATAGGTCGCGCGGCCCGCCAGCGCATTCGCGACTTCCTTGAACGCGGTCTGAATGGCCTTCTCGTAGTCGGCGACATCGATATCCTTTTCGATCTTCGCGACATCGAGCGACGCCTTGTTGCTGCCGTAATCGAAGATCGGCATCGTAATCGACGGGGCGAAACTCCACGCGCCCGTGCCCGCCTTGAACAGCTGCGAGAGACTCGTGCTCGCCGTGCCCGCCGACGCGGTCAGTTCGATCTTCGGAAAGAACGCCGCGCGCGCCGCGCCGATATTCGCGTTCGCGCCCTTGAGCGTGTGCTCGGCCTCGATGATGTCGGGGCGGCGCGTGAGCAGGTCCGAGGGCGCGCCCGCGTCGACGTCGGCGAACAGCGCGTCGCTGTCGAGCAGCGTGGGGCCGCCGTCCAGATCGTCGGGCAGCGCGCAGCCGATCTGTGCGCTCAGCGTGTTGCGGTCCTGCGCGACGGCGCGCGTGTACGACGCCATGCTCGCCCGCGCGCTCGCCAGCGAAGTCTGCGCCTCGCGCACGTCCTGCAACGACGCGCTGCCGATCTTCATCATGCTGACCGTGAGGTCGTAGGTGCTCTGATCGGCCGCGACGGTATCGGTCGCGACTTTCAGCAGCGCCTCGTCGGATTGCAGTTGCAGGAAGTCGGTCGCCACATCGGCCACCAGCGTCAGTTGCGTGCTGGTGCGCGACGCCTCGCTCGACAGATAGTTCTCCAGCGCCTGACGCTTGAGACTGCGCAGGCGGCCGAAGAAGTCGATCTCCCATGACGTCGTGCCGACCGACGCGGTATTCGAATGGCTGATCGCGCCGTCGGTGCGCGTGTTGGTGATCGAGCCGCCGGCGTCGATGGTCGGCGCGAGCGCCGCGCGCGTGATGCGGTACTGCGCCTCGTACTCGGCCACCTGGAGCGCCGCCACGCGTAGATCGCGATTGTTGTCGAGCGCGAGCGCGATCAGCTTCTGCAGACGCGGATCCTTGAAGTAATCGCGCCAGCCGACATCGGCGGCGAACGGCGCGGCAGCGGGCGACGTAGCGGACGACGTAGCGGGCGCTGAAGCCGCCGAAGCCGACGATGCCGCCGAAGCGCCCACAGTCTCATACGCGGCCCCGGTCGGCCACGCGGCATCGACCGGCGCGGCGGGCCGCTGATAAGCCGGATCGAGCGAACAGGCGCTCAGTGCAACCGCACAGAGCGCGGATAAAAGCTTCAATTTCATTCTGAATCTCCGGCAGTCCCGGCGTGGTCGCCGTTATCGTCGGCATGGCCTTTGTGAGCGTCGCCGTGCTCGTTGAACAGCTTGCGCACGACGATGAAGAACACAGGCACGAAGAAGATTGCGAGTGCGGTGGCCGCGATCATGCCGCCGGCCACGCCGGTGCCGATCGCATGGCGCGCGGCCGAGCCCGCGCCCGTGCTCACCACGAGCGGCAGCACGCCGAACACGAACGCCAGCGAGGTCATGAGAATCGGCCGCAAACGCTGATGCGCCGCTTCGAGCGTGGCCTCGACCAGTCCGCGTCCTTGCGCCTGCAAGTCCTTCGCGAACTCCACGATCAGAATCGCGTTCTTGGTGGCGAGCCCGATGGTCGTCAGCAGACCCACCTTGAAGTAGACGTCGTTCGAGAGTCCGCGCAGATGCGCACCGAGCAGCGCGCCGAGCACGCCGATCGGCACCACGAGAATCACTGCGATCGGCACCGACCAGCTTTCGTACAGACCCGCGAGACAGAGGAACACCACGACCAGCGAAATCGCGTACAGATACGTCGCCTGCGAACCCGCGAGCACCTCCTGGAACGACTGTCCGGTCCATTCGATGCCGAAACCGGTCGGCAACTGCTTCGCGACTCTTTCGACGGCCGCCATCGCCTGCCCCGTGCTGACGCCGGCCGCGGGCTGCGCGCTCATCTCCATCGCCAGCTCGCGGTTGTAGCGCTCGATCTGCGGCGGCCCGAAGGTCCAGCGCGTCTTCGCGAACGCGGAGAACGGCACCATCTCGCTGTCGTAGCCGGAGGTGCTGGTGGTCGAACTCGACGTGCTCGACGTCGACGTCGACGAAGAAGAACTCGACGACGATGACGAAGAAGACGACGACGAATCCGCCCGCACATACCACTGCCCCACATCGTTGGGCATCATGCGATAAGGCGCGTCGGCCTGCACATAGACCTTCTGGATGCGGCCCGTATCAATGTAATTGTTCACGTACGACGAGCCGAACGCGGTCGACAGCGTCGAATCGACATCCGAAATCGACAGGCCGAGCGCGCTCGCTTTTTCACGGTCGATATCGACGTAAAGCTGCGGCGTGTCTTCGAGACCGGCGGCGCGCGTCATCGCGAGCGACGGTTCCTTCGCGGCCAGCGCGATGAACTGATTGCGCGCCTTGAGCAGCTTGTCGTGACCCTGTCCCGCGCGGTCTTCGATCTCGAAGTCGAGACCGCTCTGCGTGCCGAGGCCGTGAATCGCGGGCTCGTTCATCACGAAGACCTGCGCGTCGCGGCTGCCCGCGAACGCCGCGTTCGCGCGATCGATCACCGCCTGCGCGCTGTCGTTCGAGCCGCGCACGCTCCAGTCCTTCAACTGCACGAAAGCGAGCGCGTTGTTCTGCCCTTGCCCGTTGAAGCTGAAGCCGTTCACGGCCATCACGTGCGAAACCGCGTTCTGCTTGAGGAAGTATTGTTCGACGGCTTCGACCGTCTTGACCGTCTTCGACGCGGGCGTGCCGACCGGCGCCGAGATCGACACCATGATCGAGCCCTGGTCTTCTTCGGGCAGATACGAGGACGGCAGCGTCACATAGAGAATGCCGACCACGCCCGCGATCAGCGCATAGCCCAGCATCCAGCGCACCGGCTTCGAGACCACGCCCGCGAGCGAGGCGCTATAACGCGCATTGCTCTTCGTGAAAAGGCGATTGAACGCACCGAGCAGGCCGCGCCGTTCGTGATGCTCGACGGCGGAAGTCGTCAGCAGACTCGCGCACAGCGCGGGCGTGAGCGTCATCGCCAGCAGCACCGAGAGCACCATCGCCGAGACGATGGTGACCGAGAACTGCCGGTAGATCGCGCCGGTCGAGCCGGAGAAGAACGCCATCGGAATGAACACGGCCGTGAGCACCGTGGTCACGCCCACGAGCGCGCCGGTGATCTGGCCCATGGCCTTCTTCGTCGCGGCCTTCGCGTCGAGTTTCTCCTCGGCCATGATGCGTTCGACGTTTTCCACCACGACGATGGCGTCGTCGACGAGCAGGCCGATCGCCAGCACCATCGCGAACATCGAGAGCACGTTGATCGAGAAGCCGATCGCCGACATCACGCCGAGCGTGCCCAGCAGCGCAACCGGCACGACGATGGTCGGAATCAGCGTCGCACGCAGATTCTGCAGGAACAGATACATCACGAGGAACACGAGGATCACCGCTTCGAAGAGCGTCTTCATGACCTCCTCGATCGAGATCTTCACGAACGGCGTGGAATCGTACGGATACGCAATCGCCACGTCCTTCGGCAGCTGCGGCTGCAGTTCGACGAGCTTCGCGCGCACGGCCTTCGCCACCGACATCGCGTTCGCGCCGGTCGAAAGCTTGACCGCCAGCGCTGAGGCCGGCTTGCCGTCGAGGCGCGACGACGTATCGTACGAATCGCCCCCCACTTCCACGCGCGCCACGTCCTTCACGCGCACCTTCGAGCCGTCGCTGTTCACGCGCAGCAGGATGTCGCCGAACTGTTCGGGCGTGGTCAGCAGGCTCGACGAGGAAATCGTCGCGTTGATCGCCTGCGAATCCGTCGCGGGCGCGCCGCCGAGTTCGCCGACCGAGAGCTGCACGTTCTGGTTCGTGACCGCCGTCGTCACGTCGGAGGCCGTGAGGCCGAAGCTGCGCAGCTTGACCGGATCGAGCCAGATGCGCATGGCGTGCTGCGCGCCGAACAGCGTCACGTCGCCCACGCCGTTGATCTGCGTGAGCGGGTCTTCGAGCTGCGAGGCGATCACGTTGCCGAGATCGATGGAATTGAGCGAGCCGCCCGGCGAGGACAGCGCGACGATCATCAGGAAGTCGCTCGACGACTTCGCCACTTCCACGCCCTGCTCCTGCACCGTCTCCGGCAGCGAGGCGCTCGCCTGAGTCACCTTGTTCTGGACCTGCACCTGCGCGATGTCCGGATTGGTGCCGGGCTTGAAGGTCAGCGTGATGGTCGCCTGACCCGCGCCGCTGCTCGTCGACGACATATAGAGCAGATTGTCGATGCCCGAGAGCTTCTGCTCGATCACCTGCGTGACGGTCTTCGCCACGGTGTCGGCGGACGCGCCCGGATAGGTCGCCGTGACCTGCACCGAAGGCGGCGCGATGGTCGGGTACTGCTCGATCGGCAACGTGGTGGTCGCCGCGCCGCCAATCAGCATGATGACGATCGCGATGACCCACGCGAGGATCGGGCGCTGGATGAAGAAACCTGCCATGCGCCCTCCTTACGATGCCGTCGCGGCCGAGCTTGCCGATGCGGCGGGCGCATCTGACGCCGACGTTGCCGCCGAAGCCGAGTCAGCGGCTACATGCACCGCCACGCCGCTCTGCACCTTCTGCAAGCCGTCGACGATCACGCGGTCGCCCGCCTTCAGCCCGTTCGTCACGATCCACTGATCGCCGTACGCGCTATCGGCCTGCACCGACACCTCTTTCGCGTGGCCGGTCGCATCGACGATCCAGACGCTCGCGCCGCCATCCGACGCGCGCGTGACAGCCAGTTGCGGCACCAGCAGCGCGTTCGTGCTCTCGCCTTCGTCGAGCTGCGCGCGCACGAACATGCCCGGCAGCAGTTCGCCTTCGGGGTTCGGGAAGATCGTGCGCAGCGTGACCGAACCGGTGGTCGCATCGACCGTGATGCCCGCGAACTGCAGCACGCCCGGATGCGCGTACGACGTGCCGTCCTCCATCACGAGCTGCACCGCTGCGCCGTTGCCCGCGCGCTTCATGCGGCCCGACGCGAAGGCCTTGCGCAGGCGCAGCCAGTCGGCGCTCGAACGCGTCACGTCGAGATACATCTCGTCGTAAGCGTGGATGGTCGCGAGCGCCGTGGTCTGGTCGGACGTCACCAGCGCGCCCTCGGTCACCGACGACGCGCCGATGCGCCCCGAAATCGGCGCGGTAATGCGCGTGTAGCCGAGGTTGATGCGCGCCGATTCGAGCGAGGCGCGGTCGGCGATCACGTCGGCCTCGTCCTCGCGCACGGCGGCGATGGCGTCGTCGTTGTCCTGCGCGCTCACCGCGTTGATCTTCACGAGTTGCGCGTAACGGTCGGCCTTGGTTTTCGCGGACGCCAGCGTGGCCTCGGCCTTCGCGAGCGTGCCGCGCGCCTGATCGTAAGTCGCCTGGTAGGTGGCGGGGTCGATCTGGTAGAGCACCTGACCGGCCTTCACGTCCGAGCCTTCGACGAACAGACGCTTCTGCACGATGCCGCCGATCTGCGGGCGCACGTCCGACACCTTCAGCGACGACAGCCGCCCGGACAGCTCCGCCGTCATCACGATGCGTTGCGGCGCGAGCGTGCGCACACCGACATCGACGGCCTGAGCGGCGGGCGTGTCGCCGCCATGACGCTGACAACCGGCGATCGCCAGCACGGACGCGCAAACGAGCGCGGCGGCGAGCCAGCGCGGCTGGCGCGCGGCTCCCCGGCTTGAATGTTTGAGTTGCGGCATAGATCCCATCGAATACGTTGAAGCTCCCGACTGGGCGGGGCGCGGAGCGAAACAGCGCGGAAAGATTTCGTAAGGCTGAATGGCGTAGAAATGAAGGCTGCCCGGCGGCGCGCCGAGCACGACCCGCAGCGGTTTGCCTCGGAGTACCAAACGATCGGCGGCGTTGCGCCCTCGCGCTCGTGCCGGCGACGACCGTGCGTTTCACCGCATCGCTGCGGTGCTTGTCTCGCGCGGCGCATCGACTTCGTTTGCTTCGCACCGTTGCCAATGACCGCTGCCGGCGTTTCAACCCTGAATTCCAGACTCGCGCTGCAATCCCGAATAACTAAACTGAACGGTATGGTTTATAATTGAACCATTGATCGCTGTCAATCCGATTACAGCTTTCCGGCCTCACGCGAATGTTTCAAATCGTCACTGTCACGGCATTGCGCCGCGAATCGAGAGGCGTGCACGAGAAAGTGTGCAAAGGGCGGGAAGCGGCCAATCGGGAGCGGAGTCCCCATGAGAAAGAAAACGGAAGAAAAGCGCCAATCCATTATCGACGCGGCCCTGGAGGTGTTCCGGGAGGTCGGTTTCGAGCAGGCTTCGATGACGCAGATCGCGACGCGCTCGGGCGCCTCGAAGGCCACGCTCTATAGCTATTTCGACTCGAAAGAGGCGTTATTTGCTGAAACAATGACGAGCCGCGCAAGTTCGGAAATCCGCCAGGCGTTCGATCGCCTGACGCTCGACGTGCCGCTGCGCGAGTCGCTGACCGCGTTCGGTCTGCACTATCTCGGTGCCGTGCTGCAACCGTCGTTTCTGTCGACGCGCCGTCTGTGCGTGCAGGAAGTCGACCGCTCGAACGTAGGCCGGGTGCTCTACGAGACCGGCCCGCAGCAAGGTCTGATGCATGTGCGCGACTTTCTCGCGAGCGCCATCGAGGCGCGCACGATCCGCCCGTGCGAGCCGGAAGTCGCCGCGCGCCATCTGCTCGCGCTGATCGAAGCCGAGCTGGTCGAACTCGCGCTGCTCGGCTACGAAGTGAAGACGTCGCGCGCGAAACTCACGCCGGTCGTGAACCGCGCCGTGGATGTGTTTGTCGCCGCTTATGCGGCAGGCGCGCCAGCGGCGAAATGAGCGCGGCGCGCGACGCGCGCGGTGAACGTCCGCAGTGAACGTCAGAACACGTGCTGGATGCCCGCGTAGACGCCCGTCTGCGAGGCGCCCGCAATCGGATTGCCGCTCGCCGCGCCCGTGCCCGCCGCGTTGGCATTGAGCGAGAAGTTCGCGCCGCTGCTGTTGCGCACGCTGGCCGCCTGGAAATCGAGCAGCGTGCGCGTGGAGAGGTTGTACGAGCCGCCGAGCGTATAGATCGTCGCGTTGCCGCCGCCCTTGTTCGCGTTGACGTGATAGACCGCCGCGATCAACGCGGCCGCCGGGGAAATGCGCCACGTCACGCCGCCCCATTCGTGATCGAGCGTCGTGGGCGCAACGCCCGCCGTCGCGCTGCCGCCCGAGGTGCGAATCGCCTGATACGCGCCCTGAATCTTGAATGGCCCGAGGAACACATTGAGCGCCGCCGTGTATTCGCGCGAGGCCGTAAAGGGATTGTCGAATTGTCCGTTGGCGGGATCGCGAATTTCGTCGTAGATCGCCCGCGCCTGGAATAACGCCGACGTATAGGTCAATTGCGCGCCCGCCTCGTGGCCTTGCGCCGTCGTGCCATTGCCGTTCCAGTTCGTCGCGTTGGACAGCGCATATTGGCCGTAGAAGTCGAAGCCCGCGTATTTCGGCGTCTGATACGAAATCGTATTGCTCGACGACGGCCAGTTTCTGCCGCGCACAAGCGAGCCCGACGACCACGCCGATTGTCCGAACGGATCGAAATCCCACACGCCGTTGGCAATGAAGAACTGACGTCCGAGCAGCAGCGTGCCGTAGCGATCGCTGCCGAGCCCCACGAACGCGAGACGATTGAACAGTTGACCGTCGCCGGCGCCCGCGCCGTTCGTCACGTTCAGCGCGCCTTCGAGCTGGAAGAGCGTCCTCAGTCCGCCGCCCAGATCCTCCACGCCTTTGAGCCCCCACATGCTCGCGCTCCAGTCGCCATTCTCGGCACGCCAGCGCGACGCGCTGCCGCTATTCGTGGGCACGCCGCTCATATATTCGATACCCGTATCGAGGCGGCCATACAAGGTCACGCTGCTTTGCGCCTGCGCGGCGCTCGTTGCCATCAGCGTCGTGAGCGTCGTCAACGACGCCGCCATCCAAATCGTGCGATTCAAATCCAGGACTCCTGTCGATCAGTTTCGTTGGGTTAAGCCGAAAAAACGACAGGATTGTTCAGTGAAAACCGACACGCGGCAAAGCAGCAAATCTCCGAATCAAATGAATGCATTCGTGCTTCGCAAAGCAGAGTTGAGAACCGCGGGTTTGAACAATTCATGTGATTGCGATAGCAACCTTCTCGCGCGTACGAACGCGAATTCCTCCGCGTTTTAAGGCACCTTCTCCGCTCGCTTCACAGTGGAAAAATTTCGTAATGCCATGCTCGTCTGCGCCAGCGCAACGCGTGATTTCAATTGATCGCGTTATCACAAACCCGCAACGCGAGCCAAGCGCCGATATCTCTTTAGCTTTTCAGAAATCGGCGGTTTTGAATTAATCGTTCGCTGAACATAATGGTTGATCCAGCCGGCAACGCGGCTTTGATGCCGGCGATTCCCACGTTCAATCTGCCGTTCCCGGCGCTGCCCTGGAGATATCGACATGCAAGCGGATCTTTCCGTCGCCGCGACCGCCGTCCGGCCGGCTTCATTGGCGCATTGACATGCATTCCTTCATCGCCCTCATCGATTACGCGCTGCTCGGGCTCAGCACGGGCGGCGCATATGCGCTCGTTGCGCTCGGACTCGTGGCCGTCTATCGCGGCACCGGCGTGGTCAACTTCGCGCAAGGCGGCATCGGCATGGCCTCCGCCTACGCGTTCTGGAAACTGCATGCGCACGCGGGCGTACCGCTGTGGCCCGCGATCGGCCTCGGCATCGCGGCGGGCGTGACGATCAGCATCGCGTTTTACGCCTTCGTCGGGCGGCGTCTCGTGGGTGCGTCGACCACCACGAAAACGCTCGTCACGCTCGGTCTGCTGCTGATGCTCGAAGCGGCCGTGCGCATCGTCTGGACCAATCAGCAGGAGCGCGTGGACAGCTTTCTCGTCTCGGGCGGCACCACGCTGTTCGGCGCGCACGTGCAATATCTCGCGCTGGTGCTGCTGGCCACGGCAATCGCGCTGACCGTGCTGCTCACGCTGCTGTTCGAGCGCACGCGCTTCGGCCACGCCACCACGGCGCTACAGGACAGTCCGCTCGGCGCGCAGGCGCTCGGCTATTCGCCGCATCCGTGGGGCGCAGCCGCGTGGGGCATCAGCGGGCTGCTCGCGGCGCTCGCGGGCATTCTGCTTTCGCCGATCACCGCGCTCAGCCCGAATTCGCTGAGCAGTCTCGTGATTCCCGCGCTGGGCGCGGCGCTGATCGCGGGCTTCCGGCGCTTCGGCGTCGCGCTCGTGGTGGCGCTCGCGGCGGGTGTGGCCGAATCGCTCGCCATCGGTCTGTCGATCGAGCCCGGACTCGGCAAGTCGATTCCCTATCTCGTCACGCTCGTCGCGCTCGTGGTGAGCGGGCGCAATCTGCCGGGACGCGGCACCTTCGACACGCCGCGCCTCTTTCGCGTCGGCAGCGGCCGCGTGAGCCCGTTCGGTCTCGCACTCGCCGCCGCCACGCTCGCGACGCTCGTCTCCGCACTGCCCGATTACTGGTCCGACACGCTCGCGCTCACCGCGATCTTCGCGCTGATCGGCCTCGCGGTCGTGGTCTCCACCGGCTACGCGGGCCAGGTGAGCCTGCTGCCGCTCGGGCTCGCGGGCGCGTCGGTGCTGTTCGCGGGCTGGCTCGGACAGCACGGCGCGCCGTTCGGCGCGACGCTCGCGGGCACCGCGCTCGCAGCAGGCGCGGCGGGCTTCGCCATCGGTTTGCCGAGCGCGCGTCTGCGCGGCATCGGCCTGACGATCGCCACGCTCGCCCTCGCCGCCATCCTCGAAACGTGGGTCTTTACGTCCGACCGTTTCGTCAACGGCGTGCAAGGCTGGCGTCTCGGCGATGTCACGCTGTTCGGCGTCTCGTTCGACAACGCGCTCGATCCGCGCCGCTTCGCGCTGCTCGCGTGGACCGTGACCGCGCTGGCCGCGCTCGCCGTGGCCGCCTTGCGACGCAGCCGCGCGGGCCGCCGCATTCTCGCGACGCGCTCGAACGAACGCGCCGCCGCCGCGTGCGGCGTGGCCGTGCCGCACGCGAAGATCGCGGCCTTCGTGCTTTCGGCCGCGCTCGCCGGACTCGCGGGCGCGCTGCTCGCGGCGCAGAGCGGCACGGTCGGCGGCCAGCGCTTCGGCGAAGGTTATGCATGGGCCGATTCGCTCGCGGTGCTCAGCATGGCCGTGCTCTCGGGCGCAGGCTATCTGTTCGGCGGCGTGCTCGCGGGCGTGTTCGCGCCGGGCGGCGCGCTCGCGCAACTGCTCTCGTTCGGCGGCACGATCAACGACTGGGTCGCGCTCGTGCTCGCGCTCAATCTGGTGTTCGTGCTGATCAGCGAACCCGATGGCGTGGTCGCGCAAATCCTGCGCGGCGCGGCGCATCTGCCCGAGACGTGGCGCAAGCCGCTTCGCGCGCTCGTGCAATGGCCGCGGCGTGCGAGCCCGTCGCAGACGCTCGATGCGCGCGCGTTGCGCGAGCACCTGAGCGGCGCGCAATCCGATGCCTCGACTACCACCGCGACCGCCGCGCTCGAAGTCGAAGACTTGCGCGTGGCCTACGGCAACACCGTCGTGGTCGATGGCGTGAGCCTGCGCATCGCGCCGGGCGAAGTGCTCGGCGTGCTGGGCGCGAACGGCGCAGGCAAGAGCAGTCTCGTCGATGCGTTGACCGGATTCGTCCCCGCGCGAGCGGGCCGCGTGTGCGTGCAAGGCGTCGACGTCACCGCGCTCGCGCCGCATCGCCGCGTTGCGCACGGCCTCACGCGCACGTTCCAGGACCATCTGCTGTTCGACGATTTGTCGGTGCGCGAAAATCTCGCAACCGCCGCCGAGCCGAAGGACGCCTGGGCGTGGTTCGCCGCGCCGTTCGGTCTCGCGCCGCGTCGTGCTGCGCATCGCTCGCGGGAGACGGTGCACGCGGCGGCCCAGGCCGCCGGCGTCGTCCACCATCTCGACGCCGCCGCCGACACGCTCTCGCTCGGCTGGCAGGCCCGCGTGACGCTGGCCCGCGCGCTCGCCGCGCGGCCCCGCGTGCTCTGTCTCGACGAGCCCGCCGCCGCGCTGAGTCCCGAGGCGCGCCAGCATGCGATCGGCGTGATCCGGCGCGCGGCGCGCGAACTCGGCGTGGCGATCCTGCTGGTCGAGCACAACATCGACGTCGTGCTCGCCACCTGCGACGCCGCCATCGTCATGGATGCCGGGCGCGTGATCGCACACGGCACGCCCGCCGAGGTGCTGCGCCTGCCCGTCGTGCGCCGCGCCTATCTCGGCGATCCGCTCGATGCGGAGGAGATTGCCGCGATCGAACATGATCAGGATATCGAATCAATCGCGACGAATAAGGTTCGCAAGGGAGCCCTCGCATGAGCACGCCTGTACTGAGTCTGCGCGGGATGCGCGCGGGCTATGGCCGCCGCCAGATCCTGCGCGACGTCACGCTCGACGTGCACGCGGGCCAGATCGTCGCGCTGCTCGGCCGCAACGGCGCGGGCAAGTCGACGACGTTGCTCGCCGTCGCGGGCTTCCTGCCGCAAGTCGAAGGCGAGATCCTGCTCGACGGCCAACCGCTCGCGGGCGCGCCGCATACGCGCGCGCGGCGCGGCACCGGCCTCGTCATCAAGGGTCGCAGCCTGTTTGCCTCGCTCACGGTCGCGGAAAACATGCGCCTCGCCGATCTCGCGCCCGACGCGCTGCTCGATATCTTCCCCGAACTCGAAGCGCGCCTGCACGTGCGCGCCGGACAACTGAGCGGCGGCGAGCAGCAGATGGTGGCTGTGGCGCGTGCGCTGCTGCGCCGTCCGCGCGTGGTGCTGCTCGACGAACTCACGTTCGGCCTGAGCCCCGCGATGGCGCGCCGTCTCGTCGACGCCGTGGTCGAACGCGCGCGTCAGGACGGCACCGCCGTGCTCGCCGTCGAACAGCACATCCATATCGCCGAACGCATGGCGACGCACGCGGCCATCGTGGCCGAAGGCGTCGTGAAGCTGCATCTGCGCCGCGACGAACTGCTCGCGCGCGCCGAGGAAATCGAAGGGATCTATCTCGGTCACGCCGTCGATGTCTGAATCGCGCATCGACGCTCCCTCAACCCGTTCACTCTTATTGCTTCCGCCAGCATGAAATCACGCTTTCCCCGCCCTCGCGCGCTCGCGCTCGCCCTGGGTTTCGCGGCCGCCGCCTTCGGCACCGCCATCGATACGGCCACTGACGCCAACGCAGCCAATGCCGCCGATCAGCCGCCCGTGCTGGTCGGCTTCATCATCGCGCAGAGCGGCTCGCCGTTCGCCGTGACCGACCCGGGCCGCGTCGCACAGATTGCCGCACGCGCCGTCAACGATCAGGGCGGCATACACGGCCGCAAGCTCGTGGTCGAGATCTGCGATACCAAGGGCCAACCCGCCGCGAGCCTCGCCTGCGCGCGCCGGCTCGCCGACGAAGGCGCGATCACGCTGATCGGCGGCAGCAGCGCCAACGGCGTCGACAAGATCCTGCGCGCGAAGAACATGGCCGCATGGTTCCCGATGGGCAGCGACCCGTCCGACGTGCGCAATCCGCTCTCGTTCATCACCGCGCTCAACGCGGCGGGCGCGGCGCAAGGCACGTATCTGGGCGCGAAACGCTTCGGCGCGAAGCGCGCGGTCTATGTCTCGATGCTCGGCAACAAGACCTATCAGCAGACGGCGCGCTTCGGTTATGCGCAGGCGGGCGTGAGCGACGTGCAGATCGTCGAGGTGCCGCCCGCGACCACCGACTTCGCGCCGTACATCGCGAAGATCAAGGCGCTCAAGCCCGATGTCTGGGGCGGCATGCTCTATCCGCCCGAACAGCAGACGCTGCTGGTCGAAGCCGCCGCGCAGCAGGGCCTGACGATTCCGTTCGTGAGCAGCAACAACGTGATCGAGGACGCGACCATCGCCGCGCTCAGCAAAGCGCCGTTCCCGAATTCGCTCGCGCTCGAAAAAGGCGAGGACGCGAAGCGCTTTCCGACCTGGGCCGAATACGAGCGCCAGCTCGCGCAATACGACCCGCATCACGACGTGAAAGGCCCGACCGACGGCTCGACCACGACCGACTGGCTCGCCGTGTGGACTTTCGCGCAGATCGCCCGCAAGCTGCCCAACGTGACCGTCGACAGCTTCCGCAACTACGTCACGAACGACAAGCAGTTCACGACCGACGTGCTGCATCCGATCGACTTCACGGCCGTCGCGCCGGTCGAAGGCATGCCGCGCCAGGAAAACATCTGGGCCTACGCGGGCCACGTGCAGGACGGCCACGAAGTGGTCGACGACGCGGTGCCGTACAGCGCCTGGCAGAAAACGCCAGTGCAGGCCTGGAGCAAACAACAGATCGCGGAGGCAACCGGAAAATGAGCGAATACTCGCATTCGGACGGCGCACGTCGTCCGCTGATTTACAACGCGTTCGCGCACGTCACGCCGAACCATCATAGCCACGGTTTCTGGCGTCATCCTGAAGGCCAGCATCAGCTCGATTTCCACAAGCTCGGACCGTGGATCGAGCTTGCGAAAACGGCCGAGCGCGGCTGTTTCGACGTGGTGTTTCTCGCCGATGTCGCGGGCCTGTATGAAACGTCGAGCGGACAATGGCAGCAGGCCGCGCGCACCGGCATGCAGTTTCCCTCGCACGATCCGGCCGCGCTCGTGTCCGCGCTCGCGGCGGCCACGAACGATATCGGCTTCGCGGTCACGAGTTCGGTGATTCAGGAGCATCCGTTCAGCTTCGCGCGCAAGCTCTCGACGCTCGATCATCTGAGCGAGGGCCGCGTGGCCTGGAACATCGTCACGTCTTATCTCGACAACACCGCGCGCAATTACGGTTTCGACAAATTGCCGCCGCACGACGAGCGCTACGTCTGGGGCGAGGAATACGCCGAGGTGGCGTACAAGCTCTGGGAAGCGAGCTGGGAAGACGGCGCGTGGGTCGCCGACGCCGCGCGCGATACGCTCGTCGATCCCGCGCGCCTGCATGCGATCGATCACGTGGGCGCGCGTTATCGCGTGGCCGGTCCGCATCTCGTGCGGACCTCGCCGCAACGCACGCCGGTGCTGTTTCAGGCGGGCTCGTCGGAAGCCGGCCGCGACTTCGCCGCGCGTCACGCCGAGGTGACGTTCCTGCCTTCGCGCACGCCCGAAAGCGCCGCCAACGATCTCGCCGATCTGCGCCGCCGCGCCGTGGCGGCCGGCCGTCACGCCGAGGATATCCGCGCGATCGTCATGCTCTCGCCCGTGATCGGCAGCACCGAAGCCGAAGCGAAGGCGCGCCGCGCCGAGATCCTCGACTCGTTCAGCCTCGACGCGCTCGCAGTGTTCTGGAGCGGCGGCATCGGCGTCGATCTCACCACTATCGATCCGGCCACGCCACTGACCGAACTGCGCGAGCAGAACGGCACGCGCGGCAGCGTGCGCGCGTTCATCGACGCCGCGCCGCAAGGCGTGGTCACGTTCGGCGACGCCTTGCGCAAGACCATCTCCGCGCAGTTCGCGGGCACGCCCGAACAGATCGCCGACGAAGTCGAGCGCTGGGCCGCCGCGGGCGTCGCGGGCTTCAACGTCGTGCCGGTCACAACGCTCGGCTGGTGGAGCGAGTTCGTCGATCACGTCGTGCCCGTGCTGCAAAAGCGCGGCCTGATGCAGCGCGCGTACGCGCCCGGCACGTTGCGCGAAAAACTGTTCCGCGACGGCCCGCATCTGCCCGACCGTCATCCGGCGCGACGTCTGCGGCCGTGGGCCGGGAAGCAGGCCGCTGCGCTTTCCGCATCGCTTGCCTGAACTTGCATGAATCACGCACCCAACCGACCGAGGATTTCATCGACATGAGCCAAGACCGCACCGCGCCGCTGCCGCCCGGCATCGTCACCGGCCCCGCCTGGGGCGAGCCGCTGCCCGGCAGCTACGCGCAAGCCGCCGCGCCGTTCCGGCCGCTGTTCGCGCGCATTCGCGAGCACGCCGCCGCGCGCGAAACCGAACGCAGCTTGCCCTTCGAAGCCCTCGAATGGCTGCGCGAGGCGCGCCTCACCGCCGCGCGCGTGCCGCGCGAGCATGGCGGACTCGGCCTGAGTCTGCCGGGATTCTTCGAATTGCTGATCGAATTATCGGAAGCGGAATCGAATCTCACCCAGGCGCTGCGCGCGCATTTCGGTTTCGTCGAGCACATTCTCGCGAGCGATCCCGAGCGTCAGGCGCGCTGGTTCGCGCGTCTCGCGAACGGCGCGATCGCGGGCGCGGCGTGGTCCGAAACCGGCGAGGCGAAGCAGGCGCAGTTCTCGACGCGCCTCACGCGCACGCCCGATGGCTGGCGCTTGAACGGCACGAAGTTCTACACGACGGGCTCGCTGTTCGCCGACTGGATTCACGTCGGCGCGAGCGACGAAAACGGCGAATCCGTTTCGCTGACGATCGACCGGCGCGCGCCGGGCGTGGATGTGATCGACGATTGGGACGGCATGGGCCAGCGCCTCACGGCGAGCGGCACGAGCCGCTTCAGCGACGTGCCGGTCGAAGAACACGAGATCGTCGCCGGGCGCGCGCCCTTCGCGTATTCCGAGGCCTACTATCAGCTCGTGCATCTGGCCACGCTCGCGGGCATCAACCGCGCGGCGGCCAACGAAGCGGCGGCGCTGGTCGCGGCGCGCACGCGCAGTTACAGCCACGCGCCGGCCGCGCGTCCCGCCGACGACGCCCAGGTGTTGCAGGTGATCGGCCGCGTGCGCGCGCATGCGTGGACGGCGAGCGCGGCGGTCGCGCAAGCGGCGCGCGCGCTCGAACGCGCCGAGCGCGCCGTGGGCCAGGCGCACGAAGCCGCCGCGATCGCCGAAGCCGAAATCGAAATCTGGCAGGCACAAACCGTGGTGTCGCAACTCGTGCTGGACGCAACGGCGAATGTATTCGACGCGCTTGGCGCATCGGCGACATTGCGCCCGCAGGCGCTCGATCGTCACTGGCGCAACGCGCGCACGATCACGTCGCACAATCCGCGCATCTATAAAGATCGGATCGTGGGCGAGTTCGCGGTGAAGGGCACACTGCCCGCGGGGCAATGGCGGATCGGCGTCGCCGGTTAAGGTGAACGACATGGCGACGCGGCCTGGGTCGCGCCGCCGTTCATCATCGAGCCGCCATCAGAAACGCGTGCGCAGCCCCACGGTCGCGACCACCTGCGTCGCGGTCGACGACGCGCCGCCCGCCGTATCGATGAACGCCACGTAGCGATGCCCCGATACGTGCTGATAGATCCCTTCGAGATACACGTCGGTGCGCTTCGAGAACGAATAGACCAGTTGCGCGTCGGCCTGCTGCCACTTCGGATCGCTGCCGTAGGCGCGGCTCTGCGAAACCTGACCATCGGTGTAAACGTAAGCGAGACCGAGCGAGAGGTGATTCGCGAGCGGATATTGGCCGTTGAGTTCGTAGTTGTCGAAGCGCACGTCGCCGCCCGCCGAGCCGAACGCCGTGCTGCCTTCGAACTCGCTATGCGTGTAGACGAACGCGAGCGATGCGCCGTCCGACGCATAACGAATCGCGCCCGCCGCCACGCGCTGCACCGCCGCCGACAAGGTGAAGCCCCCGACGCCGTTGCCCGACGATTCGCTGACGTCGACCGCGCCCGTGCTCGTGCTGCCCGCGCGGTCGATCTGCAGATAACCCGCGCCCACGCTCAGCGGTCCTTGCGTGTAGCGTGCGCCCGCGCTCCATGCGCGGTTCTCGTTGAAGTCGGTGTCGTTGGAGAATGCGTAGAGACCGCCGAATTGCAGACCCGCGAAATTCGGGCTCGCGTATTTGACGGCGTTGCTGAAGCGCAGCGAATCGGCGAGATTATCGTTGTCGAACGGGTGCGCGAAACTCGTCTTGCCGAACGAACCTGCTTCGGCCGAGAGCGGCGCAACGTAATCGACCACCGAATCGTATTGACGACCCACGGCGGCGAAACCATAGCGGTCGCTCGCGAGACCGACCCACGCTTCGCGGCCGAACAGACGATTGTCCTGGCTGAGCTTGCCGTTCTGCACATTGAAGCCGTTTTCGAGCACGAACAGCGCGGTGACACCGTCGCCGAGCGATTCGCGTCCGCGAATGCCGAAACGGCTGCCGTTGATGTTGCCGCTGGTGGCCTGGACGAGCGCGCCGCTATTGCCGGACTTGCTCACGTTGTTGGTGTACATGAGACCGGCGTCGATCATGCCGTAGAGCGTGACCGAGTTCTGGGCGAAGGCGTGCGATGAGAGCAGCGCGGCGGTCAATGCGCCGAGCCATGTTGTAGTTTTCAAGCGAAACCCCTAAAGCGTGTATCAAGCCTTGCGGTGTGCAAGGTCTGATCGATGCTAGGGAGGGGCTATCGCTTTTCTAACGCATCATTTAATCGAAGCTCTTTGCGCGCTTTTTGCAATGCATTTCACGCTGCCGGGATAGCGTTTTTCATGCGTGAAGCGCACTACGTTGCGTGCGCAAAACGCGTTATGCATCAGGCGTTTCGCGGCGCGGCGCAAAACCGAATTCCGCAATGGGCACGCATGTCAATCGCCGCGCGCTCGCGCATTATTCAGCTTCTATCAAGTTTGTTTTCCGCTTTGCATGTGGCGCGATTGAAACGTTGATTGAAACGTTGATTGAAACGCCGGACACGCTGATACGTTCAGGCCGTCGCTTCCGCCACCACGCCGCCAACGCTGAGAAAGGCGTCGTCGGGACAAAACACATAACCGTCGCGATAACGCGTCTGAATATATTGACGGCCGCACGGCGACAAGCCCAGCAACTTGCGCAGACGAAACACGATCACGTCGAGACTGCGCGCATGCAATTGCGAATTGCGATCGAGCTGGCTCAGAATGCGCTCGCGCGACAGCGGACGCATGCGGTTCGCGGCGAACACCGTCAGCACCGCCAGCGCGAGCGGCGGCGCGGGAATGCGCGAGCCGTTCTTGAACAGCTGATTGTCGATGGCATCGAGTTCGAAGCCGTCGAATTCGTAGCGCGCCTTTTTCGGCGGCGCATCGGGCAGGTCGATCTTGCAGCGCAGCGCGTGGCGCATGCGTGCGAGCAACTCGCGCGGATCGAACGGATCGACGAGGTAATCGTTGGCGCCCAGTTCGAAGGCCAGCACCTTGTCGGCCACATCGGCGCTTTCGCTCACGATGATCACCGGCACCGCATGCCCGCATTCGCGCAGACTGCGCAGCGCGGCGATGCCGTTGCAGTCGCGCGTGTCGTGACGCATCAGGATCAGCGAGGGCATCTCGCGCGCGAGGCGCTGTTCCAGCCCCTTGGTGCCGTACAGCACCGACATGGTGATCTGCTGACGTTGCAGATAACTGCGCAGATTGTCGCGGTAACCCTCATCGGGTTCCACCACCAGCACATGAATGTCCATCGATCTGTCCCCCACTAGGTGAAGCTGAAAGCAACTGAGGAACCACGCGCTGGGACCCAGCAGCCGCGATTCGACGAGGGTGGATCATACGGAACAAAAGTGCAGGAAAAAGACGGGAAAACTGGAGAAAATGTGAATTCGCATCCTCAATGCGGCGCTTGCTGCCCGCTTCGGGGAAAATAGCGGCTATCGAATCGAATATACCGATTAAGCCAATTACACCGTTCAGACCGTCATTGCGACGGACGCGATCCGGCCTCGCCGATCCGTCCCCGCCGGGCCTCCCATGAAAGCCAGCATCACGTCCAAACTCTTTCTCGCGATTCTTTCGGCCTGCGTCCTGGTCGCCGTGGCGATGGGCGTCGCGATCCGCACGAGTTTCGAGTTCGGCTTCATCGACTTCCTGCAGGAGCAAAGCGCCGCCGACCAGGCCGCGCTGGAGCGCGAACTGGTGGCGGCGTACGCCGAGCACGGCAACTGGGATTTCGCGCGCGCGAAGTATGCGCAGCAGGGGCCGTTCGACGGCGGCCCGCCGCCGGGCGAGCCGCCCGCGCAAGGCGGGCCTGGCGGACCCGGTGGTCCTGACGGCCCCGGCGCGGCCGGTGGCCCTGGCGGCCCGGGCTGGCCGCCGCCCGCCGACTTCCGCGGCAACGCCAGTCGCGATAATCGCGACAACAGCGACAACCGCGGCGCGCCGCCCGGCGGCCCCGATTTCGACGACCACATGCGTCCGCACCGGCCGCCGTTTGCGCTCTACGACGCACACCAGAAGCTCATCGTGAGTTCGGGCCCGCCGGCGCCGCCCGACGCCGAACGCCGTCCGCTCAGATTCAACGGCCAGATCGTCGGCTATGTGGCCGTGGCCAGCCCGATCTCGCTGATCAATCAGGCCGAGAAGCGTTTCAAGAACCGCCAGTTGCAAGCGACGTGGATTATCGTGGGCTTCACGGCGCTGCTGTCCGCGGCCATCTCGATCGTGCTCGCGCGCACGCTGCTCACGCCGATCAAGCGCATCGTCACGGCCACGCACCGGCTCGCGGGCGGCGACTACGCCACGCGCGTGCCGGCCAACGGCAGCGACGAACTGCAAATGCTCGCCAACGACTTCAACCGGCTCGCAGCCTCGCTGGAAAAAGCCGAGGGCGACCGGCGCGATTTCATCGCCGACGTCTCGCACGAATTGCGCACGCCGCTCTCAGTGCTGCGCGGCGAACTCGAAGCCATCGAGGACGGCGTGCGCCGTCCCGACGCGGCCACCATCGCCTCGTTGCAGGCCGAAGTCGCCATGCTGAGCCAGCTGATCGACGACCTCTACGAACTCTCGCTCGCCGACATCGGCCAGCTCTCGTTCGAAACGGTGCCGCTCGACCTCGTGCCGATCGTGGAGGCGTCGTGCGACGCGTTCCGCGAGCGTCTGGCGGCCAAGCAGATCGCGCTCGAATTCGACCCCGGTCCCGGCCACGCCACGCTCTCGGGCGACCCGTACCGTCTCACGCAACTCTGGAAAAACCTGCTGGAAAACGCGCTGCGCTATACGAATGCCGGCGGCCGCGTGGTCGTGGCGATCAGCGCCGACGACGAGCACGTGCACGTCGACTTCCAGGATTCGTTCCCGCCCGTGCCCGCCCCGCTGCTGCCGCATCTGTTCGACCGCTTCTTCCGCGTCGATCCTTCGCGCAGCCGGCAAAGCGGCGGCGCGGGCCTCGGTCTCGCGCTCTGCAAACGCATCGTGGAGACCCACGGCGGAACCATCGAGGCGTCGCGCTCGCCCATCGGCGGCCTGCGCGTCCTCGTCCAACTTCCTCGCCTGTACACACAATGATCGAACCGACCACACGGCCTTCCGTCCTGATCGTCGAAGACGAACCCAAGCTCGCGGCCCTGCTCGCCGACTATCTGGCCAAGGAAGATTTCGCGACCCACATCCTCGCGGATGGCCGCGCCGTCGTGCCTTATGTGCGCGAGCACGCGCCCTCGATGGTGCTGCTCGACCTGATGCTGCCTGGCCGCAGCGGACTCGAAGTGTGCCGCGAATTGCGCACGTTTTCGCCGGTGCCGGTGATGATCATCACCGCGCGTGTGGATGAAATCGACCGCCTGCTGGGCCTCGAACTGGGCGCGGACGATTACGTCTGCAAGCCGTTCAGCCCGCGCGAAGTGGTGGCGCGCGTGAAGGCGATCCTGCGCCGCGCGGAACTGTTCGCGCGCGCGCAGCAGGAAGAGACGGGGGACATGCCTTCGCCGTTTTCGATCGACGTGACGCAACATGCGGCTCGGCTCGACGGCAAGGAACTGCATCTCACGCCGATCGAATTCCGCCTGCTCGCGCTGCTGCATGCAGGCGCGGGGCGTATTTACGCGCGCGATTATCTGCTGCGCGCGCTCTACGACGATCATCGCGTGGTCGCCGACCGCACGATCGATTCGCATGTGAAGAATCTGCGCCGCAAGATCCAGGGCATTCGTCCCGATCAGGACATGGTGCGCTCGATTTACGGCGTCGGGTATCGGCTCGAACTGGTGCCGGTGAACGACTGATTCGCGTGATGCGCGCGATTGATTTGCGCGTTTAATTTGCGCGTTCAATTTGCGCGTTCAATTCAATTTGCACGATTGATGCGCACGCATCAATCGTCGCTTCCATCGCTTGATTCAAGCCTCGCTTTTCGCCATCCGCGCAAACGCGGACAACACGCGCGCACAGGTCAGCGACTCGCGCCAGAAGCGCTCCTTGAGCCGCCCCGTCGGCACCCATTGCCACGGCAGCACCACTTGCGCGTTGCCCCACGCCGGACGCCAGCGCTGCGCGACCGCGCGGCGTCGGAACAGGCTCAGCGTGGGAATGTCGAGATTGGCCGCGAGATGGCCCACGCCCGAATCGTTGCCGATGAACCAGCCGCTTTCGTAAAGCCAGCGCGCGAGGCCGTCGAGATTCTCGAAGGTATGCACCGCGAAACGGCCGAGCAGCGGCCCGATCCAGCGATTGAGTTCGTCGGGCGACATCACGAACGCCACCTCGTAGCCCTGACGTTCGAGACGGCGCGCGAGCCGCAGAAAACGGCGCGGCAGCCAGCGCTTGTCGGCGGTGCTCGCTTCAGGATGGATCACCACGCGGCGCGGGTGGCGGCGATGCTGCAAGCCGGGCGGCGGCACGATGTCGTTGTGCGTGCTGACGTCGGGCACGCCGAATTCGCGGCTGCAAAACTCCGCGAAGCGCTGCGCCATCGGGCGATTCTGCGCGTCCTCCGTGATCGCTTCGACGTAGTGCACGTGCGGATGCAGCGCGTCGATGTCGGGCACCGGCTGATGCGAATGCATCTGCAGCACCACGTCCCACGCTTCGAGCACCGCGCCGAGTTGCTTCTGATCCGGCAGCGGACGGATATCGACGTCGGGAAACCAGTCGCGCAGCGCATGCGCGGCGCGCCCGAACACCGCGACCACGATCCCGTGCCGCTGCAGATTGCGCACGATCACCATCAGCAGCAGCGTGTCGCCCAGCGCGTTCGACGCCATGACCGCCACGCGGCGGCCGGTATCCGGCACGGCCTTCATGCGAGCCCCTCCCGCAACTGCTCGAAGGCTTTCGCCACGCGCGCGACCGAGAGCGTGTATTTCCAGTAGCGTTCGCGCAGGCGTCCGGTCGGCAGGAAGCGGCCGACCACCACACGTCCCGCGCCCCAGCCCGGCTGCCACGTACGCGCGAGACCGCGCCGCATGAACAGCGAAAGCGTGGGCACCTGGAGGTTCGAGGCGAGATGGCCGATGCCCGAATCGTTGCCGATGAACCAGCCCGATTCGTAGAGAAAAGCGGCGACGGTATCGACCGAGCCGAGCTTCGGCAACTCGATGCCGTATGCCTCGACATAGGCCCACGCCTCGCGTTCTTCGGGCGCGACGATGAATTGCGGACTGAAACCGAGCTTGCGCAGCCGCATCGCGAGCCGCACGAAGCGCGAGGGCAGCCAGCATTTGTCGCGCGTGCTCGCGGTCGGATGAATCGCGACGCGATTGGCGTACTTGCGATGCTGCAAATGCGCGGGCGCGACCATGCCATTGCTCTTGCCCGCCGTAGCCAGGCCGAGTTCGTCGCGGCTGAACTGCATGAGGCGCTCGGCCATCGATTTCGGCGAACGCGCGCGGCAGGTCGAATCGAGCAGCACGACGTCGGGATGACGCAGCGCCTGCGCATCGAGCGGCCGGTCGGGATGCATCTGGATCACGCGATCGAACGACGCCAGCGCGTCGGGCGCGGTCTCGCGCGTGAGCGCGGGCCGGATATCGACATCGGGGAACCACGCCGCGAGTTCGCTCGCATGCGTGCCGAACACAGTGGCGGACACGCCGCTCGCCTGCAGATTGCGCACGACGATCATCGTCAGAAGGGAGTCGCCGAGCGCCGGAGACAGGACCACGGCCACGCGGGAGGCCGGCTGCAAAACTCGCATCGCAATTCCAGTCGGAACGGCACCGGCGGCGCTGGACTGGCGGCCGTCGCACTCCGCCCCGCAGAGTTAGACAAGAACGGGCGCGAGCTTAGCCTGCCGAAATATTCGATCGGTTACATGAAAGTTACGAGGGATAACGCTGTAAGGATTGGGTTTTCACGCATGGCATCGGCCGCATGGCATGCGCCGCTTGACGGCGCAACCTTGCGCGCGGGACCGCGCCGCGATGACGCGACACGCCGCGAAACCTGCATGTAGCTTACTGAAATATGCATTAAGAAAAACCACGCCGCGCGTAACCTGGCCGCGCGCGCGATGGTCTATCGTGGCGCCATTGAATCAAGCAGGCTGCCCGCGATGTCCACTTCCTTTATCTCGATCCGTGAACACGCCACGTCATGCGCCACCTCGTGCGCGACATCGCGCGCCACGCAAACGGCGGGAGCGCGCACGCATGGCTGAGGACATCACGGCGGTCCTGCGCAAGATCAGTTCGGCCGATCTGAGCGCGGACGGCGAATTCCTGCTGATCCACGACGGCAACGCCACCGCCGCGTTGCACCGTTCGGTGTTCAACGACCTGCTCGTCGCGCTGCCCAATGCGATGGAGAAAATCCAGCGCATCGAGAAGACGCCCGCGCCTTCGTTCACCGTCATGCACGCGCGCGGCTGCGAGATCGGCCGGCTCGACGGCACGCGCCATCTCGTGATCCGCTTCCGGCTGTCGATGACGGCCGGTCTGTCGTTCGCGGTGCCGTGCGAGCAGATTCCCGGCATCGTCGAAGCGCTCGAAAGCGCGGCCGACCACGAAGCCGCGTTGTCCCGCTCGACGTGGCTGCAATGAGCCGGCCACAACGCGGCACGCGATAGCCGGCCCCGTCGGCCGTCTGCCATGACCCGGGGCACGGGCCGGCGCGCGAGCGCCGCGCGCGTGCGCCGGATCCTCCTCACTTCCCTCGTTATCTCGCCCGCCTTGATCCGTGACGTAATGCGCGGCTTTCGCCTGAAGCCCCTGATTTCCCTGCTGATCGCCGTGCCTGGATTCGCGCCGCCCCATGCGTTCGCGCAACTCTCGGACGCCGCGGCGCAGCCCGCGTCGCTCGGCGACAACTGGGCCTTGCGCGTCGATCCGCAATTGCAGGAGCACCCGCTGCAAGGCGGCCAGAAAGGCGCGACCGCCGCGCTCGGCGATACGATGACGAGCACCGCCGACACCGACCTCGCGCTGCACGGCAACGCCGAATTGCGGCGCTACGAATCGGTCGTGAAAGGCGACGCGCTCCATTATTTCGAGGACACCGACACCGCCGACGCGTACGGCCACGTCGACATCACGCAAAGCGGCGTGAGCTTCTTCGGCCCGTACGCGCACATGCTCGTGGAAGCACAGCAAGGCTATATCAGCACGCCGCGCTATCACTTCGTGGTGAATGGCGGCTGGGGCTCGGCCACGCGCGCCGACCTCGTCGACAACGAACGCGCCGTGCTGCACAACGGCACCTATACGACCTGCCAGTGCAGCGGCGAACCGGCCTGGTATCTGCGCGCCTCGCAGTTCGACATGGACAGCGGCACCGATACCGGCGTCGCGCACAACGCCGTGCTGGTGTTTCAGGGGCTGCCGATCTTCGCGAGCCCGTGGCTTTCGTTTCCGCTGTCGAGCGACCGCCGCAGCGGCATCCTGCCGCCCACGTTCTCGTTCAGCTCGACGGGCGGTTTCGACCTGTCGGTGCCGATCTATTTCAATCTCGCGCCGAATTACGATCTCACGCTCACGCCGCGCATCATCAGCCGGCGCGGCGATCTGATGACGGCCGATTATCACTATCTGGGCAGCGATTACAGCGGCGAATTCTCCGCGCTGTTTCTACCGCACGACGCGTTGACGAACACGCAGCGCTACGACATCGCGATCAAGCACGACTGGAATATCGGCTCGGGATTTTCGGCGTATGTGAATTACAACCGCGTCTCGGATGCGAACGTCACGACCGACCTGACTTCGTCGGGCCAGTATCTGCTCGGCTCGACCACGCTCTACGATCAGGAAGCGGGGCTGCGTTACGCGAACGGCCCGTGGTCCGTGCTGCTGCGCGAGCAGCACTGGCAGCAGTATTCGGGCGACACGATCTATAACCGCGAGCCGCAGCTCAACGTGAAGTACGCGCGCTACAACGTGGACGGTCTCGACTTCGGCGCGGAAGCCGACGCCTCGCGCTTCACGATGTCGAGCGGCGACGTGGCGCAGGGCAATCGCTTCGTGTTCAACCCCTACGTCGCGCTGCCCATCGTGCGGCCGTCGTGGTACATCACGCCGAAGGTGCAGTGGCACTTCGCGAGCTACGATCTTTCGTCGCTCGGCTCCGATCCGATCGCCGGACAGCCGCGTAATTTCTCGGTCAACGTGCCGACGGTCAGCCTCGATTCGGGCATGACCTTCGAGCGCAGCGTGACGCTGTTCGGCCGCTCGTATATCCAGACGCTCGAACCGCGCCTGTTCTACGTCTACACGCCGTACCGCAACCAGAATTTCGCGCCGATCTTCGACACCGCCGAAAGCGATTTCGGTCTCGCGGAAATCTTTACGACGAACAGCTTCGTCGGCAACGACCGGATCGCCGACGCCAATCGCATTACCGCAGCCATCACGACGCGTTTCATCGATGCGCAAACGGGCTCGGAAGCCGCGCGTTTCGTGCTCGCGCAGCAATACAACTTCACCACGCCGCGCGTGACGCTGCTCGCCGACGGTTCGACCACCGACCTCACGCGCACGGGCGTGATCGAAGGCAGCTCGCTCAATATCGGCAGCGCTTTCAAGGCCGAACAGGCGATCGAATATAACGAGGCGAAGTCCTATCTCTCGCACACCAGCACGGGCTTTTCGTGGGCGCCCGCGCCGGGTCAGGTCATCAACATGGCGTATCGCTACACGCGCGCCGATGCGTCCGTGGATAACGAGCCGGTCAGCCAGTTCATCATCTCGGGACAGTGGCCGCTCACGCGCCACCTCTCCAGCGTCGCGCGCGTGAATTACGACATGCATCTGCATCGTCTGATCGCCGGTCTGCTGGGCTTTCAGTACAGCGCGGATTGCTGGTCGCTCGGCATCGCGTTCGAGAAGTACACCAACGAAACCAGTTCGACGACCGTGCCGAGCACCGGCAGCCGCGTGCTGATGCAGCTCGAACTGCGCGGTCTTTCGAAGGTCGATAACGGCATGCTGAATCAGTTCAAGGACAGCGTGCCGGGCTACACGCCGGTCTCGAACAACATCACGCCGCTGTCCCGATTCACGGACTACCAGTAAGCGCCTTTACTGGTAGAACACGTAGGTCGCGAGATACGGCGAGCTGCCCGATTCGTGCTCGCTCGTGCACGGCGCGGGCGGCTTCGCGCCGCCGACCGTGTTGATGCGCTGCACGTAGCGCACCGACGCGAGCAGACCGGCCGCGCCGGTCGAATGCGTTTGCAGCAGCAGTTGCGGCACGCTGCCCGGCGTCGCGCTCGGTTGCTGCGCCATCACCTTGCCTTCGATACGGCTGCCGTCCGGCGCGGCCCACGACGGTCCCGCCGAATGCTCGATCACCGCCGCGCCATGCGCGTCGTAAAGCTTCGCGTGCGGCTGCTGGAAGACCCAGCCGAGTGTGTGATCCGCACCGTATTCGCAGGTGTAGATCTGCACGCCCGATGCCGTGGTGCTCAACACCTGCTGCGCATTGGGCGCGTCGATGGACTGCGCGTGCGCGGCGCCCGCAGCGAGCATCCCCATCGCGCCTGCAACACCGATTGCCCGCGTGACGCGTGACAGACGAATCATGCCGATACTCCTCCTCGTGGTCAGAGCGCACAGTGTGCGCCTTAAATGCAGAACACGCAGGCGCGTTGCGCTATTCCCCCAGTTCCTGCTCCACGGGCGGAATACAGAAACGAAACAGCGTGCCGTTCGCGCCCGTGCGAACGAGTTCGATCTCGCCGCCATGCGCTTCGACGATCGACTTGCAGATCGACAGCCCCATGCCCATGCCCGACTTCTTCGAGGTCACCAGCGAATCGAACACGGTCGCGCTCAGATCGCCCGGAATGCCCGGCCCCGTGTCGGCCACCGTCACGCGCAAGGTGCCACTCGCATCGACCAAGGTGTCGATATCGATCAGACGTGGCCGCGCAGTTACGCCGCGCAGCGCTTCGAGCGCATTCATGACAAGATTGATCACCACCTGCTGGATCAGCGTGCGATCGGCCACGACGTCGAGGCGCGTGTCGAAATTGCCGCGCACGACAATCTGATAATCGGCCAATTGATCGCTGAGCAGACGCAGCACTTCGCGAATCGCATCGTTGATATCGGTGAGTTCCGATTTCGGATGCGACTGCTTGACCATCGCACGCACGCTCGCAACGATATCCACCGCGCGCTGCGTATCGAGCGCGATCTGTTCGAGCATCGAATTGGCTTCGTCGATATCGGGCGATTCGCGATTCAACCAGCGTATCGCCGCGCGCGAACACGCACTCACCGCGCTGATCGGCTGACTGATTTCGTGCACGATATACGCGGCCAATTCGCCGATCACCGACAAACGTCCCGCGCGCTCAAGCTTGCCCTGCGCCTCGCGCAAATGCCGCTCCGCCGCCACGCGCTTCTGATGCTCGGACTCCACCTTGTGATAGAGCTTGGCATTCTCCAGTGAGATCGCGGCCTGCGAGGACAGCATCTCCAGAATGCGCAAACGCGCCGATGTAAAGACGTCGGCAATCAGGCGATTCTCCAGATACAGCAGCCCCGACAGCGAGCCTTGTTTGACGAGCGGCACGCACATCGCCGAGCGCGGCCGCACCGCGAGAATATAGGCGTCGCGGCCGAAATTGGCATCGTCGATCGCGTTGCCGAGCACGACCGGTTCGCAGGTGCGCTGCGTCCAGTACGCAATCGACATGGGAATGCGTTCGGCGCTCGCGCGCTCGCGTTCGATTTCGACCGTCACCGCGCCATCGTCATACGTCGCGCGCGCGACGATATCGAGTTGACCGTCTTCGATCAGGCACAGCGTCGCACGGTCGGCGCCCGCATATTGCAGCGCCGTGTCGAGCAGCACGTTGATCAGCTTCGCCAGCGACATTTCACTCGACAAGGCCTGCGTCGCCTTCAAGACGACCTGCGTATCGAACGCACGCACATTCGCGCCTTGCGCGGCGGTCCAGTCGAATTGTTTCGGCGCGGCGCTCGCGAGTCCCATGGTCGGGAATTCGCTTTCGAGCGCGCGCAATCTGGTGTCCGCGCCGAGGCACGCATACGCGCTCCACGCCTGATGCAGATAACCCTGCGACGCCGCATGCCAGTGCTGCTGCGCCGAAAAGCGCGCCGCGAGTTCGCGCGCAAGCGCCTGCAATTGCAGCATGCGCGCGAGATCGGCGAGACGAATGGCCTCTTCGTAATCGCTCTGCGCGAAGCGCGGATCATCGCCGGTCGACGCCAGCTCCGCGCGCACGAGCGCGGCGCGGCCGAGAAAATTCTCGGGGCTGTGCGCGGACCAGCGCTCGAGCGTCGCCAGGCGCGCACGCGCCGCCTGCAGATGCGCTTCACGCTCGCTGCCTTGCGCGCGGCGGCTCAGCGCCACGCGCAGCAGCGCGCTATAAAACACGAACTCCGGCATTTCGAGGAACGAGCGCGACGCCCAGGCCGTGGCGTCCGCAGCCTGTTCCGCCTGCAATGCGACCGGCCAGTCCGCAAACAGATACGCGACCTGCAAGCGATACGTCCAGAACGAAAACGCGGCGATATCGCGGTGCACGCGGCCCGTGAGGCAATCGTCGAGCACGTGCTCGAAATCGCGGCTCGGCGCGCCCAGACCGATATCGATCGGCACACCGCGCAACGCCTGCACCACCCAGGCCTGCGCGATAAACGCATCGATCACCAGCGCGAAGCCCGCCTGGCGCGCGAGCGGCAAGCCTTCTTCCACCACCTTCTGCACATCGGAAAGCGGCGCGCCGCAAAACAGATAATTGGTGACGAGATGCCGCCGCGAATAGATCAGATACGTGACGTCGCCCAGCCGCGCCGTGAGCGCAATCGACGCTTCGATATGCTCGCGTGCGCGCGTGGCGGACCCTGTCCACGGCAAGCTCATCGCGCCGTAGCACATCTGCACGCGGCCCTGGAATTTCGTCAGCGCGCGTTCGGCGGGCAGGCGCATCGCGAGTTCCGCGAAGCGGCGCACCGTGTCGTAATCGCCATAGCGTTCGCCGACGATCTGGCTCAGGCCGACGTAGGCGTAACACGACGCGTCGCAATGGCCGTGTTCGAGACTCAGCGTGCTCATGCGCAGCATCATCAGATCGGCGAGACGCTGACTGAGAAATTTCGCAGCGGGCGCGAGATCGGTGAGCACGTCCATGGCGATATAAATGCGCCGGTCGCTCATCAACGGCGACGCCGCCAGTTCGTCGACGCTGCGATTGCCGTCGAGCGCCTTGAAACGCGCGAATTCGCGATCGATATCGGCATCGGTCGGCGTGCGCGCGAGCACGATGCCCGCTTCGTCGCGCACGTATTGCAGGCCGATATCGAGCGCCGTCGCCGACTCGTCGATCGTCACGTGCATCGCCACGCGCAAGCGCGCGAGTTCCGCGCGGTGATCGAGCGGCAGCAGCGCGCTGGGCACGGCAGCGAGACGGCGCGCCGCCGCCGCGACTTCCATGCACAGAAACTCGCATTCGCCGATCCGCAATGCGATCAGCGCGTCGAGCGGCGCGCCCGCCGCGCTGCCCTGCGCGAAGCTTTGCGCCACGGCCAGATACGCCATCGCCGACGCATACGCCGTCGCGCCAATCGCACGCTGCGCGGCGTCGAGATTCACGCGCGCAAAGCGCTCGCGCTCCTCGGGAGACGCGACGAGCCGCGCCGCGAGATTCAACTGGTTCGCCACCACGAACAAACTGCTCGACGACGCGCGATAACTCGCGCAATCCAGCAAACGGCGACCCATGGCCAGATGGCCCGCTTCGCGCGCGTCGAGACTCATGCCGTAATAGACGGCGTCGCGAATGCGGTCGTGCGCGAAGGTGTACAGGTCTTCGTCGAGGATGATCAGCGCCGCGTCCATCGCCGGCCGCAACGACGCTTCGAGTTGCGCGGGATCGCTGCCCACGGCATCTGCGAGCATGTTCAGCGGCACCGGCTTCGCGATCAGCGCAACGGAGCGCAGCACGTCCTGCGTCGACGGCGCGAGTGCGTCGATCTTTTCCGTGAGCAGTTCCATCAGGCTCGACGAACTCGCGCGCTCGGCAATGCCCGCCACGCTCGAATGCCATTCGCCGCGCGCTTCGTCGAATTCGAGCACGCTGTCGTCGACGAGCGAGCGCACGAACTGAATCGCGAACAGCGGATTGCCGCCCGTATAAGCGCCGATCAGATCGACGGATTCGCGCAGTTGCTGCACGCGCCCGATCAGCATCGCTTCGATCAGTTGTTCGAGGTCGTGGCTCGACAACGGTTCGAGCACGAGCCGATGCGCATGCGCGCCGTCGCGCAGCACGTGCACGAGCCGGTTATCCGCGCGAATCTCGTTGTCGCGCAGCGCGGCGATAAACAGCACGCGTTCGCTGCCCGGCTTGCCGATCAGGTGCGTGAGCACTTCGAGCGTGTCGCGATCGGCCCATTGCAGGTCGTCGAGAAACAGCACGAGCGCCTTGCCCGGCTCGGTGAACGCGTTCATCAGTTTCGACATCGCGTCGAGAAAGCGCGGCTTTTCTGCGTGCGCCGAGACCGCGCGCTGGTGTTCGAACTGACCGAGCACGCGCGCGAGTTCCGGAAAGACGGCCGTGACGATCGAGGCGTCACCGGCGAGCGCGTCGCGCAGACGGCGCTGCACGCGCTCGAATTCGGCGGGCGCATAACCGAGCACGTGGCGCAGCAGCGAATGCAAGGCGCGCGCGATGCTCGCGTAGGGCGCCGCGCCGTCGGCCTGCTCGCACTTGCCCGCGGCGAACTCGTGGCCCGCACCCGCAAGGCGCTTGCGCACGTGCTGCACCAGCGCCGTCTTGCCGATGCCCGCCGGCCCTTCGACGAGCATCAGCGGCGGCCCGCCGTCGAGCGCGGCATGGCGTGCGGCCGCGAGCAACTGGTCGATTTCGACGTGGCGGCCATAGAGCGAATCGGGCACACCCAGCGAAGGCCGCAGCTTCAGTTGCCGCGTGAAAGCATGGACGTGCGCGTGCGTATGCGCCGTGCCTTCGGCGGCGTCGAGCAGATCTTTCGCCAGATGCGCGGCTGATTGATAACGTTGCGCGGGCTCCTTCTCCAGCAGCCGCCGCACGATCGCCTTGAGTTTCTCCGGCACGCGCGCGTGCGTCTGCGCCGACTGCCCGCCTTCGAACGGCCGCCGCGTGAGGTGCGCGTGCATCGCCCCGGAAGCCGTGAGATTCGGAAACGGCACCTCGCCGGTCAGCATGCGGTGAAAGAGGCAGCCCAGCGAATAGAGATCGGAGCGTGCGTCCACGGCGCGGTCGATGCGCCCCGTCGCTTCCGGGGCCGCGTAATCGATCACGGTTTCGAGCACGTCTTTATCGATTTCCGGCGCACTCTCCTGGCCGGAAAAACCGGTGAGCCAGGCGCGCTCGCCCGCTGCGTCGAGCATGAAACTCGCGGGCTGCAACGCGCCATGCACGAGTCCGGCGAGATGCGCGAGACCCAGCGATTGCGTCATGCTCACCGCGTGGCGAATGAAGGCATCGACGGGCATCGCGACGTCGCCCGGTTCGGCGCGCGTCTCGTCGAAAATCTCGCCGAGCATCCGGCCGCCCGGATCGTGCAGCAGCAACGCCGGCGCCTGATTGTGGACGACGAATTGAATCGGATGGAGCGCGAACTCGGGATCGAGGCGCGCGCGAATGCCGTATTCATGGCGCAGGCGACCCAGCGCGGCGACAGGATCAACAGCCGAAGGCACCGCCGCCAGCACCGATTCTCCCGCCGTGACGATGCGATACAGCCGCGCCGCGCCGTCCTGAATCAGGACCAATCGTGCACGGGACCAGTCCGCGGCGGATTCGGGAATGACATTGACCATGGATCCTCTGCGCCTTTTGCCGGGTCACGCCCGGGCCGTCTTCTGATTCGTCGCGCCGTGCATCGCGCAAAGGCGTATCTTACCCGTGGCTTACGCGCCACGCGTCATCCCGCCCATCGAATCAAGGCCCGCGAGTTCGCGCGCAATCGGCCAGTTTTAAGCGCAGATTAATGGCCTCGTGTATCTGGAATATGTCGACATCGGCAATAAAAAACGCGGCCGAGCCATGACTGGCCGACCGCGTCGTGAGCCGGCTGCGCCACCAAAGTGGCGCGCCGCGCTGCCCGGAGGCTTACGCTTCCAGTTGTTCGAGCACCTTGCCCTTGGTTTCGATGCCGAGGAAATGCACCGCGATCGCCGCGAGAAACGGCACGGCCGCGAGGATATAGAACGCCACGTCGAGATTGCCGCCGATCATCGTCTTCGACACGATGGTGGGCGCGAAGATCGCCGCGATCTTGAGCCATGCGCCGCCCACGCCGCAACCGAGCGCGCGGATGCTGGTGGGATACAGTTCCGGCGTGTACACGTAAGCCGTGATGAAGCCGCTCGCGAGCAGGCCGAGCGCCAGCGCGCAGAACGTCGCCACCACGTACACCGACATCGCGTGGCAGATCCCGGCCAGCGCCAGCGAAATGCCGCACAGCACGAACGAGACGTTGATGATCGGCTTGCGGCCCACCTTGTCCACCAGCAGCGCACAGGTGAGCGAACCCAGCACGCCGAGCACCGAAGCGGCCACCGCGAGATTGAGCGCCAGTTGCAGCGGCGCGTGGTAGACGGTGCGGTAGATCGTCGGCAGCCACGTCGACAGACCGTACTGAATGAAGCCGCAGGTCATCCACAGCATCGCCACCGCGATCGTGCGGTTGCGGTACGCCGGACCGAACAGGTCTTTCACGCTGCGCTTCGGATGACGCTTCGCGAGTGCGTCGAATTCCGCCGCGTTCGTGACCGGTTCGAGCGGGCCCTTCACGGTGCGCTCGAAGGCGCTCACGGCCTGGTCGGCGTCCTGCAGACGTTCGCGTTCGGCGAGCCAGCGCGGCGATTCCGGCACGAGCTTGCGCAGCACGAAAAACAGAATCAAGGGCATGCCGCCGATGAAGTACATCGCCTGCCAGCCGAAGCGCGGCACGATCCACGCGCCCAGCGCATTCGACGCGAGCAGACCGATCGGGAACACGATCTCGTAGAGCAGCACGAAACGCCCGCGGCCATGCGCGCGGCTGACCTCGTTGATATACGTCGCCGCCACGGGCAGTTCGCCGCCCAGCCCGAAGCCCTGAATCACGCGCAGCGCGGCGAATACCGCGAAGCTCGGCGCAAAACCGCAGGCAATGCTGGTCACGCCGATGATGCCCGAACTCCAGGCAATCGCGCGCACGCGGCCGTGACGCTCCGCGAGCCACGGAAACAGGAACGCGCCGAACAACTGCCCGACCGAACCCGAGGCGATCAGAAAGCCGATTTCCCACGGCGTAAGGTGCCACTTCTGAATCAGGATCGGCAGCGTCGCGGCGATGGCGATCACGTCGAAACCGTCGAAGAACGTGGCGAGGCCGATCAGGATCCGCGCGCGCACCTGCATGGCGTTGGCCGGCATGCGTTCGAGCCGCGCGATGATCGAACCGCGCGTGATGGACTCGCCGACCGCGGTGCCGCCGCGATGGCCGAGGGTAGTGTCGAGGGTTCTCATGCCTGTGATCCCATCCCGTATGTGAGGTCGGTTGTGTAGTGGCGAGCGCGTCAGGCGAGAGCCTTGCTGGTGTCGACGAGCGCCGCGACGTCCACCGCGCGGCCCTGGTTCATCCACTTGCGCGCGAGCTTGAGGTCGCGCGCCGAATTGATCGCGATGACGCCGCGCAGATGGCCGTCCTCGACGAAGAACAGCGTTGCGCGCTTTTCTGCGAGATTGCCGCGCAGCACCGGCGCGACGCCTGGCGGCAAATCGCCCAGAATCTGCAGATTCACGTCGTACTGATCGGACCAGAACCACGGAATTTCCGCATACGCTTCCTTCACGCCCAGCACGGCCTTCGCCGCCGCAATGGCCTGATTCTGCGCATTGGCCCACGATTCCAGGCGCACGCGGCGCTTGAGCCACGCGTTCGGATGATTCGCGACGTCGCCGCACGCGAACACATCGGCGTCGGAACTCTGGCCGAATTCATCGACGACGATACCGTCCTGCACCGCGATGCCCGCCGCTTCCGCGAGCGCCGTGTGCGGTGCGAGGCCGATGCCCGCGACCGCGAAGTCGGCGTCGAGCGTGCTGCCGTCCGCGAAGGTCGCGCGCACGCCGCCGTCGGCGTTGTCGTCGAGCGAGACAAGCGCCGCGTTCAGACGCACATCCACGCCGTTCGCGCGATGCAGTTCGAGCAGGAAGTCCGAGACTTCATGGGGCAGCGAACGCGCGCACAGACGCGGCGCGCCTTCGATCACCGTCGCCGCCACGCCGAGCTTGCGTGCCGTGGCCGCGACTTCGAGGCCGATCCAGCCGCCGCCCACTACCAGCACACGCTCGCTGCGGCGCAGGCGTTCGCCCAGCGCCATCGCTTCGTCGAGCGTGCGCAGATACGTCACGTGCGCGCTCTTCGCCACGCTCGCGGGCAGCTTGCGCGCCGCGCCGCCCGTGGCGATCACGAGCTTGTCGTACTTCACCGTGCGGCCCGAGCGCGTCGTGACCGTGTGCGCCGCGCGATCGATCGCGCTCGCGCAATCCGGTTGCCACGCTTCGATGTCGAGCGCCGCGAACTCGTCGGGCTTCGCGATGCGCACCGTTTCGATATCGGCCTCGCCTGCGAGCACCGCCTTCGACAGCGGCGGGCGCTCGTAGGGCAGATGCGTTTCGTCGGCAATCATCACGAGACGGCCCGCAAAGCCTTCCTTGCGCAGCGTCTTGACGACCCAGCCCGCGGCCTGGCCGCCGCCGATCACGACGACCGTGCGCGGCGCGGCGTGTTCGCCGGATTCGATTGCGTCGCTCATGATTTCTGCTCCGTCATGAACTTGCCCTTCGGCGCTTCGGCGTTCTTCTGGCGGCGCGTATTGCCGTCGAGACCGCCGTCGATGGCCCATTCGGCGAACACGGTCGGGCCCGGTTCGAAGTCGCGCGGCTCCCAGTCGGGCGTCAGCACGTCTTCGTCGGCGTAATACTCGATCAGGCCGCCGGCCGGATTCTTGAAGTACCAGAAGTACGCCGACGACACCGGATGGCGGCCTGGCCCGAGTTGCGTGGTCCAGCCGCAGCGGCTGATATGCAGGCCGCCGCCGAACACTTCGTGAATGTCGCGCACCGTGAACGCCACGTGATTCAGGCCCTTCTTGCCGTCGGGCAGCGCGAGCAGGAACAGATCGTGGTGGCCGCCGTGCGGCGCGCAGCGCATGAACGCGCCGCGATTCGGATAGCGGTCCGAGGTCTCGAAGCCGAGCAGTTCGTGATAGAACGCTTCCTGCTCGGCGAGGCAGTTCGTGAAGAACACCACGTGGCCGACTTCCACCGGCTCCGCGCGTTCGTAGACCGGCGACGGCGTATCCACGCGCAACGTTTGGCCCCAGACGTTCGACGGCGAACCGGCGACGTCGAGTTCGCGCTTGCGCGTCACTTCCACGCGAATCGCCATGCCGGCCGGGTCGAAACACCCGACGCCGTTTTCATCGCTGTGATAGCCGGGCTGGCCTTTGAGGCGTTCGCGCAGCGCGTCGAGTTCTTCGCACGTCGCCACGCCCCACACCACTTCGCGCAGCGTCGGGCCTTCCTCGAAGGCGGCGGGCAGCGACGCGTCGTTCGCGTCGACGGCCAGCACGGTGCAGCCGTTGAGCGTTTCGAAGCGCGCGCGCGTTTCGTCGTGCGCGGTTTCCTTCAGGCCCCAGTCCGCGAAAAAGCGGCGGCAGGTGGCGAGATCCGTCACGCCGTAGGTAATCTGTTCGATGCCGAGAATCGTCATGTTCATTGCTCCGTTGCGCGCGCTCAGGCGTTGGCCCAGGGCAGCGGCGCGTCATTCAAGCCCCAGTAAAGGCTCTTTTGCTGCATGTATTCGCGAATGCCGAGCCGCCCTTTTTCGCGGCCCATGCCGCTTTCCTTCCAGCCCGAGAACGGCGTGGAAATCGAAAACAGCTTGTACGTATTGATCCAGACGGTGCCCGCCTCGATCTTGCGCGCCACGCGCCAGGCGCGTTTGTAGTCGCGCGTCCAGATGCCGGCGGCGAGACCGAACACGCTGTCGTTGGCTTCCTCGATGAGCGCCGCTTCGTCGTCGAAGGGCATGGCCACCAGCACCGGTCCGAAAATCTCTTCCTGGCAGATGCGCGCGCGATTGGTCAGACCTTCGAGAATCGTCGGCTGATAGAAGCAGCCCTGTTCGCGGCCGTCGCCGACCGGACGCTCGCCGCCGCACAGCAAGCGGCCGCCTTCTTCCAGGCCGATCGCCACGTAGCGCTCGACCGATTCGCGATGCTTCGGCGTGATCAGCGGACCCATCTGCGTTTTCTCGTTCGACGGATCGCCCACGCGCAATTCGCGCGCGGCCGCGACGAGGCGCTTCATGAACGTGTCGTAGATCGAGCGCTGCACGAACAGACGCGAACCCGCGATGCACGCCTCGCCCGACGAGCTGAAGATCCCGTATAGCACGCCATTAATCGCATGATCGATGTCGGCATCCTCGAACACGATGGTCGGCGACTTGCCGCCCAGTTCGAGCGAGACCGGCATGAGCTTGTCCGCCGCGATGCGCGCGATGCCGCGGCCCACTTCGGTGCCGCCCGTGAACGAAACCTTGCGCACGAGCGGATGGCGCACCAGCACGTCGCCGATCACCGAGCCCTTGCCCGGCAGCACGCTCAGAATGCCCTTCGGCACGCCGGCTTCCTCGCAGATGCGCGCGAGCGCGAGCGAGATCAGCGGCGTGACTTCGGCGGGCTTGAGCACCACCGCGTTGCCGCCTGCGAGCGCGGGCGCGAGCTTCTGCGCGTCGGAAGCGATCGGCGAATTCCACGGCGTGATCGCGGCGACCACGCCAATCGGTTCGTACACGCTCATCGTCAGATAGTCGCCGCGCGAAGGCGTGACTTCCTCGTCGAGCGTTTCGAGGCAGGCCGCGAAATAGCGGAACGTGTTCGCGGCGCTCGCCACCAGCACGCGCGTCTCGCCGATCGGCTTGCCGTTGTCGCGGCGCTGCAATTGCGCGAGCGCTTCGTGGCGCTGCATGATGAGGTCGGCGATGCGGTACAGCACGAGCGCGCGCAGATGCGGCTTCATGCCCGACCACGCGCCCTGCTTCCACGCGGCGTGCGCCTTTTCCACGGCTTCGGCGGCGTCTTCGGCGCTCGCCGTCGAGACCTCCATGTTGAGCGACTGGTCGGCCGGGTAAAGGCTCGCGAAGGGCGCGGCGCGGCCCTGGCGCCATTCGCCGCCGACGAAGATGTCGCCGTTGGGAACGAGGCTCGTATCGAAGGGAGTCATGTCAGAGGTCTCTTTGTTTCATTGCGGGCGATACCTGTGCATCTGCACACGTATCGCCTTTCATCACAGCTTGTGCGCGAGGCGCGCCATCAGATCACGCAACGCGCGGCACGGTTGCGCAGCGCGCGAATCGCGCTGTACGCCGTGAGCGCCGAGGTTTTCGGATTGTCGGGCAGCGGCTTGCCGCTCATTTCCAGCGACATCTCGCCGAACACGCCGCGCGCCACGATGCGATGCACGTTGCGCTCGACCGCCGGATCGGCGATCAGGCGCACCGTCGTGTGGTCGAGGCCGAGGCCCGCGAGCGCGATGGTCGCCGCCACGTTGGCGTTCTTCGGAAAGAGCCGCGCCGCTTCGCGCGCGCTGCCTTCGAAGATCACCTGCTCTTGCGTGAGCGTACGCAGATCGCAGACCTTTTCCGCCGGCGTGTCGAGCCAGCCGAGCGGCGGCTTGCGGCCCGTGTACAGCACTTCGTCGAGGCCGCCGAGCTTGGCCGCCGAGAGCGCGTCGATGCCGCCGATCGCGCCCGACAGCAGCGTGACCGTCGCGTCGCCTTCGTCCGCCGCGAGCGACAGACGTTCGAGCAGATCGACGTCGGACAGCGCGCCGATCGACGCCACCGCGCAATCGGTGCCGCTTTGCAGCAGCGGCACGACGTGATCGAGCAGCGCGGCGTGACCCGCGCATTCGAGCGCGAAATGCGGCTTCGTCGACAGACGATCCACCGACGACACCACTTCCACCGCGCCGTCCACCTGGGCGCGCACGGCGTCGGCGTGATGCTCGGGCACGATCACATGCGAGACGTGTACGAGCGGATCGGCCGCGACCGCGCGATAGACGGTCTGACCGATCGCGCCGAAGCCGATCATCGCGATGTCGATCGGCGCGTGAGCGGCGTGGCCGCCATGACCGTTAAGCATGTTGCGGCTCCTCCTTGCGCACCGGCGGGCCGGCGAACACGGCTTCGAAGCTGCCGACCGACTTCATGTCGACTTCGAGCAGCACGGGGCCGTCGAACGCGATGCCTTCGCGGATCACGTCGTCGGCGTTGTCGAGCGACGAGAGGCGGAAATGCTTGAGGCCGAGGCTCGCGCAGAACTGCGAGAATTCCGGCTGGTGCAGATCGACGAACATGCGGCGGCCGCCGTACTGCGCGTCCTGAATGTTGCGGATCACGCCGTAGCACTGGTCGTTCATCAGCACGATCATGACGTTGGCCTTTTCCTGCACGGCCGTCGCGAGTTCGCCGACGTTCACCATCAGACCGCCGTCGCCGACGAGGCAGACCGTCTTCGCGGCCGCGTTCGCAAGCGCCGCGCCGATCGCCATCTGCATGCCCTGGCCGATGCCGCCGCCCAGCGCGTGCACGCCCGCGCGCGGCGTGAAGATCTTCAGCAGGCGGTTGCCCCACGTGCTGTTCGAAATCGTGACGTCGCGCACCCAGTTGTAGTCGCGGCCCACGGCGCGTTGCAGCGCTTCCACGAGGCGGCGATACGGGCCGAGACCCTTGGCCGTTTCACTCACGGCGGTTTCGCGCGCGGCGGCGAGATCGGCGGCGAATTGCGGATCGACCTTGAGCTTGCCTTCGAGGCGCGTGGCGAGTGCGTCGAGCACGCGCGCGGCGTCGCCGTGCACGAAGAGTTCGTTGCGATAGCCGCGGTTATCGGCGAGCGCGTCGGCGTCGATACGATAAAGCGGCTGCGGCAGACCGAGCTTGTACTTGAGCGTTTCGTTGCCGCGCAGACGCGAGCCGACCACCAGCATCGCATCGCAGGTCTTGTAGAAGCGCTCGACCGAACCGCTCACGTTGAACGCACCGAGCGTCGCCGGATGATCTTCGGGCAGCACGCCGCGGCCCTGCACGCTCGTCACCACGCCGAAGCCCAGCGCCACCAGACGCTCGACCGCGCTGCGCGCGTGGCGCGTGCCGCCGCCGAGCCACAGCAGCGGACGCTTCGCCTTCGTGAGCGCGTTCGCGAGTTGTTCGACGCGCGCTTCATCGTGCGTGAGCGTCGTGAGATGCGGCGCGGCCAGATCGGCGGGCCATTCGGTCAGCGCGGCCTGAATATCGATGGGAATCTCGACGCTGACCGGACCGCTCGGCGCGGTCTGCGCGACGCGCACGGCTTCGCGGATCGTCGGCAGCGCGGTTTCGACCGAACGCACGCGGAACGCGGCCTTCGAGATCGACGAGAGCATCGACAGTTGATCGGGCGCTTCGTGGATGTACGCGAGGTCCTGATCGAGATATTCGGTTTCGATCTGGCCGGTGATGTGCAGCAGCGCCGTGCCTGCCGTGCGCGCTTCGACCATCGCGCCCGCTGCGTTGCCCGCCGCCGTGCCCGTGCTCGTGAACGCCACGCCGAGGCCGCCCGAGACGCGCGCGAGGCCGTCGGCCATGTTGACCGCGCCCGCTTCGCCGCGCGCGCCCACATAGCGGATGTTGCCGCGCACGCCGATGGCGTCGAGGATCGGCATGTTGTGAATCGAAATCACGCCGAACGCGGTTTGAACGCCGCATTGTTCGAGGAAGGCGGCGATCAGTTCGCCGACGGTGGTTTTATTAGACATGACGTGCTACGCCTCCAGATACATCGATATGACTGCCCGTCGTATAGGACGACAGGGACGTGGCCAGATAAAACAGGGCTTGCGCGGCTTCTTCGGGCAAACCGAAGCGGCCGAGCGGAATGTGCTTCTTGCGGGCGAGTTCGCCGGTCCAGTCCTGCCAGCTTTGACCGGCGGCCTGCGCGGCGGCGTCGTTGTCATAGCGGCGGCGCCACTGACCCGACTCGACGATGCCGATCAGGATCGAGTTCACGCGGATGTGCTCGGGCGCGAGTTCGACCGCGAGCGACTTGATGAGGCTCAGCACGCCCGCGCGCGCCGACGACGTCGCGACCATATGCGGCTCCGGTTGGATCGCGAGCAGCGAGTTCACGCAGACGATCGACGCGTTTTTCCCTTGTTTTGCGGTGCTTTTCAGCATCGGCAGGAAGGCGCGCGTGGGGCGGATGATGCTGAAATACTTGAGGTCCAGTTCTTCGCGCCACGCTTCGTCGGTGGTGTCGGCGAAGGTGGAGACGCGGCCCTGGCCCGCGTTGTTCACGAGCATGTCGGCGCGGCCGAAGCGCTGCTCGACGGCGCTCGCGAAAGCGGCCACGTCGGTTGCGTCGAGCACGTCGCAACGCGCGGCCAGCAGTTGCGCCTGCGGATGACGCTCGCGCAGTTCGCGTTCGGCGCGTGCGAGGCGGTCGCTGTCACGGCCGCAGATCGCGACCGAGGCGCCCGCCTGCAAAAAGAGTTCGGCGGTGGCGAGGCCGATGCCGGACGAACCGCCCGTGACCACCGCGACCTGGCCGCGCAAATCGAGTTGAATCATTTGATCCCCAGTGCCTTCATGTACGACGTTTTCTTGCTGCCCGCGGCCTGCGAAGATTGACCGCGGTAATTGAGGCGCTTCGACAGTTCATCGGCTGCGTGGCGCACCTTGTCGATCAGCCCGCCGTCGAGCAGCGAGGTGTCGATGCCCGGACGCGGAATGGTGGTCGTCACCACGGCGGCGATGCGGCCCGTGTCGTTGCGCACGGGCGCCGACACCACCGAAATGCCGCGCTCGAACGACGATTCGCTCACGGCATAGCCGCGCTCGGCGTCTTCGCGAATGCGCGCGAAGAGTTCTTCGACCGTGTCCGGCGTCGAGGGCGTGAAGCGTTCGAGAGCCGGCTCCGGATAAAGCGCGCGCAGTTCGTCGAGCGTGAGATCGCCCATCAGCACCTGGCCGTGCGTGGTGGCGTGCGCGGGCAGACGCGTGCCCACGTTGACCTTCACCGAGCTGAAGATCGGCGCGTGGCTTTGCGCCTTCGCCACGAACACGATGTCGCGTCCGTCGCGAATCACGATGTGCGTCGTGAGGCCGGTGGCGTCACGCAGCGCTTCGATCAGCGGCAAGCCGAGGTCGGTCAGTTCGAGCGAACTCAGATATTCGAAGCCGAGGCGCAGCACGGCCACGCCCAGGCGGTAATTGCGGTCGCGGTCGGCGCGTTCGAGAAAGCCGAGCGATTCGAGCGTCTGCAACAGACGGAACACCGTCGTGCGCGGAATGCCGAGGCGGCGCGACAGTTCGGGTGCATCGAGCACCGGCTCGCGCGGCGAGAATTCGGTGAGAATGCGCAGCCCCCTTTCCAGACCCGGCACGCGATAGCTGGTGTCGTTGCGGTCTTCGTCGGCGTCGGGGGACGCGCTGGCGAGGTCGGGTGTCATTCTTTAAGGGTTCCTTAATGTGCGCGGCAAAAGGCGTCGAGCAGTGCGCTGTACGCCGCCGGTTGCTCGATGTAGCCCGCGTGGCCCGCGTGCGGCACGATCTGAAACGGCGCCTGTGCGACTTGCGCGAGACGTTCGCAGGCTTGCGGCGGCGTGATGGTGTCGTCGGCGCCGACGGCCACGGCCATCGGTACGCGGTTCACGCAGCGCGCGAGGTCGGCGGCGAGGTCGGCGTTCGCGAGCAGATGCGTGGCCTGCGCGTAACCGTGCGGCAGCACGCGCGCCATGTTCCAGCGCACCCACGCGCGCGACGCGTCGTCGGCGTGTGCGGAAAGCATGTTGGCACTGCGTTTTTCGGCGAGACCTTGCGGACCGAGATCGGCGAGCATGGCCAGACGCGCGTCGCGCTTGTCGGCGCGCACTTGCGGGTCCGCCGCGCCATAACCGGCCGCAGGAGAAATCAGCAGCAGACCGCTCACGCGCTGCGGATGCGCGGCGGCAAATGCGCCCGCGATGATCGCGCCGAGCGAATGGCCGACCAGCACGCAGCGTTGAATATCGAGCGCGTCGAGCCAGTCCGCCAGCACGCGCGCGTAGTCGGCGGCGAGCGGCGAGGCGTTCGCGACCGGCGTGGACGCGCCATAACCGGGCGCGTCCCAGGCGATCACGCGACGGCTCGCGCCGAGCGTTTCCATCTGTTGCACCCACGAAGCCGCACCCGAACCGATGCCATGCAGCAGGACGAGCGGCAGCGCCTCATTGCCGTCCTCGCTGCCCGCGCCGGGCGCTGCGCGATAGCTCACGACGGCCTCGCCCGCTTGCACGTGGCGCGGCGCAAAGCGCGCGAGCCGCGTATCGAGCGTGTCAAGCGTGGCGGCTGATGAGGCGTCGGTGAGCATCGCGTCGTTCATGGCTTCGGTGTTCGTGTGCAACTTCGTCGGGTGTTCAGATGAATGACAGTCTTACTTCTGTTCGCGCTTGATCTTCGCGAGCGGCGAATCGGGCGGATACGTCGGCGTGATCGGCTTGGACGAACCGAGCATCACGCACATCAGCGCGTCTTCTTCGCCGATGTTGATTTCCGTGCGATACACGCCCGGCGGCACCGAGATCAGATCGCGCTCGCCGAGCACGGCTTCCCACGTTTCACCGTCCTTTTCGCAGATCACTTTCATCTTGCCGCGCAGCACGAAGAAGATTTCTTCGACGTCGATATGGATGTGGCTCGGGCCGATGTTGCCGGCCGGAATCACCATCGTCGAGAACGTGAAGCCGCCCGACGGCACGGTGTTGCTGTCCTTCGCCACGCCGGTGCCGCCCGTGCCCACGTAGCGCATTTGCGCGCGGCGGTACTTCGGGTCGTAGTCGGCCTGGAACTTCAGCGCGTCCCAGTCGTAGCGGCGCGTTTCATAGCGCGCGACGCGGCTGTTCATCCAGTCTTCAAAGCTCGCTTCGGCGGGACGGTCCCACGACTTGCGTTCGAGATCGGCATCGGCCATCGTTTTCTCCTTGTGTTCTTTCAAACGTTCTCGCGAACGGATAGTCCATTCGTCGACATCAATTCATCACGAAGCCGCCGTTCACGGGCAGCAATTGCCCGGTCACGAAACGCGCGGCGTCGGTCAGCAGAAACAGCACGGGGCCGGTCACGTCCTCGGGCACCTGGGCGCGTTGCAGCGCGCGGCCGTCGAGGTAGAACGCGTGGCGCTCGGCCGGCACGTAAGCGGTGGCTTCCACTTCCGTGAGGCCCGGCGCGATGGCGTTGACGGTGATGCCCTGCGCGCCGAACTCGCGCGCGAGCGAATGCGTCATCGCGATCACGGCGCCCTTGCTGGCCACGTAGGCGAGCAGCTTGGGCGCGCCCCACAGCGCGGTGTCCGAGGCGATGTTGACGATCGCGCCGCGGCCCGAATCGGCCAGGAAACGCTGCGCCGCCGTGCACATGAGCCAGGTGCCGCGCACGTTCACGTCCATCACGGCGTCCCACGTCGGCACGCTGATCTCGTGCGCGAACTTGCCGCCCGAATTGGTGATGGCCGCGTTGTTGATGAGCGCGTCGATGCCGCCCATGCGTTGCGCCGCGTGTTCGACAAAGGCCGCGATGCTGTCGGGCTGCGCGAGATCGAGCGCCGCGAACGCCACGTCGTGACCTTGCGCCGCGAGCGATTGCGCGAGCGCCTCGCCCGCTTCGTGCAGCACGTCGCCGAACACGACGCGCGCACCGGCTGCCGCGAGCGTCGTGACGAAGTCGGCGCCAAGTCCACGCGCGCCGCCCGTGACGATCACGCGACGGCCCTCGAGCGCGCCTTGCATCGCGCCTTGTGCCGCGCTTTGTGCCGATGCTGCGGACTCACGCATGGCTGTGGCTCTCGGCTTGCGCTTGCGCGCCTTGCTGCGCGCGGAACGCGTCGAGATCGGCGAAATGCTGTTGCGCGCGCTGGCGCAGCATGCGGCGCACGCGCGTCATGCCGACGTCGTGCTGATAGAGGAATTCCTGATCGCGTGCATTCGGCGCCATGCTTTCGAGCACGTAGCGGTCTTGCTCGAGCACGGCCCAATGCAGACCTTCGAGGCGGTTGCGGTACATGAAGCGCCATGCGTCGCGCTGCCAGCCCTGCACCTTGCGCGTGCGCCAGAAGTAGACCTGGCAGTTGTCCGCGTCGACGGGCACCGCGAAGCCGATGATGCCGAAGTTGCCGCCGGGGCCGAACTTCTTCTTGTACGGAATTTCCAGACGCATCCACAGGCAGCCGGTTTCGCCGAGTTCGACCCAGTCGAAGTTGACGTCGCGCTGGCCGACCTTTTCGAACACGAGGCCCGAGTCGGTTTTACGCACGCGCATGTCGGCCTGCTTGTCGCCTTCGGCCATCGAGTGCGACGTCGCGTGCAGATACGCGCCGTGCATCGGGTCCATGACGTTGTCGATCGCGTACTGGTAATTGCACTTCCAGTTCGACATGCACAGGAAGCTCGCGTACTCCTCGCCCACGAGTTCTTGCGGCAGTTGCAGCGGCGCGGGTTCCTTGTGCGCTTCGTCGCCGAACCACAGGAACACGGCGCCCGCATGCTCTTGCGCCGGGTACGACTTCACGCACTTCTGGCCTTCGAGCGGGCATGCCGACACGGCCGGCACGCTCTGCACGGTGCCGCTGCCGTCGACTTCGATGCCGTGATACCAGCACGCCACGCGGTTGCCCAGATTCCAGCCGAGCGAGAGGCGCGCGCCGCGGTGCGGGCAGCGGTCTTCGAGCGCGTGGACCTGGCCGTCCTGATCGCGCCACAGCACGATCTGTTCGCCAAGGCGCGTGATGCCGATGGGCGCGTTGCCGACTTGCCAGCTCGGCGCGACGGGATACCAGTAGTTTTTGATGCCGCGGTCGAGATAGGCGCGGATCGGGTCGGCGCTCGCCGGGGTTTCGGTCGTGGGGGACGTCATGATGAGGACTCCGTATTCTTGTGGGCCCGACGCGCGCTTATTCGGCGAGCAGACGGAATTCGGCGGCGAGGCGCTCCGCGTTCCAGGCCGCGCCTTCGGGCGTGCGAAAGCCGATGCGGTTCAAACCGGCGACCACGTCGTCGAGTTCGGCGGCGCCCGCTTCGAACACTTGTTCGAGCGCGTCGCCGAAGTCGTTTTCGTATTGCGTCGGCTCGGCCTTGCGGTTTTGCCAGATCATGTTTTCGCTCTGGCCCGGCTGCTCGATCACGCCTTTACCGGCGACGTTGTTGGGTTGCGGCGCGACCCAGGGCTTGAGCATCGGATTGAAATTCACAGGGACTTCACGCATGTCATTCCACCTTGATCTGGATTTCTTCACCGGCGAGACGCACGGCGTATTGCTTCAGCGCGCGGCCGCCCGGGCCTTTGATGCACTCGCCGCTCTTGATGTCGAACACCGCTTCGTGCAGCGGGCATTCCACCGTGCCTTCGTCGACGAAACCTTGCGTCAGCAGCGCGTACGCGTGCGGGCAGACGTTCTCGAGCGCGTAGACCTCGTCGCCCACCTTGTAGATGCCGATTTCGGTGCCGTCGAGCTTGTACTCGATCGGCGCGTCTTCGGTCAGATCGCCGGCATGCCCGGCACAGCGCCATTGTTCAGCCATTTCTCACCTTTCCTGGAGCAACTGTGTTCCATACGCGGAACAGTAGTTTATGTATGGTCATTATAGGAGTCTGGCGCGGAGGACAAAATAAAAATCCAGCGCTCCTGGGGAAAACACCGAGCCTGTCTTCAAAAGGATCGGCAAGGCGCTCGTGGAGGATGCCGAAGCAGTTGCCAAAACGCTTACGGTCCAAGTGCTTAGGTAGCCATGACCGGTTTGCCCGCGCTTGCCCACCCAGGGGAACCACTCTCCTGAAAAAGTATTTTGGCGTCTCGTGCAAGTCTCTATACTTTCCATAGGCAGCACGTTTGTCCATAGGTGAAACATACGACGGACAAAAAAGAAAAGCAAAGCCGCCATCGCATCGAGGGGTTGGGTCTAGCGGTTCCGGACGGGCTTTCAAGGCCATCTCACCGGAACCGGTCATTCGTCATACGATCAGGAGTCCAAAGTTGAAGCACTTCATTGCCGCGGGGTTGACGGGTCTGTGCGCCGTCACGTCTGCATGGGCGCAAAGCAGCGTCACGCTATACGGCAGCCTGGATGCCGGGGTAGCCTACGTCAGCAACGTGGGCGGACATTCGAAGTGGATGGAAGAACAGGGCAACATGCAGCCCGACCGCTGGGGCCTGCGTGGTCAGGAAGATCTGGGCGACGGCCTGAAGGCGATCTTCCAGCTTGAAAACGGCTTCTATACGAACACGGGCGCGATGGCGAAGGCCAACACGCTGTTCAACCGCCAGGCGTATGTGGGTCTGAGTTCGGACCGTTTCGGCACGCTCACACTCGGCAATCAGACGCCGTTCTCGTTCGACACGCTCGGCCCGCTCAGCACCGCGTATCTCGCGGCGAGCTGGTACGCGTTCCATCCGGGCAATATCGATCAGCTCGCCGATACGGGCGTGGTGCCGTACAACAATTCGGTGAAGTACCGCTCGCCGAACTGGTATGGCTTCACGGCAGGCGCGATGTTCGGCTTCGGCAACAGCACGAACTTCTCGAATGGCCGCACGATGGGCTTTTCGATCAGTTATGCGAACGGTCCGTTCAAGGCCGGCGCGACGTGGTCGAACGAGCACAACCGCACGGTGTCGATGTCGACCACGGGCATCACCACGTTCCAGGGCCAGGCCGCCGCGAGCTATATCGCCGACAAGGTCGAGAACATGGGGATCGGCGCGTCGTACTCGTTCGGCAAGGTGCTGGTGCACGGTCTGTATACGCGCACGAAGCTGCAATCGAACGGCTATTCGGACACGTTCCAGAGCTACGACGCGGGCGCGAACTATCAGTTGACCAGCGCGAACTCGATCGTCGGCGGCGCGGCCACCACGTCGCTGTCGGGCCGACGCTGGACGCAGTTGATGATCGGCGACGTCTATGCGCTGTCGAAGAGCACGCAGGTCTACGTGAACGCGCTCTACGAGCACGCGAATTCCGATGCACAAGCGGCGTTCTTTACGGCGGGCGTGTCGAGCGGACGCAATCAGACGATCGTGCTCACGGGCATTCATCACTCGTTCTGATCGCACAGAAGAAAAAAGCGCGCCGCATGACGCGGCGCGCTTTTTTTATTCAGGCTGGCGAAGCGGACTCAGCTCGCGTGCACGCTGCCGCCATGCGCGGCTTGAGCCGCCGTGGGATCGCCGGGCAGCGGCCGGTAATTCAGACGCGCCGACAAATCCAGCGCCGCCGCGCACACCGCCGTGACGAGCGGCGCGCGCTCGGCTTCGCTGCCGATATCGGAGCGCGGCACCGTGGCCGTGAGCGCCGCGACGATGCGGCCCGACTGGTCGCGCACAGGCGCGCTCACCACCGAAATTCCCGTTTCGAACGACGCCTCGCTGAGCGCATAGCCCTGCTCCGCGAATTCGCGCACGCGCGCGTAGAGATCCGCGACCGTGGCGGGCGTGCGGTCCGTATAGCGTTCGAGCTGCTTCTCGGGATAGAGCGCGCGCAGTTCCGTGAGCGAGAGATCGCCCATCAGCACCTGGCCGTGCACCGTGGCGTGCGCGGGCAGGCGCGTGCCCACATGCACCTTCACCGAGCTGAACATCGGCTCGCGCGTTTGCGCCTTGGCGACGAACACCACGTCGCGCCCGTCGCGGATCAGCAGATGCGTGCTCAGGCCGGTCGCGTCGCGCAGACGTTCGAGCACCGGCGTGCCGAAATCGGTCAGTTCGAGCGAGCTCAGATACTCGAAGCCGAGCCGCAGCACCGCCACGCTCAGCCGATATTGACGGTCGCCGTTCGCGCGTTCGATGAAGCCGAGCGCTTCCAGCGTCTGCAGCAGACGAAACGTCGTAGTGCGCGGAATGCCGATGCGGCGCGACAGTTCGGGCGCGCCCAGCACGGGCTCGCGCGCGGAAAATTCGGTGAGGATGCGCAGGCCGCGTTCGAGGCCCGGCACGAGATAGGTCGAGGCGTCAGCGGCGTCGGCGAGATCGGCAGGGTCGGCGCTCTGCGCGGCGTCGCGGGTCTCCTCGGGCGGCGCGGCGCGCTTGCCCGGCGCCGGGCTGCGTCGGGCGGCGCCTGTCGTGTTCTTGGTGGCCATGGCGGCTGGAATCTGCTGAAGTCGGTCGATAAGTGGAGGCAATGATAACGCGAAGCGCCGTCCGGACTTAAAGATCGCGGGTCGGGGCGACATGCTGCCGCCCCGCTCGACCGCCCGCTTCCGCCCGATTCGCCTCCCGGCCGGGCGCAAAACGCGCGCGCCGGCGCCGCTGACGCCCCGTCTCTACGCGACGACCCGCGCCTCAGGTGCGGAACACCGCCACCGCCGTGGCGAGCCGCCGCGCCTGATCCTCAAGCGACGCCGCGGCCGCGGCCGCCTGCTCGACGAGCGCGGCATTCTGCTGCGTGACCTGATCCATCTGCGCGACCGCGAGATTCACCTGATCGATGCCGGTGCTCTGCTCGGTCGCCGCCGACGCAATCTCGCCCATGATCGCGCTCACGCGCCCGATTGCGCCGACGATCTCCTCCATCGTCGTGCCCGAGCGCTCGACCAGCGTCGCGCCGGTTTCCACGCGCGCCGTCGAGGCGTCGATCAGCGACTTGATCTCCTTGGCCGCGCCAGCGCTGCGCTGCGCGAGCGAGCGCACCTCGCCCGCCACGACCGCGAAGCCGCGCCCTTCCTCGCCCGCGCGCGCCGCTTCGACCGCCGCGTTGAGCGCCAGAATATTGGTCTGGAACGCGATGCCCTCGATCACGCCGACGATCTCGGCAATGCGCCGCGAGTCGTCGACGATGTTCTGCATCGTGCCCACCACTTCGCGCGCGAGTTCGCCGCCGCGCGCCGCCAGGCCGGACGCACCGTGCGCCAGCGAACTCGCCTCCTGCGCGTTACCCGCCGTCTGCTTGACCGTCGACGTCAATTGTTCGATGCTCGCCGCCGTTTCTTCGAGCGAGGCGGCCTGCTCCTCGGTGCGCTGCGACAGATCGGTGTTGCCCGCGGCGATTTCGCTCACGCCCGTATCGATCGATTCCGCGCCCGCGCGCACCGTGCTCACCATCGTCACGAGCGCGGCCTGCATGCGTTGCAGGGCGGCCGAGAGCTTGCCCATTTCGTTGCGGCTCGCCACGGCCACCGCCGCGCTCAGGTCGCCCGCCGCGATGCGCTCGAACTGCGCGACGGCGGCGTCCACCGGATGCACGATCGCGCGCATCAGCGCCGCGCGGCCGAGCCACGCGCACAGCAGCGCGAACACCATGCCCACGGCCACCGCGACGCTCACCGCCTTGAAGCGCGTCTGCGCGTCGCGATAGCGCTGCGCGCCGTGGTCGATCTGACGCTGTTCGAGCGCGAGCATCGCCTTTTCGAAACCGTTGTAGAGCGCGGGCAGCTTGTGCGCCTGCAATTCCTGGAAGCCGTTGCGGTCGCCGCTCTTGAGCGCCGCGAGCGCCGGATCGACGCCCGCGTGCAGGAAATTGTTGCGCTTGTCCTGCATGTCGGCGATCAGGCGGCGATCCTCGTCGTCGTTGCTGGCGAGCGAGAGATAGTGATCGAGCCGATCGTTGGAAATCTTGAGGTAGGTGTCGAAGCGCTTGAGGACGGCGTCGGCGCCGGTCTGATCGCCGAGATCGGCGAGCGACGCATAGGTGGCGAGCGCGAGCCGCAGCCGCAAGAGCTGGCCGGCGCTGCCTTCGAGGTCGGCCACGGCGGGGGTGTCCACCGTGTACATGTCCTGCATCGCGTCGTTGCCCGCGCGCATCGACAGTAGCCCCGCCGCGGCGCCGATCACCAGCACCACGCCGAAAAACGCCACCATCAGGGTCAAACTCGCGCGTATCGAAAGCTTGTTGAGCATTCTGGTCTCCTGGAACGCGGCGCGAAAGCGCGATGCGCAGCGTTCCCTCTGTTCAGCCGGCGCCGGTGCAGGGCGTCGGACGTATCGTCCGCCCTGTCGCGAAGCGTGCGCGGGCGGCTCTATTCGGGTTGGTGTAGTCTCGATGCGGCTTTTTTGGGGCTTCAAACCGGGTCAACGGCAGCGCGGCGCAAAAACTTTAGGCACGTGCTTAATGCATCGCGGCGCGCGGCTTGACGTGAAGCATGGCGCGATGCCGAACGCGTGCCAGCCTTGCGCGAACCTTTCGCCGACGTTACACCGCTCCCGGCGCGCGCCGCCCCTGCTCTACAATCGTCCACTTGCGCCCGCCGCCTCGACATCCGCGCGGCCAGGCTGCCTTCGAACCCAACTCGCGACGTTCGCCGCATGCGCGAACGCCGCCACCATCACGCCCCCATGCGCCTCCTCCACACCTCAGACTGGCATCTGGGCCAGAACTTCATGGGCAAGAGCCGCCAGGCCGAGCATCAGCAGCTCATCGACTGGCTTGTTACCCAGCTCGACGCCCATGCGGTCGACGCCGTCCTGATCGCCGGCGATATTTTCGATACCGGCACGCCGCCGAGCTACGCGCGCGAGCTGTACAGCCAGCTCGTCGTGCGCCTGCACGCCGCGGGCGTGACGCTGCTCCTGCTCGGCGGCAATCACGATTCCGTGGCGACGCTGCGCGAAAGCAGCGCGCTGCTCGAACGCCTGTCGGCCCAGGTCGTGCCGCACGCGGACGCCGCGCCCAACCAGGTTCGCGTGCTGCCGCTGCGCGGCAAGCCCGACGAAGCGGGCTGCGTGGTCTGCGCGATTCCGTTCATCCGCGCGCGCGACGTGATGCAGGGCGAAACCGGCCAGAGCGCCGAACAGAAGCAGCAGTCGCTGCAACAGGCGATTCAGGCCTACTACCAGGCCGTGTTCGCCGCCGCCGAGGCGCGCCGCGCGCAACTGTCCGCCGAACTCGGCCGCCCGGTCCCGCTGATCGCCACCGGCCATCTGACCACCGTGGGCGCGAGTGCGAGCGAATCGGTACGCGAGATCTACGTGGGCGCGCTCGACGCGTTCCCCACCAGCGCATTTCCGCCGGCCGACTACATCGCGCTCGGGCATATTCATCGTCCGCAGAAAGTGGGCGGCCTGGAGCACATCCGCTATAGCGGCTCGCCGATCGCGCTGAGCTTCGACGAAGCCACGCAGCGCAAGGAAATGCTGCTCGTCGATGTCGGCGCGAACGGGCTGGACGCCGTCACGCCACTCGCCGTGCCCGCGTTCCAGACGCTCGCCGCGCTGCGCGGCAATCTGAAGACGCTGCCCGCCGCCTTTGCCGAGATCGCGCGCGACGCCACGCCCGAGCGCCCCGCGTGGCTCGAAGTAACCGTCGCCGAGGACGACTATCTCGCCGACCTGCCCGCGCGCATCCAGGCGATGACCGAGGATCTGCCGCTCGACGTGCTGCGCATTCGCCGCGAGCGCGGCAACGCCGCCGCGCAACTTTCCGCCGACTCGGGCGTGACGCTCGACGAACTCGATCCGCTCGACGTGTTCGCGCGCCGCCTCGCGCACGAAACGCTCGACGACGACGTGCGCGGCGCACTCACCGACCGCTACAAGAACGTACTCGCCGCCATGCAGGCCACGCCGGAGGACGACGCATGAAAATCCGCAGCCTGCGCCTCAAGAATCTCAACTCGCTGAAGGGCGAGTGGCGCATCGACTTCACGCAGCCGCCGTTTTCGGAGAACGGCCTGTTCGCGATCACCGGCCCGACCGGCGCGGGCAAGTCGACGCTGCTCGACGCGATCTGCCTCGCGCTCTATCACGAGACGCCGCGTCTCAAGACGGTGTCGGCGTCGGCGAACGACATCATGACGCGCCATACCGCCGACTGCCTCGCCGAAGTCGTGTTCGAAGTGAAGGGCGCGGTCTATCGCGCGTTCTGGAGCCAGCGCCGCTCGCGCGACAAGGTGGACGGCGCGTTGCAGCAGCCGCGCGTCGAACTCGCCACGGTCGAGCACGACGACGGCAGCGGCACGATCCTCACGCAGCACATCAACGAGAAATTGCGGCGCGTCGAGGAGATCACGCGGCTCGATTTCCCGCGCTTCACGCGTTCGATGCTGCTCGCGCAAGGCGGCTTCGCGGCGTTCCTGAACGCGAGCGCGAACGACCGCGCCGAACTGCTCGAAGAACTCACGGGCACGGAAATCTACGGCGAAATCTCGCGTCAGGTCTACGAGCGCGCGGGCGCGGCGCGCGATGCGCTCAAGCAGTTGCGCGCCCGCGCGGACGGCATGGAATTGCTGACGCCCGAGCAACGCACGGCGATGGAGCAGGACATCGCCGCGCTCGCCGACCAGTCGAACGCGCTCGCCACGCGCACGAAAACGCTGCACGCGCAGCGCCAATGGCGGCGCGATCTGAGCCAGGCGCAAGCCGACGCGCAAACCGCGCACACGCGGCTCGCGAGCGCGAGCGCCGCGTACGAGGCCGCCGCGCCCGAGCTTGCGCGCCTCGCCGCGAGCGAGCCCGCCGAAGCGCTGCGCGCGGCGCATCAGCACGCGCAGCAAATGGACGCTGCCTGCAAACAGACCGATGCCGATCTCGCCGCGTCGCGTCATCGCCGCACGGGGCAAGTCGCGGCGCAGCGTCGTCAAACCGGCGCGGCCGCCGCGCTGGCCGCGCGCATCGTGCGCGACGCCGAGCGTCGTCTCGCGCAACTCGACGCGGAGAAGCAGCAACTCGATCGCTACTGCACCGCGCACGCGGCGCACGCGCAACTGGGCGAACGCATCGGCGCGTGGCGCGAGCAGTTCGAGCAGCGCGCGCGCCGTCATGCGGATAGTCGCGCGCGCGAAACGCAGCAGACGGCCCTGCAAAAGCAACTCGCCGACGCCCACGCGCAGCGCGAACAGCACGGCAAAACGCTCGCGGATTGCACGCGCGCGCAAGCTGAATCGGACTCGCAACTGCGCACGTTGAGCGCCGCGCAGACCACGCGTCTCGCGGGCCAGACGCTCGCGCAGCTACGCGACGCCGCGCAGGCGGCGCAACGCGCGGTCGAGCGCTGGGCGCAGTTGCAGACGCTCGCCGCCCGCCGCCGCCAGCTCGCGACGGAAACCGCGACGCTCGCGGCCAGTCTCGCGCGCAGCGACAGCGAGATCGCCGCGCAAGATAGCGCGCTCGTCACGCTGCAACGCGCGCACGCCGAACTCCAGGCGCGCGCCGCCGACAAGCAGACGCTGCTCGAACAGGAACAGGTAATTCGCAGTCTCGCGCAGCATCGCGATGCGTTGCAGCCCGGCGAAGCGTGTCCGTTGTGCGGCTCGCACGATCATCCGGCTATCGCTGCGTATCGCGCGCTCGATGTGTCGGCGACGCAAGGCGCGCTTCAGGCGATCCGCACCGATCTTCAGGTATCCGAACAAACGTTGCGCGGCGCGGCTGAGAAACTGTCCGCGTTGCGCGCGACGCAGGCGCAGCAGCGCGCGCAACACGATCAGCTCGCCGCACGCGACACGCAGGATCGCGCGGACTGGCAGGCGTTGTCGGCGTCGCTCGCTTCGTCGCTGGTTGCGTCGCTCAGGCTCGACGCCGACGCATGGCAGGACGCCGATGCGCTCGCACAAGCAAGCGAGGCCGCCGCGCAATCGGCGCAGCAAATCCGCCAGCATCTGACCGAGACCGAACGCGCCGAGGAAGCGCTCGCTCAAGCACGCGAAGCGAATACGCGCTGCGCCCAGGCGCTACAAGCGGCACAGGCGCGCGGCGAGTTGCTCGAACAGTCGATCGCGAGCGTGCAGGAGCGCCGAGCGGAAACCGAACGCGAACTCGCGGCATTGCGCGTGCGTATCGAAGAAGAAGCGCAGGCTTTGCTCGCCTCGATGCAGACCGGCACGCAAGCCGACAGCGCGCCGCTCGCGGCGCTGCCCGACGATCCGCGCGCGTGGCTGCACACGCGCGACGGCGAATGGCGCAAGTGGCAGGAGACGCAGCGCCGCCTTCACACGCTCGCGGAATCGCTCGCGCACGAACGCGCCCAGGCCGACGTCGCGCGCGCGCAACTTCAGGCGTGGCGCGAACGGTGCGCATCGATTGGCGCGGAAGTCGCGCAAGCGGCGCAGAGCGTGCCGATGGATTCGCTATTCGACGACGAAGACGACGCGCCCGGCGAAGACTTCGCCACGGCCGCCGCACGCGCCGACGCGCTCACGCGCGAACTCGCGGCGCTCGACGGCCAGATCGCGCAACTCGAACGCTCGCTCGCGCATCAACGCGACGCCGCCAGCCAGGCCGCGCAAACGTGGAGCGCGGCGCTCGCGGCGAGTCCGTTCGCGCAGCAGGACGATTTCCTCGCCGCGCTCCTGCCCGCCGAGGTACGCCAGCGCCTGCAAGCGCTCAAGCAGCAGCGCGAACAGGAACGCGACACGGCCACCGCACTGCTGAACAGCGCGCGCGAGAAGCTCGCACGACTCGAAGCGATGGTGGAAGCGACGGCGCAGACCGAAGCCACACTCGCCGAACTCGACGCGCAGATCGACAGCGCGGAAAGAGATAACGCGACGCTCAACGAACGGCTCGGCCATCAACGCGGCCTGCTCGCGCGCGACGCGCAGCAGCGCGACAGCCAGCGCGCGCTGTTCGCGCAGATCGATGCGCAGACGCAGGACGCCGATCTCTGGCAACGTCTCGACGCGCTGATCGGCTCCGCGAAGGGCGACAAGTTCAGCCGCTTCGCGCAGGGTCTCACGCTCGATCATCTGCTCGCGCTCGCCAATCGCCATCTCGACCGTCTGCATGCGCGCTATCTGCTGCGCCGCAAATCGACGGGCGAACTCGAACTGGAAATCGTCGACGGCTGGCAGGCGGACGTCACGCGCGACACGCGCACGCTCTCGGGCGGCGAGAGCTTCCTCGTGAGTCTCGCGCTGGCGCTCGCGCTCTCCGACCTCGTGAGCCACAAGACCTCGATCGACTCGCTGTTCCTCGACGAAGGCTTCGGCACGCTCGACGGCGACACGCTGGAAATCGCGCTCGACGCGCTCGACACGCTCAACGCGAGCGGCAAGATGATCGGCGTGATCAGCCACGTCGACAGTCTCAAGGAGCGCATCGCCACGCAGATCCGCGTGGAAAAAGGCGGCGGCATCGGCCACTCGCGGCTGGTGATCTAGCCGCGCAACGCACGCGCGCAACACAAAAGAACGCGCCGCGCGCCTCAGCCCTGTTCGGTCTTGCGCGCGGCGATCTCCAGCATCGGTTCGCCGATCTCGCGTTCGCCGCGCGCGACGAGCGCCTCGCCCGCGCCGCGAATATCGCGTGCGTCCTTGTTCTGCGAAAGTTTGCGCTTGCCCGTGAGCCGCGTCATCTCGATCTCGATGCCGACGATGGCCTTGAGCATCGTGTCGAGATAGTCGACGGGCGCATCGCCCATCTTCCACGGCTGCGGCTCGCTTGCTTCGTGCGTGCGCGTGAGCCGCGCGACCACGCCACGCACGAACTTCTCGTCGTCGCGCACGCGAATGCGGCCATGTGCGTGCACGACCGCGTAATTCCAGGTGGGCACCTGCTTGTGGTGTTCGTGCTTGCTCGGATACCACGTCGGCGAAATATAGGCGTCGCCGGCGCGGAAGATCGCGAGCACCTCGTCGCCGTCCGCGACGTCCTGCCAGAGCGGATTCGCGCGCGCGACGTGCGCGTGCAGCGTGCCGAACGCGCCCTCGCCCGCGAGCAGTTCGAACGGAATGTGATTGGCGTCGAGTCCGCTCGCGCCGTGCGTGACCAGCGTGCCGAACGGGTGCTGCGCGATGAAGGCGTGCAGCGCCTCGGGGCGGGATTCGTCGAAATGGGCAGGGACGTACATGGGGGCTCCGCGTGGCGCTCTCGGCTCAAGGCGCGCGCATCGAACGTCAAAAAACCTATTGTCACGCCAAAACGGCCAACGCTGTAGAGCCAGCGGGAACGGCATTCGGGGAACCAGGCCCGCGTGCAAAAGCGGCGCAATCCGCTCGACGCGTTGCGCGTGCCTGCGACGAGCACCTCGCAATTTCAACCTTACGATTGCTTGACTTCGCGGGGCCGCCTTCTATGCTTGAACGATCGCCCATTCACGGCGCATCGCCGCGAGGCCTGGCAGACCTCGCGGCGTTCGAACAGGGAGGCGGACATGGAAGCCGGCGACGCGTTCGCGCAAATCGCGGCGACGATCGAGCGTTTTTTCATCGGCATGCACAACGGCGACGCGCGGCGTCTGCGTTCGGCATTCGATCCGCACGCCCAGCTTTGGGGCTATTACCACGGCGACTTCTATCGCCAGTCGCTCGACGAGTGGATCGCGGAAATCGAAGACATGGACAAGCCCTCGGAAAGCGGCGAGCCGTTCGACATGCGCATCGTTGCGGTGGACGTGACGGGCCGCAGCGCGGCGGTCAAAACGGCCACGCTGTATCAGGGCTTGCGTTTCACGGATTATCTGACGCTGGTGGAATTCGACGCCGGCTGGAAAATCGTCAACAAGACTTACCACCACGATTGACGATCAAAGCGCTCGCGTATCGGGCGCATCGAGCGCGTCCACCACTTCCACCTGCACGCCGAGCAGCGCGCGAAACGGTTCGAGCGCCGCTTCGCCCGCGCTCGCGGCGGTAATCAGACGCCACTCGCGCTCGATCGGCGTCCAGTGCTGCTGGCGCGCGCGGCCGAGCTTGTCCGAGTCCGCCAGCACGATCACCTGCGCCGCGCGCCGGATCATGCAGTCCTTGAGCGACGCCTGCTGCGCGCTCGCTTCGCACAGACCGAATCCGGCCACTACGCCGTCCGCGCCGAGAAACGCCGTATCGACGCTCACGCGCGTGAGCAGCAGTTCCGCGAGCGGGCCGAGCGTGCTCATGCTGGAGCTGCGCAGATCGCCGCCGAGCAGCGTGACCTGAATGCCGGGCGCGTTCGCGAGCGTGGCGACCGCGAGCAGATTGTTGGTGACGACATGCAGATCGCTGCGCGCCAGCAGATGACGCGCGAGCGCGGCGCAGGTGGTGCCGCCGTCGAGCATGACGGTGTCGCCGTCGCGCACGTGAGCCGCGGCCGCCAGCGCGATGCGCTCCTTCTGCTCGCGCTGCGCCGCCTTGCGTTCCTCGAGCGAGGCCTCGGGTTCGTGCACGCCGACCAGCGCGGTCGCGCCGCCATACGTGCGCACGAGCCGGCGCTGCTTGTGCAGCACCGCGAGATCGCGGCGGATCGTGGCTTCCGACACGCCCAGCGCCTCCGTCAACTGTTCGACGTTGGCCTCGCGCGTCTGCACGAGTTCGAGAATGGCGCGGTGACGGTCGGACGCTTTCATTGCTAAAAAGTGAGCTGCGGGAACCCGGCGATCTTACACGATGGCACGTGCGCGCCGGGCCGCGCGGCCCATGACGGCGGCTTGGCGTTTAGCGGCGCGCCTCGTGTCGCGCCGGGTGTCAAACTTAACGGCGCGTCGCCAGCTCCGCGCCCTGACGCAGCGCTTCGAGCATGCTGCCTTCGTCCACGACGCCCTTGCCCGCGATATCGAACGCCGTGCCGTGATCGACCGACGTGCGGATCACTTCGAGACCCACGGTGACGTTCACGCCCGCTTCGAGGCCGAGCACCTTCACGGGGCCGTGGCCCTGATCGTGATACATCGCCACGACGAGGTCGAAGTCGCCGCGGCCCGCACGGAAGAACAGCGTGTCGGCGGGTAGCGGGCCGGTCACGTCGAGACCGCGTTCCTGCAGCAGCTTGACCGCCGGAATGATCTTCTCTTCCTCTTCGCCATAGCCGAACAGACCGTTTTCGCCCGCATGCGGATTGATCCCGCACACGCCGATGCGCGGCTTCGCGATGCCCGCCTTCACGAGCGTGGCGTTGCCGCGCTCGATCGTGCGCTGCACGAGGCCCGGCTCGATCTTGCGGATCGCGTCGATGATGCCGATGTGCGTCGTCACGTGAATCACGCGCAGTTGCGGCGCGACCAGCATCATCGAGACTTCGTCGACGCCCGTGAGGTGCGCGAGCATTTCCGTGTGGCCCGGATACTTGTGGCCGCCCGCGTGCAGCGCTTCCTTGTTCAGCGGCGCGGTGCAGATCGCGTCGATCTGCTTCGCCTGCGCCAGTTCGACGGCGCGCGCGATATAGCGGTAGGCGGCGTCGCCCGCGAGCGGCGACAGTTCGCCGAACGGCAGATCTTCGGGAATCAGTTCGAGGTCGATCACGTCGATCGTGCCTCGTTCGTAGCGCGCCTGCGACGGATCGGCGATGCGGCGCACGTCCATGTCGAGCTGGCAGATGACGATCGCGTGCTCGAGCCGGCGCGCGTCGCCGATCACGAGCGGACGGCATTGTTCGTAGACCTGCGCGTGCGTCAGGCTCTTGACGACGACTTCGGGGCCGACGCCGGCGGCGTCGCCCATCGTGATGCCGATGACAGGGATATAGGTGCTCATACGTTCCTCGATGGTGCGGTGGGCGCAACGGCGTCCGGCGCCGTTGGCTCGTGTTTTGTGCTGTTGTGTTGCGTGCTGTCCGGTTCGCCCGGTGTGCGAGCTTGCGTCTCTTCGTGCGGCGTGCCGCGCAGGTGCAGCCAGGCCGCGTACAGCGCCTGTTCGGTGCCGAACGCGCCCGCCTTCGTGACGACGGCGGGCCGGTGCGCGCGCGCGGGCGCATGCGGACGCGCGACCGCCACGCCCGCTTCGATTTCGGCGATCAGACGCAGGCTGCCGATGCCGGCCGCGTCGAGCATCGCGCGCGCGGTCTCGCCGCCCGTCGCGATCAGGCCCGCGGTCTGCGTGAAATGCGGTGCGACGAGCGCCGCGAGCCGCGCGGACAGGCGTGCGCCCTCGGCGGGATCGAAGGCGTCGTCGCGACCGATGCGCAGCAGCAGATCCGCGCCCGCCGCCAGCGTCGCGCCGATGCGCGCGTCCCACTGCGGCCAGTGCGCGTGCGTGTCGCCCGCGCGCAGCACGGCGGGCGGCACGATCAGTTCGGCAAGTCCCGCGCGCTCGCGCAGGACCGCGCATTGGCGCTCGCCGACCGCCGAGAGGCTGCCGACCAGCACCAGAATCGGGCCGGGTCCGCTACCGCCGAGGTCGGGCGCCGAAGGCTTGAGTGCGCTGGCATCGTCCGCTTGAGTTGCGGTCTGAGTGGCGGCTTGCGCTGCATCCAGCGTCGCCAGTTCGCGCGCGAGACCGCCCGAGCCGACCCAGAAAAACGCGCTGTCGAGCGCGAGCGTGGCGCGCGCGAGTGCGCGCAACTCGTCGGCGCTCTGGGCATCGACGATCAGCGCCCGCGCGCCGTCTTCGCCTTCCGCCGCAATCAGCGCCACGCGGCGCGCGAGCGCGCGCGGGTCGGCGTGCAGCGTCGCTGCGTCGAAACGCTCGCTGCGCAGGCCGGCCGCCGCCAGCATGACGGCCATGTCGGCGGGACGATCGGCGTGTTCGAGACGCCACGTCTCGGTCTGCGCGAGCGGCACGCCATGCACGAGCAGCGCGCCGTCGCGCACCGTGCGACCGGTCGCGGGAAACGCGGGCGCGACGATCGCGAGACCGGCGCGCGCCTGCAAGGCCGCGACTTCGGCGGCCCAGTTGCCGCGCAGCGTCGAATCGATTTTCTTGTAGAGCTTGCGCTGCGGCGCGGACGGTTCGCCCGCGCCGCGCAGCGCCTCGAACGCCTGCGCCGTGCGCGCCGCCGCGTCGGCAGGCGTGAGACGGCGCGTGTCGGTGTCGGCGGCGATCACGTCGGCGGCGAGTGGCGTGTCGTCGTGCGGCACGTCATCCTGCGCGGTCGCGACGTTGGCCGCACCTTCGTCCGCGCGCGACGCGTCGAGCGTCACCAGCGTGCGATGGCCCGCGTTGGCGAAACCAATCGCGCAATCGGCGGCGCCAGACAGATCGTCGGCAATGATCAGCAGCTTCATTGCGCGACCCGTTTCGCGTCCGGTGCGTCAGCCTGATTCTGGACTTGCGCCTCGCCGCGGCGCGCGAGGCGCGCATTGGCGCGCTTCGCGACCCACGCGGTCAGCACGGGCGAGACGATCGCCGAGACCACCACGGCCGCCGCCACCAGCAGCGTCGCGCTCTGCGCGGCCGGTTCGTAGACCGGATTGGCCGCGGCCACCAGCGCCGGAACCGCCGCCGCGTTGCCCGCGGTGTTGGCCGCCGCCACGCCGGCCACGCCCGTGCCGCCGGTCGCGCGATCGGCGAAATAGAGCGGAATACCCGTCACGACCACCACGCCGATGCCAAGCCCGATGCCCAGCAGGCCCGCCTGCCAGACCTTGTGCAGATCGAGGCCCGCGCCGAGCGCCAGCGCGAAGAACGGAATCATCACCGGCACGGCGCGCGCGAGGAAAGCGCGCATTTCGCGGTCGAGATTGCCGAGCAGCATGCCCGCGCACAGCGGCAGGATGCTGCCGACCAGCGTCTGCCACGGAAACGCCGAGAGGCCCGCCACGCCGAGCGTGACCATCGTGAGAAACGGGCCCGATTCGAGCGACATGATCGTGTACGCGCCCACGTCTTCCGAGCGGCCGTACTGGCCCATCAGCGCCATATAGAGGCCGCCGTTGGTGTCGTTCATCGCGGCGATCACGGCCAGCGTGGAGAGACCCGCGAACAGACCCGAGGCGATCGGCGCCTCGCCGAGCAGATGCCCCATCACGATGCCGACCAGGATCGCCGCGCCCACCTTGGTCGCGAACAGCGCGCCGCCCTTCTTGAGCAGATAGGGCGTGGCCTTCACGTCGATGCTCGCGCCCATGCACACGTAGAACACGGCGAGGATCGGCAGCGAGCCGGTGAACAGCGCATTCGTGAACGAGCCGAAGAATTTCGGCAGACCGGGCGCAAAGGTCGCGACGAGCGAACCGAGCAGCAGCGGCACGATCATCATGCCGCCGGGAACGCGCTCGATCGAACGCTTGATGGGAATCTGAGCCATGGGGAGTCTCCTCAATGATGATCCGATCGGCGCATGACCCGGGACGACGCGCCCGGTTTGAGCGTTTTGATCGGTTTGATCACATTTTTGATTGAAACGATCATGGCGGAGTGTAAACGCGCGCTACGTTTTGCGCAATTCGATCAAACGAATGATCGAAACGATCAAATTGGGGACGATAGACCGCGCGACGCGCACGCGCGAGCGCGCCCGGCCGCGGGGTGCGGCGTGCAGGATAAAACGAAGGGAGCGGCGTTGCTGCCGGCGTTACGCGCGCGGGTGTTGATCGACGTGGGCGGCGTGGGCGGCGTGGGCGAAGTGGGCGGCGTGGGGCGGTGCTGAAAGGCGCGGGGCGGCGTGTGCGGACGCCGTCCGCGTGCTGACGGGATCAGGCAGACCGCGTCAGGCCGCGAATTCGCCGCGCGGCGCGACGAAGCGCGCAGCCGGATCGACCTCGGAACGCGTGAGAGCGTGCTCGAGCGTCGTCGAGCCGACGCGCTCCAGCAGATGCAGCAGCTTGGCGATACGCGACCGCTGGCTGGCGACGAGATCGTGCGTCTGCTCCAGCGTCTGCAGCCGCTTGCGGCAGTATTCGCGGTCGATGCCGCGCGTCGCATTGGCCACCGTCGCGAAGCTGAGAAACTGCACCATGCGCTCGACGTGATCGAGTTGCGCATCGGCGAGCCGCGCGGGCAGCAGGCCGGCGTTTTTTGCCGACGTCGCTGCCGGCTCGTTAGTTGATTTTTTTGCCGGTACGGCCGACGGCTGCGGCGGTTTTCGGCGGGTCTCACTCGTACTCATTAAAGGCCCCTGGTCGTTTCTGTCCTGCGTCCCGGCTTCGCTGGAAAGCGCCGCGGCAGGCCGACTTCCCCGGACCGGCCGTCTCGACGCCACGCTGCTCCCGCCCGGCCGGACGCCATTGCCCGAACACAGTGCGAAACCCGACTATTTGTCGTACGACAATACCTGGTAATGTTTGGTAGGCTTGACCGTCCGTCTCAAACGCATCCGTTGACCGAGATCGACACTGATCGACACCGAATCGACACTCAACCGCCGCCACGCCGTGAACGCACCTCCCGCCCCGGGCGAACTCGCCCGCGAACCCGCCAGCGGCGCCGTCCTTGCGGCGAGCCGGTTCAGCACGCACGCGCAGGCGCGCGGCGAGCAGCTGATCGCGTGGCGCGAGCGCGTCGGGCATGTCGTGGACGTGGTGCCGTCGCGCGGCCAGATCGAAGGCGGCTTTCGCGGCCAGATCGACCGCTACGCGGCGGCCGGCTTCTCGTTCACCGATTGCACGACCGACGCGCTGGTGCTGGAACGCCCGGTCGCGCGTGTCTCGACCGACCGGCGGCGCGACTTCGCGTTCCATCTCTACGCGCAGGGCGACTCGGGCCTCACCACCGGCATGCGCCGCAAACGCAGCGCCGACGAGACGCCCACGCGCATCATCGCGATGGACATGAACCAGCCGTTCCGCGTGGAACGGCCGGCCTGCCGCGTACTCAGCGTGTTCGTGCCGCAGGAAACCGTCGACGCCAACCTGCCCTACGCCGAGTCGATCCACGGTCAGGGCCTCGCGCCGCACACGCCGCTCGCGCAATTGAGTCTCGCGCACGCGCTCGCGCTGGCCGACACCCTGCCGCAACTCGACGCCGCCCAGGCCGCCGAAGCCATGCAGGTTGCCGCGCAGTTGCTGCTGGCCGCGTATCGCGGCGAGGCGCGCCTCGGCGAACGCGGGCGCGCCGCCGCGCAAGCCGCCGTGATGAACCAGGTGCGCCGTTACGTCGATGCGAACCTGCATCATGCCGATCTCACGCCGAGCACGGTGGTCGCGGCGCTGCAACTGAAACGCGCCACGATCTATCGCTGGTTCGAGCAGGAAGGCGGGCTGGGCGCGTATATCCGCCATCGACGGCTGCGCGAGGCCGCCGACGACCTGGTGCGCTTTCCGCATCTGCTCGTCACCGAGATCGCGTACGGGCTGGGCTTCAACAGCGCGTCCGATTTCACGCGCGCGTTCCGGCGCGCATTCGGCATGAGCCCGCTCGACATGCGCGCGCGGGCGCTGGAGCTGCGGCGCGCGACGGCGTGACAGACGTAAAGCGCGCGCGAGGCGCAGGCTATGACGGCGGCAAGCTGATGGTGGCCGGCGACGCGCTGAGGGGGTGAAGTGAAAGCGCGGGCTCAACGGACCGCGCTATCAAGGTTCAATACAACAGATCCTCGTAGAACGCGCCGAACGGCTTCGTCGGATGCGCGATCTGGATTTCGAGAATCCACAAGCCGGCGTTGGGGCACGCGTCGAAATCGCCGAGATCGCCTGCGCGATAGATCGCATGCGGAAAGTCCGAGACGCGATGGCCCTTGATGTCGAGATTCAGACGCCAGCCCAGCGCTTGCGCGCGCTCGTCGGCATAGGCATAGAGCGCCGTGCCCGCCGCGCCCGTTTTACGCCAGTGCTGCTCGACGTCGTCGAACAGTGTTTTCGCGGCCGCGGCGCAGGCCTGCATTTCCGCATCGTCGCCGACGACGAAGGTCGCGCCCGCATCGCCCTCGTGCGCGCCCCAGACCACGCCGAGATCGAGAAAGAAGATGTCGTTGGCCCGCAGCACCGGATCGCCGACTGAGCGCTCCTTGAACATGCGCAGCGTGTTCTCGCCGAAACGCACGATCGTCGGATGCCAGATGCGATCCATGCCGAGCGCTTCCATCTCCGCCTTGCACAGCGCCGCCGCTTCCGACTCGCGCATGCCCGGCACGACGCGCGGCGCCACGCGCTCGATCACCTGCCAGGTGCGCTCGCGCGCCGTCTGCATCTGTTCCTTTACATACTTGCTGCCTACCGCTTCCTTCGCCGCTTGGGTTGCCTGTGCTGTCTGGGGACTTGTTGTCGTGCTCACCGTGGTCTCTCCGCTTCGATATATCTTTTTGAATATATCGCGCGAGACCGCGCATGTCCATTCGACGCGCGGCCTCGCGGCAGGCAGCGGGAGACGCCCGAAAGTCAGCGCGCGAAGTACATGTCGTGCAGTTCGTCGACGTTCACGTCCTTCGCGCGCGCCTCGAACGTCACCTTGCCGCCCTGCATCAGATAGACCTGATCGGCGAGCCGCAGCGCCATGTGCGTGTTCTGCTCGACGAGTACGATGGTGCGCCCCGCCGCCTTGAGCCGTTCGAGAATCGCGAACACTTCCTGCACCATCACCGGCGCGAGACCCAGCGACGGCTCGTCGATCAGCATCAGTTGCGGCGACGACATCAGCCCGCGCCCCAGCGCAAGCATCTGCGCCTGGCCGCCCGACAAGGTGCCGGCGGGCAGCGCGCGGCGCTCCTTGAGCAGCGGAAAGAGCCCGTAGACTTCTTCGAGTTGCCGCGCCGCGCCCGCGCGCCGCGACTTCGCGAACGCGCCGAGCATGAGGTTTTCTTCGATCGACATGTCGCGGAAAATCATACGCCCCTCCGGCACCATCGCAATGCCGCGCTGCGCCATGGCCCACGTCGGCACACCGGCGAGCGGCGCGCCGTCGAACGCGATCTCGCCGTGCGCGAGCGGCACGAGGCCCATGATCGCGCGCAGCAGCGTGGTCTTGCCCGCGCCGTTCGGCCCGACGATCGTCGTCACCTCGCCCTTCGCCACCGCGAGCGAGACGTCCCAGAGCACGTTGATCGCGCCGTAACCCGCGCGCGCGTGGCGAATCTCGAGCATCTCAGGCATGAGCGGCCTCCCCCGTATAACTGCGCACGACTTCCGGATCGCGGAACACGTCGGCAGGCGGACCATCCGCGATCAGCTTGCCGAAATTGAGCACCGCCACGCGGCGGCACAGGTTCATCACCGTTTCGATATCGTGCTCGATAATCAGGATCCCTACGCGATAACGTTCGTGCACGTCGAGGAGCGTCTTCATGAAGCGGCGCTTGGTGGCCGTCTCCAGGCCGCCGAGCACTTCGTCGAGCAGCAGCAGTTTCGGGCCGGTCGCCAGCGCCTTCGCCACTTCAAGCGCCTTGAGTTCGGTGAGCGCGAGTTCGGTGGCCGCGTCGCGCTGCGCCTTGCCCGCGAGCCCCATGAAGTCGAGAATCTCGTCGATGCGCGCCTCGTCCACGCGGCCCGCGCCGAAGCGTTGCGCGACGATCAGGTTCTCGCGCACCGTGAGTTCGTGCAGCGGTTGCGGCACCTGGAACGTGCGCCCGATGCCAAGGCGCGCGCGCCGGTACAGCGGCGTCTTAAGCAGGTCGACGCCCTCGAAGCGGATCGCGCCGCTCGTCGGCCGCACGAGTCCCGAGATCGCGTTGAACAGCGTGGTCTTGCCCGCGCCGTTCGGCCCGACGAGACCCACCACGTCGTGTGTGCCGAGCGTGAGCGAGACGCCGCTCACCGCCGTGAGTCCGCCGAAACGGATCGACACATCCTTGAGTTCCAGTTCAGCCTGCTGCATGGACACCTCGCCCGGTACGTTTGAAGCGCAGCGCGGTCAGCCCCGCGGGACTCACGATGATCATCGCCACCAGCAGCATGCCGAGCACGATCTGATGCCCCGTCGGCAGCAGGCTCTTGAGCACGAGCTGATCGATCAGATAGACCGATACCGCGCCCACCAGCGGCCCGAGTATCGTGCGATAGCCGCCGCAGATCGCCGCGATGATCGGCACCACGGCCCAGCTCGCGTTGAACGCGTAATCGGGTTCGAGAAAGTTGATGTAGTGCGCGTTGAAGGCGCCGACCAGCCCCGTCATGAGCGCGGAGAGCATCAGCATCGCGAGCTTGAGAATCACGCTGTTGACGCCTACGACACGCGTGGCGTCCTCCGATTCGTGCATCGCGCGCAGCGCGAGCCCCACGTTCGAGCCGCGCAGCTTCGCATAGAGCAGCGCGAAGGCGAGCACGAGCGTGAGGATCACAACGTAGCCGCCGCTCTTGCTGCCGAAGTCCACACCGAGCAGCTTCGGCAGCGCCGGAATGCTGGACAGGCCGCTCGCGCCGCCTGTGAGCCCGGACCATTCCGTCGCAACGATGCGGAAGATCTGCGCATACGCGAGAATCGCCAGCGCGAAATACGGGCCTTTCAGACGCAGCGCGGGCGCCATCGCGAGCGAGGCGACGCTCGCGCCCACGCCGCCCGCAAGCATCGCGGGAAACACCGGCCAGCCCGCCTTGAGCGTGAGCAGCGCGGAGATATACGAGCCCACGCCGAAGAACGCGCTGTGCCCGAAGCTGACCATGCCGCCGAGATTGCCGAGCAGCGCCCAGGCGAGCGCGATGCCCGCGATCGTCAGCGACGCGACCGCGAGACTCATCAGATAGAGGTTCTGCCCGAGCGCGAGCGGCACGGCCGCATAGAGCACGACGAGCGTGGCAACGAGCCCGGCGATGCGTTGCGCGGACCAGACCGGCTTCGCGCGCGCGTCGGCGCTCGTCGCGGCGGCGGGCGTGTGAGTGGTGGTGGTGTTCATCGAGTTTCCCCCGTCATCCTCGTCTTTTCGCCACGCCGAACAGGCCGTTGGGCAGCACGTACAGCACGATCAGGAACAGCAGCATGCCGGCCAGTTCCTGCAACGCCGAACTCGCGAGCGTGACGGTGAGCGCCTCGGCCACGCCGAGCAGCAGCGCGCCCGCGAGCACGCCCGGAATCGACCCCACGCCCGCCAGCACGGTGATGATGAAGGCTTTGACCGTCAGCGCCTCGCCGATCGCGGGCTGCACCGCGCTCGACGCATAGATCGACACGCCCGCGCACGACGCCAGCACGCCCGCGACCACGAACGACACCAGTTCCACCTTGCGCGGATCGATGCCCATCAGGCGCGCCGCGTCGCGATTGCTCGAAATCGCCCGCACCGCGCGCCCGTACCACGAGCGCGTCAGCCACCACCAGAGCGCGAGCATCAGCAGCACGCTGATGCCGAACGACATCACTTCGCTGCGCATCGACAGCAGATCGCCGAGCATCACGCTGTCCTGCAGCCAGGCGTCGTTGGTCGAGCGCACGTCGGCGCCCCAGCCGAGCAGCACGGCGTTCGTCAGCACGATGCCGATGCCGTAAGTGAGGATCAGCGAATTCAGCTCGCGGTCGCGCTTGATGCGGCTCACCAGATACCACGCGAGCGCGGCCGCCGCGCACACGACCGGAATCGCCACGGGAATCGCGAACACCGGATTGATGCCCAGCCGCGTTTCGAACGTATAGGCGATATACGCGGCCAGCAGCACGAGTTCGCCGTGCGCGAGGTTGATGATGCGCATCGAGCCGAACACCAGCGCGAGCCCGAGCGCGACGAGCGCATACGCGCCGCCCACCAGCACGCCCGAATACAGCGACTGCAACACGAGTTCGCTCATCGCGATCTCCCTATCGATAACAGCGTCGAAAACAGCGCACGAAGCGCGCAGCGCGCGATCACCACGGCAGCGCCGGGAAGTTGAGCTTGCCGGTCGCGCGTTCCTTCGGCCACACGAGCACGATGCGGTCGCCCTGGATCTGCGCCATGTTGTTGAGGAACGACGGGTTGTCGCCGTTGGCCGCGAAGCTGACCTTGCCGATCAGCGTGTCCTGCGGCTTCGCGCGCAGTTCGGCGGCGATGCCGTCCTTCTTGAGCGTGCCCGCGTCGGCGGCGCGCGCCATCGCGTTGAACAGCAGCACCGACTGCACGAAGGCGAACTCGGCGACGTAATCGGGCTCCTTCTTGTAGGCCGCGACGTAGGCGTCGACGAAAGCCTTGCCCTCGGCCGTGCCGAACTGCGCCGGATGCGGCAGCATCGCGCAACCGATCACGTTGTTGACGAGGTCCGGAAACTCGCTGGCCATCTTCGGCGTGGCGAGCGACCACGCGCCCATCACCGCCTTCAGTTGCGGCTTGAGCACCTTGGCCGCGCGCAGGATGCCGATGTAGTCGTTCTCGTAGCCGATCATCAGCATCACGTCGGGCTTGTCCTGCAGGCGGATCTTGTTGACGACCGGCTTGAAGTCGGTCATCGACGGCTCGAACATATGCACCGTCACTTTCACGCCCTGCGCGCGCAGCTTGTTGGCGACGTCGCTGCTCACGTCGGCGGTCGCCTGTCTCGTGGACGCGACGATGGAGACCGACTTCGCGCCCATCGCGTCGAGCTGGCCGAGCATCGCCTTCGAATAGCCCGATGCGGGCCCGACGCGGAAGAAGCGCTTGAGCCCGCGCGAGGTGATGCCGCTGTCCACTGCGCCCGAGGTGATGTAGACGAGACCGGCCTTGTCGGCGGCCTCCGAGGCGGGGCTGACCGAGTTCGAGCCGTAGCCGCCCGTGATCGCGAGCACGCCTTGCGAAGCGAGCTTTTCGACGGCGGAGACGGCCTTGGCCGGTTGCGCCTCGTCGTCGATCACGGTGAGCGCGACCTTGTGCTTGCCGGTGCCGCCGAAGTTGCCGCTGTTGAACAGGTCGGCCGCCACCTTGATGCCTTCGAGCTGCGCGGTGCCCGCGCGCGCCATCGAACCGGTGAGCGGCAGTTCGACGCCCACCGGCAGGACTTCCGCGAACGCGGCGGGCGTCGCGCCCAGCAGCGCGAGCGCGCTCACGCTCAGGTTGACGAAATAACGGATCGCGGCGCGCGACCCGGCGCGCCGCTGGCGAGAAGCGTTATGTGCAGTGCTGCGATCCATCGTGCCTCCAAACCGGCTTTTATGGTTTCATGCGCGCCCTGGCCGCGGGCGCGTCGTTCGTTGCGCGTCGTTCGTTGCGCGTCGTTCGTTGCGCGTCGTTGTGCGCGTTTTTTATTTAATTCGGATACCGTATTGTTTTTATTTCGCTTGCAGGCCGCTCACCACGGCACGCCCGGATAGGCGGGTTTTGCAGTGGCCACCTGCTGCGGCCAGACCAGCGCGAGCTTGCCGTCGCGCGCGAACTGCCCCATGTGCGCGACGTAGTGCGGATTGTCGCCGCGCGCATCGAAACTCACCTTGCCGAGGAAGGTGTCGTCGCGCTGCGTGGCGCGCAGCGTATCGGCGAGACCGCCCTTGTCGAGCGTCCCGGTCTTCTGCGCCTGCGCGATGGCGTCGAACAGCACCTGCGCGTAGACGAACGAAGTCTGCGACTGATAGTTCGACACGGTCTTGAAGAGACGCTGATACGTCTCGGAGAAGTCACGCTGATCCGCCGAGCGGTAATCGGCCGGCGACGCCAGCACCGTCGCGCCATACACGTTGGGTACGAGGTCCGGGAAGGACTGCGCCATCTTCGGGCTCGCGAACGCCCACGGCGCGGCGATCGCCTTGAGGTCGGGCTTGAGCACGCGCGCGGCGCGCAGAATGCCCACGTAGTCGTTCTCGTAGCCGAGCATCGCGAGCGCGTCGGGCTTGTCCTGCAACTTGACCTTGTTGACGAGCGGCTTGAAGTCGCTGATCGACGGATCGTAGGCATGCAGATACGTCTTCACGCCCTTGGCCTTGAGCGCGGCGTCGAGCTGGCGCGCGAGGTCGCTGGTGGCGTCTTTCGTCGAATAGAGAATGGCCACCGACTTCACGCCGAGCGAGTCGAACAGGCCCGTCATGCCGCGGGTGTAGCCCGGCGTGTTGCTCACGCGAAAAAAGTTCTTGAGGCCGCGCGACACCATGTCGTCGCTGGTGCCGCCCGACGTCATGTAGACGATGCCCGCCTTGCTCGCCGCTTCCGAGGCCGGGCCCGCGCAATTCGAGTTGGCCGCGCCCGCGATCGCCACCACGTGCTGCGAGGCGAGCTGTTCGACGGCGGCGACGGCCTTGGCGGGATTCGATTCGTCGTCCACCGTCACCAGCGTGATCTTGTCTTGCGGATGACGGCGGTTATACAGGTCGGCGGCCACCTGAATGCCGCGATACATCTCCGTGCCGGCTTGCGCGAGCGGGCCGGTGAGCGGCAGCTCGACGCCGACTTTCCATTCAGCCGCGTGCGCCATGGCGGGTGCGAACGCGCCGCTTAACGTCAATGCCAGCGCCCAGCCCAGCGCGCAAGATGCGCGGGACGTGCGCGATGCACGCCCCATCCGCGTGGTGATGCGAATCATGTCTCCTCCGTGGCCTTCAGGCTTTTTACGAGGTCTTTCTTGTACGCCGCAGTGCGCCGCTCACAATGCTTCGGATGACGAATCAATGAAGCGCGATCGACCGCGGTCCGGCGCGTGAACGGATGAGCGCCGTGGCGAATCGATCGAACTTATCGGGCAGGTGCCAGTGTGGGTGAGCGCCGCGAACCTAACAATTTGTTTTCGGAGAAGTCGGCGTTCGGCGCGGTGGAAGTCGGCATTTGTCCCTATGGAACGCGGGGACGGCAGGAGACCGTGGCGCTATGGGAAAACCCGCGCGCTCAAGGCTCGCGCGGACGCCACTCCGAAAACGTGACGGGCCGCTTCGAATCGCTGTCGGTCACGGTGGCGGGATCGGCGATCAGCGCGTCGCCGTCGGGCTTGTCGTTCAGACGCCAGGCCTGCGAGATCTCCTTGTGAAAGACCCAGTCCTGACGTTTCGGATCGAAGCGGAAGGTGATGTAGTCGGTCCAGTGCGCGCCGCACGCCACTTCGTTCTGCACCGTGAAGTAGCGGTTCTTGATGACGAGGCCGTCGGCGCTGTCGTTGAAGGGATCGCACTGGCCGCCGTCGTCGGCGCGCATGACCACGAGGTCGTTGCGTGCCGCCAGCCGGTAATGGCCATCGGGCTTCTGCACGAAGATCAGCAGCGGACGCGGCGTCGGCTGCTCGCGCGTGTCGCCCGCGCCGTGCACGGCGACGAGATAATCGGTGCGCGGCGAATCGGTGAGCTGTCCGGCCGCATAGGTGATGACCACGTCGCCCTTGGGCAACTGGCGCGCGATCTCGTCGGGCAGCGGCGGCGCGGCGCTCCCGGACGACTCCTGCGCCCAGGCGGGGGCGTGCGACAGACTGGCCGAAACCAGCAGCGACAGAACGGTAATGCGTTTCAACGGGCGGCCTCTCGATGCGTGAAGCCCTGCAGGGTAACACCGGATCATGCCGAAACGGCTGTGACCAGGCGCGACTCGGGGACCGAACACCACCGGTGAAACGCCTCGTCGATACCCCGGCGCGCGCATGTTCGCCGCTCAATGCTTGCATACGCAACCTTTATTCCGTGACAGCGGCGCGGACGCTGCGTTCGCCGGGATCGCCGACGCAATCGCGACACGCCTTCGTGCCCGGTTGGCCCGACTCGCGCCGTCATTGCTGTTCCGGCAATGAACTGATTCGCCAATCGGAACAACCCGACGACGCGCGCGGTACGGCCTGGCGCGCTGCCTGGCGTATACCCCCAAGCCTTAGCGGCAAGCCCCGGCGGACGGGCGATTTCCCGTTTCGAATCAACGCGGCGATACACGAAAAAAAAGCCGTAAAAAAATACTCACGCGAATAAAGGCCTGAATGTCGGGTTTTTTTCGGGTTGCCTCACCTGGGAGGCGCTTCTAGAATCAGAGCGGATTTCGAGCGCGTCTTCGCCATCGGCGCGAAACCGCTCTGCGCAGCCCGCGCTCGCTCGCGTGGCGCGAGACAAAGACTTCAGGAGGACGACACATGATCATTGCGCACCACGATGCGCCGCTGCCGGGCCGCAGCGCGAAGGGACACGCAACGGAACACGATGCGGAACACAGCGCGGGACACGAGGCCGGCGCGGGCCAGGGCCGCTCATGACGCGCCCCGGCCATTCGTCGGGCGGCTTCGATGCGGCGCGCTGCGGCAGCGCGAGCGCACGCACCTCGCGCGCCGCTTCGCCCGGCGCGTCGAACACGCCTGAACGCAGCCGTCACGAACGCCCGCGTTCGCGCCTCGCGCCGGTCGGCGCGCTCCATGCCGAGGGAAACATCATGAACGACACGCTCACTCGCGCGGCGCAGTCCGTGCTGGCCGATCTCTGCACGCCGCAATTCGTGCGCGGCGTGGAAACGGCCCACGACCGCCGCGCGGGCCACGCGCTCTGGTGCCAGCTCGACGAACGCGGTCTGCTCGACGCGCTCGTGCCGCGCGCGCAAGGCGGCGCCGATCTGCCGCTCGCCGCCGCTGCGGGCGTGCTGTTCGCGTTCGGTCAGCATGCGTTGCCGCTACCCGCCGCCCACACGATGATCGCGCGCCACCTGCTCGCGGCCGCGCAGCTCGACGCGCCGCGCGGCCCGATCGCGCTGGCCATCGCCGACGCCTCGCAGTGCACGGCCTTCGTGCCCTACGGCCAGGTCGCCGACGCGGTCGTGGTCGAAACCGCCAAGGGTGTCTGGCTGGTGCCGCTCGACACCGCGCGCGTGGAAAAGCACGGCGACGGTCTCGACGCCACCGTCTGCTTCAGCACCCGGACGGCGCGCGCGCTGCCCGCCTGCAGCATCGCCGAACTGGGCGCGATGATCACGGCCGCCACGATGGCGGGCGCGATGCAGCGCGTGCTCGACGTGACCACCGCGTGGGTGCGCGAGAGCACGCAGTCGGCCGCTTCGCAGGCCGGACGCGACACCACGCAGCGCCAGCTCGACGCCATCGCGGCGCACGTCGCCGCCACGCGCACCGCCGCGCAGCAGGGCTGCGCCGCGCATCGCAGCGGCGAGCAACGCCTCGCCAGCGCGATCGCGAAAGCGCGCGCGAGCCGCGCCGCGCCGCTGGTCGCCAATGGCGCGCATGGTCTCGCGGGCGCGCTCGGCATCGTGCCCGAGTTCGATCTGCAACTGTTCACGCGCCGCCTGCACGCGCAGCGCCTGCAATTCGGCTCGGAATCGTTCTGGGACGAGATCGTCTGCACGCACGCGCAGGGCCGCTCGCACGGGCTCGCCGACGACGCGAGCGGGATTTTCGACGCGCTCGACGAGGCAGCGACGGCGGCGCATTGATACCGTCATCACCGCGCTCGTTACCCGAATGAACCACGCGCCCCTGTCACGGGGCGCGTTTCGTTTTTGCCGCCCATCCCGCCCGGCTGTACCTTCACGATCCACGGACAGCTTCACGCGCACGGCCGAACTCGCGCACTGCGCATGAACCGACAACGACACGCCGGCGCACCTCGCCAGCGCCTTAAAACACGTAGTCGGCGGCGCGCGCGAGTTTGACGAACGGCCCGCTCAGCACGCGGTTGTGATGCGCCACGATCGCCTGCGCGCTGAGACCGGGCGCGTCCGTGGTCGTGTGCGCGTCTTCGATCAGCACAGTCCGCCAGCCCAGTTCGCTCGCCGCACGGCAGGTCGTATCCACGCAATACTCGGTCTTCATGCCGACGATCGCGAGTTCGTCCACTTTCGCGTCGCGCAGCCACTGCGCGAGACCGGTGCCCGCGAAACAGCTCGGACGCGTTTTATCGAAGGTGACATCGCGTTCTGCATCCACGTGCAGATCCGCCAGCAGTTGCGTGAGCGCACTGCCCGGCTCGATCGGCGAACCCTTCGGGCCGGTGTGGCGCGCGGCGAAGATCGGCGCATGGGTGGCGCGCGCCCGCGCGATCAGCAGATTGATGTTGTCGAGCACGCGCGCGCCTTCGTGAGGCGGTTCGGCGCCGTTGAACAGACCGCGCTGCATGTCGACGATCAGCAATGCACGGCGGGATTGAGCGAGGTAGGACACGACGTTTCTCCATGTGTAGAGCCGATGGCGGACGGAGAAACGACAAGGCCCCGTCCGGATTCGGCGGGGCCTTGGGTTCGATACGAGGATGCTCGGTGACTTGCGCGCGTATCGGCCTCACGACCCGCCGGAGGCGGTCGTGGTCGTGGTGGTGAGCGGGCGCGCGATGCAGTTCATGTGAACGATGATGCAGCAAACGCGCGACACGCGTCAACGTGAATGTGCGCGCTCAACGCGGCTGCATGCGGATCGCGCCATCGAGCCGTATCGTCTCGCCGTTGAGCATCGGATTGTCGAGGATCTGCATCGCGAGCGCGGCGAACTCATCGGGCGCGCCGAGGCGCGGCGGGAACGGCACCATCTTGCCGAGCGAATCGCGAATCTCCTCGGGCAGCCGCGCGAGCATCGGCGTATCGAACAGACCCGGCGCGATCGTGCACACGCGGATGCCCTTGCTCGCCAGATCGCGTGCGGCCACCAGCGTCATGCCCACCACGCCCGCTTTCGACGACGCATACGGCACCTGGCCGATCTGCCCTTCGTACGCGGCCACCGACGCGGTCAGCACGCACGCGCCGCGCTCGCCTGCCGCGTTCGGTTCGTTGCGCGCCATCGCCGCCGCCGCGAGACGCAGCACGTTGAAGGTGCCGACGAGGTTCACGCGCACCACGTTCTCATAGGCTTCGAGCGAGCCCGGCGAGCCGTCCTTTTCGATCAGACGCACCGCGCCGCCGCGTCCCGCGCAATGCACGAGCGCACGCAGCGAACCGCGCTGCGTGGCGGCGTCGATCACGGCGGCCATCTCGTCGCCGTTCGTGACGTCGGCGGCCACGAAGCTCGCCGCCGGTCCCAGTTCGTCGGCCACCGCCGCGCCGCGCGAATTCGGCAGATCGCAGATCACCACCTGCGCGCCCTTCTCCAGCAACTGCTTCGCGCTCGCGAGGCCCAGCCCCGATGCGCCGCCCGTTACTATCGCCACCGCTCCCTTGAGGTTCATCCGTGTGTCTCCTGTCGTCGTTGCCTGTATGGATGTCGCTGTCGCTGCGTTGCTGATGTTGCTTGCATTGCTTGCGTCGCGCTCAAAGCCGCTCGATGAGCGTCGCGTTCGCCATGCCGCCCGCCTCGCACATCGTCTGCAAACCGTAGCGGCCGCCGCTGCGTTCGAGCGCGTTGAGCATCGTGGTCATGAGGCGCGCGCCCGACGCGCCCAGCGGGTGCCCGAGCGCAATCGCGCCGCCGGCCGGATTGAGCCGCGCGGCATCGGCGCCCAGCGCTTTTTGCCACGCGAGCGGCACCGAAGCGAAAGCCTCGTTCACTTCGAAGTGCGCGATATCCTCGATCTTCAGACCGGCCTTGCGCAGCAGATGCTCGGTCGCCGGAATCGGCGCGGTCAGCATCATGAGCGGGTCGTCGCCGCGCACGTCGAACGAGACGATGCGCGCGCGCGGTTTCAGGCCGAGCTGCGCCGCCTTGCGCTCGCTCATGACGAGCAGCGCCGCCGCGCCATCCGAGATCTGCGAGGCATTGCCCGCCGTCACGTTGAAGCGGATGCCAGGAAAACGCGCGGCCAGCGCGGCGTCTTCGAACGACGGCGCGAGGCCCGCGAGACGCTCGACGGTGGTGCCCGCGCGGATGGTTTCGTCGGCGTCGATGCGGCGCGCGCCCTGTTCGTCGCGCACTTCGATCGGCACGATCTCGCGCGCGAAGTGACCGGCGGCGCGCGCGGCGTCGGCGCGGCGATGCGACTCGGCCGAATACGCATCGAGCGTCTCGCGCGCGAGGTCCCACTTCTGCGCCACCAGATCGGCGCTCACGCCCTGGCCCACGAGCCCCTGCGGATAACGCGCATGAAAGCGCGCGCCGTATTGATCGCGGCCGAGGCGCGAACTGCCCATCGGCACGCGGCTCATCGACTCCACGCCGCCCGCCACCACGATCTCGTTGACGCCCGCCATGATGGCCTGCGCGGCGAAATGCACGGCCTGCTGGCTCGATCCGCACTTGCGCTCGACCGTGGTGGACGGCACGTGTTGCGGATAACCGGCCGCGAGCCACGCCACGCGGCCCGGCGTGGTTGCCTGCTCGCCCACCTGGCTCACGCAGCCGATGATCAGGTCGTCGACGGTACCGGGGTCGAGGTCATTGCGCTCGACGAGTTGCTGGATCACCTGCGAAAGCAGGTCGGCCGGATGCAGGTCGACGAAGGCGCCGCCCGCCTTGGTCCGGCCCATGGGACTGCGCACCGCGTCGACGATAACCGCGCTCTGGATCATGGTTCGCTCAATCCTGGAGAAGTGTGGATGATGAAAAAATGAATCTCGCGAATCAAAATACACCACACGATCTCACTATTTCAATAGTGGTAAACATTTTTCGATCCTTATGGATCATTTAATTCCATTCATGCGACGATAGTGACATACCGATAGCGGCCGAGCGAGCCTGAGAGTCCGAATTCCCGAAGTTGCGCGCAGTCAGATGTGTCGATCAGGTAGCCCGGACACGCCGCGGGCGCGGCAAAGCGTCGCAATTTCACGAAAAATGAGCCAGTCGTCTTGAAAAATTGTTCCGCCACGAAGGGGAAAGCTAGAATGCCGGGTTTGCCAAAAGGCGCCCCGTGTTTGTCCGGCGCGCCCATCCCCCCGAAGAAGGAATCCGACATGACCGACCAGGCCACCTCACGCACCGACGACGCCGCTGTTTCGTCCAGCGACTCGAACAACGAGTTGAGCAACGAGACAAGCAACGACTCGCAGCTCGTGAGCGCACTCGCGCGCGGCATCCGGATCCTGCAGTGCTATTCGATGGGCGCGTCCGAACTGTCGGCGCGCGAGCTGGTGGAGCGCACCGGCCTGCCCAAACCCACGGCGCTGCGGCTCATCAATACGCTGTGCGAGTTCGGCATGCTGCGCTACTCGGAGCGCATTTCGAAATACGTGCTCGGCACCGAGATGCTGAGCCTCGCCGCGCCCGCGCTCGGCCGCATGACGATCCGCCAGATCGCGCGGCCGATGATGCAGGAGCTGGCCGATTACTGTCAGGGCCAGGTGACGCTCGCCGTCGGTTACCGCCTGAACCTCGCTTACGCGGAAGTCGCGCAGGGCGCGGGCAGCGCGGTCTATCGCTCGGAGATCGGCACGCGGCTTTCGCTGTCGCGCACGGCCTCGGGCCGCGCGTATCTGTGGACGGTGCCGGGCGCCGAACGCGAACGGTATCTGCAGGAAACGCTCACGCGCGATCCGGCCAAGGGCGAACTGCTCGCGCAGCGCCTCACGCAGGCGCAGCAGGAATTGCGCGAGCAGGGCTGCACGGTGTCGCACGGCGACATGCAGCGCGAGATTCACTCGGTGGCGATTCCGCTGGCGTCGCCCATCGACGACGAGTACTGGGTTTTCAGCTGTTCCATTGCGGTATTCAACATCAGCGGCAACCAGTTGACCGACGACATCGCCCCGCGGCTGATGTCGCTGGTCAGGCGCGTGGAGGCAGCGCTCGGCAGCATGACTGGCGCCGCGCACGATATGGAGACGAGACCGTGGAGCGTGTCCGCGAACTAGCAGCCGCAGCACCCGGCAAGGAAGCCTTGCGCCTTGCCGGCACCAACGAGGTCCTCACTTACGCCATCCTGAACGAACGCGCAGACCGGGTTGCGCACTGGCTGATCCAGCTAGGCCTGCAACCCGGCGACGGCATCGCGCTACTGTTCGAGAACCACCCTGCTCTGGCCATCGCGGCCGTCGGCGCCGAGCGCGCCGGTCTGTATTTCACCCCCATCAGCATCCAGTTGAAAACACGCGAAGTCGCGCACGTCCTCAAGGACTGCGGCGCGCGCGTGCTGATCGTCTCGCAGGCGATGCGCGAACTCGCGCAGACGCTCGCCGACGAAGGCGCGCTGCACGGCGTCGCCTGCTATATGACGGGCGCGCTTCCCCCGCCCGGCTTCGCCTCGCTCGACGCCGCGCTCGACGAGACCGACACGCGCAAGCCGCTGCCCGAGTGCGAACAGGGCCGCGATTTTCTCTATTCGTCGGGCACGACGGGACTGCCCAAAGGCATCCTCAAACCGCTCGTGCCGTGGGATCGCCGCGCAATCGACGACACCGAAACGGCCTCATGGCGCAAGAGTTTCGGATTTAATCAGGACTCCGTGTATTTGAGCACGGCGCCGCTCTATCACGCCGCGCCGCTGCGCTATCTCGTGCGCATGCTGCGCACGGGCGGGCGCACCATCGTCATGCAGAAGTTCGATCCCGAGGCCGCGCTGGCCGCCATCGAACGCTATCGCGTCACGCACAGCCAATGGGTGCCGACGATGTTCGTGCGCCTGCTCGCGCTGCCCGAACCGGTACGCCGCCGCTACGACGTGAGCAGCCTGAAAGTGGCGATTCACGCGGCCGCGCCCTGCCCGCCGCTCGTCAAGCAGCAGATGATCGACTGGTTCGGCCCGGTGATCTACGAGTATTACGCGGGTTCGGAAGGCGCCGGGCTCACGGCGATCGACTCGCACGAATGGCTCGCGCATCGCGGCTCGGTGGGACGCGCGAAATTCGGCACGCTGCATATCGTCGACGACGACGACCGCGAGCTGCCCGTGGGCGAGATCGGCCGCGTGTTCTTCGAAGGCGGCCCGCCGTTCGAGTATCACAACGATCCCGCCAAAACTCGCAGCGTGCGCAACCGGCACGGCTGGGCCACCTATGGCGATATCGGCCACGTGGACGCGCAGGGCTATCTCTATCTGAGCGACCGCCGCACGGATCTCATCATCAGCGGCGGCGTGAACGTCTATCCGCAGGAGATCGAGAACGTGCTGAGCGAGCATCCGGCCGTGGCCGACGCGGCCGTGATCGGCGTGCCGCATGCCGAGTTCGGCGAGAGCGTCAAAGCCATCGTGCAGTTGCGCGAGCGCGACGCCGCCAGCCCGCAGCTCGCCGACGAATTGATGGCGTTCTGCCGCGAGCGTCTCTCGCATATCAAGGTGCCGCGTTCCGTCGATTTCGAGGACGCGCTGCCGCGTCACGACAACGGCAAGTTGCTGCGCCGGCTGCTGAAGGAGCGCTACCGGAGCATCGAGAATCCCGGTGCCACGATTTAATTCGGCATCCGAAATAGACTCAGACAATCAAGGAGACAACCCATGCGTAACGTATTCCGCGACGATCACGAATTGTTCCGCGAGCAGGTTCGCCGTTTCGTCGAGCGCGAGATCGTGCCGTTTCATCAGCAGTGGGAAAAGGACGGCATCGTGCCGAAATCGGTGTGGCGTCGCGCGGGCGAAGAAGGCCTGCTCTGCTGCACGATTCCCGAGGAATACGGCGGCGGCGGCGGCGACTTCGGCCACGCGGCGATCCTGATCGAAGAACTCGCGCGCGTGAACGCGAGCGGCATCGGCTTCCCGCTGCATTCGGACATCGTCGCGCCGTATATCCACGCTTACGGCACCGAGGAGCAGAAGCGCGAGTGGCTGCCGAAGCTCGCGAGCGGCGAGCATATCGGCGCAATCGCCATGACCGAGCCGGGCACCGGCAGCGACCTGAAGTCCGTGCGCACGACCGCGCGCCGCGACGGCAACGACTACGTCATCAACGGCCAGAAGACCTTCATCACGAACGGCCAGAACGCGAGTCTCGTGATCGTGGTCTGCAAGACCGCGCCGGACCTCGGCAGCAAGGGCGTCTCGCTGATCGTGGTCGAGGAAGGCACGCCGGGTTTCGAAAAAGGCCGCAAGCTCGAAAAGATCGGCCTGCGCGCGCAGGACACGTCGGAGCTGTTTTTCGAGGACGTGCGCGTCTCCATCACGCAGCGGCTCGGCGAGGAAAACGCGGGCTTTTCTTATCTGATGCGCGAACTCGCGCAGGAGCGGCTGGTGATTGCCGTGCGCGCGGTGGCGTCCATCGAAGGCATGCTCGCGCGCACGATCGAGTACACGCGCGGGCGCAAGGTGTTCGGTCAGGCGATCTTCGATTTCCAGAACGCGCGCTTCAAGCTCGCGCACGCGCGCGCGAAAGCGGAGATGGTGCGCATTTACGTGGACGACTGCATCGCGCGGCATCTGCGTCGCGAACTGTCGCCCGTCGATGCGGCCATGGCCAAGCTCAACGCCACCGAATTGCAGAACCAGTTGCTCGACGAATTCCTGCAACTGCACGGCGGCTACGGCTATATGTCGGAGTACGTGATCGGCGGCGCGTGGGTCGATGCGCGCGTGATGCGCATCTACGGCGGCACCGACGAGATCATGAAAGAAATCATCGCGCGTACGCTCTGATGCCCACATTCATTTCACGCGGAGACCGCGCATGATCCAGCCGCTGCAAGGCGTGCATATCGTCGAGTTCGCGGGGCTCGGGCCCGCGCCGTTCTGCGGCATGCTGCTGGCCCAGATGGGCGCACACGTCACGCGCATCGGCCGTGCGGGCGAGGCGCTGCCCGACGGCCCGCTCGCGCGCGGGCGCGAGCACGTCGCGCTCGATCTCAAGTGCGCCGAGGACGTGGCGCATGCGCTCGATCGGATCGCGCGGGCCGACGCGCTGATCGAAGGCTTCCGGCCCGGCGTGATGGAGCGGCTCGGGCTCGGTCCCGATGCGTGCCGGCTGCGCAATCCGTCGCTCGTCTACGGACGCATGACGGGCTGGGGCCAGCGCGGACCGCTCGCGCACACGGCGGGCCACGACATCAACTACATCGCGATTTCGGGTGCGCTGCACGCGGTCGGCGAGGCGGGCGGCGCGCCGGTCGTGCCGCTCAATCTGGTCGGCGACTTCGGCGGCGGCGGCATGGTGCTGGCGTTCGGCGTGGTCGCGGCGATCCTGCGCGCGCGGGCGAGCGGCAAGGGCTGCGTGGTCGATGCGGCGATGACCGACGGCGCGGCCATGCTGATGAGCATGATGTACGGCTTTCACGCGGCGGGGCAGTGGCGCGACGCGCGCGGCGAGAATCTGCTCGACGGCGGCGCGCCGTTCTACCGGACCTATCGCTGCCGCGACGGCGGATGGCTTGCGGTGGGCTGCATCGAGCCGCCGTTTTATGCCGCGTTTCTGAAGGGAATCGGCGCGCAGGATCTGCTCGAACTGCCGCAGCGCGACCGGACGCATTGGCCCGCGATCGCCGCGCGCATCGAGCAGATTATCGCCACGCGCGAGCGCGACGCGTGGGTTGCGCTATTCGAGGGCAGCGATGCGTGCGTGTCGCCGGTGCTGGGCTTGAGCGAGGCGCCGCATCATCCGCATAACGCGGCGCGCGGCGCGTTCACGCAAACGGACGGCGCGTGGATGCCGGCCTGCGCGCCGCGCTTTGCGGCGTTCGAGTAAGCGAAAGCGATTAACCGAGTCGATTAACCGAGTCGATTAACTGCGTTCGATTAACTGCGTTCAGCCCGCCGCCGCATAACGGCTGCGCGGCTGCACCAGCTTGATCTGCCCGCTCTCCACCAGTTGCGCGAGCGGCGCGGGGCGGCCCAGCAGGAAGCCTTGCATCTCGTCGCAGCCCTCGCCCGCCAGCAGATCGAACTGATCCTGCGTTTCGATGCCTTCCGCCAGCACCGGAATGCCGAGGCTCTTGCCGAGCGCGAGCACCGCGCGGATGATCGCCGTCGCCTGACGGCTCGATTCGGCTTCGCTGATAAACGACTGGTCGAGCTTGATCTTGTCGAACGGGAACGTGCGCAGCGTATCGAGCGACGAATAGCCGGTGCCGAAGTCGTCGAGCGCGAGGCTCACGCCGAGCGCCTTGATACGTTGCAACACGTCGAGCGAGCGCTCGCGATCGGCGAAGATCGTCGATTCGGTCAGTTCCAGTTCGAGCCGGTCGGGCGCGAGACCGGTCTCCGCCAGCACTTCGCTGACGAGCGCCGGCAGGTCGGCGTGCGCGAACTGCACGGGCGACAGATTCACGGCCACCTTGTACGGCGGCTGCCACGTGACCGCGCGCGTGCAGGCCTCGCGCAGCACCCAGGCGCCGATGCTCAGGATCAGGCCGTTTTCCTCCGCGAGCGGAATGAACACGCCCGGCGAAATGAAGCCCTGGCGCGGATGCTCCCAGCGCAACAGCGCTTCGTAGCCGCAAATCGCGCCGCTCACCGCCGTCTGCACCTGATAGTGCACGCTCAACTGGCCGCGCGCGATCGCGTCGCGCAGATCGGCGGCGAGCGTGCGGCGCGCGCGCGCCGTTTCGTCCATCTTCGGCTCGTAAAAGCACACCGTGCGCGTGAGCGCCGCCTTCGCGCGGTACATCGCGAGGTCGGCGTTGTTGATCAGCACGGCCTTGCTGCTGGCGTCGTCGGGATAGATCGCCACGCCGAGACTCGCGCCCGACACCACTTCCCAGTCGTCGTAGCGGATTGGGCGGAACAAGGCGTCTTCGAGACGGCCGAGGAAGTCGTCGAGCGCGTCGCGATGGGAGTAACGATGCAGCGCCACGAACTCGTCGCCGCCCACGCGCGCGACGAATTCGCCCTCGCGCACGAGGCTCGTGAAGCGGCGCGCGAGAATGCGCAGCACTTCGTCGCCCGCGTGATGGCCGCGCAGGTCGTTGATCTCCTTGAAGCGATTCAGGTCGATGCCGACCAGCGCGAGCTTGCCGTGCTCGGCGGCGGCGCGCGCGATTTCCACGTCGAGCCGGTCGTTGAAGCTCGCCCGGTTCGGCAGGCCGGTGAGCATGTCGCTCAGCGCCATCGTGCGCAGATGCTCGACCGATTCGGCGCGCACGGTGTCGTCGAGCAGATAGCTCACGAGACCCGCGCCCGCGATGATGAACGCCATGCCCGCCACCGAGAGCGCCAGCGCCTGCAAGGCAGCCGGGTTCGAAAATTCGCCCGCGATCCGCAGCGGCGTGACCGTAAAGGCGCACATGCCCGTGAAATGCAGCGTGGCGATGGCGAGCACGAGCAGCAGCGTGACGCTGGCCACCGAACCCGTGTCTTTCGCGGCGGGTCTCGCGCTCTTGTCCATGCCCTTGTCCGCGCCGATATTTGCCCGCACGTTCACGCCGCGCGCCGCGCGGTCGAGCGCGAGCGCGCCGAACACGACCGACAGCACGATCGACGCGACCAGATAGGTGTGATTCCACGACACGACGCCCTGCACGCGGTACGCCATCATGCCCGTGTAGTGCATCAGCGAAATGGCGAGCCCGACCAGCGCCCCGCCGATGGCCGGCGCCGCGCGCGTGAAGCCGCTGCCCGCCACGGCGAAGGCCGCGAAGCTGCCGCCCAGCGCGATCAGCAGAGAAACGATGGTGAGCACGGGGTCGAAGCTGACGGGCACGCCCGGCTCGAAGCCGAGCATCGCCACGAAATGCGTGCACCAGATGGCGACGGCCGCCGTCACGGACGCAAGGAACTGCCAGCCCGCGCGCTGCAGGCCGCGCGTCGCGAACACGCGCCGCACGAGCCTCGCAGTGACCCACGAGCCGCCGCCGCAGATCAGCACCGCCACGATCACGAGCCACAGATTGTGCTTGTAGACGATGCAGCCCAGCACATTCATCACAGGTCGGCCTCCTTTGAGCCTGAATTTTTGCGCGTCATGCGTTTTGCATGAAGCGGCAGGACAATAGCATGGCTTCAGGCCATGCGCGGCGGTCTCTCATGGACCGGGCGGACGGCGCCTTCCAGCCTGGGCGCCGGGCCGCCTAGCCGCGCAAACGAACGAGGACTATCGGAGCGGGCGGATCGGACCTTCGAAAAACAGAGGAGCGCGAAACGACGCGCGCGCCCGCGCGCAAGTCTACGGCACAATCGCGTGAAAACTTTATAAAACCCCTTTTCCGACAAGCATTTGCAAACGTTTGCCGAAGTGAAGCCCGAAGCGCCGCTGACAAATGACTGACGCGCATCGGCAATGCCTGGGGCGTTCGATGCGTTGCTGAGTTCAGCCCCTCGTTCAGGACGGCGCGACGCCGATGCGAGCCGCCTCGATCCGCGCGCGCAAACGCGGCGTCGCGAAGTCGAGAAACGCACGCAGTTTGAGCGGCAGCGGCGTCTGTCCGCCGTGCACGAGGCTCACCGGCCAGGGCGCGGGCTCGTACGCTTCGAGCAGCAAGTCGAGCCGCCCCTCGCGCACCGCCTGCGCCACCTGATAAGACAGCACGCGCGTGACGCCCACGTTCATCAGCGCGGCGTCGATGGCGGCTTCGGCCGTATTGACCGCCAGACGCGAGGCGACCGGCTGCACGAGCGCGGTTTTCGCTGCATCCCTGGACAAATCCTTATCGCTGCGAAAGATCCACGTGCGCCCTTCCACGCCCTCGAAAGTCACGCACTGATGCGCACTCAGATCACGCGGATGCCGCGGCACGCCATGCCGCGCCAGATACGCCGGACTCGCGCACACCACGCGGCGGATCGCGCCCACGCCCACGGCGACGAGCGCGCTGTCGGGCATCGCACCGATGCGCACGGCCGCGTCCACGCGCTCCTCCATCAGATTGACCACGCGGTCCGCCAGCGCCAGCCGCACGTCGATCTCCGGATACTGCGCGAGAAATTCGGTGACGACCGGCAGCACATGAAGCCGCCCGAACACCACGGGCGCGCTCAGCGCGAGTTCGCCTCTAGGCGACGCGTACTCGCCAGTCGCGGCGCGCTCGGCCTCGCCGACGTCTTCGAGAATGCGCCGGCACGCGGCCACATAGGACGCGCCCGCCTCGGTCAGCGCGAGCTGGCGCGTGGTGCGCGTGAGCAGGCGCGTGCGCAGATGCGCTTCCAGTTCGTTGACCTTGCGGCTGACGGTGGCGAGCGGCATGCCGAGCCGGCGCGCCGCCGCCGAAAGACTGCCCGCCTCGACCACGGCGACGAGCACGGACATGGCGTCGAGTCGATCCATCGACATCTCGCATTTCGGAAGGATGAGCGCCGATGATGCCGGATTCTCCCTCCGCACTGAAGCACGCTACGCGCGCGGCGAAGCTGGAGAAATCACCAATAGTACGGTCGTTCTATTTTAGGTAATCTAAACGCCTTCCCAACCGAGAGCCCGCCCGCCATGTCGCTGATCTTCTCCCGCCGTGACCTGAACTTCCTGCTCTACGAATGGCTCGACGTCGAGCGGCTCACGCGCATCGCGCGCTATGCGGATCACTCGCGCGAGACCTTCGACGCCGCGCTCGACACCTGCGAGAAGATCGCCACCGACCTGTTCGCGCCGCACAACAAGAAGAACGATCAACACGAACCGCATTTCGACGGCGAGACCGTCACCCTCATCCCCGAAGTGAGGACGGCGCTCAAGGCGTTCTGCGACGCGGGCCTGATGGCGGCGGGCCAGGATTACGCGTACGGCGGCATGCAGTTGCCGCTGGTGGTCGAGAAAGCGGGCTTCGCCTGGTTCAAGGCGGCCAACGTCGGTTCGAGCGCGTATCCGTTCCTCACCATCGGCAACGCGAATCTGCTGCTCGCGCACGGCAGCGAGAAGCAGATCGACACTTTCGTGAAGCCCGAACTCGAAGGCCGCTATTTCGGCACGATGTGTCTTTCGGAGCCGCAGGCCGGATCGTCGCTGTCCGACGTGGCCACGCGCGCCGACTTCGAGGGCGACTCGGCGCTCGGCGCGCAGTATCGGCTGCGTGGCAACAAGATGTGGATTTCGGGCGGCGAGCACGAACTCACGGAAAACATCGTCCACCTCGTGCTGGCGAAGATTCCGGGCCCGGACGGCAAGCTGATTCCCGGCGTGAAGGGCATCTCGCTCTTTATCGTGCCGAAATATCTCGTCAACGAAGACGGCTCGCGCGGCGAACACAACGACGTCGTGCTCGCGGGCCTCAATCACAAGATGGGCTATCGCGGCACCACGAACTGCCTGCTCAATTTCGGCGAAGGCACGAAGTACGCGCCGGGCGGCCGCGCGGGTGCGATCGGCTATCTCGTGGGCGAGCCGCACAAAGGCCTCGCCTATATGTTCCATATGATGAACGAGGCGCGCATCGGCGTCGGCCTCGGCGCGACCATGCTCGGCTACACCGGCTATCTGCACGCGCTCGATTACGCGCGCAATCGTCCGCAGGGGCGCGGCATCGGCGCGGCGGGCAAGGACCCGGCGTCGCCGCAGGTGAAGCTCGTCGAGCACGCCGACGTGCGCCGCATGCTGCTCGCGCAAAAGAGCTACGTGGAAGGCGCGCTCGCACTGAATCTGTGGTGCGCGAAGCTCGTCGACGAAGCGGGCGGCGCCGCCGACGACGCCGCCCGCGAGCCGCTCACGCTGCTGCTCGATCTGCTCACGCCGATTGCGAAAAGCTGGCCGTCGCAATGGTGTCTCGCCGCCAACGATCTCGCGATCCAGGTGCACGGCGGCTACGGTTACACGCGCGAGTACAACGTCGAGCAGTTCTATCGCGACAACCGGCTCAATCCGATTCACGAAGGCACGCACGGCATTCAGGGCCTCGATCTGCTGGGCCGCAAGGTGGTGATCAAGGACGGCGCGGCGCTCAGGCTGTTCGCGCAGCGCGTGCAGGCCACGCTCGACCGCGCGCATTCGAGCGGCGACGCGCAGGACGCCACGCATGCGCGTGCGCTCGACGCGGCCATGAAGCGCCTCTTCACGGTGACGCAGCAGTTGTGGGCCGCGGGCGATGCGAATGTGACGCTCGCGAACGCTTCGGTGTATCTCGAAGCGTTCGGGCATGTGGTGGTGGCGTGGGTGTGGCTCGAACAGGCGCTCGCGGCGCGCACGGCGCTTAAACAGGCACAAGGCGATGACGCCGATTTTTATCGCGGCAAGCTCGCGGCGGCGCAGTACTTCTTCGCGTGGGAGTTGCCGAAAACCGGCGCGCAGTTCGATCTGCTTGCTTCGCTTGATCGGACTACTTTGGATATGCAGGACGCGTGGTTTTGAAATGCCGGTTCGATTGACTGACTCGCGGCGCGCGAAGTCGTTCGGATGGTCGTACCGGCCAGGCCGGACGCGCCATTGAGCGGCGCGCTGAAAGAATCGAGCTTGTGGTGATCTGGCTGCAAACAAGGGACTGTCGCGCGGAGGTTTGCGAAACAGGCATCCGGCATTCGCCATGGACGTAACCGACTTAACCCTGCACGCCCGCATTCGCGGGCGTTGCTCTTTTGAGGGCTGAGTCGTGAGTTTCAGCTGAAACGCAAAACACCTCAGGCATCTGTCTGGTTGGGCGCGTGGCGAAATGCTCGAGCGGGTGTGCCCCAATGCGAACGGCAAGCGGCGCGCGTGTGAGCCAGCAGGTGTCGAGAAATCACCGCCGTAGATCACGATCATCCGCAACGGGTGCCCAGATTGCCGGTCATCCCTTGACGCCTGTCTTAACGATATGCGTACCCATTCGCGATGACGCCAGACCCTGCATTTCTCGGGTTTTTCGCATGGCGTCAGAACCCACTCGATCTCAAAACGGTGGGCAATCAGAAAAGTTCGATTTGCCGAAAACCGTTGTTTCTCGCGCGATGCGACATCGACCGGCGCGAGTGCGCAGCTAATTTACGGATCGCACAAATTAGCTGGGCGAATAACTAAAAGTGAACAAGACACGCTATCGACTCGTATTCAACCGAACGCGAGGCATGCTCGTTGCCGTCGAGGAAACCGCCACGGGGGCGGGCAAGAAAAGTGGACAGACACGCGCGCATAGCGCTTCGTCTCGCGTGCTTTTCACGCTAAGGCAGCTTGCGTTCGCGGCGCCCGCGCTGGCCATGCCGGCACTGTCCAGCGCACAGATTGCGGGCGGCGGCGCACACGCACCCAACGTCATCCAGACGCCGAACGGTATCCCCGAAGGATTCGCCAGAATCACATTCGCGCGCTGGCCCGCGACTTCAAGCGCGCCATTGAACTGCGACGCGCTCGCGCTGTTGACCTGATTGACGATGACCTTCGCGGCCTGTCCCGGCGCGAAGTTCGGGTTGGCTGAGCGGACATTGGAGATCGACGTGTGGAAGCGAAAGCATCAACCGCTTTCGCAGGTGTGACGGCCTTGCTGCTCCCGGCCCATCCCGCGCGCGAAGGCCGCGTTCACCCCACCTTCGCGTATGCAGCACGAACACTCCCTAAACGCTGCTTCAAGCAACCTTGAACACGCCCACCGCGTCGCGCAACGCGTCGGTCTGCTCGGTCAGCGACATGGCCGCGGCCGCCGCTTCCTCGACGAGCGCCGCGTTCTGCTGCGAGACCTGATCCATCTGCGAGACGGCGAGATTCACCTGCTCGATGCCGTCGCGCTGCTCCTCCGAAGCGTTCGCGATCTCGGTCATGATGGTCGTCACGCGGCCAATCGACTCGCCGATCTCGGTCATCGTCGTGCCCGCCGAGCGCACATATTGCGCGCCCGTCGCGACGTGCTCCACCGATTCGCCGATCAGCGTCTTGATGTCCTTCGCCGCCGCCGCCGAACGCTGCGCGAGCGAGCGCACCTCGCCCGCGACCACCGCGAAACCGCGTCCTTCCTCGCCCGCGCGCGCGGCTTCCACCGCGGCGTTGAGCGCGAGAATATTAGTCTGGAACGCGATGCCTTCGATGATGCCCGTGATCTCCGCGATCTTCTGCGAGCTGCGGTCGATGCGATCCATCGTCTGCACCGCGTCGCCGACCACCAGCGCGCCGCGTTCCACCACTTCCTGCGCGCTGCCCGCGAGCGACTGCGCCGTGCGCGCGTGCTCGCTGTTCTGCTTCACCGTGGCGGTCAGCTGCTCCATGCTGGCCGCCGTCTGCTGAATCGACGCGGCCTGTTCCTCGGTGCGCTGCGAGAGATCGTCGTTGCCCGCCGCGATCTGGCGCGTTGCCGACGCGATCGATTCCGAACTGTGCGAGACCTTGCGCACCGTGCGCGCCAGTTCTTCCTGCATCGTCTGCAGGCCCGCAACGAGGCGGCCCATTTCGTCGTGCGAGCGCGCGTCGAGGCGCACCGTCAGGTCGCCTGCCGCGATGCGCTGCAGCGCGCCCAGCAGGTTCGCGAGCGGCGCGGCAATCGCGCGATGCAGACCGACCGCGCAGATCAGCGCCACGCCCAGACCGAGCGCGATCAGCGCGATGCTGCCCGCGCGCAACGCGGCGTAGAAGTCCTGCGCGCCGTCGAAGGTCTGCTGGCCGTGCGACTTCTGCCATTGCTCGAGCGCCGTCGAGGCCTTGGTGAGCGCCACCGACAAAGGCGGAATGCGCTTCATCGCGATGTCGTCCTGCGCAGCGCGGTCGCCCTGCTTGACCGCGGCCATCAGCGGCTGAATGCCTTGTTCGAGCATCGCGCCGAGCGCGGTCTGCACCTGCTCGGCGAGCGCCTGTTCGTCGGCGTCGTGCGGCAGCGCGCGATAACTCTCCCACGCCTTGTGCGAGGTGTCGAGATAGCCCTGCGCCTTGTCGAGCAGTTGCGGCACGTCGGGCGAGTCGGGATGCAGCAGGATGCGGTCGAGCGTGGTGCGCGCGATGGTCAGATTGAGATTGGACTTGCCGATGTCGATGGCGGCGGCAAGCTGATTGGAATAGGCATAGCCGAGCGCCGCGTTGGAATGCGACATACCGATCAGACCGGCGACACCGGCCGCCACGATCAACGCGGCCAGCACGCCGACCGCGATGCGCAGGCGAACCGAAATAGAGAGTCGGGCAAACACGGCGAGAGCTCCAGGCGCCTTTGTGGGGCGACGTTTATCGAATATCAGGAATGGGTGGTCTTGACGCGAGCGCGTGCCAACCGTCACACCGATGGACTCGCCCGCGCTCGCCTGTGTTAACGGCTTGCAAGGGAGGAACTGAAGCGAAGGAGAAAGGGACGGAAAGACCGGGTAAGACGCGAATTAGTCTGATGAAACAAGGGCGTCGCGACAGCCCAAAATGCGCGCGGCGCGCGGGCGTTTCCCCCCGCGCGCCGCGTCGGCGACGAAGCTGTCTGCGTGAACGACAGCCGGCGTTTTACCGCCTCGCTTTACGAGCCGAAGAACGGCACGCAGTAGTCGGGCGGTCCGACGCAATCACCGGGACCGTTCGGCTGCGGATGCAGGCTGGCGCAGCCCGACATGGCGGCGGCGGCGGCGACGCACAGCGCCGCACGCACAACATAAGTGACAATGCGTGATTTCATGGGTTCGAAACTCGAATTAGCGGCCGCGCCTGCGGATTGCCGTCACGACGCGCGGCCTGGTCTGTCGTGACGCTGCATGAAGTACGCCTCAACGTTTCATGTCAGTGATGCGCGTAAATCGTGCTGTTGAGCGTTTTCAGCTCGCCGTCCTGCTGCGCCTGCACGAGTTCGCGACGAACCTGCGCGCGCGTGACAGGCGCCGTGCCACCCGCATTCCACGACGCATTCGCGCTCGCCGACGTTTGCTGCACGGGCGCGTTCGCCGCGGCCGGCGCACTCGCCTGTGCATGCGCGAGCGCCGACATCGACACCATCAGCGCGGCAGCCGCGCCCTTCCAGCTCTTTTTCATCTCGTACTCCTCTGCGGCTTCTCGCCGTCGACATGGATCAGTGCCGTGCGCAACCTGCGCCGGTTCCCTGTGCATTGCGCTGTTGCAACGCAATTCATGGCGCAAGGATAGAGGCGCGAACCCTCGCGAATATCCGCAGGAAAATGAAGAAATGTTTAGACAAGACGATGCATTTCGATAGCGCATTGATGAAACTGCGCTAGCACCGCGCTTGCGTCCGGCTTTCATCGCGAAGCCGGTTATCGACGAATACGAATACGCTCAATACGCACTCGAATAACCTTCGCCACCACGTCGATACGCGCTGAAACTCGCGCCGATCTGTGCGTATGCACCCATCGGCATGCTGCAAATCAGGCCTGAAAAGCCGCACGAATCTCGCGCGAACACCCCGCGAACAGCCGCAAAAAAACAACACCTGCTCGATTTAACGCTTTGCGGCGCCGTCCACACGGCACCTGCACGCAGATGCATTTTCTGAAACTCAGTCTTTCCGTTTTTCAAATTCGCCAAACGGACACCGTACGCATAATCGCCGCTGAATTCGGCTGGATTGCCTGCCTGGCCGTCTTTCAAATACATGAAGCACACGCTCTCTCACGCAACTTTTTAATGAAGACCAATCAATGAAAAAAACCGCTCTCGCCCTCGCCGCCACGCTGGCTTCGATCGCCGGCGTCGCGCACGCGCAAAGCAGCGTCACGCTCTACGGTGCACTCGACACGTCCGTCGCGTTCTTCGGCAATCAGAAGGGCAGCAACGGTTCGGGCAACACGTTCCAGATGATGTCGGGCAACATGTCGCCGAACCTGTGGGGCTTGAAGGGCACGGAAGACCTGGGCAGCGGCCTCTCCGCGATCTTCAAGATCGAGAGCGGCTTCAATATCGATAACGGCAAGTCGGGCCAGGGCGGCCGTCTGTTCGGCCGTACCGCGATGGTCGGCCTGAATTCGACGCAAGGCGGCACGGTCTCGCTGGGTCGTCAGTACGATCCGCTGATCGACCTGCTGCAGCCGATGACCGACGACGTCACGTTCGGCTCCGCGTTCGCCACGCCGGGCGACATGGACAACTACGACAACAGCTACCGCACCAGCAACTCGATCAAGTACACGAGCCCGAACTACGCCGGCCTGCAGGTCAGCGCGATGTACGCGTTCGGCGGCCAGGCGGGCAGCATGGGCGCGGGACAGACGTGGGCCGTCGCGGCCGCGTACAACCACGGTCCGTTCGGCTTCGGCGCGGGCTACTTCAAGGCCAACAGCAACAGCGGCACGGCTGCGACCTTCGACGGCCTGAACCCGAACACCGACGTCAACGTCGACTCGTCGGCGATCACGGGCGGCTTCGTCTCGGCGAACTCGCTGCAGATCATCCGCGCGGTGGGCGACTACAGCTACGGCCCGATGACCTTCGGTCTCGCCTACAGCAACGTCGACTACGCGAACTACCAGAGCGCGGCCGGCGCGAACAGCGACACGAAGTTCAACACGGGACAACTGTTCGTGAACTACCAGGTCACGCCCGTCGCCGTGGTCGGCTTCGGCTACAACTACACGAAGGGTAGCGGCAACGGCGTGAACGCCAGCTACAACCAGTTCAGCCTCGGCGGCGACTACTTCCTCTCGAAGCGCACCGACATCTACGCGCTCGCGGGCTATCAGAAGGCGTCGGGCCGCACGATCGACGCGGACACGGGCGCGCTCGTCAACGCGAACGCTTCGTTCGGCGACTTCGGCAACGACGCGACCACCAACAAGCAGGCGATGGCGATGGTCGGTATCCGCCACCACTTCTGATCGCGGCTGACGGGTTTCCGTTGCTGTCCACGCGCCGGGCGTCACACGACGCCCGGCGCGTTTTTCCTTGTTGCGCCGATTTGTCGCCGACTTGCCAGCGACGCTCCACCGACTCGGCAACGCCATCAACCTCGGTTATAATGCGCGGGTCTTAGGGGAGTAGTCTGCTTTGCGCGCGACGCGCGAAGCGCCGCCGTCAACATAATTGGCACCCAATGCCATGGCGCCGGCAGCCGTTCTTCGGCCTGACGAGACCTATGACGTCTTCCTCCGCACCCGGGCTGGGCGGGAGGATTGCGTCATTGGTCCCAAACGTCCGGCCCGTGGAATGTCAAAACAATAATGTCCCCGACTCTCTGCACGGATCCCTGCAAGGATCTCCGCACGACCCGCAGCACGGCCGACCTGGAGCGCACGTCATGATCTGGACGTTCGCCCTGCTCATTGCCGCAGCCGGCATCATCTATCTGTCCTGCGAAACCTTCGTCAACGGCGTCGAATGGCTCGGCCGGAAGCTCAACATCACGCAGACCGCCACCGGCACGATCCTCGCCGCGTTCGGCACCGCGCTGCCCGAGAGCGTGGTCACGCTCGTCGCGGTGGCATTCGGCACCGATGCCGCGCATAAGGAAATCGGCGTGGGCGCGGCCATTGGCGGCCCGCTCGCGCTGAGCACGGTCGCCTACGCGGTGGTCGGCTTCGCGCTGCTCGCGACGGCCAGACGGGTGGGCCGCGCGCGCGCCGCCGCCGTCGACGCCGACACGCGCCGCCTGCGCCGCGACCAGCTCTGGTTCCTCGCGATCTTCGTCGTGAAGATCGGCATCGGTCTCGTGGTGTTCCAGTTCAAGCCGCTGCTCGGCATTGCGTTTCTCGCGGCCTACGCGTTCTATTGCTGGAAGGAACTGAGCGACGACAGCGGCGACGAGGAAGACGGCATCGAACTCGAACCGCTCAAGCTGCGCCCGCGCGACGCCAATCCGTCGATGGGCTGGATCGCGTTGCAGGTGCTCGGCGCGCTCGCCGTGATTTTCTTTGCCTCGCACCTGTTCGTGCAGCAGATCAGCGCGGTCGGTCCGTGGCTGGGTTTGAGCCCGCAACTGACGGCGCTGCTGTTCAGCCCGATCGCGACCGAACTGCCGGAAATCATGAACGCGATTATCTGGGTGCGCCAGGGCAAGGAGCGGCTCGCGCTCGCCAACATCAGCGGCGCGATGATGATTCAGGCGACCATTCCGACGGCGTTCGGCCTGTTCTTCACGCCGTGGCATCTCGGCGCGCCGTCGATTCTCGCCGCCACGATGACGATGCTCGCGATCCTGTTCCTGCAATGGTCGTTTCGCGCGCCGCAGGTCAAGAGCCGCCAGCTCACTTATGTGGGCGCGCTGTACGCGGTGTTCGCGGCGCTGCTGTTCGTGATTCCGCAGTAAGCGTGGCCACGCGCGGCGGCCGCTGCGTTCAGTTCTGCGGTCAGATTGTTTCCTGATCGCGTGAACGCGCCGCCGTCGCGCCGCCCGTCGCCAGCGTGGCGACGCCCGCATACGCCCAGCAATCGAGCGTTACGCGCAGACCCGGCCGCGCGTCCTCCAGTCCGAGGCCGAAGCCGTGCATACGCATCACGGCCTGCACGAGCGAGAGTCCGAGCCCCGAGCCCGGCGTTTCGCGCGTGCGTTCGCTGCGATAAAAGCGCTGAAAGACGGCGAGGCGTTCGGCGTCGGGAATGCCGGGACCGTTATCGCTCACCTGCACGCTCGGCCCTTGCGCGCCCGTCGCGAGGCGCAATTCCACGCGGCCGCCCGGCGGCGTGAACTTGATGGCGTTATCGAGCAGATTGGCGAGCGCCTCGAACATCAGCGCGTAGTCGGCGCGCACCGTGCTCACGCGCGTCAGTTGCAGCGACAGTTCGACGGCCTTGTCGGCGGCAAGCGGCTGATAGAGATCCGCCAGTTCGCGGCACAAGGTTTCGAGCGCGACGTCGCCGAATCCCGCACGCCGCCGCATGGCTTCGATCTCCGAAATACGCAGCATCGCCGAAAAGCGTTTGAGCACGTCGCTCACGCCATGCGAGGCCTTTTCGATCAGCGTGGCGTGCTCGCCGTCGAGCGTGTCGAGCGGCACGCGCGCGAGATGCGTGCGCACGTGCACGAGCGGCGTGCGCAGGTCGTGCGCGATGCCGTCGCACGCGCCCTTCACTTCGTGCATGAGACGCGAGACTTCGTCGAGCATGTGATTGACGATCTGCGAAAGCCAGCTGATTTCGTCGCGGCCGCCCGCGGGCAAACGCGCGTCGAGGTCGCCGTCGGCAATACGCTGGGCGACGCTGCGCACCGCCTTCACGCGCCGCAATTGCGCCGCCGACACCAGCACGCCCACGCCAAGCCCGCCGAGCATGACCATCGCGGCGCTGCCCGCGAGCCCGCCGAGCATGGTCTCGCGCAGCCGCGCCATTTCGCCCACGTCGCGCGACACCACCAGCAGATTGCCGTCGGGCAGACGCGTCGCGCGCGTGCGCAGATATTGCGGACGGCCCGACGTGGGACCGGTCAGCGTGAGCGGACCCCAGACGCCCACGCCGTTCGAGGCGAGCCGCGACGGAAACACGCCGATGTCGCCGGCCAGCCAGCGCCGGTCGGGCGAAAACAGGCCGTAGAAGTTCACGGGGCGCTGCAACTGGCTGCGGATGTGCGCGGCGAGTTGCGCCTCGACCTGTTGCGGCGGCAGCGCCGAGAAGTAGGCGAACTGCCAGTTGATGTTGTAGTCGGCTTCGCGCGCGGTATAGCTGGCCGACTGCCAGTAATTCAGATAGACCAGCGCGGACATCGAAGCCGAGAACACCAGCGCATAGATCATCAGCAGCCGAAATGTCGTACTGCGCCAGAGACTCATTTTCATCGTATTTCCCCGCGTAGCTGCCCAGTATCGCAAACCGGACTCACCCGAACATGAAAAAATATTTAATCTTCGATAATCAACGCAAATTCCCCGATTTGCGCCGAACGACACAATAAATAAAGTTTAATTCGCAGGCAATGAAGCCGTCGTGACCGAGGCGGACAATACCGAATCACGAGCCCCGCAATCGCGGATTTCGATCCGGAATATGACCCGATTTGAACGCCATATCGGCGCGGATTTGATCCGGATTTGATGCGCTTTCGCGCTCGTATTGGTGTCCGGTTTTCCGGGCCGTCCGCTTAATCGATCCACAGGAAATCCGTCATGAAACGCACGCTTATGCTTGGCCTGATCTCACTCGCCACCGCCCTGCCCGCCGTCACCGCGCTGGCCGCCGCCAACCCCGCCGGGCGCCACGGCGTCGAGCCCATTCAGGTCAAAGCGCAGCTTTATCGCGCATGGCTAAGCGGGACCACCGCCGCCGACGAAAAAAATTCCTATCCGAATGCGCCTTCGGACCGATCCTCAGTATCGGCATCGCGTTGTGGTTATGTGCTTGACCATCCTGGCGCATCGGAATTTCCAGCGATCACACGATCGGTTTGCGCCCAATAACGGTGCGTTATTGAGCGTCTTTGATTATTGGCGTGCTAATTTGTCGCAGGTTTCCTCTGTCGCCATTCGATATATCCGATAAGATATCTCGATTTTCGGCAAGAGAGACTTGTCGATTCAAATAAGCATCATGGCGCTCGCGCGCCATATCGCCCGCCGCAATGCCGATATCGAAGACGCGTCAATTCTTTCAATTCGCTTTAAGCCCGTTTTATCAATCCGCTCGAATTGGCTCGCGCTGTGTTTCTCGCGTGATGAGCGGATTCGCGGCGCGATTCGGTGCGCGTCCCGCATTCGCGTTGAGCGTGGCCGCGCTGTGTGTGCCGCTGGCCGGCTTGATCGGTCTGTGCGCGGGACGCTACCCCCTTGCACCGGAGCAAGTGGCGTTGACGGTGCTCGCCGCGCTGCATCTGCATGCGTGGCCCGCGCACGGGGCGCTGCTGCACGCGGTCGTCATGGAGGCGCGGTTGCCGCGTCTCGTGGCGGCGGCGTTGATCGGCGCCGCGCTGTGCGTCTCGGGCGCGACCTGCCAGGCGGTGTTCCGTAATCCGCTCGTCTCGCCCGGCATGCTCGGCGTGCTCAGCGGCGCGGCCTTCGGCGCGGCGCTCGCGATCGTGCTGGGCGGCGCTGTGGTGCATCGTCTCTGGGTCGAAGCGGGGGCGTTCGCGGGCGGCGTGGCGGCGATGGCCGTGGGCGTCTCGGCGGCCGCGATGCTCGGCGGCGAGCCGGGCGAAGGCGCGCTCGCACGTGGCGGCATCCTCGCGCTGCTGCTCGGCGGCCTCGTCAGCAATGCGCTGTTTTCCGCGCTGGTCTCGCTGCTCAAATACGTCGCGGACCCGCTCAACCAGTTGCCCGCCATCGTCTACTGGTTGCTCGGCTCGCTCGCGCAAACCGGCTGGGCCGATCTCGCGTGGGCCACCGCGCCGCTCGCACTCGGCACGCTGCTGTTGTGTCTCGCCGCCCCGCTGATCGACGGCCTCACGCTCAGCGACGACGAAGCCCGCAGCCTCGGCGTGCCCGTGCAGGCGATTCGCTTCGCCGTCATGGCGCTGGCCACCTTGATCGCCGCGCTGACCGTCGCGCTTGCGGGCATGATCGGCTGGATCGGGCTGCTCGTGCCGAATCTCGTGCGGCCGCTCGTCGGCGCTTCGAATCGCGTGGTCCTGCCGATGAGCGCGCTGGTCGGCGCAATCGCGCTGATGCTCGCCGACACCTGCGCGCGCAGCGTCGCGAGCGCCGAAATTCCGCTCGGCGTGATCACCGAAATGGGCGGCGCGCTCGCCTTCGTGTTCGTGCTGCGCGCGTTGCGCCGCCGTGCGCGCTGACGGCGAGGCGCGACGATGAACCTGCGCTCCAACTGGGACACACTGCCCGCCGCACTCGCCTGCCGCGACGTGACGGTACGGCGCGCGCACGCGACCGTGCTCGACGGCGTGAGCTTCGCGGTGCGCGCGGGCGAACTCGTCTCGCTGCTCGGCGTGAACGGCGCGGGCAAGAGCACGCTGCTGCGCGTGCTGCTCGGACTGATCGCACCCGATGCCGGCGAGGTGCTGCTGCACGGCGAAGCGCTGCATCGCCAGCGGCGTCGCGCAATTGCGCGGCAGGTCGCGTGGGTGCCGCAACATCACGCGCCGCAATTTCCCTACACCGTCGAGCAGATCGTGGCGCTCGGCCGTCTGCCGCATCTTGGCATGGGCTTCGCGTTGTGGCGCGCGCCGCGCCCGCACGATCGCGACGCCGTGCACGCGGCGCTCGACGCCATGCAGATCGGCCATCTCGCGCAGCGCGATTACGGCGCGCTCTCGGGCGGCGAACGCCAGCGCGCCCTGCTCGCCCGCGCGCTCGCGCAAGGCGCGCGCGTCCTGCTGCTCGACGAGCCGTTCAGCGGCCTCGACTACGGCCACCATCTGCGTCTGCTCGATCGGCTCGCGCGGCTCGCGGCCGACGGCTACGCGATCGTCAACACCACGCACCGCCCCGACGACGCCTGCAACGTCTCCATGCGCGTGGCGCTGCTCGACGGCGGCCGCCTCGTTGCCGACGGCGCGCCGCGCGAGGTGCTCGACGCGCGCGCCGTGAGCGCGCTCTATCGCGCACACGTCGAACAGATCGACGTGGACGGCCAGCGTTTCTTTCGCGCGGCGACCGATACGTTCGCTACGGACGATGACGCCGACGCCACCGCCCCACTCGCTTCTTCCCACCCGCCAGCCTCCACCCGATGAATCACCGTCTCCCGTCCCGCTGTGCCGTTTTCGCGTTCGCCGCTACCTGTGCCTTCACTGCCTCACGCAATGCACATGCAGAGGATACCGAAACAACCCCGCCGGCAAAGCGCGTCACCACACCCACGCAGAACCAGGCGACCCAGACCGCCACACTGCCCACCGTCGCCGTGAACGCAAAGGCCAACACTGCCGATACAGCCGACACGCCGCGCAGCACCACCGCGAGCCTCGGCCCGCTCGGCAACGTCAAACGCGTGGACACGCCGTACACAGTCAACGTGGTGACGCAGGAAGTGATCGCCGACCAGCAGCTCAAGAGCATTCCCGACGCGCTGCGCCTGCTGCCTTCGGTGCAAGGCGACGGCGCGCGCCCGCAGAGCCGCGGCATTCAAGGCAGCGTGGTACAGAACAGCCGCATCGACGGCCTCAACGCGGTCTCGACCACCGACTATCCGCTCGAAGAATTCGACCGTATCGAAGTGATGAACGGCCTCGCGGGCGCGCTCTACGGCCCGGCAAATCCGGCGGGCACGTTCAACTTCATCCAGAAGCGTCCGACCGACGACCGCCAGCTTCACTTCATGCTCGGCTACGGTTCGCAGACGCGCTTCCTGCGCGGGCTCGACGTTTCGGATCGCGTGGGGCCGTCGAAGGCCATCGGCTATCGCCTCACGCTGCTCGACGAAACCGGCACGGGCTATACCGACCACAGCTCGCTGCGCCGCCAGCTCGCGAGCGTCGCGTTCGATTTCCATCTGTCGCGCGACACGGTGATCGAGGCCAACTACAGCCACTATCACTACGTGACGAAGGGCTTTCCCGCAACGTTCGCGCTCGCGAGCGGCGTGCATTTCCCGGCCGCGCTCGATCCCACCAACGCGGCCTACGGCTCGTCCAACGGCGGCAACGACGACACGACCGACACCGGCACGCTGCGTCTGCGTCACGACTTTTCGCCGAACTGGCATCTCGAAGCGGCCGTGCTGCGCCAGATCGCCGACCGCGAATCGACCACGCCCACCAACACGCTGATCGACAACGCGGGCGACTACAAGACCACGATCTCCACCGCAACCGCAAGCCGATTCACGATCACGAGCAACCTGCTCTATCTGCGCGGCCACGTGGATACCGGCGCGATCCAGCACGACGTGAGCATCGGCACGAGCGGCTTTCTGTGGGACAACTTCAATCCGGTCGCGGGCGGCACGGCCACGCTCGGCAGCGCGAGTCTCGCGAATCCGCAGTCGTTCGCGGTCACGGGCGCGCCCGATTTCGAGCATCGCTATCAGTCGGCGCAGAGCGCGCAGCAATCGCTGATCGCGAGCGACGACATCACCGTGTCGCCGCACTGGTCGGTGCTGCTCGCGGGCAGCCAAAGCTGGCTCTCGACGCACAACTACAACGTGAAGGGCGCGCAGACGAGCGAGTCGGCGAATCAGGGTCTCTCGGGCGCAGCGAGCCTGATCTTCAAGCCGCGCGCGAACCAGAGCCTCTACGTGACTTACGCGGACAGTCTCCAGCAAGGCGACACCGCGCCCGCCGGTTCGACCAACGCGGGCAACATTCTCGATCCGTATCGCAGCAAGCAGTGGGAAGTGGGCTACAAGCTCGCACTCGCGCGCCTGAACGCGTCGGTGGCGGCGTTCCGCATCACGCGCCCGTATGCGTACACGCTTGCAGACGGCACCTACGGCACGGCGGGCAATCAGGTGAATCGCGGCGTGGAAGTCATGCTCGACGGCAACGCCACGCGCAATCTCACGCTGTTCGGCGGCTTCACGTGGCTCGATCCGCGACTGTTCGATACGGGCAGCGCGAGCACCGAGGGCAAGCGCATCGTCGGCCTGCCCGAATTCGCGCTGAACGTGCTGATGCAATACAAGGTGCCGCAGGTGCCGGGGCTCTTCACGAATCTCAACGTGCACTACGTGGGCGCGCGTCCGACCGATAACGCGAATACGTGGTCGGTCGGTTCGTACACGACGCTCGATCTCGGCGTGGGCTATCTCGCCGACATCCTCGATCGCGCCGTGACGTTCCGCCTCTCCGTCGATAACGTCACGAACCGCCATTACTGGACCAATATCGTGCCGGGCGGCCTGAACGGCTATACGGGTTCGGGCAACGCCACGGCGCAGCTCGGCGCGCCGCGCACGGTGACGGCTTCGGTGGAGTTCGATCTGTGATGACGTCTCGCCTTTTCCACCAACTCACGCGCGCCGCCGCCTCACTCGCGCTCTGCGCGTCGATGCTTGCCGCGAGTCTCGCGACAACGCCCGCCTATGCGCAGCCCAAAACCCGTATCGCCGATCTCTGGTTCGCGCACAACGCGGTGGTGATGATGCTCGGCTCCGCGAACGACGTGGTCGCGACGGTCGCGCGCAAGCAGGCCTTGCCGTGGATGTTCCGTGTCGCGCCCGCGCTCGCGCAGGCGCAATCCGTGAATGGAGCGACAGCGAACGCCGAAGACCTGCTGCGCCTGAACGCCGATGTCGTGTTCGCCAGCACCGGCGACCCGACGATCGCCGCCATGCGCCGCCTCGGCCTGGACGTCGTGCCCGTCGGTTTCGACGATTACGCGTCGATGCTCCGCTGCGTCGATCTCACCGCGCAAACGCTCGATACCCCGCTCGCACGCGAGCGCGCGCAGGACTATCGCGCGTATCTCCAGAGCACGCTCGACGACACGGCGCATACGCTCGCCACGCACGGCTCGCACGCACAGCCGCGCGTGCTGCATGTGGCGTCGCTCGCGCCGCTCAAGGTCGACGGCGCGGATACGATCGTCGATCAGTGGATACACGCGGCGGGCGCGCGCAACGCCGCCGACGGCCTCACCGGCAATCTCAAGCCGGTCTCGATCGAGCAGGTGCTCGCGTGGCATCCCGACGTGGTGATCCTCGCGGCCAACGCGGGCTCGATCGCGCAATCGCCGCAACGCGCGCTGTGGGAGACGCTCGACGCCGTGCGCGCGCAGCGTGTCTATCGCAATCCGATGGGCGTGTTTCCGTGGGACCGCTACGGCCCCGAAGCCGCGTTGCAGATCCGCTGGGCCGCGCGCACGCTGCATCCGGAAGCGTTCGCGGGTGCAGGCGCGAACGATACGCTCGTCGCGCAAACGCAGCACTTCTATGCGCGTTTCTATGGCTACGCGCTGTCCGCGCAAGACGCGCAGCGCATGCTCGCGGGCGAACCGCCGCTGCCGGACTGAGGCACGCGCGCACAAACAAAAAGCCCGCGAACGCAGCACGTTCGCGGGCTTTTTCGTTGCGGCAACGAGGGATGAAAACCTCAATGCATCGCGTGCAGATACAGATACAGCGTCGAAGCGGCCACGCCGCCGACGAGCGGCCCGAGGACCGGAATCCACGCATAGCGCCAGTCGCTGTCACGCTTGCCCGGAATCGGCAGCAGCGCGTGCATGATGCGCGGCGAGAGATCGCGCGCGGGGCTCATCGCATAGCCCGTGGGACCGCCCAGCGAGATGCCGATGCCGAGCACCAGCAGACCGACCGGCAGCGCGTCGAGTGCGCCGAGGCCCACTTGCGGCGCGGCCAGATACAGCACGCCGAGAATCAGCACGAAGGTGGCGATGGCTTCGGTGATCACGTTGTGACGCACGCTGCGGATCGCGGGCGCCGTGCAGAACACCGCGAGCTTCAGATCGGCGTCTTCCTCGTTGGCGAAATGCTGGCGATACGCGAGCCAGACGAGGAACGCGCCGGCCATGCCGCCGAGCATCTGCGCGGCCACGTAGCCGCCCACTTTCGACCACGCGAACTTGCCCGCCAGCGCGAGGCTGATGGTCACGATTGGGTTCAGATGCGCGCCGCTGTACGAAGCCGTCACGTAGACGGCCACGAACACGGCCATCGCCCAGCCCATCACGATCACGATCAGGTCCGCGCCGCGGCCCTTGGTTTTCGCCAGCAGCACGTTGGCCACGGCGCCGTTGCCGAGCAGCACGAGAATGGCTGTGCCGATAAATTCTGCAATATAGGGTGACATGTCGTCTCTCTCTTCCGCGGCGGGCGTCTACCGTCTACCCGCTCGCGGATATGATTTTGATTATTTATTTCGGGTTACTGATCAATGGCGCGAATTGCGCCATGCCGGTTTCATTTCCCGTCGTCGGCCCAGGCCTTGGCGGCGCGCACCGCACGCTGCCAGCCCGCGCGGCAGGCGTCCACCTGCGAAGCGGCCATCGCGGGCGAGAAGCGGCGATCCACGTGCCACTGGCTTTGCAGCTCGTCCACGTTCTTCCAGTAGCCGATCGCGAGACCAGCGAGATACGCGGCGCCCAGCGCCGTGGTCTCGGTGATCTGCGGACGCACCGCATCCACGCCGAGCAGGTCGGCCTGGAACTGCATCAGCAGATTGTTCGCGCTCGCGCCGCCGTCCACGCGCAGCTCGCCCACGCTGATGCCCGAGTCCGCTTCCATCGCGGCCAGCACGTCGAGCGACTGATACGCGATCGAGTCCAGCGCCGCGCGCGCCAGATGCGCCGAGCTCGTGCCGCGCGTCACGCCGAACAGCGAACCGCGTGCGCGGGCGTTCCAGTGCGGCGCGCCCAGACCCGCGAAGGCGGGCACGAGATACACGCCGTCGGTGTGCGGCACGCTCGCGGCCAGCGCTTCGATTTCCGCCGCGCTCTTGATGATGCCGAGGCCGTCGCGCAGCCATTGCACCACCGCGCCCGCGATGAAGATGCTGCCTTCGAGCGCGTAATTCACCTGGTCGCCGATCTGCCAGGCGATGGTCGTGACGAGGTTGTTCTTCGACTCGATGGGCTTGTCGCCCGTGTTCATCATCAGGAAGCAGCCCGTGCCGTAGGTGTTCTTCACCATGCCGGTGTGCGTGCACATCTGGCCGAACAGCGCGGCCTGCTGGTCGCCCGCGATGCCCGCGAGCGGAATCTTCGAGGCGAACACCGTGGTCTTCGTCGGCCCGTAGATTTCCGATGACGAACGCACTTCGGGCAGCATGCTGCGCGGAATGTCGAGCGCGTCGAGCAGTTCGCTGTCCCACTGGCGCGTGTGGATGTTGAAGAGCATCGAGCGCGACGCATTGGTCACGTCGGTCACGTGCAGTTCGTGCTTCGTGAAGTTCCAGACCAGCCAGCTGTCGACCGTGCCGAACGCGAGCTTGCCCTGACGCGCCTTTTCGCGCGCGCCTTCGACGTTGTCGAGAATCCAGCGGATCTTGGTGCCCGAGAAGTACGAGTCGATCGGCAGACCGGTCTTCGCGCGCACTTTCTCTTCGAGGCCTTGCGCCTTGAGCTGATCGCAGAAGTCGGCCGTGCGGCGGTCCTGCCAGACGATGGCGTTGTAGATCGGATGACCCGTTTCGCGGTCCCACACGATGGTGGTTTCGCGCTGGTTCGTGATGCCGATCGCGGCGATGTTGGTGCCGTTCAGGCCCGCGCGCGTGACGGCCTCGGCGGCCACGCCGGCCTGCGATGCCCAGATTTCCTGCGGATCGTGCTCGACCCAGCCCGGTCGCGGATAGATCTGCTCGAATTCCTTCTGGGCGCTCGACACGATGCGGCCCTGGCGGTCGAACAACATGGCGCGGGAACTCGTGGTGCCCTGGTCGAGCGCGAGGATGTACTGTTGATCCTGCATGTCTCTCATCTCCGTCCGTACGTAGTTGTGATTCGCGCCGCTTGAGCGCGGCGCGTTGGGGTTACTGCCATGCGGTACTTACTGCCGATGACTGCCGATGCAACCGCGGCCGCGTCAGTGCGTGACCGACACCGGCGGGAGCGGCGACATCGGCGACATCGGCGCGCGGCTCGCGGCAAACCACGCTTCGAGCGCGGCGGCAACCGCGTCGAGCGTGCCGGGCGCCACGTGCAGGCCGAGCTTCGAGCGGCGCCACAGCACGTCCTGCGCACAGGTCGCGAACTCGGTGTCGCGCAGATAACGCAACTCGGCTTCGTAAATGCCGGGAGCGATCTGCGCGCCCAGACCGTCGAGCGACGCCGCGCCGCCAATCAGACGTTCGGCGCGCGTGCCGTAAGCGCGCGCGTAGCGCTGCGCGAGCGGCGCGGGCAGCCAGGCGAAGCGCTTCGTGAACGCCGCGGCGAACGCGTCGAAACGCGCATTGGCGATATCGCCGCCCGGCAGCGGCTGGCCCGCCGTCCATGCGCCCGCCGTGCTGCCGAGCGCGCGGCACAGCATGTCGCCGGCCTCTTCCGCGAGCTTGCGGAAGGTCGTGATCTTGCCGCCGAACACCGAGAGCAGCGGCGCGCCGTCGGCTTCGTCGAGTTCGAGACGATAGTCGCGCGTGACCGCCGAGGCATCCTTCGCACCTTCTTCCTCGAGCAACGGACGCACGCCCGAGTAAGTCCAGTGCACATCGGAGGGCGAGATCTTACGCTTGAAATAGCGATTGATCGACTCGCAGAGGTAACGCGTTTCATCGCCGTCGATGGCGACCTTGGCCGGATCGTTGCGATATTCCACGTCCGTGGTGCCGATCAGCGTGAAGTCGTGCTCGTACGGAATCGCGAAAATGATGCGCTTGTCCGGGTTCTGGAAAATGTAGGCGTGGTCGTGATCGAACAGACGCTTCGTCACGATATGGCTGCCCTTCACGAGGCGCACGCTGTGTTGCGCGCCTTGTCCGAGCGCGCCGTGCAGCACCTCGCCCACCCACGGACCGGCCGCGTTGGCGATGGCGCGCGCGCGCACGTCGAAGGTGCTGCCGTCGGCGCGGCGCAGCGTGGCGAGCCATTCGCCGCCCTGCGCGTGCTTCACGCGGCGCGCGTCCACGAGCTGCGTGCGCGTGAGAATGCGTGCGCCGCGTTCCTGCGCGTCGAGCGCGTTGAGCACGACGAGACGCGCGTCGTCCACCCAGCCGTCCGAATAGACGAAGCCGCGCTTGATCGAATCGATCAGCGGCGCGCCGGCCGCGTGACGGCGCATGTCGATGCCGCGCGAGCCCGGCAGCAATTCGCGCTTCGCGAGGTGATCGTAGAGAAAGAGACCGAGGCGGATGAGCCATGCGGGGCGCAGATTCGGCATGTGCGGCATGACGAAACGCAGCGGCCACATGATGTGCGGCGCGGCGCGCAGCAACGTTTCACGTTCTTGCAGCGCTTTGCGCACGAGACCGAATTCGCGGTACTCGAGATAGCGCAGACCGCCGTGAATCAGCTTGGTGCTGGCCGACGAGGTATGCGAGGCGAGGTCGTCCTGTTCGCAAAGGAGCACGGACAGGCCGCGCCCGGCTGCGTCGCGCGCGATGCCCGCGCCGTTGATCCCGCCGCCCACGACGAGCAGATCGTACCGATTCTCTTGAGTCACCTGCGTTTCCTGATAGTGGCCGAGGCGGCACCCGGAGCGACGCAGTCGTCGCAACATCGAGTGCCGGATCGCCTTGCGCCCCATGTCGCCATGGGCGAACCCGAAATGTTCGAATCCGAAATCTAACGAACAAAATCGAAAAAGTAAAGTTCGTTTTGGCGAGCACAGGCGAAATGCGGGAAATGCGCCCGAATTGGCGCAGAATCAGCGGAAATTTAGGGGTTTTCCCGGAAGAAACACCGAAAGTGGCGCTACAAAAGACGCGCAAAGCGAACCGGATGGGCGCCGGAAAGGCGACAAAACGAACACATTCAGCTTTCGAATGTGTTCGTCTGATGTTCGTTTTGGGCTGAGGAAGTGCTTGAAGCAGCGTCCGCGCGCTTCGCGAACGCGCGCTTCGACCGCAGAGCGCGGTCGGTCGGGCAATGAATCAGCCTATGGATCGGGCGCTTAGGTCGAGCGCGTAATGAAATGATCGGCGGCGCCCTTGGGCAGTCGAATCGCGTCGACGATACTGCCGAGCGCCACGATGCCGATCAGCACGAACGCCACCCGATATTCGATGCCGCTGCCATGCCAATCGGCGTGAAGCGCAACGAAATGACCGAGCCGCACGCCCAGCGCGCCGAGCGTGATGCCGGCCGCCATGGCGATCTGCGATGCCGTATTGAAGAGACTGTTCGCGTCGGACATGCGTTCTTTCGCGACATCGGCGTAAGCGATCGTGCCGAGCACCGTGAACTGCATCGACCGCGTCATACCGCTGAGGAACAGCAACAGCACCGTGATCGGCACGGGCGTGTCTTGCTGGAGCCACGCGCACGCCGCGAGGCACACCGCGCAGAACACGCCGTTCCAGATCATGACCGGACGATACCCGAAGCGTTGCAGAATCGGCGTGGTGACCGACTTCATCGCGAGATTGCCCGCGAACACGGCGAGCACGAGCAGGCCCGAATGAAAGGCGTCGTAGCCGAAACCGACCTGAAACATCAACGGCAGCAGAAACGGCGCGCTGCCGATCGCCATGCGCGCGAGCGAACCGCCGCGCAGCGCGGCGCGAAAGGTTGGAATCGAACACGCGGACAAATCGACGAGCGGATCGCGCGCACGCATCAAATGGCGAATCGCCACGATCAGCAGCGCGATGCCGACGGCAAGCATGGCGAAGGCCATGGCGTCGAGACGCGCATCGGCGCGTTCGAGGCCCGTGAGCAGCGTGAACGTTCCCGCGCCGCTCAGCAGGAAGCCGGTCCAGTCGAAGCGGCGCTCGCGCGCTTCCCGCGCGTCGGGGATGATGAAACACGCGACGACCAGCGCGATCAGACCGATCGGCACGTTCAGGTAGAAAATCCAGCGCCAGCCGAAATGCGTCGTGATAAAGCCGCCGACCGGCGGCCCGAGCACCGGCGCGATCAGCGCGGGCCAGATGAGCGACTGCATCGCGGCCATGAGCCGCTCCTTCGGCGTGGAGCGCATGACCACGAGCCGCCCGACCGGCACCATCAACGCGCCCGCAATGCCCTGAATCACGCGCAGGACCACGAAGCTCACGAGGCCGTTGGAGACGCCGCACAGCGCCGATGTCAGCGTGAACAGGGCGATCGCGAAAGCGAACACGCGCCGCGCGCCGAAGCGGTCGACCACCCAGCCGCTCGCCGGCACGAACACGCCGAGCGCGAGCAGATACGCGCTCACGCCGATGTTCAGCGCGACCGCCGTGGTGCCGAATGAACGCGCCATCGCGGGCAGCGCCGTGGCGATCACGGTGCCGTCGAGAATCTCCATGAAAAGCGCGCCGGTCACGAGAATCATGATCGCGCGCACGCGTGCGGCGGGTGGTAAGGGCGTGGCGGGTGACGGAGGGGGCATACGGTCAGCGGGTCAGCGAGTCAGTGCGCAGGCGCGTCGATCCCTGAAGGGCCGCGGTCTGCGCATCGACCTGAATTATCGAAAAACATATCGTACGATATTTTTTCGTCTTTTGCTGCCGCGTGCGGAGGATTCTTGCGGCGACGCGCCATGATCGGGCGATGATCGCGCCCCGATCGCGCCTCGGCTCCGCTGGAATCGATCGCAGTCCAAACCGATGATCCGAAAAATCGTACTCGCGTGCGACGATCGTCGTAGCAACGCTGCGAGCCTTGCATGCAACGAAAGCCTTCGATCAGAAAACGTAAGCCGGGCACGCATGCGCGACGACGAACAAACAGGGCCCGCGCTGAAAGCTAAAACACGGCGCTCGGGGTATATCGCCATTCGCTTGTCACGTCGTTTATGCAAAGATACGACGATATTCACAGCGCTTTTCTCAAGGCGCCAATCGAGAAAGTAGAGAAAGTCGCCCGCGTGCCTTGCCTGAAAGGCGCTGCGTACCGGCGAAGTTCCAAATGCAATGGCGGCCGCGCGTGACTGGCCGTTCAGGAGACAGCATGACCCACGGCGTAATAATCAGTAACGCCCCTCGCCTCCCACCCGACGAGCGCCGCGTCGGCGCGGTTCCCAAAGTCCGGCTCTATGTCGAGCAGCGCAAAGAAGAAAACTGGTTCGTGCACGTCGGTCACGTGACCGAACGCGGGCGCTGGCGCACCGAGCCGCACGCGCATCCGGGCTACGGGCAATTGATCTTCGTGCGCAACGGCTGCGGCGTGATGAATCTCGAAGGCCGCAGCGTGGCGTTTGAAGGCCCCTGCGCGCTGATCGTGCCCACCGACTGCATCCACGGACTCGACTACAAGGTCGATGTCGACCGCTGGGTCGTCACGATCGAAGTGTCCTGGCTCACACAGGTCAACGCGAAGCTGCGCGAGTTCATCGCACTCTGGTCCGCGCCGCGCATGATTCCGTTCGTTCATTGCGGCGATGCCGCCAACGAAATCTACGCCATCGTTCAGCGCCTGAAACACGAAATCGAAACGAATGCGGTCGGCCAGATCGCGGGCACCGAAGCCTTGCTCACGATGCTGCTGCTGACGCTGATTCGCACCGCGCGCCTCGAACCGGCCACGCACGACAGCATGCCGCGCCACGACGTGCGCCTCGTCGAGCGTTTTCGCAAACTGATCGACGAGCATTACCGCAGCAATCTGCCGCTTCAGGACTACGCGTCGATGCTCGCGGTTTCGCTGGTGCAATTGCGCGCCGCGTGCGCCTCCGCGAAAGAAAAGAGCCCGACTAAAATGATTCACGCGCGCATTATTACCGAAGCGAAGCGCGAACTCATTTTCGGCGATATGTCGGTCGAGCAGATTGCGTTCTGGCTCGGCTTCGCGGATGCCGCCTATTTCACGCGCTTCTTTCGCCGCGAAGTCGGACAGACGCCCAGTCAGTTTCGAACCGAAGCACGGCGCTGATGTCGAAGCGCGGGTGACGCGCGGCAGGGCCACGTTCATCGCCTCACAGCCGGAACTGTGCGACGCAACCGACCAGATTGTCGGCCTGCTGTTTCAGGCTCTCGGCGGCAGCGGCGCTTTCTTCGACCAGCGCCGCGTTTTGCTGCGTGCTCTGATCCATCTGGCTGACCGCTTCGCCGACCTGTCCGACGCCCGCGCTTTGTTCCCCGCTCGCGTGGCTGATCTCGGCGACCAGCACGCTCAATCGCTGAATCGCCTCGACGACCTGCGTCATCGTCGCGCCCGCTTCGTCGACGAGCGCGCTGCCGCGATCGACGCGATCCACACTCGACACGATCAACGCGCGAATCTCGTGCGCCGCCTGCGCGCTGCGTTTGGCGAGCGAGCGCACCTCGGTCGCCACGACTGCGAACCCGCGCCCCTGCTCGCCGGCGCGCGCCGCTTCCACTGCCGCGTTCAGCGCGAGAATATTGGTTTGCGCCGCAATGTCGTTGACGATGCCGATAATCTCGCCAATCTTGCGCGAGCCCTCGTTGATGCCCTTCATCGTCTCGACGATCGCGCCCACCACGCTGCCGCCCTGCACGGCGATCGACGACGCGCCCGTTGCAAGCTCGCTCGCCTCAAGCGCATTCGCGGCGTTCTGCTTGACCGTCGCGCTCAACTGCTCCATCGAGGCCGCGGTTTCCTGTAGCGCGCTCGCCTGCTCCTCGGTGCGCTGGCTCAGATACGCGTTGCCGGACGCGATTTGCGCCGAACCGGTCGCAATGGCGTCGCTGCTCATCCGCACCTGCTCGACGATGCCCGCGAGCGAACCCGTCATCGCGCGCATCGCGGCCATGAGACTGTCGTTGTCGCCGGGACGCACATGAACGTCGACGTCGAGATTGCCCCGCGATATCTGGCGCGCGGCTTCGCACGCGTCGTCGGGTTCGCCGCCGAGCTTGCGCGTGATCGCCTGCGAGAATTTCAGCGCGGCGGCAATGCCCGCGAGCACGATGATCGCCATGACGCTCACGCTTTCGAGCATGGCGCGCGTTTGCTCGGCTTTCGCCCGGCCGATGGCGGCGGCGGTCTGCGCGACGATCGCTTCGCCGGATTCGCGCAAGGTAATGGCGGAATCGCGATCGAGTCCGTCGACCGCCCGGTCGCCCACGGCGATATCGAAGCCCGACGCTTCGAACTTGCCGAGCGCCGCGCGAAACGCCACGCCCATCTGCTTGTGCAACACGTTGAAGCGTTCGATCTTCTCGCGCGCCTCGCCGGGCGGCAATGCCTGCGCGAGCTTTTCCGTGGTGTCCTGCGCCGCCGCTTCGTACTTCTCGAACGCACCCCAGTACTTCTGGAAGTGCGCCGGGTCCTTGCCGCGCACCAGAATATCCTTGCCGTTTTGCACCTGGTTCTTGAACGCGACCAGCGCCTCGTCGACCGCGCGGGCCTGCGCGTCGTCGACCGAAACGAGCCGCTCATAGGTGTGCGCGGCGCGGTTCATCTGCAACACGCCAAACAGCCCCGCGCCCGCGGCGACCAGCAGCGCGGCGCCCAATGCCAACGGCAGTTGATGGACCAGTTTCATGCTTGCCGTTCGCCGGATCGCGGTGCGCGGCGAGCGAGCCGTCGCGCAGGACGCATGTCGATGTCGTTCATAACGGGCGCGATTACAGGCCGCGGGACTTGAGAAGCGCATCGAGGCGCGGATACACACGGCGCGCGTTGCCTTCGAAAATCGCGTGACGGTCGGCATCGCTCAGCGCGTCGCAGGCGTCGACGTAGCGCTTGGTGTCGTCGAAATACTCGCCGGTATCCGGATCGCGGCCGCGCACGGCGCCGATCATTTCCGAACCGAACAGCACGTTGCTCGTCGGCACGACCTTGGTGAGCAATTCAACGCCCGGATGGTGATACACGCAGGTGTCGAAGAAGATGTTGTTCAGCAGACCTTCGAGCGGGCGATCCATCATTTCCAGCGACATGCCGCGATAACGACCCCAGTGATACGGCACCGCGCCGCCGCCGTGCGGAATCACGAGACGCAGCGTCGGGAAATCCTTGAATACGTTGCCTTGCAGCAGCTGCATGAAGACCGAGGTATCGGCGTTCAGATAATGCGCGCCGGTGCCGTGATGGCAGGCGTTGCACGACGCGGCCACGTGAATCATGGCGGGCACGTCGAGATCGCAGAGCGCTTCGTAAAGCGGATACCATTCGCGGTCCGTCATCGGCTTGCCGGTCCAGTAACCGCCGCTCGGATCCGGATTCAGATTGCAGCCGACAAAGCCCATTTCCTCGACGCAGCGGCGCAGTTCGGCGACGGAGTTCTTCGGCGGCGCGAGCGGCGATTGCGGCAGCTGGCAGACCGGCACGAAGTTGTCCGGATAGATATCGCAGACGCGGCGCACGAGGTTGTTCGACACTTCGGCCCATTCGAGGCTGGTGCGCTCGTTGCCGAGGTGATGGCTCATCAGGCCGGCGATCGGCGAGAACAGCGTGAGGTCGCCGCCGCGCTCTTTTTGCAGGCGCAACTGGCCGTTGCCGACGCCTTCGCGGATTTCGTCGTCGCTCACGTGCGCGCCCGAAAGCGGCGGCGCGTTGGCCGGGTCGTTGGCGGCGGCGATCTGCTTCGCGCGCCAGTCGCGGAACGAAGCGGGAACGGTCGTGAAGTGACCGTGGCAATCGATGATCATGTTGGGTTCCGTCCGGAAATCAAACGCAGCGTTTCCGAGTATTGAATGAGTTCGAGTGTGAGTCAGCCAGTGGCTAAAGAAACCGCCGGCACCGCGCGCGCGCTCACCGCCCCCGCTTCCAGCTGTTCGGCAATCTCTTCGAGGCACGACAGCATGCGCCGCGCGCCGGGCGTCAAGCCGCGATTGCGATTCCACAGCACGCCGGCGGGCCGCAGCAGTCGCGGCAGCCGCAAGGGCAGCGTGTGAAACGGCTGGGCCGCGTCGCCGCCGGGCGTGCCCGCCATCACGGCGATGAAGTCGGAAATTTGCAGTTGAACGCGCGCGACATGCATCGAAAGCGTCTCGATGTAGTTGTTCGTCAGCGGCACGTCATGCGCTTCGAGCGCGCGTTCCAGCGGATCGCGCAATATCGAACCGGGCGGCGGCAAGATCCACGGAAAGGGGCGCAGATCCGACCAGTTCAACTGCTTTTTCCGCGCAAGCGGATGGTGGCGGCCGACCATCAGCGTCACGGGTTCCTCGAGCAGTTCTCGCTCTTCGAAACTGCCGAGCGTATCGGGCGGCGGCAAGCGGCCCACCACGAGATCGAGATGGCCTTGCCAGAGTTCGGGCAGCAGCGACGCCGTTGTGCCTTCGGTCACCATCACGTTGGTGCCCGGCGAACGCTGCTTGAGCAGGCTCAGCGCCTGCGGCAGCAACACCGAGGCCGAGGCCGGCAACATGCCGATATGGATCTTGCCTTCGGTGCCCGAGCTCAACGCCTTCAGTTCGTCGCGAGTCTGATTCAGATTGGTCAGCAGTTCGCGCGCGTGGCGGATCAGGCAATCGCCGTACTGGGTGGGCACGAGCGCGCGCGCCGTGCGCGTGAACAGCGTGAGGCCGAGCCCGCGTTCGAGTTCGGCAAGGGACTTGGAAATGGCCGGCACCGTCACGTTCGTGACGTCGGCGACCTGAGTCAGATTGCGATAAGTGTCGATCGCCACGAGCAGGCGCAGATGCCGCGCCTTCAGGTTGGTCTGCAGGTACGAGTCGAGAGCGGACACGTCATGGACCTCAGCAATGTCACCGGTGCGTTAAAACGAGGCCCGTGGCCTTCGGCGGCGCGATGCCTGTGAGTCGCTTCTTCATCATTCCCATTCCTCTCTTTATTGTCGATTTTCGTCGGCGCCGGACCGATCGCATTGCCGGCCATCGCCTCCCAGTCCCCTGGGTCGACGATGGCCGCGTTGAATCGCGGACCGATCAGAAGTGGATTTCCGCCACGAACATCGGGACCGAGGTCTGCGTCGTGCCCGGCTGTTCCGAAGAGCGCGTGCCGTACATGTTGTGCCAGTATTCGTAACCGAGACCCATGTAGGCCGTGCGCGGATGACCGACGAAGGAACCGACGTCCGCCAGCAGATAGGCGCGCGTCAGGAATTCCGTCGTGGTCTCCACGCCGAAGCCATCGCGGCCCTTCGGCCCGGTGACGCTGGCGAAACCCTTGAATACCAGCGGCACGGGACCGAGACGGAACGCGTAGAGCCACGAACTTTCGAGGTGAACCGCCGGGTTGAAATGCACCTCGACGTTCGTGATGCCGTCGTGATTGCTCTCGGTGCGCACGCCGAGCGTGACGTTCCAGAAGCCATTCGGAATCGCGAAGTCGATGGTCGGCCCGACCACCACCATGCGAGCCCGTTCGGCGTAGGCGTCGTTCTTGGTGCCGAATTCATAGCCCACGGTCAGCCCGAAATCGCGCATGACGCCATACGAAAACGGCCGGCCGAAAATCTTGCTCGCGCTGAACGTGACGCGGCCGACGCTATAGACTTCCTGCGCGCCGCCCGAACCTGCCGTCGCATAACCGTAGGCATTGGTCGGTCCCGCTTCCGGGTTCGCCATGCTGGAGACGAGGTAGTCCACGTTGAACGCGTAGCTGCCGTACTTGAAGCCGCCCGTGGTCGTCAGATAGCCGATGTTCTGCGTGATCTTCGCCGGCGCGCCGGATGCCGTTCGCACGCCGGGATAGTAGAAGTTGGTGCCCACGCGATAGCCGATATACGTGTCGTTCCACGAGGTCGGCGGCGTGTAGAGGCTCGGCGGCGGCGAGAGCGGCGCGGTCACCGTGCTGGCCTGGGAGAGCGTCAGAGGCGCGGCGCTGGAGATCGAACCGCCTGCCTGGGCGACCTGGGTTGCGCTCGATGAATTCGATGAATTCGATGTGCTCGATGCAGTCGATGCGCCTGCTGACGGATCTGCTGCATGAGCGGCCCCCGCACCAGCCAGCAAGCCGACGAAAGCCACACCCAACATCGGCATGCGGGTAGCGTTTGATTTTTTCATGTCTCCTTCCATATTTGTCGATATGCAAGACGCGGTCGATTTTCGACTCGATTTTTCGCACCGTCGGCTACGCGTTCCGTGAAGTTTCGTGAATCGCGTTAGTCAAAGCCGGCTGCGGTGATAGGCAATTTAAGCGATAGCAGCGTGGTTGCCTTTACACAAAAGTGATTTTCGCTGGCACTTTTTAGCGATCTGAGGGGGCACTCGGGTAAGTCTGGATTCGCGAAGTCGCCCATATTTCAGGCTATTTCAAGGCATTTTTTCAATTAATCAGGAATCCGATGCTATGGCGTCGATAAGAACGCGATGAAAACAAAAAGGCACCGTGCCTGAACACGGTGCCTTTGCGGATTAAAACTTCAGTGCGTTCTTATTGACGGGGAATATACAGCGGCATCGAGTCTTCCCACAGCGTGTCGGTAATCGCATGACGATCGCTGCCGTCCGCATTCATCACCCAGTTCTGGCCGTCGGGCTGGAACGTGTCGTCGTAGAGCGAAAGCTCGTCGCGGAAGCCATATTCACCCGAGCTGTACGCAATGCGGCCGTCCCACGTCCAGGTCGCGTGCGCCTGATTCGAACCCGGCGTCGTGACGCGCTGCACGTCGGAGCCATCCGGATGAATCGTGTACACGTCGTAGTGGAACTTGTTCGGATCGGTCGGATTGACTTCCTTGCGCGTGAACACGATCCGCTGGCCGTCCGGCGACCAGCCGGGCAGATTGTCCGGCTCGGTGGTCAGCACCGTGGTCTTGTGCGTCGCGAGGTCGAGGATCCGCAGGCCCTTGTCCGTCTCGCTCCACACGCGGTAGACGATGCGCGTGCCGTCCGGCGAATAGCTCGGGAAGCCCGCGTTCTCCTTGCCGTCGGTCAGCACTTCCGGCTTGCCGTTCATGCTGCCGTCGGCCTTGATGCGCATGATGCGGCCCGGCATGTGATCGCGCGTGAAGAACCAGCCGCCCACGCCGAACGCCACCCATTGCTTGTCCGGCGACCACGTCGGCTGGAACGCGCCCGCAAGACCCATCTGAATCAACTTCGGATCGAGACCGCTGGTGGCCGGGTCGTAGATATGGCGCGCGTCGCTGAAGTCGGCATTCGACACCACGATCGACGAACCCACCGCCTTCTCCGTGTACACGAGCGACTTGCCGTCACGCGAGAGTTGCGGGAAGACATCGACGAAACGGTAATTCCATTGCGGATCGAAGCTGTAAAGCGGCGTGCCGTTCGGATGGAACGGTTTTGCATACACCACTTTCTCGTAGACGACCTTCTTGCCGTCGGCCGAGTAATGCGGCGAGCGAATGCCGCTGCCCGCCGTCACGCGCGACTGGCCGCTCGTCGTGTAGAGGCCTTCCTGCGGGCCGTTCTTGATGTGCCACGCGACGTCGTTCGCGCCCACGTACTGCGGGAACACCTTGAAGCCCGGCGAACTCGTCAGCTCCTTGCGCTCGCCCGTCGCCACGTCGACCTGCACGATCTGCGTATCGACCTTGCCGATGGCTTCGGGACGGTGTGCGCCCCAGGTCGATTCGACCGGCGTTTCGTAGAACACGACGTGCTTGCTGTCCTGCGACCACGACGGCGAACCTTCGGTATAACCGGCGCGCGCGGAAATCTGCTTGAAGCCCGTACCATCCGGATGGATTTCGTAGATGCTGCCTTCCTGGGTGCGCTCCCACCCGACCGGCAGGTTGTGCCCGCGCCATTCGCTGCCGATATCCGACGACAGCGCAATCCACTTGCCATCCGGCGACCACGACGGCCGGAAGAAGCTGTGCGGCTTGTCCGGATCGAACTTGATGTTGCCGGTCACGTTATGCAGCGCGCCGGTCTTGATGTTGAGCGTCCAGATATTCGTGGTGCCCCACGTATTCTTGCCGCGACGCGAGGAAACGAACGCGATGACATTCGAATCGGTCGGATTGAAGACCGCGGCGTCGCTGATGCCGGTCCAGTCGGTCAGGCGCTGCAGGCCCGTGCCGTCCACCCGCACGCGATACAGGCTCGCATGGCCGAGGCCGTCGCGTTCGGACGTAAAGACGACCCACTTGCCGTCCGCCGAGAATGCACCGTGATAGTCGAAACCATCGGATTGAATGAGCCGATGTTCGTCGCTGCCGTCGGCATTGGCGACGTAGAGTTCGGAGGTGGTGGGGCCGATCCGGTAAATCAGCAGGTCGCCTTTGGTCGTCGTCGCGGGTTCCGCTGCGTGAGCGAGCGCGACGGCGGTGGCAAGAGAAAGGCAAGTCAGGATTTTCGTTTTCAACTGAAGCGAAGAACGCACAGTACTAGTCTCCATTTTTTATCAGCGTCACAGCAAAGCGCAAACCGCCAGGCTGATAGGAAGATAGGCCCGAGGCGCGGACTTGTCCCTATACAAATTGCAGATTCGCTGGCACTTTTTGGGAACGGGCGTTGCGCGGCGGGGCCTGCCGAATCGGCTGGAAAGTCCGCCGGTCGGGCGTTCCGGGGCGTGCAGGCGCATGCCCCGCGACGGTGCGGCGCGCGGGCAAGCCGCCGATGCTGGTACTTTGGTGCGGCCGGTGCGCCGCGCGCGCTTTCAGCAGGGCGAAGGCTGCGCCTGCGGGCTGAGCGCCCGGAGCACGTCGAGAACGATCCGGTCGAGCGGCGTATCCGGCCCGACGATCCGCGCCACGCCCGCCGCGAGCAGGGCCTCGCGATGCGCTTCGGGCACGATGCCGCCGAGCACGAGCGGCGCGTCGCAGCGATGCGCCCGCAACGCGTCGAGGAGTGTCGGCACCAGCGCGCCATGTGCGCCCGCCAGCGTCGATACGCCGACGATGTCGGGATCGCACGCGTGCGCCCACGCGGCAACCTCTTGCGGTGTCGTGAACAGCGGCCCGAGGCGCACATCGAAGCCCGCATCCGCGAGCCCGCCCGCCACCACGCGCACGCCGCGGTCGTGGCCGTCGAGGCCCAGCTTCGCGAGCGCGATGCGCGGCGCGCGCCCTTGCAACGCGGTCCACTGCGCCACGGCGTGGCGCGCCGCGTTCCACGCCGCATCGTCGCCGCGCGTCGCCGCGTAGATCTGCGCCTCGCTCGCGAGCGCCCGGTGCCAGCGCGGCCACACCCGCTCCAGCGCCGCCGTGCATTCGCCCACGCTCGCGCGGGCGCGCATGGCGTCGATCGTCAAGGCCAGCAGATTGCCCTCGCCCCCGCCTTCGCCTTCGCCCGCGCCATGCGTGAGCGCATCGAGCGCAGCGCGCACGCGGGCGGCATCGCGACTCGCACGTAACTGGCGCAGTCGTTCGATCTGCACGGCGCGCACTACGCGTGCGTCGACGTCGAGCCATTCGCTGTCCGTGGGCGGCGCCGCGCGATCGCGGTTCACGCCGACGATCACCTGCTCGCCCGAGTCGATGCGCGCCTGGGTTTGCGTCGCCGCGCGATGAAGTTGCGCCTGCACCCAACCCGACTCGATCGCGCCGATCACGCCGCCCTGCGCGTCGATGTCGGCGAGCCTCGCCTTCACGGCGTCGATCGTGCGCGCGGTCAGCGCTTCGACCATATACGCGCCGCCCAGCGGATCGGCCGTCTCGCACAAGCCCATTTCGTGCTGAAGCATCCGCTGGGTGTCGCGCGCCAGCGTCGCCGCGGCCTCGCCGGGCAGCGAGAGCGCTTCGTCCCAGGCGTTCGTATGCAGCGACTGCGTGCCGCCGAGCACGGCCGCCAGCGCTTCGATCGTCGTGCGCACGATGTTGTTGTGCGCATGCTGGGCGTGCAGGCTGGAGCCCGCCGTCTGGCAATGCATGCGCAACTGCGCCGCGCGTGCCGAACGCGCGCCCAGCGAACGCGCCAGCTCCGCCCACAACACGCGCGCCGCGCGCAGCTTCGCGATCTCGCCGAAGAAGTCCGGGCCCACGGCGAAAAAGAAACTCAATTGCGCGCAGACGCGATCGGCATCCGCGCCTGCATCGACGAGCCGCCGCACATATTCGCGCGCGTTAGCGAGCGTGAGCGCCAGCTCCAGCACGCCGTCCGCGCCCGCTTCCTGCAGGTGATAACCCGACACCGACATCGCGTTGAATTGCGGCAGATGCGCGAGCACGTGCTGCACCACATCCGTCGCGATGCGCATCGACGGTTGCGGCGCGAAGATCCACGTGTTGCGCGCCATGAACTCCTTGAGGATGTCGTTCTGGATCGTCCCGCGCAGGCGCGCAGGTTCGACGCCGGACTCTTCCGCCGCCACGATGAAGGCCGCGAGCACGGGCAACACCGCGCCGCTCATCGTCATCGAAACGGAGACTTCGTCGAGCGCGATGCCCTCGAACAAGCGCTTCATATCCTCGACCGAATCGATCGCGACACCCGCCATGACAACATCACCGCCGATTGATTCGTCATCCGAATCATGTCCGCGATGCGTCGGTAAATCGAACGCAACCGACAAGCCGCGCGCGCCGCTTTCTATCGCACGCCGATAGGCGAGATTCGTCGCGCTCGCGTCGGCGTAACCCGCGTATTGGCGGATGGTCCACGGCCGCTGCGCGTACATCGTCGCGTGGATGCCGCGCACGAACGGGAACTCGCCGGGGCGCGCATCGAGCCACGGCACATCGGGCAGATCGGCGCGCGTGTAGAGCGGCTTGCGCGGCACGGAATAGGCGTCATTCATGCGGATTTGTCATGCGGAATCATTCGTGCGACCAGCGCTTGTGCGTCACGACGTCGGCGATTCGCATGCCGTCCGCCGCGCGGGAAATGGCGCACCAGTGCGAGAGCCCCGCGTGATCGGCGTGACGCGCGCCGAACGCGAGCACGAGCTTGTCGCCGACATTCGCGTTGCCGTAGAACGCCATCTCGCGCTCGACGAGCGAAGGCGGCGCCGTGTGCTGCGTCGAGCGCCAATGCCACTCGGCGCGGTCGACCATCGACTGGAAACTCGCGAAATACAGCAGATGCGCGCCGTTGAAATCGAGCGTCGGGCACGGCAGATAGTCGACCACGTGCTCGACCGCGTGCGCGTTCCGGTCAAGGCGTCCGTGCTGCGTCCATTCGCCTGCGCGAAGCCGCCTGCTTTGTTCGAGCATGGCTTGCGCGGCGGCGGGCGGCGGCGCGGTCGTGACCGGCAGGCGATCGAACGAAGCCTTGCAGACCGAGCGGTTGTCGCCGCTCGACGCGCGCCGCACGAAGGTCGATAGCATCTCGACCTTCGCAATTGCGCTCTCGGTCGTGAACACGCGAAACTCGCCGAAGTGACGCGCGCCTGCAATGCGGCGCACGTCGGCCTCGATGGCGAAGCGCTGGTTCTCGCTCACGTCTTCCAGCCGCGCCTCGCGCACGCGTATCGCCGTGAACGCGGCGTAGGACTTGCGGCCCGCGTCGTCGTAGAAGTCGGGCGCGGCGAGGCGCACCTGATCCGCGAGACCGTTCCAGTGCAATTGCCCGCAGGTGCGCAACAGCCATTGCTCGGACAGCCCGGAAAAAGCCAGCTCGGGCATGCCCGCGAGATAGTGCGTGCGGCCAGGCGCGGGCGGCTTCGCGGGCGCAACGTCACGCCGCGCGCGCATCGGGCCTCGCCAGCTCGACAATACGATCGGCCAGAAACGCGGCGTCGCGCGCGATGCCGGAGAAGCGGCCCGAACCCCACGTATGTAGCCACGGCAGGCCCAGAAAATAGAGTCCTTCCTGCGCGGTGACGCCGCGCGCGTGGCCCGGATAGCCACGCCCGTTGAAGATCGGCAGATCGACCCAGCTGAAGTCCGGACGAAAGCCGATGCACCAGACGATGCTGCCGATCCCGCTCGACGCAAGATCGAGCGTGCTGCGCTCCGCCTGCGGTTCCCACACGGCGCGATAGATCTCGCCCGGCGGCGCATCGATGCCCTTCTGCGCGATGAACTTGTCGATCGACGCGTTGATGCGGTTATAGGTTTCGTCGGCGCTATCGAGATTCGCGCGCAGATTCGGCCTGAAACGCAGCGCGCCATCGACGTAATCGTCGAGCGCGCCATAGAGCGCCATGCCCTCGCTCGCGAACTTGCGCAGGTCGATATCGCGGCCGCCATCGCGGCCCGTCACATAGTGATTGGTGTTGTCGCGCACGCCTTCGCGCAACGGATGCGCTTCCACGGGCATGTCGTAATACTTCATGTCCGCGAGCCAGTCGACCACGTCGCGGCCGCGATAGAAACGCGCGCAACGCGGCGCTTCGCCGACCGCGAGCACGACCTTGCGTCCGGCCAGATGCAGATCCTCCGCGATCTGCGCGCCCGACTGCCCCGAGCCGACCACGAGCACCGCGCCTTCGGGCAGCGCGCCCGCATTGCGATATTCCGACGACTGGATCTGCACGACCGACGACGGCAAACGCTCGGCCATGCGCGGCACGATCGGCGTGTGATAACCGCCCGCGGCCACCACGACCTGATCGGCGCTCAGCGTGCCCGCGCTCGTCTGCACGACGAAGCCGCCCTGCGCGCGCCGCGTCACGCGCGTGACCGCCACGCCTTCGCGCACGGGCGCGTCGACGTGCTGCACGAAACCGTCGAGCCACGCGATGATCTCGTCCTTCTTCATGAAGCCATGCGGATCGTCGCCGCGATACGGATAATCGGGCAGCGCGCATTGCCAGTTCGGCGTGACGAGACAGAACGCGTCCCAGCGCTGTTCGCGCCACGTATGCGTAACCGTGTGCTTTTCGAGCACGACATGATCGATGCCGTACTGCTTGAGGCAATAGCTCATCGACAGACCGGCCTGACCGCCGCCCACCACGACGACGCTCACATGCTCGTCGCAAAGGGGCGTCGACGTCGGGGCGGACGTGGCCGCGTGCGTCTGGGTGGACATGCGTTTCTCCTTATGACGGTTCAATCGATCTGCACGACAGTGACGACCTGGGCGTCCTGTGTGCGAAAGGGTTCGGCGCGGCGTTCGAGCGCCGCCCATTGGTCCATCGCCGACGAGCACGCGTAACCGAACTTCGCGCGCACGCGTTCCGAGGCCGCCGCGAGTCCGTCGCGCGCCTGCGCGAGAAAGACGTCGAGCGGATAGTCGCCGGGGCGCAGATATTCGCGCACGACGGTCGACGGCGAATAGCAGCGCTCCTCTTCGCCGTCGGGCCAGCGCACGACGAAATGCGTAACGGGCATCGCGTTCTCCTGGGGTTCAACTTTCAAACGGTGGATTCAAAACGGTGGAATCAGACTGCCGGCGCGTCCCACGCGCGGGTCGCGCGCCGGTCGGCCGGAACGATGAAGGCGCGCTCGTCGAGACGCCATGCCGTGCGCGTCTCGCCGCGCCATTGCAGATCGATCGTCGGTTCGGCGTGCACCTCGCCGATGGTCGCGCACGCGATGCCGCGCGCGTCGAAACACGCGCGTACCGCTTCGACGTGATGCGGCGCGACGCTCAGCAGATAGCCGAAGCTCGGGAACACCTGCATCCAGCGCGACAGTGCGACGCCCGGCGGACGCGGCACGGCGTCGAGATCGATACGCACGCCCACCTGCGAGCACTCTGCGAGCATCATCGCGGTACCCGCGATGCCGGCCATGCTGATGTCCTTGGCTGCTTCGCACAGCCCGTTTTCGGCGAGCTGCGCGAGCACGGCGAGATCGCCGCGAATGCGTTCGGCGGGCGCTTCCGTGGCCGCATTCCAGTACGGATACGGCTCCACGAACGCGCCGCGCAGATCGACCGCCATCATCAGCCGATCGCCCGCGCGCGCCGCGAAACTGGAGAGCAGCCGCTTCGCTTTGCCCAGAATCGCCACGGCAAGCTGCGTTCGTTCGCTGCGCGCGTTGCTGTGGCCGCCGACGATCGGCACGCCGAGCTGTCGCGCCGCCGCCGCCATGCCTTCGAGCACCGGCGTCGCGTTCGCCAGGCCGTCGCTCCAGATCACGTCGACGACCGCAAGCGGTCGGCCGCCCATCGCGCACACGTCGCTGACGTTGACCAGCACCGAGCAATAGCCCGCGAACCACGGCATCGCGTCGATCAGATCGCTCACCATGCCTTCCGCTGCGAACAGCAGATAGCCGTCGCCATCGGGCAGCGCGGCGCAGTCGTCGCCCGCGCCGATGACGGCGGACGCGTCGGCGTCCGCGAACGCCGCGAGCACGGGCGCGATATCGGTCTTGTGCGCTACGCCTCGACTTGCGCGCACGCTCGCCACGAGGTCGTCGAGCGTCGTTGTATCGACGGTCGTGTCAACGGTTGCGTCATCGGCCATCACGCGGCCCTCCGCTGATCGACCACGAAGCCGAGATAAGGCGTCGCGCACGGCGGATAGTGCGCAAGGTCGGCCTGCATCCGGTGATGTTCGAGCCCGAACAGCATCGCCACGTCGAGCGTGCGCCAATGCAGACGCTGAAACAGCGGCGCATTCTGCGCCTGCACGTGCGCAAGAAAGGTCTCGCAACCGAGCGCATGCGCGCTGCTGACCGCGAGCCGGATCAGCGTCGCGCCGATGCGTCCGTGACGGCGGAAGGCTTCGCTCACGGCGAGGCGCGAGCCGAACCATGTCGTGCCGCAATCGGCCGCGTCGCGCCGATGAATGCGCACGGTCCCCACCACGCGCGCGTCGCACACCGCGACGAGCAACTGCGCGTGGGCGTCGACGGCATCGAGATCGTCGTGCTCGAAAAGCCCTTGCTCGCGGCAGAACACCTCGCGCCGCAACGCATACGCGCCGTCGATCTCCCAGCGTTCGCGCGCCCAGCGCACCACGATTTCCGGGCTCGAATCGATTCCACGATAGACGCCGCTCATGCCGCCACCTTTTCGAACGACGACAACGACGAGCACGCGCCGCATTTGCCGCAACCGGCCTTGATCTCGTCGGCGCGCAAACCGGCTTCGCGCACCATCGCGCCGAGCGGCGCGAGAATCGCGCGCATGAAGTCGGGCGTGGGCGGCGCGTGATCTTCGAGCGGCGTGCCGGAAATCGGCACGAACGGCACCACGAACGGATACACGCCGAGCGCGACGAGGCGCTGCGCCGTGTCGAGAATCCGCTCCGGCGAATCGCCCAGACCGGCGAGAATATAGGTGCTCACCTGGCCGCGTCCGAACACCTTTACCGCCGCCTCGAACGCCGTCATATAGCGGCTCACGGGCACGGTCGCCTTGCCCGGCATGATGCGTTCGCGCAGCGCGTCGCCGAGCACTTCGAGATGCATGCCGAGCGTATCGATACCGGCCTCGCGCATGCGCGCGAACCACGCGTCGTCGTCGGGCGGCTCGCACTGCGCCTGGATCGGCAGATCGACGGCGCGCCGGATCGCGCGCGCGCTGTCGCACAACACGGCCGCGCCCCGATCGGGCGTGGGCGGCGTGCCGGTCGTCAGCACCATGTGCTTGACCTTGTCGAGCAGCACGGCCGCGCGCGCGACTTCGGCCAGTTGCTCGGGCGTCTTGTGCGCGACCGTGCGGCCTGCCGCCAGCGACTGCCCGATCGCGCAGAATTTGCACGCCTTCTTGCGGCTTTCGTAGCGAATGCAGGTTTGCAGCACCGTGGTCGCGAGCACGTCGGTGCCGTGCAGCGTGGCGATGTGCGAATACGGCACGCCGTCGAGCGTCTGCAGCTTGTAGAAGCGCGGCGTCTTCGCGAACGCGATCTGCGCGACCGGAATGGTGCCGCGCGCGAGCACGCTGACGCCGTTCGCATCGGGCGCCTCGGCCACGAACGCCGATTGATGCGCGCCGTGCGTATGCACCGGCACCATCAGCGTGACGCCGTCGATCACCACGGCCTTGTGATCGGACGGTCCCACGCCGCCGCGACGCGAGAGTCCCGCCGCGTCCGGCGCGGCGAGCCGCAGTCCGCTCGACTGCAACTCAGTCAGCAGTTGCAGTTTCGACTCGGGCAGTATCGACTCGGGCCGTGTCGTTTCCGGCAGATTGACGCTGGCATTCATGCTGAGCACTCCAGGAAGGGGCGGCGCCCGCTTCGTCGAAAGAAACCACGGGCGCGGCGGGCCGCTCGTTGATCGCGAGACTGAGGAGTTCGGGACGCGCGTAGTGGCCCACCGAATCCATCATGCGTTTGCGTTTGGTGATGAGCGCCATGTCGAGATCGGCGATCACCATGCCTTCGCCTTCGCGCAGCGGCGCGGCGAGATGCTGGCCCTCGGGCGAGACGATCGCCGCATTGCAGCCGCCGCGCAGCGCTTTTTGCAGTTTGGGATCGGGCGTGATCGATTCGATCTGCGCGTCGCTGAGCCAACCCGTTGCGTTGACAACGAAGCAGCCCGATTCGAGCGCGTGATGACGGATCGTCACCTCGATCTGTTCGGCGAAGATCGGACCGACCAGCGAGCCCGGAAACTGGCTGCAATGAATCTCTTCGTGCTGCGTCATGAGCGCGTAGCGCGCGAGCGGGTTGTAATGCTCCCAGCACGCGAGCGCGCCCACTCGACCGACCGCCGTCTGCGCGACCTTGAGACCGGCGGCGTCGCCCTGCCCCCAGATCATGCGTTCATGAAACGTCGGCGTGAGCTTGCGGCGCTTCACTTTGAGCTGGCCGTCCGCGTCGAAAATCAGTTGCGTGTTGTAGAGACTGCCGTGATCGCGCTCGTTCACGCCGAGCACGATCACCATGCCGTGCTCGCGCGCCAGTGCGGCCACGGCGTCGGTCACGGGTCCGGGTATCGTCACCGCTTCTTCGTAGAGCCGCAGATGTTCGGCGCCCGATTGCACCGGCGGCAGCACGAACGAGAAGTACGGGTAGTACGGCAGAAAGGTTTCGGGAAACACCGCGAGCTGCACGCCCTGACGCGCGGCCTCGACGATGGCGTCGCACACGCGCGCGAGCGTGCCGGCGCCCGAGGTGAGATCCGGCGCGATCTGCACCGCGGCGGCGCGCACGATGCGCTTCGAAGATGGAGTCGACATGGCGATACCCGTGCGTGCTCAAACGGTCCAGGTATCGATCACGAGCGCGTTCGACTTGCGATGCAGCAGCTTCAGATCGAGCACGTCGAGCGGATTGATCGGGCGCACGCCTTCGATCAGCGCCTTCTCGGTCTGGCCGTAGAGCGCCTGCAAGGCGAAGCGGCAGGCGTAGACCTTGCCGCCTTCGGCCATGAATTTCATCAACTGGTTGTTGAAGTTCAGGTGGCCCGGAAACGCTTCGGCGCCGAGCGTCGGGAAGCCGCGCTGGACGCCGAGCATCACGCCGGGACCATAGAGCAGGATCGAGGTTTCGAAGCCCTTGCGTTGCAGACGCGTGGCTTGCAGCATGTTGACGAAGCCAATCGAGCCTTCGAAAGCAACGGTATGGAACGTGACGAGCGCTTTCTCGCCAGGCTCGGCTTTGACGTCCTCGAACACCTTCTCTTCGTAGTCGACGAGGAAGTCGCCGGTCTTGTGGGCAGGCGTGGTGATGGCGGGCATTGCGTGACTCCGTTCAATGATTGAGGACTGGTCCGACCGGTGGCCGGCGTCTCTCATTTCGCAACGGCTATGCCATCAAACGTCGTGTGCCATGCGATCAATTTCCAATCATTGCCGCCTGTCGCGAATGATCCAGGCAAATTTTTCTGCGCGCGCGGCTCGCGTGCACCGGCACACCGTGGACGCCGCGATGCTCTTGATTTAAAGGCCGCCCGCGCATGGGGCAGAGAATCGTCGAATCGGTGCCTGCATGCATCAATTCGGATCATTCGATGCAATCACGCGCGATCAATTGATTTATTTTCCGGCGACGATCGTCACTAGAATGAAGAGGCTCATTCTTCACGCGATTGCTCGCGCACGTCCATGTCGAACGTTACCGCCCATTGGCTCAAACGGCTCGCCGAAAGCGACAAGCCGGTTTATCAGACGATTCCCGATCTCATCGAGGAAGACGTGGCGAGCGGACGCCTGCGTCCGCGCGATCGGCTGCCGGCGTTGCGCGATCTTTCGGATGCGCTGAAGATCAACTACACCACGCTCGCGCGCGGCTATGCCGAAGCGCGCAAGCGCGGCCTGATCGATTCGCGCGCGGGCAGCGGCTCGTATGTGCGCGGACGGCCGCCCGCCGTGCCGCTGCGCGCGGGCACGGCGCTCGAAATGACGATGAACATGCCGCCCGAGCCGCCGGAGATGACCGCGCTGCTCGCGGAATCGGCGGCGCAGATCATCGGCGCGGCGGACGCCTGGTCGATGCTGCGTTATCAGGATTTTGGCGGCACGCAATTCGAGCGCGGCGTGGCGAGTCAATGGCTGCGCCATACGGTGCCTTCGCATCGCGCCGACGCCGTGCTCGTCTGCCCCGGCATTCATAACGCGCTGGTGGCGTTGCTGTTGCGGCTCGTGAAGCCGGGCGAGACGATCTGCGTCGATTGCGTGGCGTATCCGGGCCTGAAGGTCATCGCCACGCAGCTCGGCATGACGCTCGCGCCGCTGCCGCGCGACGACGAAGGGCTCGACGCCAACGCCTTCGAAACGCTCTGCAAGACGCGCAAGCCCGGCGTGCTCTATTGCAATCCCACGCTGCAGAATCCCACCACGCGCACGCTCTCGCAGAACCGCCGCGAACATATCGCCGATATCGCCCTGCGCTACAACGTGCCGATCATCGAGGACGACGCCTACGGCATGCTCTGCGAAGCGCCGCCCGTCGCGCTCGCGACGCTCGCGCCCGAACTCACCTACTACGTGACCGGCATGTCGAAGTGCTTTGGCGCGGGTCTGCGCGTGGCGTATGTGGTCGCGCCCAGTTCACGCCATGCTGAACGGCTCTCGGGCGCGCTGCGCGCGACCACCGTGATGGCGAGCCCGTATATGTCGCATCTCGCCGCGCGCTGGATCGAAAACGGCATCGCGCAGCAGATGCTCGCGGCGATTCGCGACGAGTGCGCGGTGCGTCAGCATATTGCGGCGCAGGTGTTTGCGTCGCGCGAGATCGAAACCTCGAAGCAGTGTTTTCATCTCTGGCTCACGGTGCCGCGCGAATCGGGTTGGAGCGCGTCGGAACTCGCTTCGCATCTGCGCACCAAACAGATTGGCGTGGTGTCGGGCGCGGCCTTCAGCACCGACGGCAATCCGCCCAATGCCGTGCGGATCTGTCTCGGCGGTCCCGGCGATGCGCTCGCGATGGAAGAGTCGCTGCATCTCGTCGCCGATATGCTCGATCATCCCGATCATCTGCATTCGCCGATGCTGTGAGCGCATGAGCGGCGCGCGCCGCAAAGTCAAACGTCGTGCCGTTCGCGAGCGCCGTCGTGAAACGGCGCACCCGCCGTGACGTCGCCCTGATAGAAGCCGCCGAATCGCATCAACTGCGTGCGCGCTTCCTCGCGCGACACGCCGTCTTGCAGCACCGCGCTCGAAAAGCCCGTGCGCGCGATCTGCAGCACCTGATCCGGCAACACGTCGCCGCATGCACGCAGATCGCCTTTGAATCCGAGGCGACGGCGAATCAGATACGCCTGGCTGAATGCGCGTCCATCGGTGAATTGCGGAAAATGCAATTCGACGCGCTGCGCGGCGAGAATCGCCTCGGCGTGCTCGAAGGGATCGGCGTCGTTCGGCAGCGTCACGACCGCGTCGCGTGCTTGCGCATCATGCTCGGCGCGCTGGAGCAGCGTGAGTTCGAGACGCGGCTTCATGCGAGGCTCCGTTGCTGTGCGCGCGCGGCATTGGCCGCCGTCTTGAACGGCTCCAGTCCGACGCGCCGCACGGTATCGACGAACTTCTCCGCGCCTGTGCCGTCTAGCGGCTGGCGCGTTTCGCGATAGACGCGCAGCATCGCCTCGATCGCATCCGGCACTTCGCTCGCGGAGAACGACGGCCCGATCACCTTGCCCGCCTGCGCGACGCCGCTCGCGAGCGTGCCGTCCGAGCCGCCGAGCGTGATCTGATACCACTCCGCGCCGTCCTTGTCCACGCCGAGAATGCCGATGTGTCCGCTGTGATGATGGCCGCACGAGTTGATGCAGCCGCTGATATGGAGATCCACTTCGCCGATGTCTTCCAGTTCGTCGAGATCCTGATAGCGCTCCATGATGGCGTCCGCGATGGGCAGCGAGCGCGCATTCGCCAGCGCGCAAAAATCGCCGCCGGGGCACGCGATCATGTTGGTCAGCAGATCGACGTTCGCGCTCGCGAGACCGGCTTGCGACGCCGCTTCCCACAACGCCGCGAGGTCGTCCTCGTGGACCCACGGCAGCACGATATTCTGCGCATGCGTCACGCGCGCTTCGCCCGCGGAAAAACGATCGACGAGATCCGCCACGCGTTCGAGCTGCTCGGCCGAGGCGTCGCCGGGCGCCTGATGCAAACGCTTGAACGACAGCGTGACGATGCGCAGCGACGGCTCCTTGTGGGCCGCGACGTTGCGTTCGAGCCAGCGCGCGTAGCGTGGCGTTGTCGCTGTGCTTGCTGTAGCCGTTGCAGTCGCGCGCGACGACTCGGCAGCATCGCGCGATGCCGTGCGCTGCGCGAGCGCCGCGGGCGGCTCGAAGCAGGCGCGCACGCGTTCGAGTTCGCTCAGCGGAATCGTGTGCGGGCCGCCGTCGCGCTCGACGATCTGCCGGAACTCTTCTTCGACTTCGTCGATATAGCGCTGCCCCTCGGCCTTCACGAGCATCTTGATGCGCGCCTTGTATTTGTTGTCGCGCCGCCCGTACTGGTTGTAGACGCGCACGATCGCCTCGATGTAATTCATGATCTGATGCCACGGCAAAAACGTGCGGATCACGGTGCCGATCATCGGCGTGCGTCCCATGCCGCCGCCCACGCGCACGCGAAAGCCCAGTTCGCCGGCCGCGTCGCGCACCAGTTCGAGGCCCACATCGTGCCAGGCCGTCGCTGCGCGATCGTCGTGCGCGCCGGTGATCGCGATCTTGAACTTGCGCGGCAAAAACGCGAACTCGGGATGCAGCGTCGTCCACTGGCGCATGATCTCCGCGAAGGGTCGCGGGTCGGCGATTTCGTCGGGCGTCACGCCCGCGCGTTCATCGCAGGAAATGTTGCGAATGCAGTTGCCGCTCGTCTGAATGCCGTGCATATCGACGGTCGCGAGCAGATCCATGACGTCCGCCGCCTTCGACAGCGGAATCCAGTTGAACTGCACGTTGGTGCGCGTCGTGAAATGCGCGCAATGCGTCGGCAGGCGTGTGGTGCCGAGTTGCCCTTGCGCCGCCATGGCGGACGCGTAGACCTCAGCCGGTGGATCGTCGTACTCGCGCGCGATCCGTGCGAGCACACGCAGTTGCGCGCTCGACACTTCGCCATACGGCACCGCCACGCGCAGCATCGGCGCATGACGCTGTACGTACCAGCCGTTCTGCAAACGCAGCGGGCGGAACGCGTCTTCGCCGAGACGGCCGTCGCTCCAGCGTTCCAGTTGATCTCTGAACTGCGCAGCCCGTTGCCGGAGAAAGGCACGGTCGAATTCTGTGTAGCGGTACATGTCGCGCGTCGAACCAAAATGAAGCGCAGAAGTTACGCCGATTCGCCGCGCCGCGACAGTAGCAGTTGGCGACGAAATGAGCGCAGCAGATTCGGCTCACGAGCACGCGCACATAACGTAGCGCCCACGAAAAATGCCCTCGGACATCGCTGTCCGAGGGCCGGCGTTCGCCGCGCTACAGGCAATACAGAGCCGCGAACACTGCGGGTTTGGGTGATGAACCGGGCACTCGCGCAGTAATCCCCGCCCCTTGCAGAACAACCTCAGTGCGTCGGGGCGCTGAACGGCATCATGCGCGCATTCGAGATCCACGCACAGAAGCAGTCGGCGATAAAATCGCCGTAGCAGATCGATCTCGCACGCCTTCGCTCACACCGACACCTATGACCCGCTACGAACGCCTCGCGCAAATCATGGCGACCGAAATTCGCTCAGGCAACGTAGCCGCCGGCTCGCGCATGCCGTCGCTGCGTCAGATCATCGCCCAGCACGGCGTGAGTCAATCGACCGCCGCGCGCGCGTATTACCTGCTCGAACAATGGGGACTCGTGCGGGCCGCCGAACGCTCGGGCTACTTTGTCGCGCCGCGCCCCGTGAACGGCAAGGCCACGCAGGCGGTCACGGCCGATGAAGATGAAGCCACCACGGTCGATATCAGCGAACTGGTGTTTTCCGTGCTCGATGCCGCGAAGCAGCCGGGCATCGTGCCGCTCGGTTCCGCGTTTCCCTCGCCGACGTTTTTCCCGCTGTCGCGTCTGGCCAAATCGCTCGGCCACGCGGCGCGCAGCGTGAGCCCGTGGAGCACGGTGGTCGATCTGCCGCCGGGCAATGAGAATCTGCGCCGCCAGATTGCGCTGCGCTACATGCGTATCGGCATTTCGCAGCCCGCCGACGAAATCGTCGTGACCAATGGCGCGCTCGAAGCGCTCAATCTCTGCCTGATGGCGGTGACGCAGCCCGGCGACGTCGTCGCGGTCGAATCGCCCGGTTTTTATGCGGCGCTTCAGGCGGTCGAGCGGCTTGGCTTGCGGGCGGTGGAGATTCCCGTCGATCCGCAAACGGGCCTCGATCTCGACGTGCTGGCGAACACGCTGCGCAAGCATCCGGTGCGCGCCTGCTGGTTCATGACCAACTTCCACAATCCGACCGGCGTCACGCTCAGCGATGCGAAGAAGAAGGCGCTGGTCGACCTGCTCGCGCAACACGACGTGCCGCTCATCGAAGACGACGTGTACGGCGAACTGCATTTTTCACCGGACTATCCGAAGCCCGCGATGGCCTTCGACCGCCACGGCCTCGTGATGCATTGCAGTTCGTTTTCGAAGACGCTCGCGCCCGGCTATCGCGTCGGCTGGGTCAGCGCGGGCCGTTTCGCGGAACGCGTGCAAAGACTCAAATTGATGACCACGCTGTCCGCGAGCATTCCAGCGCAGGCCGGCATCGCCGACTATCTGGAACACGGCGCGTACGAGCGCCATCTGAAGAAAATGCGGCTCGCGCTGCGCGACCAGCGCGACGCGCTGTGCGCCGCGATCCGCCGCTGGCTGCCCGCGGGCACGCAATGGACGATTCCGGATGGCGGCTACTTTTTGTGGCTGCGATTCGACAAAGCGATCGACGCGATGGAGTTGCATCGGCGCGCGATCGGACGCGGCATCAGCGTGGCGCCCGGCCCGATTTTCTCGGCGACCTCCGCGTTCGAGCATTGCATCCGCCTGAACTTCGGGCATCCGTGGTCGCCTCGCATCGACGCGGCGATCCGCACGCTGGGGGAAATACTCTCGGAGACGGTGAAGGGAGCTTGAGCGGTCGTCAGACCTTTGCGCGCGCTTCCGACGCTTCCGACGCGTCGATCGCCTTGCCCAGCGCAATCAGATAGCGCTTCGCCGCAGCGACATCGCCGCGCCAAAGCCATTTCAGGCAAGTGAGCAGTTCCCACGCGAGACCGCGATCGCCATAGCCATACGCCGACGACGCGTCCCCGACGCTCGCTGCCAGGCGGCTCACGCTGCGCGATTCCAGATAGCGATCGCGATTCACGATCTCCACGAACGGCTGTTCCAGTACGAGTTGCGTGGCCGGCGCGATGACGTGAAATTCAATCGACGTCATATCGTCGAAGATGAGCTTCTGGAACGGGCTCTCCGCATCGTGCGCGCCATCGAGCGTGAAAAGCGCTTGCGACGTCGCGACTTGCTGTTCGATCGCCTCAAACAGCGCCCGGCCTTCGCCTGGCGCGCAAAAGGCGACGAGGTCGAGGTCCGAGAGCCGGTCAGCGGATTGCTTCGCAAATGAACCGACCAGCACCGCGCCGAGGCATTGCGGCATCTCGCGAAGCGCGGCCGCCATCGGCACGAGCCGCTCGATCTGCAATGACGTCGAGGGATCGTTTTGCCACTTCCGGAGAAACGCTTCGAAGTCCATCGCAGGCTCCCTGGCCGTGACGCGTCACGTCACTGCGCGATATACACGGCCGTGCCCGCCTGCGCGATCGTCTCGCTCATCGCGTCGGGCAGCGGTTTATCGGTGAAAAGCGCGTGGATCTGGCTCAAATGCCCCTGGCGCACGAGCGCGGGGCGGCCGAACTTCGAATGATCGGTCACGAGATAAACCGTGCGCGCATGCTCGATGATCGCCTCGGCCACGCGCACTTCGCGCGTGTCGAAATCGCGCAGCGTGCCGTCGAGTTCGATCGCCGAGGTGCCGATGATCGCGTAATCCACCTTGAACTGGCGGATGAAATCGATCGTCAGTTCGCCCACGATGCCCTTGTCCCACGGCCGCACGATGCCGCCCGTGATGAGCACTTCGCATTCGGGGTAGCCGCTCATCATGCTCGCGACGTTCAGATTGTTCGTGATCACGCGCAGTCCGCGATGGTGATTGAGCGCGCGCGCGACCTCCTCGGTCGTGGTGCCGAGGTTGATGAACAGCGAAGCCTGATCGGGAATGTGCGAAGCCGCGAGCGCCGCGATGCGCCGCTTCTCTTCGTGGAACATGTGCTGGCGCGCGCCGTACGAGACGTTTTCCGAACTCGTGGGCAGACTCGCGCCGCCGTGATAGCGGCGCAGCAGATTCATGTCGGCGAGCCAGTTGACGTCGCGGCGAATGGTCTGCGGCGTGACGTCGAAATGCGCGGCGAGATCGTCGACGGTCACGAAGCCGTCACGCTGCACCCATTCGAGCAGCTCCTGCTGGCGCGCGTTGAGGGTGAGGCGGGGGTCTCGTGTCATGGTCTCGGAACGGGCGGGTGAGCAACGCCCCTATTGTAAGGGGTGACGCGGCCGGCGTTGCGCGGCTTAGCAGTTCTCGCGCGAAGCAACTGACGAATCGGACTTTGGCACGCACACAGCCGCCGATAAGATCGCCGCTCCAACTTACAAAAAGTACTACAACAACGATGAGATACCCGGCCGCCCTTCGCGCATCCGCGCGTGCGTCACGTCGCGCACGCGCCACGCAATCCTCCGATACCGTCACCATTCGATCAGCACACGCAGCGGCAACGAACGCCTCGCTGCGTCTGCGCGTCGCCGCGGCCTCCATCGCGGGCGCGCTCGCGCTCGGCGCATGCGGCGGCTCGGATACGGTCACGACGCAGGCGAGCGCGTCGGCGTCGTCGCACAAACAGCCCAATATTCTCTACATCATGGCCGACGACCTCGGCTACTCGGACATCCACGCGTTCGGCGGCGAAATCAGCACGCCCAACCTCGACGCGCTGGTCGCCTCGGGCCGCATTCTCACGAACCATCACGCGGGCACGGTCTGCGCGATCACGCGTTCGATGCTGATTTCGGGCACCGATCATCACCTCGTCGGCGAAGGCACGATGGGCGTGCCCACCGACGAGCGCAAGGGTCTGCCCGGGTACGAAGGCTATCTGAACGATCGCGCGCTGTCGGTCGCGCAACTGCTCAAGGACGCGGGCTATCACACCTACATGGCGGGCAAGTGGCACCTCGGCTCGGGCATCGTCGGCAGCGCCTCGGGCAGCGGCCAGACGCCCGATCAATGGGGCTTCGAACACAGCTACGCGCTGCTCGGCGGCGCGGCCACGAATCACTTCGCGCACGAACTCGCGGGCTCGCAGAACTACACGGAAGACGGCGTGTACGTGCAGCCGGGGCAACCGGGCCAGCCCGGCGGCACGGGTGGCAATCCGGCCGTGTTCTATTCGACCAACTTCTATACGCAGAAGCTGATCTCCTACATCGACTCGCACAAGGGCGACGGCAAGCCCTTCTTTGCCTACGCCGCCTTCACGTCGCCGCACTGGCCGCTGCAGGTGCCGGACCCGTGGCTGCACAAATATGCGGGCGTGTACGACGCGGGCTACGACGCCATCCGCAACGCGCGCATCGCGCGGCAGAAAGCGCTCGGCCTGATTCCCGCCGACTTCCAGCCCAATCCGGGCCTGCCCGAAACGCTCACGCGCTCGGCCGCCACGGCCAACAACGGCACGGCGAGTGCGAAGTACATCAGCGCGGTGCATCCGGCGTCCGCAGGTTACGTCGATTACGGTCAGGGCAACGTCGACAAGGCGTGGTCGAGCCTGTCCGCCGACGAGCGCAAGTCGCAGGCGCGCTACATGGAGATCTACGCAGGCATGGTCGAGAATCTCGACTACAACATCGGACTCCTGATTCAGCATCTGAAGGATATCGGCGAGTACGACAACACCTTCATCATGTTCCAGTCCGATAACGGCGCCGAAGGCTGGCCGATCGACTCGGGCGCGGACCCCACCGCCACCGACACGGCCAACGCGCAGGAGCCCACCTACTCCGCGCTCGGCACCGACAACGGCAAGCAGAGCGCGCAGCGTCTGCAATACGGCCTGCGCTGGGCCGAAGTCAGCGCCGCGCCGTTCCGCTACACCAAGGGCTATTCGGCGGAAGGCGGCGTGTCCGTGCCGACCATCGCGCATCTGCCGGGACAGACCACGCAGGCGGCGACGCTGCGCGTCTTCACGCACGTCACCGACGACACCGCGACCTTCCTCGACGTCGCCGGCGTCACGCCGCCGAGCACGCCCGCGCCCGCACTCGTGAGCGCGCTCACGGGCGTCGACCAGAACAAGGGCAAGGTGGTCTATAACAACCGCTATGTCTATCCGGTCACGGGCAAGTCGCTGCTGCCGCTGCTCGACGGCACGAGCACGGGCGAAGTGCACACGGCCGCATTCGGCGACGAAGCCTATGGCCGCGCCTATCTGCGCAGCGCCGACGGCCGCTGGAAAGCGCTCTGGACCGAGCCGCCGCTCGGCCCCGTGGACGGCCACTGGCAACTCTACGATCTCGCCAGCGACCGCGGCGAAGTCAACGACGTATCCACGCAGAATCCCACCGTCATCCAGCAGTTGATCCAGCAATGGAACGACTACATGACGAACGTGGGCGGCGTCGAACCGCTTCAGCCGCACGGCTATTACTGAGGAAGCGGCAATGCGTTTCTGGCTCACCGGCGCGGCGGGCGGCGCCGCGATCTTCGCGGCGGCGTTCGCCTGGTCGTATGCGTCCCAGGCAAGCGCGGGCGCGGGCGGCTTCGATGCGCTCAACACCGGGCGACCGCTCGCGGCGCTCGGCAGCGAACGTCAGTGCGAGCGCTACGGCGGCCTGCCCGCGCGCTGGCGCGACGATCCGAAGGCGGGCATGGTGCATCTGCACGGCGGCGCGTTCGTGTTCGGCAGCACGCGCGGCTATCCCGACGAGCGTCCGGCCGGCGACGGCAACGCGCGCGTGAGCGGCTTCTGGATCGATCAGCACGACGTCACGATCGCGCAGTTCGCGGCCTTCGTCGCGGCCACGGGTTACGTCACGGAAGCCGAAAAACAGGGCGGCGCGGCGGTCTTTCACGTGCCCACGCGCGAGGAGATGAACGCGCGCGATCTGGCGTGGTGGTCGTGGGTGAACGGCGCGACGTGGCGGCATCCGCAAGGGCCGGGCAGCAATGTCGACGGCAAGGGCAACCTGCCCGTCACGCTCGTCACGCTGCACGACGCGCTCGCCTACGCGCACTGGCTCGGCCGCGATCTGCCGACCGAAGCCGAATGGGAATACGCGGGCAAGGCGGGCCATCAGGACGCGAGTCTCGACGCCGCGCCCGCCGACGCAAACGGCAAGCCCGCCGCGAACTACTGGCAGGGCGTGTTCCCGGTGCTGAACACGGCCGAGGACGGCCACGCGGGCCTCGCGCCCGTGGGCTGCTACGCGGCCAACGATTTCCGCCTTTACGACATGATCGGCAACGCGTGGGAGTGGACCCGGGACGCCTACAGCGGCCCGCATCAGTCGCACACCAACGGCGACACCTTCGCGGTCGCGCCCGCCGGCCGCCGCCATGACACGGCGATGGTCATCAAGGGCGGCTCATATCTGTGCTCGCGCGATTACTGCGTGCGCTATCGCGCGTCGTCGCGCGAGCAGCAGGAAGCGGATCTCGCGGCATCGCATATCGGCTTTCGCACCGTGCTGAGGGATCCGGCATGAGGCGCGCGATGGGGGTATCGACGATGATGCCGGCCGTGGTGCTGTGCGTGGCAGGCGCGCTCGCGCACGCGGCGGAACCGGCGCAAGCGACGCAACCAACGTCATCGCCCGCGTCCGCCGCAATCCGCGTGGGCGTCACGCCCGGCACGCACGCGCAGATCATGGACGAGGTCAAGCGCGTGGCCGCCGCGCGCGGTCTGCCGCTCGACGTCGTCGTGTTCGACGACCCCGCGCGCATCGACACGGCGCTCGCCGCGCACCGCATCGACGCCGCCAGCTTCGAGGACGCCTCCAGCCTCGATGCGACGCGCGCGGCGCACGGTTACGCGCTCGCGAGCGTCGCGCCGACCGTCACCTTGCCGATGGCGCTTTACTCGCGGCGTCTGCGCAATCTGAGCCAGTTGCGGCCCGGCGCGACCGTGGCGATTCCCGCCGACGCGCGCGGCGCCGCGCGCGCGCTCGTGCTGCTGCAGAACGACACGCTCGTGACGTTCCGCGACAGCGCGGGCCTGCACGCGAGCACGCGCGATATCACCGGCAACCGGCTCAAGCTGAAGCTCGTCGCGGTGCCGCGCGCGCAGTTGTACACGGCGCTCGATCACGCCGATCTCGTCGCGATGCCGAACGAGGACGCGGCGCGCGCGGGCCTGCAACCGGCGCGCGACAGCGTGAGCTACGAAGACGCGCGCTCGCCCTACGCCGACGTGCTGACGGTCCGCGAGTCCGACCGCGCGCAACCGTGGGTGCGCACGCTGATCGCCGCGTATCACTCCGACGACGTCGCGCATTTCCTGCTCACGCGCTACGCGGATTCGGTGCGGCGGCCGTGGTGATCGACACCGGCTCGCTCGCCTGCACCGCCTGCGGCCAATGCTGCAACAGCCCGCCCGCGCTCTCGCTGCGCGAGTGGTTCGCGCAGCGCGCGGTGTTCGTCGGCAGCATTGCGATCGAGCGCGTGCCGCGCCGTCGCGCGGGCGAGCGTCTGCACGCTGAAACCGACGCACGACTTCTCGACGATGACGACGTCGCGGACCACGACGCGCTCGCCAACGCGCTGTTTCATCGCGCGCCCGACGGCGGCTGGCTCGCGGTGACGCTGCAAGGCTACGACTATCCGTCGACGGCGCGCTGTCCGGCGCTCGCGGCCGATGGCGGCTGCACGCTGCACGACGCGGGCAAACCCGCGCGCTGCGCCGCCGTGCCGCTCGATCCGCTCGTGCCGGACCGCTGGCAGCCGCTCGTGCTCGCCGCGCGGCGCGCGAGCACGCAGGCGCCGCATTGGCGCGGCGCGGACTGCATCCGCGACGGGCTCGAAGCGGGCGCGACGCCGCTGATCGAAGCGGGCCGCGTGATCGACACACAGGCGCTCGCGCGCGAGCGCGACGCGCTGGTGTTCGAACGCGCGCTCTGGCGCGATGCGGTAGCGGCATCGCTCGTCGGGACGGCGTCGGCGCGCGCCTCGCTCAACGCGGTGCGTCCGGGCGCGCGGTTCACGATTGCGCCCGTTCCCGCGCTGCTCGCCGTCGCGCGGATTTCCGCGGCGTGCCGCGCCGCCGCCATCGACGTGATCGACCGCCAGCGCGCGCTGATCGACACCAGGGTCGCCGCCGCGCTCGCGCGCCGCCGCCTCGACGAACGCGCCATCACGCAGGAATTGCGCGGCTTCGCGCTGGTTCTCTCGCGCGCACGCGATGAACTCGCGAACGCCTTCGTGCAACCGTCCGCACCCTTCGCGCACGACGCCGAACGCTGGCTCGGTCTGCGCTGATCGTGCCACATCGCGCACACTCGCGCACACTTCCCCCGCCGATCCCACCCCAAATCGCGCCGCCGGGTTGTCCGTCGAGCCGCCCTCCGAGTCACTCGTCGAAAGGGTAAATACCGAGAAAATCCGTCGGCGCCGGAAAGCAATCAGAAGGGCTTGCTTTTTTATACTTGCACCCATTCGATCACAGTACCGCCACGAGGAGACACCCCCGCATGCTTTTCCGCGCCCAGCAACTCGGCCGCGCGCTGATGCTCTGCATCGCGCTGGGCGCCGCCGCGCAAGCGCGCGCGGAGCCGATCCGGCTGATGATGGGCGGCATGTCGAAGATCGTCTATCTGCCGGCCGTGCTGGCCGCGCAGCTCGGTTATTTCCGCGACGCCGGGATCGACGTCCAGGTCGTCTCGCTGCCCGCGGGCATCGACACCTCTACCGAACTGATCGCGGGCGCCATCGAAGGCGCCGTCGGTTTCTACGATCACACCATCGATCTGCAAAGCCGCGGCGAGGATGTGCTCTCGGTCGTGGTGTTCCAGCGCGCGGCGGGCCTCGCCGAACTGGCGTCCACGCGCTCCGCCGCGGGCCGCGCAATGCAGTCGATGGCCGACGCGCGCGGCAAGCGCTTCGGCGTGACCGGCTTCGGTTCGTCCACCTGGGTGATCACGCGCTATCTCGCCACCCGCGCGGGCGTGGCGCCGGGCGACTACACCGTCGTGCCGCTCGCGACCGACACGCGCTTCGCCGACGCCATCGAGCACGGCAGCATCGACGCGGGCATGGTCGAGGAACCCACGGCCACGCGTCTGCTGACGAGCGGCGCGGCGCGCGTGCTGGCCGACATGCGCAGCGTCGAGGGCACGCAGCACTGGCTCGGCGGCCCGTATGCGGGCGCGTGCCTCTATCTGCGCCGCAGCTGGGTGCGCGAGCATCGCCGCGAAACACAACAGATGGTGCAGGCGCTGGTGCGCGCGCTGCGCTACATCGGCTCGCATCCGGCCGCCGACATCGTCGCGCTGCTGCCGCCCGGCGTGACCGGCAGCGACCGCGCGGCCTACACGCGCGCGCTCGCCGACGCGCAGCCCGCGTTCTCGCCCGACGGCACGATGCCGCCCGGCGCGCCGCAAACCGTGCTGAACGTGCTGATGACGGCCGGTTCGCGCGTGAGCGCGAAGCACGTCGACCTGTCGCAGACGTGGACCGACGAATTCGTGACCGGCGTGCAGCCTGGCGTGCAGAGCGCACCGACGCCGACGCAGCAAACCACGCAGTAGAGACAGCAAAAGAATCACGCTAAAACGCACATAAAAAAGACCACCCCGGCAGACGGGACCCACCCGCCGCCCCCACCGACCGAACACGGCAGATCAACGCAACCGGCCCGCAAGACGGGCCGACACACCGGGCAACACCGGGACGCATCCCGCACCGGCGAGGCAGCCACGACGCATGCCGCGCCGCCCACGGACGCGTCCTTCAACCAAAGGTATTCGACATGACACCAGCCAGCAGCAGCGCCGCTCCGGCCCGCCCGACCTCCGGCACGGCCGCCCTCGCGCCCGAATCGAAAGCCCGCACCGTGTTCCGCGCGGTCAGCGGCAACTTCCTGGAAATGTACGACTTCATGGTCTACGGCTATTACGCAGCCGCGATCGCGTCGACGTTCTTCCCGGCCGACAGCGAATTCGCCTCGCTGATGCTCGCGCTGTCCGTATTCGGCGCGGGCTTCCTGATGCGTCCGCTCGGCGCGATCGTGCTCGGCGCGTACATGGACCGTCACGGCCGCCGCAAGGGCCTGATCCTTTCGCTGTCGCTGATGGCCGTCGGCACGCTGTGCGTCGCCGTGGTGCCGGGCTACGCCACCATCGGCATCGCCGCGCCGGCCATCGTGCTGATGGGCCGTCTGCTGCAAGGCTTCTCGGCGGGCGCGGAACTCGGCGGCGTGTCGGTCTATCTCGCCGAAATCGCCACCAAGGGCAACCGCGGCTTCTATTGCTCGTGGCAGTCGGGCAGCCAGCAGGTCGCCGTGGTGTTCGCCGCCGCGCTCGGCGTGGCGCTGCACGCACTCGTGCCCGCGCCGGAAATGCATAGCTGGGGCTGGCGCGTGCCGTTCGTGGTCGGCTGCATGATCGTGCCGTTCCTGTTCTACATCCGCCGCACGCTGCGCGAAACCGAAGAATTCGAAGCGCGCCGCCATCATCCGGGCATCGGCGAGATCGCGCGCGCCATTGCGAGCAACTACGGCATCGTGCTCGCGGGCATGGGCCTCGTCATCATGACGACGACCTCGTTCTACCTGATCACCGCCTACACGCCGACCTTCGGCAAGGTCGAGCTGAATCTCTCGTCGCTCGACGCGCTGCTCGTCACGGTCTGCGTGGGCGTGTCGAACTTCATCTGGCTGCCGATCGCGGGCGCCGTGTCGGACCGCGTCGGCCGCGCGCCGGTGCTGATCGCCTGCACGGCGCTCGCCATCCTCACCTGCTATCCGGCGATGCAGTGGCTCGTGGCCGCGCCCTCGTTCGGCGCGCTGCTCGCGGTCGAACTGTGGCTCTCGACGCTCTACGCGTGGTACAACGGTGCGATGGTCGTCGCGCTGACCGAACTGATGCCCGCGCACGTGCGCACCACGGGCTTCTCGATGGCGTACAGCCTCGCCACGCTCATCGGCGGCTTCACGCCGGCGATCTCCACGTGGCTGATCCACCTCACCGGCGACAAGGCCGCGCCGGGCGCATGGATGAGCGTCGCCGCGGTGTGCGGCCTCGTCGCCACGCTGTTCCTGTATCGTTCGAAGGCCACGCGCGAACAGTACAAGACCGCGTAACCCGCAACGGAAGGACCGAAGGACCGCCTGGGCATGAGACTTTTGCTCGTCGAAGACAACGAACAACTCGCGCATTGGCTCACGCGCACGCTGACCGATGACGGTTTCATGCTCGACCACGTCGGCGACGGCGAGGCGGCCGAGGACGCGCTGCGCGCGTCGTCGTACGACGTGGTGCTGCTCGATCTGAATCTGCCGCGCATGTCGGGCAAGGCGCTGCTGCGCCGCATGCGCTCGCGCGGCGACGCCACGCCCGTGCTGATCCTCACGGCCACCGGCGCTATCGACGAAAAAGTCGTCTGTCTGGGCGCCGGCGCCGACGACTACATCGTCAAACCCTTCGACGCGCGCGAGCTGGTGGCGCGCGTCAAGGTGCTGGCGCGCCGCCAGGCGCCCTCGCGCTCGAACCGCATCCGCTGCGGCGACCTGCTCTACGACATGGACAGCCGCCGCTTCTACGTGGATGAAGACGCGCTCACGCTCACGCCGCGCGAACACGCGGTGCTCGAAACGCTGATCCTGCGCGCGAAGAAAACCGTCTCCAAGGCCACGCTCGCCGAATCGGTCAGCGACGCCGACGCGCCCACCAGCGAGGACGCGATCGAAATCTACGTATCGCGTCTGCGCAAGAAGCTCGAAAAAAGCAGCGCCACCATCATCACGCTGCGCGGCCTCGGCTATCTGCTCGAAGACGCCGAAGCCGACGAATAACGCACGATGCACGCGCACGATGCCCTCCGCGGATGAAACCCACCAATAGCCTGCGCGTTCGCCTGCTGCTCTGGCTCGTGCTGCCGATGACGGTGTTCATCGCGGCGGCGGGCGTGATCACGCACGGCAACGCGTGGCGCACCGCGAATCTCCTGCAGGACGACGCGCTGCTCTCGGCGGCGCGCGTGATGGCGGGCGACATCGGCTGGGAAGGCAACACGCTGTCCGCGCCGATTTCGCCGAGCGCGATCGAAATCCTGCGCACCGCGAGCCGCGATCAGGTGTTCTTCCGCGTGCAGGAAATCGGCGGGCCGATCATCGCGGGCACGTCCGATTTTCCGCAGCGCGTGCCCGATGTCTCGCCGCAGTGGTACGACGCGAAAGTGGACGGCGTGCCGATCCGCGCGGTCTCGCTGATCCGGCCGATGTACGACGCGGGCGTGACGCGCCGCGTGGTGATTTCGGCGGGCCGCACGCTCAACGAACGCGACGCGCTGGCGCTCGCGCTCTGGCGTCCGCAGATGTTCTATTTCGCGGCTATCGTCGCGGCGGCGATCGTGCTCGTGAGCGTCGCGCTCACGCTCGAACTGCGTCCGCTCACGCGGCTCGCGCGCGGGCTGCCCGAGCGCGTGCGCACGTCGTCGGTGCGCATCGACACCGAGCCGCTGCGCACCGAACTGCGCCCGATCGTGAGCGCGTTCAACGAATGTCTCGACATCATCGAGCGCAAGACGGCCATGCAGCGACGCTTTATCGCCGATGCCGCGCATCAGTTGCGCACGCCGCTCACGCTGCTCGGCACGCAGTTGCAGTACGCGCGCCGCCAGCAGGACCCCGAGCGCCTGCACGAAACGCTCACGGCGATGCATCAGAGCAATCGCTCGCTGGTCGGTCTGACGAACCAGTTGCTCACGCTCGCGCAGGCCGAAGCCGCCGATTACACCCAGTTCGAGGGCGTGCGCGTGGACATGCGCGCGGTGGCCACGGGCGTGATCGAACAGCTCGCGCTGCTCGCGCAGCGGCGGCGCGTCGAACTCGTCGCCACGCTCGCCGAGCAGGCCGTGGTGATGGGCAACGAGCAGTTGCTCACGGTGCTCGTGTTCAATCTCGTCGATAACGCCATCCGCTATTCGCCCGAAGGCGGCACGGTGGCGGTGACGCTGGTGGGCGCGTCGGCGTCGGTGACGCTGTCGGTCGCCGACGAAGGCGCGGGCATTCCCGACGCGTTGCGCGACAAGGTCTTCGAGCCGTTCTTCCGCGCGTCGACGCAGCCGGGCAGCGGGCTCGGTCTTGCCATCGTGCGTGAAATCGCGCGCGCGCATCGCGCGGAGATCCGGCTGGAGCGCGGCGTGGAAGGACGCGGGACGGCGGCGGTGGTACAGTTTCCGGTGGGGTGAGAGGACGCGCTGCGGCTGGATCAGCCGCAGAAAGCGAGCCCCGACAGCAGGCTCAAAAGCGCCGCAGGCGTCAGATAACCGACGAACGCATACGCCACGAGCACGCTCACGAGCGCAAACGCGCAGACGCCCGAAACGTGCCGCTTCACACGCTCGCTCATACGGGCTGCGCCGCCAGCCTCGCCACGCGCCGATCGTCGATCGGCATATGCAGCAAGCCGGATATCACGCCCAGCGCCACCGATCCGTACCAGAGCGGCGCATACGAATGCATCGCGTCGAACACCACGCCGCCCAGCCACACGCCGAAGAAACTGCCGAGCTGATGGCCGAAGAACACGAAGCCGAACAAGGTCGCGATATAGCGCACGCCGAACACCTGCGAGACGATGCCGTTCGTCAGCGGCACGGTGCCGAGCCACGTGAGCCCCATCACCGCCGCGAAGACGTAGAGGCTCGCGGTCGTGAGCGGCAGCGTCGCGAACAGCGCCATCGCCGCCGCGCGCACGAAGTAAATGCCCGAGAGCAGCCATTTGCGCCGCAGCAATCCGCCCGCGTAGCCGCATAAAAACGTGCCCACCGTGTTCGCCAGCGCGATGATCGCGAGCGCCATGCTCGCCTCGCGCGCGTTCATGCCCTTGTCGAGCAGATACGCGGGCAGATGCGCGCCGATGAACGCGAGCTGGAATCCGCACGCAAAGAAGCCAAGATTGAGCAGCCAGAAGCCGCGATGCGCGAACGCCTCTTTCACGGCGGCGCGGATGCCGGTTTCGGATTCGGTGTCGTCCTGTCCATGCGTTGCGTCGGTGGCGTGGCCCGCCGGCCGGTCGCGCAACCACGCCGCGAGCGGCGCGCTCGCGAGCATCACGGCGGCGAACGCGAGGATCGCCGTGGTCCAGCCCGCCGCGCCGATCAGCGTCTGCGCGAACGGCACCATCACGAACTGCCCGAGCCCGCCGATGGTGCCCGCGACGCCGAGCGCCCAGCCGCGCCGATCGGCGGGAAAAAGCCGCGACAGCGCGCCATAGACCGCGCCGAACGCCGTGCCCGACAAGGCCACGCCGATCAGCACGCCCACGCCGAAGGTGTAGACGCCCGTCGACGCCGCCAGCGCCATCACGACGAGCCCGAGCGCGTAGAGCAGCGCGCCCGCGAAGATCACGCGCGCCGAGCCGTAGCGGTCGGCGATCATGCCGGTGAACGGCTGCGCAACGCCCCAGAGCAGATTCTGCAAGGCCAGCGCGAGGCCGAAGGTTTCGCGCGGCCAGCCGCGCGCGAGCGTGACCGGCAGCAGAAACAGGCCCTGCACGTTGCGCACGCCCAGCGCCGCGCCCATCACGATGCCGCCCGCGCCCACCAGCAGCCAGCGCCGCCGCCATGCTTCGTCTCGATCCCACACCGTCGCTCTCCTCGCGCGTGCTTGATTCACGCAGTAAAGCGCGCGAACGGGGCGGCGTTCAAGCCAGTTTTTAGCGCGATTCGCATGTATGAAACGCATGCGAAAGCCGTTCAGACGACGCCGGGCCGCGCCTCATCGAGTATCCAGTCGATAACGGCGCGCACGTGGTCGCGCGGCGCTGCGTCGGCGCGGCAGAGCCAGTAGGCGTAGCCGGTCGGACGCGTGGGCCACGCCGCGCCGATGGCGACGAGCCGTCCGTCGGCCAGCATCGGCTCGACCAGCGCCTGGCGTCCGAGCGCGATGCCGCGTCCCGCCAGCGCGGCCTGGATCACCTGATCGTATGTGTTGAAGCGCAGCACGCCGCGCGGCTGCGCCGCGTCGAGGCCGAGTTCGCCGAGATGATCGGCCCAGCGCAGCAACGGACGGCGCGGGCCGTCGAATTCGAGCAGCGCATGCTGTGCGAGCGTGGCCGCGTCGAGCGCCGCGACGCCCAGCGACGGATGCGCGACCGGCATCACGTATTCCTCGTAGAGCCGCGTCGCGTCGGGCAAGGCCGCGCTCGCGCCCGCATAGCGCAAGGCAAGGTCGATGCCTTCGGCGCGCAGGTCGAGCACTTTGTCGGAGGCCGCGACGCGCACGTCGATCTGCGGATGCCGCGCCTGCAGACTGCCGAGACGCGGCAGCAGCCACAGGCCCGCCACGCCCAGACTCGCGGTGATCGTGACCGGCTGGCGCGCGCGCGGCGCCATCAGCGCGCCCATCACGTCCTGCAACTGCGCGACCGCGCTTTCGGCCGTGCGAAACAGGCGCTCGCCCTCGGGCGTGAACGCGATCGAACGATAGCCGCGATGAAAGAGACGCACGCCCAGCAGGTCTTCGAGCGCGTTGATCTGGCGGCTCACCGCCGACTGCGTGAGACACAGATCCTCGGCGGCGAGCGTGATGCTCATGCGCCGGCCGACCGCCACGAAACCGCGGATGAAGTCGAGCGACGGCAGTTTGACGAGCGGCACTGGCATGCGTGATCCTCATGCGAACGGTGCGAGAAGATTGATTGATGCGCGCGGCGGGGTCAAGTGCAATGTCGGTTCCCGAATCGCTCCTGAAACGCCATGAATATCGACGACTACGACCCGCCGCCCGAGCGCATCGCGCTGATCGCCGCCGACGGTTACCGCCTCGGCGCTTATGTCTGGCGCGGTCGTCCATCGAGTGAGGCGAGCACGCGTCCCGTTGTGGTCGTCAATCCCGCCACGTCGGTGCGCTGCCGCTACTACTTCCGCTTCGCCGCCTGGTTGTGCCGGCACGGCTGCGACGTGCTGCTCTACGACTATCGCGGTATCGGTGAATCGCGTCCGCCCGACCTCGCCGCGCTCGACGCCAGCTGGCTCGACTGGGGCGAACGGGACTGCGAAGCCGCGCTGCGCTACGCGCGCGTGGCGTTTCCGGGCCAGCCGATCGACGTGGTCGCGCACAGCATCGGCGGCTTCGTGCTCGGGCTCGCGCCGTCGAACCGGCACGTGCGCCGCGTCTTCACGATGGGCGCGCAGTACGCCCACTGGCGCGATTACGCGCTGCGCAGCCGCCTCGCGATGCTGATGAAGTGGCACGTCGCGATGCCCGTGCTCGCGCATCTGTGCGGCTATGTTCCGGCGGCGCGGCTTGGCTGGATGGAAGACACGCCGCGCGGCGTCGCGCTCGCGTGGAGCCGCAGCCGCGCGCGTTTCGAGGATACCTACGCGCGCGCGCCCCTCGCCCGCACGCCGGAGCAACGCGCCGCGCTGGTCGCGCGCTTCGCCGGACTGCGCGCGACCACGCTCGCACTCAGCGTCACCGACGATCCGTTCGGCACGATTGCCGCCGTCGAACGCCTGCTGCGCTATTTCACGCACAGCCGCGCGACGCATCTGCGGCTCGCGCCCGCGCAGATCGGCGCGGCGCGCATCGGCCATTTCGCGTTTTTCAATGCGCGTTTCGACGCGACGCTCTGGCCGATCGCGCGCGACTGGCTGCGCGACGGGCGCCTGAGCGCGGCTACGCCCGGCACGATCGTGTCGGGCGGCTTCGACGGTGAAGCCGAAGCCGAGGCCGAAGCAAACTGCGCAAGCGCCGACGCCCTCGCCGATGCGCGCCCGTGGCGCTGACGTCATCGGCGAAATTCGACCGGTCGTTCTTTTTTCCACCGATTCTGCTATCGTGCACGAACCGTCCGGCCGCGACGGATTGAATCGCAGCGTCATCAAAACGCCATCGCGCCTTCGCCAGACTGCTTCGGTCGCCCCGACGCGCGTGGACCATTCGAGGACCTCATGAGCGCAGACTTCCAGCATCGTTACGCGTATACCAACGGCATCCGCATGCATTACGTCGAGCACGGCGAAGGTCCGCTCGTGCTGCTCTGTCACGGCTGGCCCGAGTCCTGGTACGCGTGGCGGCATCAGATCGAGGCGCTGGCGGCGGCGGGCTATCGCGTCGTCGCCCCCGATCAGCGCGGATACGGCGACACCGAGGCGCCGCTCGACACCGCCGCCTACGACATCCTCCATCTGACCGGCGATCTCGTCGGGCTCGTCAACGCGCTGGGCGTTCGCCAGGCGACGATCGTCGGCCACGACTGGGGGTCGATCGTCGCGGCCCACGCGGCGCTGCTGCGGCCCGACCTGTTCCGCGCGCTCGCGCTGTGCAGCGTGCCGTATCTGCCGCGCTCGCGCGTGCGCCCGGCCGTGCACTTCGCCAGCAACACGCAGGAGCATCACTTCTACCAGGAGTATTTCCAGACGCCCGGACGCGTCGAGCGCGAACTCGAAGAAGACGTGCGCCGCGCGCTGCTCGGCGTCTACTACACGGCGGGCGGCGAGAGCCGGCGTCATCCGGAGCACGCGCGCATCGGCTTCATGGCGTTCCCGAAAAGCGCGCGTTTCGTCGACAGCCTCGCGTATCCCGACACGCTGCCGCCCTGGCTCAGCGACGCCGATCTCGACGTGTTCGCCGCGCAATACCGCAAGAGCGGCTTTCGCGGCACCGTCGACTGGTATCGCAATCTCGATCGCAACTGGGCACTCACGCCTTTCCTCGACGGCGCGCGCATCCAGCAGCCGACGCTGTTCGTCGCGGGCGAGCAGGACGGCGTGATCCGCATGACGGCGAAGGCCTACGAAGCGCTCGAAACCAACGTGCCGCGCCTCTCGCGCAAGGTGCTGCTGCCCGAGGCGGGCCACTGGATCCAGCAGGAACGTCCCGCCGACGTCAACGCGCTGCTGGTCGATTTTCTGCGCAGCGAGGCCGTGCAGCGCGAGTTCGGTTAAGGCGCGCGCGGGTCGCGGCCGGGTCGTGCCGGGTCGTGCATTAGCAGAAAAAATCCGCGGGAAACCCGAAAAAAAACCGCCGTCGCGTGCGCCCCACGCGACGGCGGTTATGCGTTGCGCAAATCCGCCCGTCAGGTTATAAATGAAAATAATTCTTATTCAGTAACATGACTGAGCCGATCCATCGGCTGATGCGCCGGCCTGCCGCGCGGGGTGAAAAGGGGAAGTTCGATGTCCGCCGTCCAACTCGACGTGCAGCGGGAAGTGCATGCGCTCTACCGTGACCATCACGGCTGGCTGCATGGCTGGCTGCGCCGCAAGCTCGGCAACGCCTTCGAAGCGGCGGACCTCGCGCAGGACACATTCTTGCGCATTCTCGGCGCGCACGAGCGGCTTGGCGCGCTCGAACTGCGCGAGCCGCGCGCCTACCTCACCACGGTCGCGCGCCGCGTGCTGCTCAATCACTACCGGCGGCTGTCACTCGAACAGGCGTTTCTCGACGCCCTCGCCTGTCTGCCAGAGCCGCAGGCGCCCTCGCCCGAAGACCGCTATCTGATCCTCGAAACGCTGCACGAAGTCGATGTGATGCTCGACGGCCTCGCGCCGCGCGCGCGCACCGCGTTTCTGCTCGCGCAGCTCGAAGGGCTGACCTACGCGGAAATCGCCGAGAAGCTCGACGTCAACGTGCGCACGGTGAAGCGCTATATGGCGAGCGCGTTCGAAGCCTGCTTGCTGATGACGCTGTGAAGCCGCCGTACATCACGCATGCCGACGCGGGCAGCGACAGCGCCGCGCACGCCCAGCCCGAGTCCCTCAACGCGTTCGATTCCTTCGACGACGACGCGCGTCCGCTCGAACGCGCCGTCGCGCGCGCGGCCGCGCAATGGCTCGTGCGGCTCGCCGACAACCCGACGGCCGAGGACATCGCCGCCTGCTCGCGCTGGCGCGCCGCCGATCCCGAACACGCGCGCGCCTGGCGCCGCGCCGAACGCCTGAACGCGAAATTCCGCGCCGTGCCCGCGAACCTCGGCATGCCCGCGCTCGCGCGCGCCGAGCGCCGCGAAGGTGGCGAGCGCGTCGCGAACGGCGCGCGCCGCTCGGCGCTCAAGGCGCTGACCGTGCTGCTGGCCGCCGGTCCGAGCGCGTATCTCGCGTGGCGCGCGACGCCGTGGCGCGTCTGGACCGCCGACGCGCGCACGGCCACCGGCGAGCGCCGCACTCTCGTGCTCGACGACGGTTCGCGCGTCGACATGAACACGGCCACCGCGCTCGACGTGGCCTTCGACGCGCACGAACGCCGCGTGCGGCTCGACGCGGGCGAAATCTTCGTCGAGACCGCGCCCGACGGTGCGACCAACCATGCCGCCGATCGCACAGGCACGACGCCCGCGCAAGGCCGGCCGTTCATCGTGCAGACGGACGACGGCCGGATCCGCGCGCTCGGCACGCGCTTTGTCGTGCGCCAGCTCGGCGATGCGGCCACCGCAGGCGACGGCGACGGCACGCACGTCGCCGTGCTGCACGGCGCGGTCGAGATCACGCCCGCCGACGCGCCGCATCTCGTGCGCGTGGTCAACGCGGGCGAGCAGACGCGCTTCACGTCGCGCACCATCGACGCCCTCACGCCCGCCGATCCGCACGCCGCCGACTGGACCCACGGCGTGCTGTTCGCGGACCACGTACGGCTCGCCGACTTCCTCGCCGAAATCGGCCGCTACCGCAGCGGCCTGCTGCGCTGCGACCCGGCGGTCGCGGACCTGCGGATCTCGGGCGCCTTCCAGCTCGCCGACACCGACAGCCTGCTCACGGCGTTGCCCTCGACGCTGCCCGTGCAGGTGGTCTGGCGCACGCGCTACTGGGTGACGGTGGCCGCCGCGCCTGCTGCTGCCTCCATGCCCGCCGCGGGCGACAGCGCCGCGCGTCGCGAAACGACCTGATTCTCCGCGCCTGACCTGCCGACGCGCATTGACGGCGCGTCGTTCTTTCGCCGTCTTCGCACCGCTTCTTTTGCCTCCTGGCTCGCGCGCCTCACGCCATCGAAAAAAAATCGTCGCGCGCATGTTCCGCGTGTCCCCTTTCCGGCGTTCGCGTGTCAAGCACGTATCGACTCACCCAATTCAATTCGAACGATCAGGAGTTTTCATGTCCGAACGCCGGCCCCGCCGCGCCGCCCAGGCCGTTGCGCGCCACGCCGCCCGCTGCCGTCTTCACACGCTCGCCTTGCGCGCGATTCCGCTCGGCCTCGTGCTGGGCGGCCTCGCTACCGCGCCCGCCGCGTTTGCTGCAACCCCTGCCGCCGCCCCTGCCGCCGATCCTGGCGCTGCCGCCGCCAGCACGACGGCCGACGCCGCGAAGGCCTACGACATTCCCGCAGGCCCGCTCGGCACCGCGCTCTCCAATTTCGCCGTGCAGGCGGGCGTGAGCGTGCAGCTCGATCCGCATCTCGTCGACGGACTCAACACGCGCGGCCTGCGCGGCAACTACACGGTCCACGGCGGCTTTAGCGCGCTGCTCGCCGGCTCGAATCTGGAAATCGCGCAGAGCACGCCGGGCGTCTGGTTCGTGCGCCCGCGCAGCGCCCAGTCCGCCGCCGCCGACGACGCCAGCACGCTGCCCGCCGTGACGGTCGCGGGCCAGACCGACAACGCCTACGGCCCGACCGACGGCCTCGTCGCGAAGTGGAGTTCGACGGCCACCAAGACCGGCACGCCGATCGTCGAGACGCCGCAATCGATCTCGGTCGTCACGCGCGACCAGATGAATCAGCAGAACGCGCAGACGCTCAACGCGGCGGTGCGTTACGAAGCGGGCGTCACGCCCGAAACGCGCGGCAGCGTGGCCACGCGCTACGACATGCTCAACGTGCGCGGCTTCAGCGCCGACACGTACTGGAACGGCCTCAAGCAGATCGGCAACGGCATGTACTCGACGCCGCAGGTCGATCCGTATCTGATGGACCGCATCGAAGTGCTGCGCGGACCGACCTCGGTGCTCTACGGCCAGGCGCAGGCGGGCGGTCTGCTGAATCAGGAAAGCAAGCTGCCGACCGTCACGTCGACGCACGAACTGGGCGTGGAGTTCGGCAACTATCGCCATCAGCAATTGCAGGCCGACTTCTCCGGGCCGATCGCCGGCGACCAGCATTACCTCTATCGCTTCACGGCCATCGCGCGCCAGGAAGACGGTCAGGTGGAAAGCACGCGCAACGAGCGCATCGCCGTCGCGCCGTCGTTTACGTGGCGTCCCGACGATAAAACGTCGCTGACCGTCTACGCGCTCTATCAACGCGATCCGGCCAGCACGTCGTATGGCAGCGTGCCTTCGGTCGGCACGGCAATCTACGATCCGCTCGGCACCATCGCACGCAACTTCTACGACGGCGAGGAATCGTTCGAACGCTTCAGCCGCACCCAGGAAGCGCTCGGCCTGAAATTCGAGCATCGCCTGAACGACACGTGGCAGGTGCGCTCGAACGCGCGCTACTACCACATCAGCCAGGACTACCGCAGCGTCTACGGCAGCGGCCTCGAAGCCGACGGCTACACGCTCGACCGCGCGTCGATCGCCTCGTATGAACAGCTCAACTCGTTCGCGATCGACAACCAGGCGGAAGGCAACTTCTCGACCGGCCCCGTCGATCACACCGTGCTCGCGGGCTTCGACTATCAGCACTTCGGCACCAACTACGCGACCGGCTACGGCAGCGCGCCGTCGATCAACGTGTTCGATCCGGTCTACGGCGCGGACATCGACATGCCCGCGCTCACGAAGACGCACGCCACGAGCAATCAGTACGGCATCTACGCGCAAGACCAGTTGCGCTACAAGAAAGTGCTGATGACGCTCGGCGTGCGCCAGGACTGGGCCAACACCACGACGCGCGACGTCACCGACAACGGCACGCCGCAATGGCAGAACAATCACGCGTTCACGTGGCGCGGCGGCCTCACGTATCTGTTCGACAACGGCGTCGCGCCGTACTTCAGCTATTCGGAGTCGTTCGCGCCGCAGTCGGGCACCGACATCAACGGCAAGGCCTTCGATCCCGAGCGCGGCCACCAGTACGAACTGGGCATCAAGTTCCAGCCGAAGCGCTACAACGCGCTGTTCACGGCCGCGATCTTCGATCTCACGCGCAAGAACCTGCTGACCACCGACCTCGCCAATCCGAACTATCAAACGGAAGCGGGCGAGGCGCGCTCGCGCGGTCTGGAACTCGAGGCGAAGCTGAGCCTGACGAAGTCGCTCGACGTGTCGGCGAGCTATACGTATCTGAACACGGTCTACACGAAGGACAACAGCGGGCTGCAAGGCAAGCATCTGGCCGCGATTCCGTCGAACCAGGCGTCGCTGTGGGCGTACTACACGATCCACGGCGGCCCGCTCGCGGGTCTGTCGCTCGGCGGCGGCGGACGCTACACGGGCGCGACGTATAGCACCGATAACAGCTTCGAAGTCCGAAGCTTTTTCCTCGTCGATGCCTCGCTGCGTTACGACCTCGGCTACGCGATCCCGCGCATGAAGGGCGCGGAGCTGTACGTCAACGCGCAAAACCTGTTGAACAAGACCTACGTGGCCTCGTGCTACTACGGCAACTGGTGCGCGTATGGCTACGGCCGCCAGGTGTTCGCGGGAATGAACTACCGCTGGTAAGCGGTGGATGCGATTGATGCGATTGATGCGGTCGATGCGGTCGATGCGGTCGATGCGCGAGCGCACCAACCGCGCGAGCGCTCAGCCGGCCTGCGCAAGCAGGCTGGCCGCGCCCGCGTGACGATGCAGCCAGCGGATCATGTCCGAGTGCCTGACGACGCCGACGAGCCGCCGCGCGTCGTCGAGCACGGGGACTTCGTAGTACGCGTGATCCGCGAAAATCGGCACGAGGCTCGCGAGCGGCGCGCCGCGATGCACGGCGTGCACGCCCGCCGCCATGACGGCCTCGACCGTCTCTTCCATCTCGAGCGTGCGGCGGCGCAGGACGCGCCATAACGCTTGTCCCAGACCCAGCCCCAACGCCAGCCTACCCCCTCCCTCAGGCCGCCGCGCCGCCAGTTCCCGATGCGTCACCACACCGACCACGCGACGCGCCTCGTCGACCACGGGCAACGCATGCGCGCCATGCCGATGGAGACGCTCCCACGCGGCGTGGCGCGCCATCGTCAAGGGCACGGCGTGATCGGCGGCTGTCATCACGTCTTCGCAGGTTAGCGCGTCGAAGGTTTTGGCTTGTTGTGCTGCCTGTTGTGCTGCCTGTTGTGCTGCTTGTTGTGCTGCGTGTTGCGCCACCTGCCGCGCCGACGCCAGCGCAGCCACCACGTCGCGCGGATAGCGGTGGCCCGTGAGCGCATGAAAGCACAGCGCGGCGCCGAGCAAGGCCATCGACTGAAACGCGATCGGCGTGGCCACGAAGCCGAAGCCCAGCGCATGCACCGGCGGGCCGCCGAGCACGGCGGTCAACGCGACCGCGCCCGAAGGCGGATGCACGCAACGGCACACGAACATCGCGCAGATCGCGAGCGCCACCGCGACCGCCGCCGCCGCGACCGGCACGCCGATCCAGCGCGCGCACGCCACGCCCACGAGCGCCGAGACGAAGTTGCCGCCGAGTATCGACCACGGCTGCGCGAGCGGACTTTCCGAGGCGCCGAACAGCAGAACCGCCGACGCGCCCATCGGCGCGACGAGCATCGGAATGTCACGCGTGCCGCCGAACACCAGATGCGTGGCGACGCCCGTAACCGCGATGCCCACCAGCGCGCCCGCCGCGCGCCGCACGCCTTCGCGCCACGACGGTGCGGCAGGGTGCGGCCTGAAACGCCTGAGCCAGGCGAGGAGCGCGGTGCGCGACATGCGGGTATCCGGTAAAGATGACGTGGACTCAGCCTACCCGTTCGCCCGGCCTGCCAACAATTGAACTTTCTGAGCGGATATATAATTCATTGTTAATGCATGTTTAAATGCGCGCGATGAATCCCGAGCTTTCATTTACGTTTCGACACGCGGAAATTAATTCGGATTCCAGATTATTAAGCCACGAGCGAGGCTAGGCATTGTACCCGCCCGCGGCGCGCCCGCTACGCGCTACGACGCGCCACACTGACTAACGTTAGGAAACGTCACACATCAAACTAAAAATACCGACAAAGAATGTTAGCCTTGGTGTGCAATGTCTGGTCAGCATGTGCAGCGTTCGGATCATCGAATACAGGGAAAACAACAGGAGCTAGACGGTGACGATCAGGAGGCAACCTACTCGGAATACGCAGCGGAATACGCAGCGCCGTGCCACGCAAACATTCCAGCGCACCTTCAGGCGCACCGCCTGTCAGGCCGCCGTCGTCGCACTCGGGCTGGCCGGAGCCACCACCGGGCACGCCACGGAAAGCGCGCTCGGACGGCCGGTGGCCGGCACCAGCGTGCTCACGGGCGTGGGCGAGGTGCCGCCGGCCGGCATCTATGTCGTCAATATCGAGGACATTTATCTCGACGGCTCGATCTCCGGTTCGCGCACGGTGCCGCTCAACGGCAAGGCCTCGCTCGGCATCGACGCCAAGATCAACTTCACGCTCGCCTCGATCCTGCGCGGCTGGGGCAGCCTGGGCGGCTGGAGTTTCGCCTCGGGCATCACCGTGCCCTATATGTGGACCGAAGTGACCGGAACGGCGAGCGTCGGCCGGTTCGGGAATTCAACCACGCAAACCGCGTCGAACTTCTACGACCTCTACTTCACGCCCATCGAAGCCGGTTACAGCTTCTCGGCAAACTCGCATATCGCGCTGAGTTTCAACTTCTGGGCGCCCACGGGTTCGTACAATTCCAGCGCACTCGCCAACACGAGCCTGAACAACTGGACCTTCGTGCCGCAGGTCGCATGGACGCAACTCGTGCCCGAATACGGTCTGGAATTCGACGTGGTCGCCGGGCTGCAGTTCTATACGCGCAATCACGCGACCGATTATCAGAACGGCACGCTCTTCACGCTCGACGCGCTCGCGCTCAAGCGCTTTTCGAACGGCGTGGGCGTGGGTGTCGTGATGGGCACGGTCCAGCAGCTCGCCGACGACACCGGTCCGCTCGCCGACCGTCTGAATGGCTTTCGCGGCCACGACTTCTCGCTCGGCCCGATCATCACGTACGACACCAAGCTCGGCGGCAAAGCGCCGTTTTCGGCGAGCCTGCGCTGGGTGCCGAGCATCGCGAGCACCAATCGTCTGAAGAGTACGTCCACCTTCATGGCCACGGCCACGCTCGCATTCTGAAGGCTTCATCGAACGGACGAAAACCGTCCGTCTCGCGCACGCGCGTCCATCCGCCGCATGAGTCGGGCATAAGCCGCAGCTTGACCCGGTAAGTTAAATGACACGGCTGTCATGCAACGCCGCGTGCGCCTGCGATTTTCACGTCGCGCGCCCGCCCGTCGTCACGTTCGCGCCGCTCGCAAAGTCTGCGCAACTTAATGCTTTCTAAATTAGTTTTCATGTTTGGTGCGCGGCAACTTAAAACACCGCAACCGTACCGGAACCGATAATCCTCTACAGATTCAGGACTGAGAGGAATGCACCATGCAAAAGCCGATGTCGGTCGAACTCGTAAATGAATATGGCGAGCAGGCGCTCTGCGTGAAAGTCGACGGCAACACCGCGCTGCTCGACGCCGCCGAAGTCGATGGCTTCATCGAGGAACTCAGCAAGCTGCGCGCGTCGATGCGCCCCGCCGTGCCCGATCAGCCTTTGCGCTCGCATGAATATGTGATCGAAATCGATCCGTGCTGGTACACGGAACGCAATCCGCTGTTCGACGGCGCGGTGCTGTTCCTGCGTCACACCGGCCTCGGCTGGGCGGGTTTTGCGATTCCCACCGAAAGCATGCATCGACTCAAGGACGCACTGAGCGCGCACGAAGCCGCCGCGCAGCGCGAGTCGCACCTGCCCATGCACGCGCTGCCCAACTGAGTGCGTGCACGGCGCGCCGCCGGGCGTGCACCGTCCCGGTTCGACGCAGTCCGCCGCAGTCACTGTACTCCGCCACATCCCGTGAATCCGGGCCGCGCGTCGCGGACCGGGCAAGCGCGTTCGCCTGCGCGGCGCCGGCTCGTCCCTGCATTTCAGGGCATGTTTTACGGACCCATTCGCGCAGCCTCGTTTTGAGCCTTTACCGGCACGGACTCGTCACATGAACCAGCTACAAGCCATGCGCGTGTTCACGCGCGTCGTCGATCTGAGCAGCTTCAGCCTCGCGGGCAAGCAGCTCGGCATGTCCGCCGCGGCCGTCACGCGCAGCGTCGGCATGCTCGAAGCGCATCTGAACATGCGCCTGTTGAACCGCTCCACGCGCAGTCTCTCGCTGACCGAAGCGGGCCGTCTCTATCTGGACGGCTGCCGTGCGGTGATCGACAAACTCGACGAAGTCGAGTCGGAACTCGTGCGCGCCACGCGCGATCCGAGCGGCGTGCTGCGTATCGCCGCGCCTTCGGTGTTCGCCAGCGGCGCGCTGACCACGCTGCTGAGCGCGTATCGCGACGTGAACCCGCGCGTCGATTTCGACGTGACCGCTTACGACACGCATATCGACATGATCGAAGGCGGCTTCGACGTCTGCTTCGCGACCGATCGCCAGCAGGTGAACGCGTCGCTCGTGAGCCGCAAGATCACGTCCGTGAAGGAAATCGTGGTCGCCACGCCCGCTTATCTGTCACGCCGCGGCGTGCCGCGCGCGCCCACCGATCTCGCGCAGCACGATCTGCTCGCGGTCTCCGATGCGCCGCGCTCCTGGGAGTTCGCCGACACCGACGGCGTGCAGCGCGTCAGCACGAACGGGCCGCTCACGGCGAGCGGCTATGCGACCGTGCGCGCGGCCGTGCTCGCCGATATGGGCGTGGCGCTGCTGCCGCTGCCGCTCGTCGCCGACGACATCGCGCGCGGCGTGCTGCTGCCGGTGCTCAACGCCTTCGACGTGAACGGCGGCATGCAGCACGTCTCGATCGTCTATTCGGGCCGCAATTATCTGACGATGAAGGTGCGCAGCTTCATCGACTTCGCGGTCGAGCAGTTCCGCTCCCAGCACGGTCACGCCGCCGGCAACCTGCACGCCCCGCCGCTCGCACTGCGCGCCGTAGCCTGACGCGCGGCGCGCGGCAACGCGGCTTGCTGTTGCATCTGTATTTGCGAACGGCCCGCGTGCGGCTGCGTTTTCGCCTGCGTTTTCGTCTGCGTTTGCACCCACGTTTGCGCCCACGTTTGCCCTCGCATTCGTGCCGCTTTCGCGCGTCCGCCCCGTGCGTTCCGATTGCGCGCGCGGCCCGGCGCGCGACTCCCCGACTCCGTTTCCCCTGCCACGACGCCTGGAAAGCCATGCCCAGAATCCTCACCATCGAAGACGACGCCGCCACCGAGGCGAGCGTCGTCCCCACGCTCGCCTCCACCGGCTTCACCGTCGATGTCGCCCGCTCCGGGCGCGAGGGCATCGCGATGGTGATGGCCGGCGACTACGACGTGGTCGCGCTCGAACGGCGCCTGCCCGATCTCGACGGCCTCACCATCGTCACCACCATGCGCGGCGTGGGCATCGAAACGCCCGTGCTCGTCATGAGCTCCACGACCAGCGTGGAAGAACGCATCCAGGGCCTGCGCGCCGGCTGCGACGACTACCTCACGCGGCCCTTTTCGATCGATGAAATGTCGGCGCGCGTCGAGGCGCTCGTGCGCCGCCGCACGCGTCCCACCACGACCGAAACCGTGCTGCGCGTCGGGCCGCTCGAACTCGATCTCGTCAAGCGCAAGCTCACCTGTCGCGACAAGGTCCTGCGTCTGCGTCCGACCGAGCTGCGTGTGCTCGAATTCATGATGCGTCACGCGGGCCAGGTGCTCACGCGCACGATGATCTTCGAAGGCGTGTGGGGCGGCCGCTTCGATCCGGGCACCAATCTCGTCGACGTGCACGTGGGCCGCCTGCGCAATCGCGTCGATACGCCCGGCGAGCCCTCGCTCATCCGCACGATCCGCGGCTCGGGTTATCTGCTCGGTTGACGTTTTCGATCGCATGGCATACGGCTATTTTCCTTTTAGCGTTTCGTAGTCCTTTTTTTTAAAAAAACCGGCCGATAACTAAAACTTGTTTCATTTGTCTGGTTGCCGGACGTTACAACCCGCCCGCCACAATACCGGCGTCGGACTCCCCCGAGGAGGGCAAGCCTTGCCCGCTTTCGCCACGAGGGATCCGACGCCGATGTTCTGAACGGAGCCCCTTCTGATGCTGAAAATCGTCCGGCTGGCCTTGAACCGACCGTACACGTTCATCGTGCTGGCCCTGCTGATCCTGATCGCTGGCCCGCTCGCTGCGTTACGCACGCCAACCGATATCTTTCCGGATATCCGCATTCCCGTGATCAGCGTGGTGTGGAACTACGCCGGTCTGCAACCCGACGACATGTCGGGCCGTATCGTCACTTACTACGAGCGCACGCTCGGCACGACCGTCAACGACGTCGCGCACATCGAATCGCAGTCGTTCCGCGGCTACGGCATCGTGAAGATCTTCTTCCAGCCGACCGTGGACGTGCGCACGGCCACCGCGCAGGTGACCTCGGTGTCGCAGACCGTGTTGAAGCAGATGCCGCCCGGCACCACGCCGCCGCAGATCCTGAACTACAACGCGTCCACCGTGCCGGTGCTGCAACTCGCGCTCACGAGCAACACGCTCAACGAGCAGCAGCTCGGCGACTACGCGACCAACTTCATCCGCCCGCAACTGCTCTCCGTGCCCGGCGTGGCGATTCCCACGCCGTACGGCGGCAAGACGCGCGAAGTGCAGATCGACCTGAATCCGCAGGCGCTGCAGGCACGCAAGCTCTCCGCGCAGGACGTGGCGAACGCGCTCGCGCAGCAGAACCAGATCATTCCGGCGGGCACGCAGAAGATCGGTCAGTTCGAGTACAACGTGCGCCTGAACAACAGTCCGCTCACGATCGACGCGATCAACAATCTGCCGATCAAGACCGTGGACGGCGCCGTGATCTACATGCGCGACGTGGCGCACGTGCGCGACGGCTATCCGCCGCAAGGCAATATCGTGCGCGTGGACGGCCACCGCGCGGTGCTGATGTCGATCCTCAAGAACGGCTCGGCGTCCACGCTCGACATCATCGCGGGCGTGAAGGCGAAGCTGCCGCTGATCGAACAGTCGCTGCCGCCGAGTCTCAAGCTCGTGCCGCTCTCGGATCAATCAGTGTTCGTGAAGGGCGCCGTGAGCGGCGTGGCGCGCGAAGGCATCATCGCCGCCGCGCTCACCTCGGCCATGATCCTGCTGTTCCTCGGCAGCTGGCGCTCGACGCTGATCATCGCGGCCTCGATTCCGCTCGCCGTGCTCGCGGCCATCGCGGGTCTCGCGGCCTGCGGCGAAACGCTCAACGTGATGACGCTCGGCGGCCTCGCGCTCGCGGTGGGTATTCTCGTCGACGATGCGACCGTGACGATCGAGAACATCAACTGGCACCTGGAACAAGGCAAGGACGTGCGCAGCGCGATTCTCGACGGCGCCGCGCAGATCGTCATGCCCGCGCTGGTTTCGCTGCTGTGTATCTGCATCGTGTTCGTGCCGATGCTGCTGCTCGACGGCATCGCGCGCTACCTGTTCGTGCCGATGGCCGAGTCGGTGATCTTCGCGATGATCGCCTCGTTCGTGCTCTCGCGCACCTTCGTGCCGATGATGGCGCGCTATCTGCTCAAGCCGCATGCGTCGCAAGGCCATGCGTCGGGCGAACTCGCCGCCGTGATGGCGCCGCATGGCGCGCACGATCACGTCGCGCCGTCGCGCAATCCGCTCGTGCGTTTCCAGCGCGGTTTCGAGCGCCGTTTCGAACGCGTGCGCGCCGGTTATCGCGGCGTGCTCGGTCTCGCGCTCACGCATCGCAAGCCGTTTATCGTCGGCTTTCTCGCGATCGTGATGCTGTCGTTCGCGCTGGTGCCCTTCCTCGGCCGCAACTTCTTCCCGAACATCGATTCGGGTGAAATCGAAATTCACGTGCGCGCGCCGATCGGCACGCGCGTCGAAGAAACCGCCGACCTGTTCGATCACATCGAAGACACCGTGCGCGAGGCGATTCCCGCCGACCAGCTCACGAGCATCATCGACAACATCGGCCTGCCGAACAGCGGTATCAACCTCACGTATAACAACAGCGGCACGATCGGGCCGCAGGACGGCGACATCATGATTTCGCTGTCGAAGGACCACGCGCCCACCGCGCAATACGTGAAGGCGCTGCGCACGCAGTTGCCGCGCCTGTTCCCGGGCACGTCGTTCTCGTTCCTGCCCGCCGACATCGTGAGCCAGATCCTGAACTTCGGTGCGCCCGCGCCGATCGACGTGCAGGTCAGCGGCCCGAACATGACGGCGAACCGGCACTACGCGAACGAACTGCTGCGCCGCGTGAGCAAAATTCCGGGCATCGCCGATCCGCGCATCCAGCAGGCGTCGACCTATCCGCAGCTCACCGTGGCCGTTGACCGTTCGCGCGCGGACGAACTCGGCATCACCGAACAGGACGTGACGAATTCGGTGGTCGCGAGCCTCTCGGGCACGAGCCAGGTGTCGCCGACCTACTGGCTCAATCCGAAGAACGGCGTGTCGTATCCGATCGTCGCGCAGACGCCGCAGTACCGCATGACCACGCTTTCGGATCTGCAGAATCTGCCGGTCACGAGCAAGGGCGGCGGTTCGCAGATTCTCGGCGGCATCGCCACGATCACACGCGGCACCGCCGACGCCGTGGTCTCGCACTACAACATCGAGCCGCTGTTCGACATCTACGCAACCACGCAGGGCGCCGATCTGGGCGCGGTGTCCGCGCAGATCCAGAAGGAGATCAAGGCCACCGTGAAGGACGTGCCCAAGGGCTCGACCGTGACGATGCGCGGCCAGGTGCAGACCATGAACAGCGCGTTCGCGGGCCTGCTGCTCGGTCTCGCGGGCGCGGTGCTGCTGATCTATCTGCTGATCGTCGTGAACTTCCATTCATGGGCCGACGCGTTCGTGATCGTCTGCGCGCTGCCCGCCGCGCTCGCGGGCATCGTCTGGATGCTGTTCACCACGCACACGCCGCTGTCCGTGCCGGCGCTCACGGGCGCGATTCTCTGCATGGGCGTGGCGACCGCGAACGCGATTCTGGTGGTGTCGTTCGCCCGCGAACGCCTCGCCGTCACGGGCGACGCCATGCGCGCCGCGCTCGAAGCGGGCTTCACGCGCTTTCGCCCCGTGCTGATGACCGCGCTCGCGATGATCATCGGCATGGCGCCGATGGCGCTCGGTCTCGGCGACGGCGGCGAACAGAACGCCCCGCTCGGCCGCGCCGTGATCGGCGGCCTGATCTGCGCGACCTGCGCGACGCTGCTCTTCGTGCCCGTGGTGTTCAGCCTCGTGCACCGCAACGACAAGCGCGATGACGACAACGACATCGCCGACGCATCCCACCATTCGGAACACCTTGCCCTCGAGGGAGAATCCCATGTCCACTGAAGTCGACATCGCCTCGCCGCAACCGCTGCGCCATCTGAAAACCGTCGCCGCCGTGGCGCTGCTGGTCGCCGCCGGGATCGTCTCCGGCGGTCTGTTCAGCCGCGTGCACGCGCATCAGGAACTCACCTCCTGGACCGACGCGCAGGCCGTGCCCACGGTCGCCACCGTGCTGCCGGAACCGAGCCCCGCTTCGCAGATGCTGGTGCTGCCCGGCCATCTGGCGGCCTACATCAACGCGCCGATCTACGCGCGCGTCTCGGGTTATCTGCACGCCTGGTACGCCGATATCGGCACGCACGTGAAGGCCGGGCAACTGCTCGGCGTGATCGACACGCCCGATCTCGACCAGCAATTGCAGCAGGCGCGCGCCGATCTGCAGAACTCGATCGCGAACGAAAAGCTCGCGGCCACCACGGCGAAGCGCTGGACCGAAATGCTCAAGCAGGATTCGGTCTCGCAGCAGGAAGCCGATGAAAAGACCTCGGACCTGATCGCCAAGCAGGCGACCGTGGAAGCGAATCAGGCGAACGTGCGCCGTCTGGAAGCGCTCGAATCGTTCAAGCGTTTGACGGCGCCGTTCGACGGCGTGGTCACCGCGCGCAAGACCGACGTGGGCGCGCTGATCGACGCGGGCAGCGGCAGCGGTCCCGAACTCTTCACGGTCTCGGACGCGAGCACGCTGCGCGTCTACGTGAGCGTGCCGCAGAGCGACGCGGCGTCGATCCAGCCCGGCATGCACGCGACGCTCACGGTGCCCGAGCGCCCCGGCATGAAGTTCGACGCCAAGCTCGTGGACACCGACCAGTCGATCTCGCCCGCTTCCGGCACGATGCTCGTGCAGCTCGCCGTCGACAACAAGCAGGGCCTGCTGTTCCCCGGCGAGTACACCGAAGTCCATCTCGCGATGCACGGCGACGCGAACGCGCTGTTCGTGCCCGCGAGCGCGCTGATCTTCCGCGCGCAGGGCATGCAGGTCGCGGTGGCCGGCGCCGATCACAAGGTGCAGCTGCGCGACGTGACCATCGGCACCGATCTCGGCACGCGCGTGCAGATCATCGCCGGTCTCAAGGCGGGCGAGCGCGTGATCGACAATCCGCCCGATTCGCTCGCGAACGGCGACGTCGTGCGCCTCGCGGCCACGGCGGCGACGAACGCGCCGGGGGCGGCGAGTGCGGCGAATGCGTCCGCGAACACCCCCGCGACCCAGGCCACGCAAACCGCGCAGACGGCGGAGCCGGCGCATGGTTAAGGCGTCCGGTTTGCACACCAAAGTGCGGCTCGTCGCGCTTGCGGGCGCGATGCTGCTGAGCGCGTGCTCGTTCGCACCCACGTATCACGCGCCGGCCGCCGCGATTCCCACGCACTTCAAGGAAGCCGGCGACTGGCAGACGGCGCAGCCCGCCGACCAGATGCCGCGCGACGGCTGGTGGAAGGCGTTCAACGATCCGATCCTCGATCAGCTCGAACCGCAGGTCCAGAAGGCCAATCCGAACATCGCCGCCGCGCTCGCGCGTCACGACGAGGCCGATGCGCTCACGTCCGAGGCCCGCTCGGCGCTGATGCCGACCGTCGGGCTCGGCGCACAGGTGCAGCGCGACCGGCAGTCGGCGCTGCGTCCGCTGCGCGGCTCCGACCAGCCGAACGTGTACGAGACCAACACGCTCGGCGTGAGCATCGGCTACGACCTCGACTTGTGGGGCAAGGTGCGCAACGAGGTGAAGGCGGGTCAGGCGAACAGCGAGGCGAGCGAAGCCGATCTTGCGTCGCTGCAACTGAGCCTGCAGGCGAAGCTCGCGACGACGTGGTTCGACCTGCTCGGACTCGATCAGCAGTCGCGGCTGCTCGACGACACGATCGCCGCCTACCAGCGCGCGTTGAAGCTGACCGAGAGCCGTCATCGCGGCGGCATCGCCTCGGACCTCGACGTGTCGCGCGCGCAGAACCAGCTCGCCGCCGCGCAGGCTTCGTCCGACGACGTGAGCGCGCGCCGCGCGCTTTACGAGCACGCGATCGCCACGCTCGTGGGCGTGCCGGCTTCGGAGTTCAACGTCGCGCCCGACACGCTGCGTCCGCGCCTGCCGAACCTGCCCGCCGGGCTGCCTTCGGCGCTGCTGCAACGGCGTCCGGACATCGCCGCCGCGGAGCGTCGCGTGGCCGCGGCGAATGCGGAGATCGGCGTGGCCAAGGCCGCGTTCTTCCCCGACATCTCGCTCGATCTGCTCGGCGGCTATCAGAGCGACACGTTCAATCCGTGGCTGTCGGCGCCCAACGAGATGTGGGCGATCGGCCCGTCGCTGATGGAAACGATCTTCGACGGCGGCCGCCGCGAAGCGCTCGTGCGCGGCGCGCGCGCGAAGCTTGCGGAGAGCGGCGCGGACTACAAGTCGGTCGTGCTCAACGCGTTCCAGCAGGTCGAGGACAACCTCGCCCTGCTCCATCACCTCGGCGACGAGGCGCAGCGCGAGAACGAGGCGCTCGACGCGGCGCAGCGCACGCTCACGCTGTCGATGTCGCGCTATCGTGACGGCGTGGTGAGCTATCTCGACGTGGTGACGGCGCAGACCACCGCGCTCTCGACGCAGATTTCGTCGCTCGAACTCGACACGCGGCGGCTCGACGCCACGGTCGGTTTGATCCAGGCGATCGGCGGCGGCTGGAGCACGAAGCAGCTCGATGGCGATACGGCGGCGGCTTCTGCGCCTACGAAGGCCGCTACCGCGATAGCACCCGCAGCGACGAAAACCGAAGCGAGCGCCGCCGCGCCCGCGAAGGCGTCGTAACGCGCCTTCATCGGTTCATCACTGCGTCGGTTCATCGACGCAGCGCCCCAAGCGGCGCACGCGGCACGCCACACAGAGTGGGCGCGCCGCGTGCGCCGCTTTTTCGTGGGCGGCCGCGCGGCCGTCGGTCGGCAATGTCATCGCACGGTCATGTAAGGCAGCCATCGTTTCGCCGACACTCCACGAAGCTTGCGACGAAGCGTGCACGATCCGCCGCGCATTTTTCGCACGGCAGCGCTCGCTTCGACGCTCCATTCACGAGGCGATGGCAGATGACCCAGAAAAACAGTCCCGACACCGAGAACACCGGCAGCAACAACAGCACCAGCAACACCACCACCGGCAGCTACCTCAACGCGGAAAACGCCGCGAACGTCTCGCGGCGCGGCTTCCTCAAGCTCGCGGGCGCGTCCGGTTTCGCGAGCGCGGCGGGCGCCGCCGCGGCGCTCGCGGGCGTCGCGCGCGCCGACACAACCACGCCCGACGGCACGCCCGAGCAGATCCACCTCACGTGGGGCGCGGACCCGACGAGCGAAGTCGTGATCTCGTGGGCCTCGCTTGCGGCCGCCACACATCCGCGCGTGAGCTACGGCGCGGACCGCGGTCGCCGCGAAAACGTCGACGCGCTCCAGCGCACCTACACGGACGGCCTCACCGGCGTGGTCGTGTTCACGTATCACGCGCGCCTGCGCGGCCTGCACGCCGACACGACCTATCGCTACGAAGTCACCGCCGACAACGACAGCCGCGCGGGCAGCCCCTTCAACGCGACCTTCACGACCGCGCCGCGCGGCCGCAAGCCGTTCCGCTTCACGAGCTACGGCGACCTCGCCACGCCCAATACGGGCTGGGTGCTGTCGTCGCCGCAAAGCCGCTTCGCCGTCGAAGCCGTCGAGCGCTTCCAGCCGCTCTTTCACCTGCTCAACGGCGACCTCTGCTACGCGAACCTGAACCCCGCGCATCAGACCGAGGTGTGGCGCGACTTCGGCAACAACGCGCAGACGTCGGCCTCGAACCGCCCGTGGATGCCCTGCCCCGGCAACCACGAAATCGAGTTCTACAACGGCGCGCAGGGGCTCGACTCGTATCTCACGCGCTACACGCTGCCCGACAACGGCTCGCGCTTCGCGGGCCGCTGGTATCGCTTTCGCGTGAGCAACGTGCTGTTCATTTCGCTCGACGCCGACGACGTCGTCTATCAAGACGCCGCCGCCTTCGTCGCCGGCCCCGCGCCGCTCGTGCCCGCCGCGAGCACGGGCAACGCGCCTGTCGCGCCCGGCACGTCGTTCTACGTGCGCGGCTACAGCAACGGCGAGCAGACGCGCTGGCTCGAACGCACGCTGAGCGAAGCCGCGCACGACGAGGACATCGACTGGATCGTGGTGCAGATGCATCAGGACGCGCTCAGTTCGTCGAAGACGGGCAACGGTTCGGACAAGGGCATCCGCGAGGTCTGGCTGCCGCTGTTCGACCGTTACGGCGTCGATCTCGTGGTGTGCGGCCACGATCACGACTACGAGCGCAGCTATCCCGTGCGCGGCTGCAATCATCATGCGGGCACCGATGCCAAGACGGGCGCGCCCGTCGATACGCTGCAGCCGAAGCCCGTCACGCACGCGCAATCGGCGGCCAACACCTTCGACACGCGTCACGGCACGATCCACCTGATTCTCGGCGGCGGCGGCACCAGCGCGCCGCTCGACGTCTACGGCGTGGATGCGGGCAACGGTCTGCCGCAGGCGCAGATCTTCACGAAGCCCAATCGTCCGGTGGCGGGCGCGACGGCGGGCACCTTCGTGCGCCCCGCCGCCGACGCGGTCGAGGACGCCATCTGGTCCGCGCAGCGCGATACGGGTACCGGTTATGGGATCGCGGTGTTCGACGTCGATCCGGGCGCGCATGGCGGCAAGACCACCATCACGATGAACTACTATCACGCGCCGGGCGCCGACCAGACGCCGACGCCGAACTACGAACTGTTCGAGACGATCACGCTCAAGAAGTCGCGCGGGTAGTCGCGCGGGTAGTCGCGCGGGTAGTCGTACGGGTAGTCGTACGGGTTGCTGTACTTCCGCGCCAAAGAAAAAGCGCCGCGATGTGCGGCGCTTTTTTCATTGATGCGCACGGCAAGCGGCGCGCTTTGTCACGCCACGCCGGGCGCCGCCGCTTCGTACACGTCGATGCGCCTGGGCACGAGGCCGAGTTCGAGAAAGGTATCGGCGATCTTCTGCTGCTCGCCGAGTATCGCCTTCGTGATCGGCACCGTGCCGAACTGCGTGCGCGCCACGGCCTGCTCGACGATCGGCGCGGGCAGGCCCCAGAGCTTCGCCAGCTCCCCCGCGTACTCGCTGCGATGCTGCTTGCCCCAGTCGTCGGCCTTGGCGATTTCGTCGATCAGCGTGCGAATCACATCAGGGTTGCGCTTCGCATAATCGAGCGACGAAAAATAGTAGCCGCGATTGCCGACCACGCCGCTCGCGTCGGCGAGCACGCGTGCGCCGAGCGTCGCCTGCGCCGCCGCGTAGAACGGGTCCCAGATCACCCAGGCGTCGATCGAGCCGTTCTCGAAGGCCGCGCGCGCGTCGGCGGGCGCGAGAAACACCGGGCGCACGTCGCGGTAATCGAGGCCGTGGTGGCGCAGCAACTGCACGAGGAAATAGTGCACGTTGCTGCCCTTGTTGAACGCTACGCGCTTGCCCTTGAGATCGGCGACCGTGCGCAGCGTCGAATCATGCGGCACCAGCACGGCTTCCGATTGCGAGCGCGGCAGCGTCGCGGCCACGTAGGCGAGCGGCGCGCCGGCGGCCTGCGCGAAGATCGGCGGCGCGTCGCCGACGTCGCCGAAATCGATCGAGCCGACGTTGAGCGCTTCGAGCTGCACCGGTCCCGCGTTGAACTCGGTCCACGTGACCGATACGCCGAGCGGCGCGAGCCGCGTTTCGAGCGTGCCGCGGCCTTTCAGGATGCTCAGCGCGCCCTTCTGGTTACCAATGCGCAAGGTGCGCGCGCCGCTCGCCGCGAACGCGCGCGAAGGAGCGAGGGTGCCCAGCAGCGGCAGCGCCGTCGCGGCGGCGCCGAGCGAGAGTTTGAGGAAATCGCGGCGTGTGCTCATGGGATCGGATCGATTTTCGTATTGGCTGTTATCAACAACGGCATCGGATTGAAAGGTCCGATCGATTCTACGAAGCCGCGCGCCGATTCAGAACGATTGAGTTTTGCGATTCAAATCAGCCACAGGACTTAAGCATCGCGCTTTCTCAACGATTTCTCGCTCCCCGATGAACGTTTCTTCATATTGCTGCATCGGGTTCGATAGGCTGACCTAACTATTCTCTCTCTACCGGGATGCGATTTATCGCATTCGCTTACCGGCCAATCGAATATGTTCTCTGGAGGATAGTCCCATGAAATCGCTCATGATCGTTGCTGCGCTCGCCGGTGCCGTCGTCACCACGTCCGCCTTCGCGCAAACCACCAATCCCGCCGCGTCGCAAACGCAGACGCAAACGGCGGCCGCCACGCAAGTCGCCGCGACGAGCACCGCGCCCGTCGCGCAAGCCGGCGGCTGGGTAGCGCCGTATGGTGAACCGGTGCATCAAAAGACCCGCGCCGAGGTGTATCACGAACTCGTGCAAGCCGAGCAGGACGGTCAGCTCGCGTACCTCAATTCGACGCTCTACGCGCATTGAGCCCTTGCTGCGCGGTGTTTTCGCGCACATCGGCACGCAGACAAACGGCACGCGAGGTTCGCGTGCCGTTTCTTTTTGGGGTGCACAGGTGCACGGCGCATCGCGCGCACGTGACCTCAGTTCCCACAGATGGTTACCTTGCGCTTGCGCGGCGCGAAGTCGGATGGGCGATCAGGCGCGCGCGCCGTTCGCGCCGGGCAGCGTGAGTTGATAGCCGTAACGGCTGATGGTTTCGATGCGCATTTCGATCGCTTCGCGTTCGAGCTTGCGGCGCAAGCGCGAGACGACGAGATTCACGGTCGACGGATCGATATCGTCTTTCTCAGGCCACGCATAGCGGATCATCTGATCGCGCGGCACCGGCATGTTGGCTTGGCGCAGCAGGCATTCGATCAGCAGATATTCGCGCCGCGTGAGTTCGGCGCGGCGCGCGCCTTCGACGATCTCGCGCGTGCTCGCGTCGAGCAGCGGCGTGGCCGCCGCGTTGTCGGCCGCCGGCGAAACCGCGAGCGCGGGTCCGATGCGCAGCAGCGCGAGCATGCGCTCGTGCATTTCGATGAACGAGAACGGATAGCGGAAGCACGCATCGGCGCCCGCGCGCAGCAGTTGCGAGCGATCGTGCGCGCTCGCCTCGATGCCGAGCACGGCGATGATCGTCGCGCCGTTGGTGACCTTCGCGAGCGAGGGCAGGAGCGCGTGCAATTCGGGCAGCAGCGCGCGTTCGAGCGCGACGGCGATCACCACGTCGAACGGTTCTTCACCCGCGACGTAGAGACCGTCGCGCAGCTCTTCCGCGCGTTGCAGACTGTGCGCGCTTTCCTGCAGGGCCTTTTGCAGCCACGCGGCTTCGGCGTGGCTCGGCGAAATGAGGAGAATGCGCATGGGTTCTTCTTGAGGGTGACGACGGTCAGGTGAGCGCGCGCGACCAGCACTCGACGCTCATGCGCACGCCGGGGCCGCCCGGGCGGCGAGGTGCGCTTTGCGGCGCGTCGGCCTGGGTGCCTTGATGTTCGCCGTCTTGCTGGCCTTCGTGCGCTTGCGCGCCGGCATCGGACGCATCAGCTGCATCGATGGCATCGTGGGACCTGGCGAACTCGGGCGCGTCGTCGATGCGCAGCGTGAAATCGTGCACGCGCATCACGGCGGCCACCACGCTCAGGCCGAGGCCCGAGCCGGCGATGTGACGCACGGCGTCGCCGCGATAGAAACGTTGCAGCACGGCCGCGCGTTCGGCGGGCGCGATGCCGGGGCCGTTGTCGGCGACTTCGAGCTGCGGACCGAGCGGCGTCGCGCGCAGCGTCACGCTGACGATGCCGCCTTCCGGCGCGAACTTGATCGCATTGTCGATCAGATTGCTGAACGCCTCGAACAGCAGCGCGCGGTCGCCGTGAATCTCGCTCACCGTTTCCGCGCTCACGCGCCATTCGATCTCGCGGCTTTCCGCGAGCGGCTCGTACAGCTCGGCCAGTTCCTGCACGAGCGACTGCAGATCGACGGTCGCGAAACCGCCGCGCCGATGCAGCGTGCCGATCTCGGAGATGCGCAGCATCGCGCGAAAACGTTCGAGCAGCTGGCCGGTTTCGGTGCGCGCGCGCTCGAGCATGTCGGCGCCTTCTTCGTCGGCGCGCAGGCTTTCGCGTTCGGCGATGCGCGCGAGCAGCGTATGCAGATGCACGAGCGGCGTGCGCAGATCGTGCGCGATGCCGTCGCACGCGCCTTTCACTTCGCTCATCAGCCGCTCGATTTCATCGAGCATGTGATTGACGAGATGCGCGAGCATGTCGAGTTCGTCGTCGCCGCCCACGGGCAGACGCTGGTCGAGATCGCCGCGCGCGATGCATTGCGTGACGCGGCGGATTTCGCGCACGCGGCGGATCTGCCGCATGCCGAGCACGAGACCGCCCGCGGCCGCGCCGAGCAGCGCGAGCACCGCGCCCACGGCGAGCGTGCGCACCACGAATTCGCGGATCTCCAGCACGTTGGTCATGTCGCGCGTCACCACGAGGCGCATGCCGTTCGGGCGGATCTCGCCCATCGCGCGCACGATCGGCGACTGTTTGCGGTCGCGCAGCTTGAGCGTGTGCTTGAGCGTGCAGCCCACGCGGTCGTAGGTGATGTTGGGCGGCACTTCGAGCAGGTCGCCGGCCACGTAGCGGCCGTCGGCGGTGAACAGGCCATAGTAGTTCACGTGCATGCGTTCGTGCTCGAGGCGCTGATAGATCGCGTCGGGCAGTTGCGCGTCGGGAATCGAATCGAAGTAGATGAGCTGCCAGCTCATGATCGAGTCGGTGTCGCGTTCGATCGAACTGGTCGCACTCCACGCGATGAAGCCGACGAGCAGCGTGAGAAACACGCCGAACATCGCAGTGTAGGCGCACAGCCAGCGGAACGTCGTGGTGTGCCAGCGCCGGCGCGGCATGGCGGGCGCGGCGGCGGGGGAGGGACGGCTGGACACGCGGGATTATCCGAGAATATAGCCGGAGCCGCGCACGGTCTGGATAAGCGGCGGCACGCCCGGCGGATCGATTTTCTTGCGCAGGCGGCCCATGTGGACGTCGATCAGATTGGTGCCCGGATCGAAGTGATAGCCCCACACGGCCTCGAACAGCATGGTGCGCGTGATGGTCTTGCCCGCGTGGCGCATCATGAATTCGAGCACGCGGTATTCGGTGGGCAGCAGCGCGACTTCTTCGCCGTCGCGGCGCACCTTGCGCGAAATGAGGTCGAGTTCGAGCGGCCCGACGTGCAGCGCGGTTTCGCGCGCGACCGTCGCGGCCTGGCGGCGGCGCAGCAGCACTTCGAGCCGCGCCGTGAGTTCCTCGGGATCGAAGGGCTTGGTCAGATAGTCGTCGCCGCCCGCGCGCAGGCCGCGCACGCGTTCGTCCACGTCGCCGAGCGCGCTGAGCATCAGCACCGGCGTCTGGATGCCGACCGTGCGCATCGCCGTGAGAATCGACAGGCCGTCGACGCCCGGCAGCATCCGGTCGAGCGTGATGGCGTCGTATTCGTCGCTCATCGCGCGCGCCATGCCGTCGCGGCCGTTGTCGACCCAATCGACGGCAAAACCGCGCTGTGTCAGTTCACTGACGATTTCGTTGGCTGTGACGGCATCGTCTTCCACCGTCAATACACGCACCTGGCTCATGTCCTCGCACTCCGCCGCGCGCCCTCGCGCAGCCTCTCTCGAAATGCAAGTTTACCGTCGTGAGGCCGCCGTGCCGCGTTGGCTTTCATTAAATTAAATTTAAGTTTGCAAACAGCGAAACAGTGGTGGCGGCGGGCGGGCACGCCGCCACCGGCTTGCAACGGGCTTACGGACCGACCTCCCTACGTCGGCGCGGGCGTGCCGCGCAGATCGAGCTGATAGCCGAAGCGGTTGATCGTCTCGATCTGCGTGCGCGCGCCGTGCGTGATGAGCTTGCGGCGCAGCCGCGAGACCACCAGATTGACGCTCGACGGCTCGACGTCGCCCTTTTCCGGCCACGCGTAGCGGATCAGCTGCTCGCGCGCGACCGGCGCGTTGGCGTGCCGCAGCAGGCATTCCACGAGCAGATATTCGCGCGTGGTCAGCGAGATGCGGCGCTCGTCCTCGACCAGATCGCGCGTGAGCGGATCGAGCCGCGCCGCGCACGGACCGGACTGCGCGAGCGCGGTCCGGCGCAGCGCGAGCATGCGCTCCTGGATTTCGAGGATCGACCAGGGCTGCACGAAACAGGCGTCGGCGCCCGCGCGCAGCAGTCGCGCGCAATCGGCGGGCGTGCCGCGCGTGAGCGCGATCACCACGGCGGGCGCGTCGGGCAGACGCGTGAACGAGGCGAGCGCGTCGTGCAACCCCTCGGGCGCGTTGACGCTGGCCGCGCACAGGATCACCGTATCGAACGGCTCGTGCGAGGCGAGATAGACGGCGTAGTAGAGGTTGTCGGCAACCTCGACGCTATTGAGGCTTTCGCTCAGCGCCTTGTATAGATAGCCCCGCTCCGCGTCGGAGGAGGAGCACAGCAGAACTCTCATTGATAACGCGTATTGGGCCAGGAGTGGAAGGGCCAGCAGTCGATGGCGACCGTGGTGCCCGTGGAGATGGCTGCTGTCGTGGGCGCGTCGGCGAGCGTGGCTGCGCCGGTGTGAGCGCTTGTTGCGCTTGTTGCGCTCGTCGCGTTCATCGTGCTTACGGCGAGCGTCTGCGGGTCGGCATCGCCGATCGACAGGCGAAAGTCGTGCAGACGCAGCACGGCGGCCACGATGCCGAGCCCGAGTCCGGTGCCAGGCACGTGGCGCGCGGCTTCGCTGCGGTAGTAGCGGCCGAGCACGGCGTCGCGTTCTTCGGGGGCGATGCCGGGGCCGTTGTCGGTGACGCTGAAGCGCGGCCCGGCGTCGCTCGCGCGCAGCGTCACGCTGACGAAGCCGCCGCGCGGCGCGAACTTGATCGCGTTGTCGAGCAGATTGCTGAAGGCTTCGAAGAGCAGCGCGCGGTCGGCGTGGATCGGCGCGACCTCGGCCACGGCGATGCGCAGCTCGACGTCTTTCTCCTCGGCGAGCGGCGCGTAGAGATCGCAGAGTTCGTCGACGAGCGCCGGCAGCGCCACCTGCGCGAAGCCGCTGCGCCGCTTGATCGCGCCGATCTCCGAAATGCGCAGCAGCGCCGCGAAGCGCTCGAGCACCGTGTCGGCCTCGTTGCGCGCATCGACGAGCACGTTCGCGATGGCCGGCTCGCCGCGCCGCTGCATCGACTCGGCCGCGTGCGACAGGCGCAGCCGCAGCCGCGTGAGCGGCGTGCGCAGGTCGTGCGCGATGCCGTCGCAGGCGCTTTTCACTTCGGCCATCAGGCGTTCGACTTCGTCGAGCATGCGGTTGACGAGGTCGGCCAGCATGTCGAGTTCGTCGCGGCCCGCGACGGGCAGACGCTCGCCCAGCTCGCCGCCCGCGATGCGACCGGTCGCGCGACGGATCTCGGCGACGCGCCGGATCTGCCGCATGCTCAGCAGCAGGCCCGCGCAGAGGCTGCCGCACAGGCACAGCAGACCGCCGCCGAACAGCGCCTTGAGCAGTTCGTCGTGGACGTGGTGGACATCGGTGAGCGAGCGCGCCACGACGATGCGTGCGCCGTCCGCCCGCACTTCGCCCATCGCGCGCAGGGCGGGGACGGCCGTGCCGGTATCGAGGCGCACGGTCTGGCCGCTCGCGTGTTCGTGCGAACGGCCCCAGGGATCGAGCGTCAGTCCGGCGGGCAGGCTGTGGATGTCGCCCGCGAGCCAGCGGCCGTCGGGCGCGAACAGACCATAGAAGTTCTCGCGACGGTTTTCGCGATGCAGGCGCGTGTCGATGGCGGCGCCGAGCGCATCGTCGCTGCGCGAATCGAAATAGCGCAGTTGCCAGCGCAGGCCGCTGTCGGTCTCGCGGATCATCGCGCGCGTGACCGAGAACTCGATGAAGCCGAGCAGCACCATGAACGACACCGAGAAGATCGCGGCGTACGCGGCGAACCAGCGGAACGTGGTGGTCTGCCAGCGATCGTGGCCGATGGCCGCCGGGGCGGCGCCCGAGCGCGGCGCTTCCGGTACGAACGCGCCCGCGCGGCCGGCGACCCAGCCGGGGAGATTCATCGCGTGCCTCGCGCCGGCGCGTGCAACGCCGTGCCGCGTGCGAAGCATGCGGCGCGTTCTGCGCTTGCTGTGCGCCCGGCGTATCCGGCCCGCGATCGCGGCGTGAATGCGCTGACTGACATGATGACCTCCCCGATGGCTTGCTCCGCCGACGACAATCGATCGTCGCGCGACGGTCCGATCAGGACGGTTGCGCGCGTGCCCGGTCATGATAGTGGGGGCTTCACCGCGCAACGGCATCAAGACCATGAAGAGCGAGTCATGTTCTTACCGGCGGTTGACGCGTAGCTGTCAGTTTGTCAATGCGGGGGAACGCGAGGAGGACTTGGGTGCAGGGGCATCGATCGGCGTGCGAGGCTGCGCCGGTGCTTTTCGCCAATGTTCGGCTCGCGCTCATCCATGAACGTTGTTTCATCCTGCTGAGCGGATTGCGAAGTGAGCGGCTGCTTATTCTGGATTTCGCATGGGTGTCTGTACGGATGGGGATCGGGCGTAGCGGTGCTGTGCATCCTGCTCGGCCTTGCCATCGCCATCGTCATCGAACCGGATACCAATGTGTTCGTCCAGTCCGCTCACATTCAAAGGAGACAGCCGTGAAACCTCTGCTCAAGTTCGCGTTACTTCCACTCATCGGCGCGGCGAGTGCGAGCGCCTTCGCCGCCCCGCATCTCACGCCCAGGGAATGTCATGGCTATCCGTTCGTGCGGCCCGCGCACGAGGTCACGCATCAACAGTTGATGCAGGAGCTTCACGACCTGTCGCTGGTCGGTTACGACGAGCACGCCGTGGACAACGATTACCCATCCGATCTGCAAGCGGCCGAGCAACGGCTGGCCGAGCTTTATCGGCAGGATTGCGGCGCGCGCCATACCGCGTCGACCGCGCAACCGACTCGCTCCGCTCAAGCCGATTGATCGATTGATTGATGGGCGACGGTGCGGTCGCCGTCAGGTCACCGCGCCGGATTTAGCAGTGCACCTTCAAGGTGACCACCGGTCCGCAATGAGGTCGCGCTGCGCTTTTCTTCTCCTCCGATCGCTATTCATCACTCTCGATCCCATATTCGGGTACCTGGCCCGGGTAACCGGATATGGGAACCGGCTACCTTTACTTGAACTCCGCAGCCGCAAAGGTCAGTGTGATCGGCAAAGCCACAGCTCAAACGCTCCCATAGGCGGTGACCTCATCTGCAGGTTTTCTCCCATAACTTGCAACCACACCAATTTTCCTCCTTAATAATCAATGTATTAGTACGTATACTGAAAGTGGTTAACGAGGTAAACACGCCAAGGTAGCGCAATGTGGGAGCCTTCCAGCGGTTCACGCTCACAAGGTTACCGGCTATGGGGCCACGGAAGTTGGTGATCACTTACATTTGCAAAGGGTACCGGTTTTGGGAGATGTCTCTCTTATCGGACGCGGGTTTTAGTGTTTACCAAATACGCTTTAGAACCTTTAGTAAACCTTTAGGCGGCTGGAATCCTTGCCTGGCGTGGGTTTGCGGCCGAAAAGGTGTCGCACTATGGGGACTGCGGTACCGGCTATGGGGGCTCGGGGTTGTGGATATGGGATTTCGGTGCCCGCGGATGGGGATTTGAGGGTGTGGATATGGGAGCAAGGTCGCCCGGTATGGGAAAAATGCCCGGAAAGTCCTCAAGTCCACGTTTATGGGAAGCCTCGAAGGTCGCGTTTTATGGGACTTCTTGACTGCGTCGAGCCTGATTTCAGTCGCTGAATGGCCCGATTGGGTCACGCGTTATGGGAGATTCGAAAGGTAACCCCTTATGGTGGGCGTCGATTGACGCTCACACAGGTAGCCGAGATCGCATTTCCCGTGAACTCCAGCTGACGTGACCTGGAGAACAGGGCCTTTTCAAGGGTATCCAGTTATGGGATCGATTGAAGGTAGCCAGTTATGGTGGATCGAACGGCATCGACGTGCTGGAAACGGGCCGGTGCGGGCTGTTTCAGGTCGCCATTTATGGGGACAAGCAAAGGTTACCGCCAGTGGGACGATTCTCCAGTGCGAGGCACGGCAGACGTCGACCGCGCCTGAATGGCCAAAATCCCATATCCGTGCACCTGTGGGTAACTTTGTTTCGAGAGTGAGTACTCACATCTTTTCTAAAGGTTGCCGAATATGGGACGAGAGACGAGCGTTTCAGTCCAAAAGGTCACTGGATTTGGGATCGTTTCGTTGCAAGCTGGTCCGGGAGGAACTCGGCCCGGCGGCCTTCCCCACCGGGTTGAGTACTGCATCTGTCAACTTTTCCGACACACGATGTCGTGCTCTCGCACAGACGCGACGGCGGCCTTGAGTCACCTGGTCGCTTGGTATACAGTTACCAACCGACCAGGTTCCCTTTTTACGTGGGTCATATGGCAAGAAAAAAGGCCGACGCCGGCGATGCCGACAAGCAAGGCGCACTCGTATTTCAAGGCCAGCCGCCTGATCTCTTCCGCAAAGCGGTCCCCGCGATTCACATCGCCCCGAAGTCCGGATCGATCAGTCTCCAGCAGCGCAAGATGTTCAGCTCGCTGATCAAGAACGCGATCCGTCAGGACTCACTCGAGCCCGGCCGCTCCTCGTTCGAGATCACGATTTCCGCCCTGTCGCAGGACGTCGATCTGAACAGCAACAACACCGAATACGTCAAGGAAACGATCAACTCGTTGATCAGCACGGTCGTCAACTGGGACTACCTCACGCAGGATAAACGCAGCATCTGGAAGGCATCCGGTCTGCTTGCGGGCGCCGAACTCGAGCGTTCGGTGCTGCGCTATACGTTCTCGGAACAGATTCGCGGCGAACTGCTGAATCCCGAAATCTACGCGATGATCGACATGCGGATCACGCGTCAATTCAGGAAAGCGCATTCGCTGGCGCTCTGGGAAAACGTCGTGCGATACGAAGCGGTCGGCGTGACTGCGCGCTTTCCGCTCGCGACCTTGCGCGATCTGATTCTCGGCCAGGATACGTCGGCGCAATCGTACAAGCTCTACAAGCAATTCAAGAGCCGCGTGCTGGTGCCGTGCATCAAGGAAGTCAACGAGATTTCGGATCACAACTTCGAGCTGATCGAGCACAAGGTGGGGCGCTCCGTCGTCGCGTTGCAGTTTCGCGTGACGCGCAAGCCGGAGACCGATCCGTCGCAAGAACTGCGCGCCAATGAGACGCTGCTGATCGGCGAGATGTCGAAGTTCAGTATTCCGGTCTCGGAAGCGCGTCGTCTGTTCAAGCAGTACGGCGAGGAAAAGATCCGCACCGCGGTGGCCTACACGGCGGCGCGCGTGGCGCAGAAGAATGCCGCGCCGCTCGCGAATGTCGCGGCCTACTTCCGCAAGGCGTTGATGCAGGGCTACGAGTTGCCGGGCGCGAATGCCGCGGCCGGCGCCGCTCCCGATGCAGGCAAGGCGCGCGAAAGCCAGGATCAGGTGAAGGACCGCTACATCGCCGCGAAGATCAACGAGGCGCGTTCGTACTTCAACGAGCTCGAATACGACGATCAGACGGCGCTGATCAAGCGCTACAACGAGACGGTCGGGATGGACAAGCTCAAGGTCTCGACGTCGAAAGTGCCGAGCAAGATGGCATCGACGAACTTCTTCCGTTGGGTTGTCCTGGACACCTGGGGCCAACCGACGGCGACCGATCTGCTCGAATTCCTGCTTAGTGGACAGCAAGGCTCGGGTGCCGGCGATACGCAAGCGATGGGCGATATCGAACTCGCGTTGAAGACGCGCGAAGAGTGATTGGCGAATCGGGGTAGTGGTTTTGCCTCGGCGCATATGGGCATCATCGAGATGCTCAGTCTCGCAATAAAATCTGGCGAAATTTACCCAATAAAAATACATAGGTAAATTTCGACCGCTCTATTTCCCCTGATCTTCTGATCGTTGGATGCTGCGTTGGCGGCAGGTTCGGATCGAGCACGGGCGTTAGCGCTCGTTTTGACGTGGCTGTAGATTCCTGACGAATGGCGCCTGTTAATCTCCACGTGGAGATTGAGTATGTGGCGCTGACGATAGTACGGCGGCATAGGCCTACGCAGCGTGTCTTTGAGTAAGCGCGTCTGGTTAAGTCGCGAAATCGTGGATGGCTGTTGTATTGTCGTGGGACGTGATTCTCCACGTGGCGAATCACGTCCCACGTTCGAGGGCATCAAACCACACAGGTGATCTCTTTGATTTGATCCGCGCGATGATGGTCTGGCGGCGGCGATTTCCGGGATATTAGGCTGATGTGATCGCTTGATTGGCGCAAGCAGTCACTAGGCAGGAAAGCGCTGTTCTCCACGTGGAGAAAATCTTCTGAATGCAATTACATTAGGCAATCGATACGGCTTGAGATTAACCACCAAGCACATGTCCTGAGCGCTGCAACACAACTTAGGAATTCTGCGCCCCTGTTCCTTCAATCTCAAATCTATTTCAAACGAAGCTCGCTCTCCACGTGGAGATTGCCGTCCGTTTCACGCGTAAGCCGCGTTGACATTGAGACTCCCCAGTACGCATGCAATCCAGTCTGTTTCTCAATTCCGCATAGAACACGCAGGTCTGTGCAGATGGCGGCGCTAACATAGCCGACCCCGAGCCCTTCGTCGCCAAAGCATGAGCCATACACCTGATCTCCACGTGGAGATCAGACCTACGCCCTTAGCCTTCGCCAATCCGTTCCCAACCGCCTCGGCGCCTACAAAAAATAGCAAAACCCATTCACTCTCTTATCCCAATGGCCATTTTGGTGGTGAACAGCCAACGATTTGAGCCTGGAAGCTAGAATTTACTTTAACTTGCCGTTAGACTCCCAAAAGACTTGCTGGAGAGTCTCCACGTGGAGATTGAGCGTGGTGCACTTCTCCGTTGAACTTTGCATGGAGAACCGAATGGGTCTGGTCATCGCCGTAGCGAACCAAAAGGGTGGGGTCGGCAAAACCACCACCAGCATGAATTTGGCTGGTGCATTTCAAGCCGAAGGCTACAAAGTCTATGTCGCCGACGCCGACGGCCAGCAATCCTGCATGAGCTGGTGCGCGGCTGCGGGTCCGGAAACACCGCTTCCATTCCGCGTCGGTAGCATCAACAAGCTCGAAAAGATGATCGGGCCTGAAATTGCCGCATTGGCGAACGACTACGACGTCGTCATCGTCGACTGTCCGCCGAACATCAACGATCTCACCACCGCGCGCGTCCTCGCTGTTGCCGATGCAACCGTCATCCCGACGGACGCTTCTCCGATCGACATCTGGAGTAGCGAAGGGATGATGGAGTTGGTGGAGCGCACGCGCGTCGCGAATCCGGCTGGAAAATTCGCAATTTTGCTGAATAAATCGAATTCGAAAACGATCCTGCATACGCAGATGAGCGCAATCCTGGCTGAGAGCAACGTTCGCGTACTCGCTGCCACGGTCAAGCAACGCGAACTGTATCGTCAGGCCGCTGCACTCGGGCGCACCGTCTTCGACGTGCGGGGCGTTCGCGGGACGAAGATCGCCAAGGACGAGATCACGGCCGTCTACAACGAAATCATCGCGCTCGTTCAGGAAGAGGAGGTGGTCGATGGCAACTAAGCTCAATTTCACGAGCAAGGTTCGCGCGGGCATGGCGGTCGAGCGCGCTTCGGCTGGCGAGCGTCTGGCCGATGGCGACGTCGTCGGCATCGCGCAGCGCGACGCGGGCGCGGCCCCCGCCCCCGCCGAACAGGCTACAGCCCCGACCGCGCCACAAGTCGCACCGCAACCGGAGATCGCCGCAGTCATCGAGACGGTGGCAACCCATGCCGTGACGCGGATCTCCGTCGATGACGTCGTGTCGAATCCGTACAATCCGCGCGCGTTCTATAGCGCCGAGACGATCGATGAACTCGCGGAGAGCTTCGCGAGCCAAGGTCAGATCACGCCGATTCTGGTCACGCGCCTGCCGCAGTTCCCCGGCAAATACGTGATCGTCGACGGTGAGCGCCGGATTCGCGCGGCCCGTTCGCGCGGCGACAAGCTCATCGATGCCGATGTGCGTGACGGCCTCGACAACCAGAATCTCTATCTGCGCGCGTATCACGCGAACAAGGAGCGCGAAGAGCAGACCGTTTTCGACGACGCGCTTGCATGGAAAAAGCTCCTCGACGACGGCGTCTATGTCGATCAAACCGAACTGGGCGTCGCTGTGGGCGAGGACCCGAAGCACATCAGCAAGGTCATTTCGCTGACGTCGCTGCCGCCGTATCTGCTTCAGCGCATGGCGCAGAATCGTCAGGACATTGGCCTCGGGCATGCCTACAACATCAAGCTGATTTTCGATCGCGCGGGTGCGAGCGTTGCCGAGCATTGGCTCGAACAGGTAATCGAAGGGAAGGCGAGCGTGCGCAAGCTCGAAGCCGCTGCGTCGGCCGAGGCGGGTGCTCGGCGCGTGGGTCCGCGTCGCACGCATTATCAATCGCGCGTGCAATTCAGCCGTCCGGACGGTGTGGCGCTCGGCGAACTGAAACTGTTCGGCGACGGTCGCGCGGAGTTGAACCTCAAGGGCATCGCCGCAGCGGATCAGCAGCGCCTGGCCGAACGGATGAAGGCGGTCATCGACGAATGGGCGTCGGAAATGGAGCCCGTCGCCGTCGGTTGAGCGGGCGTCTGGCAATAATTTCGCACTAGACGCACGAGGAAGAGGGCAGGGCCGTCAGGTGCCTGCCCTCTTGCGTTTCTAGGGCGGTTTGCGTGCTTTCGCATCGATTTTCCGCGTCTTGTGACGGCGAGGGTCGAATCCGTGGAACACCGACCGATCATTTTGAAATCGCCGAAAACCCCGTCAAATCAAGGGGATATGAGACAATTCCTAGAATGTTTCACGCTCAGACGCGTTTCGCTGAGGGTCAAAGTGGGTTTATCCGCACCAAGCGACACTTCCCGGCGCTCAAGGCATTGAAGTGTAATGATGTGAATGTATTTCGTAGTTATCTGAACATTTATGCGCGAATTACCCGTGGATTGACAATTCTCGCTGCCTACGCCATGCTTGTAGGAATGAACCGTCGCCAAAGCCCGATTTCGCTGATTATTCGCACCATTCCTCGAATGGTGGGTTAGCGTACGACTGGCAAAAACGACAACGACCCGCCCCACGAGGCGGGTTTTTTATTTCCGCCTCCTGGCTAAACAAGTATCACAAGAGACAGCACAGGAGCCGTCATGCAGGCCAATTCGCGCCAAACCGCAGTCCAAGCCGACGCACACCACCCGCAGCAGACCGATTACCTCCGTTTGATCCTCACCGCGCGCGTCTATGACGCGGCCCGCGAAACCGAGCTCGAACCCGCGCCGAACCTCTCCGCGCGCATCGGCAACACGGTGCTGCTCAAGCGCGAGGACAACCAGCCGGTCTTCTCGTTCAAGCTGCGCGGCGCGTACAACAAGATGGCGCATCTTTCGCCTGAGCAGCGCGAGCGCGGTGTGATTACCGCGTCGGCGGGCAATCACGCGCAGGGCGTGGCGCTGTCGGCGGCGCGGCTCGGCGTGAAGGCGGTGATCTGCGTGCCGGAAACCACGCCGCAGGTGAAAGTCGACGCCGTGCGCGCGCACGGCGGCCAGACCGTCGAAGTCGTGCAGGCGGGCGAGTCCTACAGCGATGCCTACGCCCACGCCGTGCGTCTGCAGGAAGAACGCGGCCTGACCTTCGTGCATCCGTTCGACGATCCGCACGTGATCGCCGGCCAGGGCACCGTCGCGATGGAAGTGCTCAGCAAGCATCAGGCCCCGATTCACGCGATCTTCGTGCCGATCGGCGGCGGCGGTCTGGCGGCGGGCGTGGCCGCGTACGTGAAGGCCGTGCGCCCTGAGATCCGCGTGATCGGCGTGCAGACCGACGACTCGTGCGCGATGGCGCAGTCGCTGAAGGCAGGCAAACGCGTCGAGTTGAGCGAAGTCGGCCTGTTCGCGGACGGCACGGCCGTGAAGCTGGTCGGCGAGGAAACCTTCCGGCTGTGCCAGCAGTATCTCGATGAAGTCGTGACCGTCGATACGGACGCGCTCTGCGCCGCGATCAAGGACGTATTCCAGGACACGCGCAGCGTGCTCGAACCGGCGGGCGCGCTGGCCGTGGCGGGCGCGAAGAAGTACGCCGAGCGCGAAGGCATCGCGGGCCAGACGCTGATCGCGATCACGTCGGGCGCAAACATCAACTTCGACCGCATGCGTTTCGTGGCCGAGCGCGCCGAAGTGGGCGAGGCGCGCGAAGCCGTGTTCGCCGTGACAATCCCCGAAGAACGCGGCAGTTTCAAGCGTTTTTGCGAACTCGTGGGCACGCGCAGCGTGACCGAATTCAACTACCGTATCGACGACGCCGAGCGCGCGCATATCTTCGTTGGCGTGCAGATCCGCAATCGTGGGGAATCGCGGCAGATCGCGCAGACCTTCGTCGAGCACGGTTTTCCGTGCGTCGATCTCACCGGCGACGAACTCTCGAAGCAGCACATCCGCTACATGGTCGGCGGACGTTCGCCGCTCGCGCACGACGAGCGGCTGTTCCGCTTCGAGTTTCCGGAGCGTCCGGGCGCGCTGATGCGCTTCCTCTCGTCGATGGCGCCGAACTGGAACATCAGCCTGTTCCACTACCGCAATCAGGGCGCGGATTACAGCTCGATTCTGGTCGGGATTCAGGTGCCGGCGGCGGAAGACGCGGAGTTCCGCCGCTTCCTCGCCACGCTCGGCTATCCGCATTACGAAGAGACGCAGAATCCGGCGTATCGGTTGTTTCTCAAGTAATTCGACATCCTGAGTACTTGATGAGTGTTCCCGAGCCTCTTGCTCGACGCGCTGCGAGGCCGGGAACACGACGCCGCAATTCGCGGCAAAATATCGATTCGATCTTCCGCTGGATTCCCGCACTCCCGTTCTTCAGGCGCCTCACCATGAATCGAATCGATCCCACTGAAATCACCGGCTGGCACGCTCACATTTATTTCGATGCCGATACGCGCGACGCCGCGTGGGCCTTGCGCGAAATCATCGACGCGCGTTGGGGCAATACCGTGCAAATCGGTCGTTTCCACGAGCGTCCGGTTGGGCCGCATCCGATGTGGTCGTATCAGCTCGCGATCGCCAACGCGGACTTCGCCGACGTCTTTGCATGGCTTACGCTTAATCACGGTCGTTTCGACGTATTCGTGCATCCGAATACCTCCGATTCTCTGCGCGATCATCGCGATTCCGCGGTGTGGATCGGCCGTTCGCACACGCTCAATCTCGGCGCATTCGGCGTGTGAGATTTCTTCGCGCACGTCGCGACAGCAACACATTGTGCTGATCCGTTGGTTCGGATGCCAAATAAAACGCGCTAATCGTGTGAATAATAAGTCTTTAAAGCGGCCGTAAAGAGCCGCACAAATTCCGCCAATGGGCACGCTGTGCACCACAATAAATCGCGCCAAACGACTCAATAACGACGTAATTTTTACCGCTAAACCACAGTTAAAGCGACGCTAATTCGTCAGTCGAAACCGGTGCGTCAATTCGCTGTTCCAGCCCTCTTTGCATTCCTGCATAATCGCGCGTTTTGCCGGAAAAGCCCGGCAGAAACGCGTTCCGACGCTCTCCCGCAGCAATGCTCAAGTTCATTCGTGTTCTGCCGTTAGTCAGGATGCGCAATCAATTTTCTGCAATCGAATGGCGTTGCCGGATTGAAAGCTGCCGAACGATGTTCGCATCGTGACGCAGAGGGAGTAAGGGCATGAATGGACGCGCCAGCAATAACCGGCATTACACCGGCCGGGGCGACTTCTCGAATAAACAACAAAAGGCTTGTCATGCGGTTTTCCACACTCAAACTCGAAGCGGCTGCCGTGCTGGCCGCTGCGCTTCTCGCTGCTTGCGGCGGCGGTGGCGGTGATTCGTCCGCCTCGTCCGGCTCGTCGTCCACCAACTCGTCCGGCAGCAGTTCGTCGCGCTCCTCCGCGACCAGCGTGCCGACCACGTCCAGCTCGGGCTCGAGCGACGTTGTGCTGCTCGCGCCTGCCGCCACCGCCACGACGTTGCCTTCGGCCAGCGGCAATGCGACCACCGACGGCATCGCCTGGCTGAACGCCGTGCGCCAGAACGTCGGCCTCGCCACGCTGCCGACCGACGCCGGGCTCGCCACGGCGTCGCTCGACCACGCAACCTATCTGGTCGACAACCAGACCTACGGCCATACCGAAGTCTCCGGCAACACCGGTTACACGGGCGCATCGCCGTTCGACCGTATCCAGGCCGAAGGCTCGTACTCGATGATGGGCGAAGTGGTGGTGGCCGGTCAGCCCGCCGCGTTCAACGACAGCCTGTCGCCGGTCGAAACGCTGTTCGACGCGCCGTTCCATCGCATCGTCATGCTCGACGACTTCACGCTGATGGGCGTCGGCTCCATGCAGAACGCGAGCTGGGAAGCATTCAACATCGACTTCGGCAGCAAGGGCGCCGACACGATGTCTGTCACCACGCTCGTCGCGTATCCGTACTCCGGCCAGCAGGGCGTGCCGACGAGCTGGTTCTCGAACGAAGATCCGAACCCGTTCGCGAGCCAGCCGACTTACGAAAATACGACGGTCGGCTATCCGGTGACGATCCAGAGCGCCTTCGGCACCACGCTCAGCTCGTTGAACTTCACGATTACGTCGGCGAGCGGCGTGAGCGTCTCCTGCCTGCCGCAGACGCCGCAAACCACGCCGTCCGAACTCAGCAACGCGGCGATGTGCGTGCCGTACACGGCGCTCGCGAGCGGCACGACCTACACGGTGCAGGTGACCGGCGTGCTGACCGATTCGTCGAGCAAGACGTACTCGATCAACGTGGCGTGGACGTTCACGACGGCGGCGTCGGGCATCGCGCATTCGGCGGTGCAAAGCACGCAAAGCCGTCCGCTGCCGAAGTTCTGATCGCCGCGAACGCAGCGCGCAGCACGTAACACGTAGCACGCAGCAAAACAAAGGGGCCGCATCGAGCGACCCCTTTTGTTCATGTGCGCGCGTCGAGCGCGCGCGATCTTGCCGTGCAGATTGCGCGACTCAATGCCCGAACGATTCGGTTTTCGCCGCGCGCGTCGCTTCGATCGCCTGCGGCCGGGCCGCCTGTTTCACCAGCAGCGCCGCGCACGCGACAAGACCTGCCACGGCGATCGTCGCGAAGATGCCGGCGAACGAGAAATGACGGCGCGCGAGTTCGGCCACGAGGAACGAGCCGGCGATGCCGCCGAAGCGTCCGATGCCGAGCATCCACGCGACGCCGGTGCCGCGGCCCTGGGTCGGATAGAAGGCGGCGGCGAGCGCGGGCATCGACGACTGCGCGGTGTTCATCAGCACGCCGGCCACGAACACGATCAGCACGAGCGCGCCGACGTTGCCCACCGCCTGGCCGATCAGCCAGACCGACAGCGCGGTGAGCGCGTAGCAGGCCGCGATGATGCGATTGGCGTTGAAGCGATCCATCAGCACGCCGCACAGCACCGCGCCGATGCCGCCGAGCGGGAACAGCGCGGCGATCAGCGTCGCGTGCGCGGGCGGCAGGCCGGCGTCCTTGAGCAGCAGCGGCATCCAGTTGATCGACGCGTAGAAGATCACGAGGCCCATGAAATAGGCGATCCACAGCATTACCGAGCCGATCAGATAGCGGGCCGACAGCACCACGCCGAGGCCCTTGCCTTCTGCGTGCGGCGCGGTTTCGGTCATCGTGAACGACTGGGCCGCGAGCGCATCGGCGGAAATGCGCGCCAGCGCGGTGCGGATGCGTTCGGCCGGTTTCGCGTTCGCCACCATGTAGCGCACCGACTCGGGCATGCGCAGCGCAAGCGGCACGGCCAGCACGAGCGGCGTGACGCCGCCTAGCACGAGCACGCTGCGCCAGCCGAAGTGCGGGATCATCCACGCGGCGAGAAAACCGCCGAACGCCGCGCCGAGCGGGAAGCCGCAAAACATCAGATTGATGATGGTCGCGCGGCGATTGTCGGGGCAGTACTCGCCCATCATCGTGACCGCGTTGGGCATCGCCGCGCCGAGCCCCACGCCCGTGACGAAGCGCAGCCAGGTCAGATGGTCGATGCTGGTGGCGAATGCCGAGCCGAGGCACGCGACGCCGAACACCAGCACCGAGCCGAGCAGCATCGCGCGGCGGCCGAGCCGGTCGGAGAGCGGGCCCGAGGCGAGCGCGCCGAACGCGAGGCCGAACAGCGCGGCGCTGAGCACCGGCGCGAGCGCGGGTTTGGCGATGCCCCATTCGCCGAGCAGCGACGGCGCGATGAAACCGATCGCCGCCGTGTCGAAGCCGTCGAGCAGGACGATCGCGAAACACATCGCGAAGATGAACCACTGGAACGGAGAAAACGGATGCTCGTTGAGAAACGTCTGAACGTTGACGGCGGGACTGCGACTCATGAATGTCTCCTCGTTGCGTGAGCGCGCGCGTGGGTTCGCGCGGAGCACGCTTCTTATGCTTGAAATGCCGAGCACGAATAGTACGCCCGTGCGTGCGCGGCCGATATCGGGGACATTATCGAGTGAGGGCGGCGGGCTGGCGCGCGAGACGCATCCGCGAGACGGCGCGCTTCGTATCTTTGCTGACGGCCGGTGCGCGCAGGACGGGCGCGCCAACCCGAACGTGCGCGAGCGTGTCGAACACACCATTTGTTGGCGTGTCGAATCAGCATCGAGCCCGGCGTAGTCTGGAGTAGCGATCTGGCCTGGATGGCCAAAGGAGTCCGACGTGAAGATCCCGGCGTTTTTCCCCAAGGCGCGCACCGGCGCGCTCGTTCTCGTTGCCGCCACCGTTGCGGTGGCCGCCGCGCTGCCCGCGCGTAGCGCCTTCGCGCAGATGTCCGCCGCGGACGATCTGCGTTCGCCGCAAAACGGCCTTCAGCTGATGCCGGACGCCCCCCGCGGCAGCGAATATCCCACGCACGGCAATCGTCAGGCGGGCGAGTTGCCGGTCGGGCCCACCGATCCGCGCGGCCAGTTGGCCAACGGTCTGCCGAACAATGCGCAGGCGGGCGGTTACGGCGCGCCGCAAGCGGGCGTGCGCACGTCGTCCGGTATGTAAGGTGGCGCGATGCTCGGGTCAATGCCTCCGCGCTAGATCCGTCCGGGCAGCCAGGCGAGGTGCGCTTCGACGCTCTCGCCGGGCGCGAGCACGGTGCCGCCCACGTCGAGCCGGCCCGCGAGTCCGTCGAGTTGCAGATTCAGCCAGTCCGTCGTGTTGCTGACGGGCTCCGCACAGAACCACGGCAATCCCGCCGCGCTATAGAGCACGAAGTAGTCGAGCGGCGCACTCGCGCGCAGCGTGAGGCGCCGCCCTTCGGCCGGCCACTCGATCAGCGCCTCGCGACGCCAGCCGGAAAAATTGTTGTCGAGATCGAATTCATCGACGACGAGACCGTCTTCGAGCGCCTCCACGGCCGGATGCGCGCTGAGCGTGACCGGCAGCACCTCGGCGTCGATCTCCCACATCGCACGCACGCGCGCGGCGATGCGCGTGCCGGGCGGGCGCGGATAGTACGGGTGATGGCCGAAGCCGAACGGCATGGCGCGCGTGCAGAGATTGCGCGCCCACAGCCGCACGGCGAGCCCGCTTTCGTCGAGCGTGATGTGCTGGCGCGCCTCATAGCTGAACGGCCAGCCCTCGCCGCCGCGCGCGGGCGCCTCGTGCACGAAATGCAGCGTGACCGAACCGGCGTCGCGCGATTCGACGCTCCACGGCCGCCGCCACGCATGGCCATGCAGCGCGTGACGCAGCGCGCCCGTGCCGCTCGGCAGGTCGATCATCTCGCCTTCGAAGCGAAAGCGTCCGTCGCGGATGCGGTTGCAGTACGGCATCAGCGGAAAACTCGCCATGCCGAGCGGATCGCGTGCGTCGAGCGCCTCCGCTGTCGCGGGGCGCAGCCAGTGTTGCGCGCCGTGGATCGGATCGTCGTCATAAAAGGCGGCAATCGAGCCGCCGACGTGCGGGGCGATCAGCGCGCGCGAGGCGCCATGCGCGAGCGCGATGAGCTGGTTGTCGTCGAGCGCGGCGGCGTCGAACGGCGTTGGCGAGGCGGCGCGGGCGATCGAGGCCCGGCGTGGCGAGGAGGCGGTCAAAGGCGCGGTCTCCGGAAGCGGGAAAGCGGGGAAGAAGCGAGTCGGAATAGTCGTGTAATTGTTACTAATAAAAAATAATATAGTCGCGATCGATGGGAGAAGGAGAGGATGTCGTATGGCGACTTACGCTAATTGTTTGGCCTAAATATTAGTGCTACGCTTCGGCCCAACAGCGCGGGCCCGGCCCGCGCCGCCTTCCGGCCGCCATGCGGCGAAGCGCGACGCCGTTCGGCAACGCGCTTCGCGGCACGCCTGGCGGCTCGATTTGCGGACAATCCGCACGATCCGCGGCTCACCTCGCATCCGATGAAAAAATCGACCCAGCGCCGTCCGACCATGACCGATATCGCGAAGACCGCGGGCGTGTCGCAATCGACGGTCTCTCTCGTTCTCAATGGCGCGGTCGGCGCCAAGCTCTCCGAGGCCACCCGCAACAAGGTCCACGAAGTCGCGCAGCAACTCGGCTATCAGTTGCCCGTGCGCGCCGCGCAGCCGCCCGCGCGCGCGGGCGATCGCAACCTGATCGTCTATGTCGCCGACGAGGTGTCGACCAGTCCGCATCCGGTCGTGAGCATCGACGGTGCGCGCGACGCCGCCTGGAACGCGGGCTGCGTGCTCGCCGTGTTCTCCACGCACGGCAACGCACAGATGGAGCAGCAGGTGTTGCAGACGCTCGCGATGCCCAACGTGCTCGGCGTGATCTACGCCACGGTCTACACGCGCAAGGTCGCGGTGCCGCCCGCGCTGCTCAAGGTGCCGGCGGTGCTGCTGAACTGCTACGCGTCGGACCACGCGCTCTCCTCGGTCGTGCCGGCCGAAGTCGCGGGCGGTCACACGGCCACCGACTATCTGATCGCGGCGGGCCACCGGCGCATCGGCTTCATCAACGGCGAGACCTGGCAGGATGCGGCGAAGGATCGTCTCAAGGGCTATCGGCAGGCGCTTGCGACCGCCGATCTGCTATTCGACGAGCGCCTCGTGCGCGACGGCGACTGGAGCCCGGATCAGGGTTTCGAGCTCACGCTCTCGCTGATGCGCGAGCCGCAGCCGCCCACGGCCATTTTCTGCGCCAACGACCTGATGGCGATCGGCGCGATCGAGGCGCTCAAGCAACTCGGTCTGCGCGTGCCCGAGGACGTCTCCGTGATGGGTTACGACGACCAGGAAATCGCGCGTCACACGCACCCGGCACTCACCACGGTCGTGCTGCCGAACTACGAGCTCGGCCGCTGGGCCGTCGACACGCTGCTCCAGGAGGAGCAGAACCGCAGTGCCGGCGCGCCCGTGCGCCATCGCACCGTCAAGCTCGACGGGCCGCTCATCGAGCGCGCCTCGGTCTGTGCGCCCAGCACCGCCGCGGCACCCGTGAATACCCTCATTAATATCTCCTGATTCATACTGGTAATATTAGTTGAAGCAGTGGCCGTAATATCCGTCACACGCACCATGCAGATGCGTGTGCCGGAGATCAGGAAGACAGAAAGACAACAAGGCAGCGGGAGGGCGCGCAGCCCGTACCGTCCACGTCATTTCACCGCTTTGCATGGGACCGCCCCAAGAGCCTCAGTGCCCCCGCGGTCAACAGGAGACAGCCATGCGTCATCAACGAATCCAGTCCGCCCTCTTTGCCGCCGGTCTGTGCGCGGCGCTTGCCGCGTTCGCTTCGAGCAGCGCCTATGCGCAGTCCGACGCCGGCGCGCAGAAGGTCCAGGCCAATTCCAGCGAGACCTGCACGAATCCCAAGCCGTCCAACCTGAAACTGAGCGGCATGGTGGTCGGGTTCTCGCAATCGGAGAACGAACAGAATCCGTTCCGTGCGACGGAAACCGCGTCGGTGCGCGCGGCCGCGAAGGCGGCGGGCGTGAAGCTGCTGTATACGAACGCCAATGCGAACCAGGCCAAGCAGGTCGCCGACATCGAAAGCATGATCAATCAGGGCGCACAGGCGCTGATCGTCGCGCCGAACGACTCGACCGGCCTGCAACCCGCCTTCGCGCAGGCGCGCGCCAAGGGCATTCCGGTCGTCACGATCGACCGTCAGACGGCGGGCACGGTCTGCGAGGATTTCATCACCTTCCTCGGCTCGGACTTCTACAAGCAGGGCGAGCGCGCGGCCAAGGCGCTTGCGGACGCGACCGGCGGCAAGGCCGTGATCGCCGAAATCCAGGGCGGCTACGGCAACACGGTCGAAAGCCAGCGCACCGACGGTTTCGCGGCGGGGCTCAAGGCCTATCCGAACATGAAGATCGCCGCCGCGCAGACGGCCAACTGGTCGACCACCGAAGCGCAGAAAGTGATGGAGCAGATCCTGCTCGCGCATCCGGACGTCGACGCCGTCTACACGCACGCCGACACCATGACGGTCGGCGCGATCACCGCGCTGCGCCAGGCGGGCAAGCTCAAGGGCGTGAAGATCGTGTCGATCGACGGCACCAAGGAAATTGTCACCGATATCGATCAAGGCAGGGTGGCGGCGGACGTCGAAACCAATCCGCGCTTCGGGCCGCTCGCGTTCAAGTCGCTCGAGGACTGGCTCGCGGGCAAGCCGGTCGCGCAAAAGCAGATCATGGACGACGCGCTGTTCGACAAGACCAACGCGAAGCAGTCGCTCGCGGCGGGCAAGGTCTACTGAGCGGCGGCCCGGCGATGACGACGGACGCAGCCCCCGCCCACCCGGTCGCCGACGCGACGCCGCGCGCCGTGCTCGACACGCGCGGCGTCTCGAAGACCTTCGGCGTCGTGCGCGCGCTGCGCGACGTCTCGCTCACCTTGCGCGCGGGCGAAGTGCACGGCCTGGTCGGCGAGAACGGCGCGGGCAAGTCCACGCTCATCAAGGTGCTCACGGGTTTTCATCAGCCCGACGCAGGCACGCTCGCGCTCGACGGCGCGAGCGTCGCTTTCGACAGTCCGCGCGCCGCGCAGCGCGCGGGCGTGTGCGCCGTGTATCAGGAAATCAACCTGATTCCGGAGCGCAGCGTCGCCGACAATATTTTTCTGTGTCACGAGCCCAAACGTTTCGGCATCCTGACCGATAGAAAGCAGATGCTCGAACGCACCGCGCAGATCGTGCAGCGTTACCGGCTCGCGGTCGATCCGGCGGCGAAGCTCGGCACGCTCGGGCTCGGCGCGCAGCAGATGGTGGCGATCGCGCGCGGCGTCTCGCTCGGCGCGCGTGTGCTGATTCTCGACGAACCGACTTCGGCGCTTAGTGGCGCGGAAGTGGACGTGCTGTTCGATGTGGTCGACGCGTTGCGCGCGGAAGGCATTGCGCTGCTGTTCGTGAGCCATCGGCTTTCCGAGTGCTATCGGCTGTGCGACCGTTTCACCGTGATGCGCGACGGCGCGGTGGTGCGCACTGGCACGCCGCAGGAGTTGCCGCGGGCCGCGCTGATCGCCGCGATGCTTGGCCGTGAAAGCGCGGGCGAGCACGCGTGGACCGACCGCTCGGGCAAGGCCGACGCCGGCGCGAGCACGACGCCCGCGCTCGAAGTCGACGGCCTGCAATGGGGCAACCGTGTGCGCGACGTGACGATGCGCGTGGCGCCGCGCGAGATCGTCGGGCTGGCCGGCTTGCTCGGCTCGGGCCGCACGGAAACCTTCAAGACGATCTTCGGCGCGCAGAAGCCCGATGCGGGCGACGTGCGTCTCGCGGGCCGTGCGCTCACGCACGCCACGCCCGCGCGCTCGATCGGACGCGGTCTCGCGTTTCTCTCCGAGGACCGGCGCGCCGAAGGGATCTTTCCGCGGCTGTCGGTGCGCGAGAACATCGTCGCGAGCCTGCTGCCGCGGATTTCGCGCTTCGGTTTCATCTCGCGCGCGAAGGAAGCACAGGTAGTGCGCGAGGCGATTGCGCGGCTCGGCATCAAGACGGCGGGGCCGGGCGCGCTGATCACCACGCTCTCGGGCGGCAATCAGCAGAAGGCGCTGATCGCGCGCTGTCTGTCGACGCAACCCGACGTGCTGCTGCTCGACGATCCGACGCGCGGCATCGACGTCGGCGCGAAGGAGGAAGTGCATCGCGTCGTGCAGCAGCTTGCGCAGGAAGGGCTCGCGGTCGTCGTCACGTCCTCGGAGATGGAAGAACTGCTCGCGCTGACGGACCGACTCGTGATGCTCAACGAAGGCGCGACGCACGGCGGCATGCCGACCGCGGGCGCGCATCCGGACGACGTGCTGGCCGTACTGGCGGGCCAGGCTGCGGACGCTGGCCCGGACAGCGGCGGCGCGTGAGCGCGGTTGACCGCTTGGCCCACCGCTGACACCGCGCGCGAGTATCCGCAAGAAGCGCCTAAACGACGCACCAACGACGCACAATCGACGAATCCCGCACCGATGGCGACCAACATTGAATCGAACGAGGAACGCTTGAGCCCCTCGAACTTCCCCGCGCCGCGCGCCGATCAGCCCGAAGCCGCGTCGCGCGGCCCCGCCGCCTGGCGCGTGGTGCTGCGCGAGCACAGCGTGTATTTCGCACTGGCGGCGCTCGTCGTGTTCAATCTGATCGTGACGCCCGGCTTCAAGAATCCGTTCGCCGCGCGCAGCCTGCTGTTCGAGGCGGCGCCGATCGTGTTGATCGCGCTCGGCCAGAACCTCGCCATTGCGACGCGCGGCATCGACCTCTCGGTCGGCTCGGTGATGGCGCTCGCGAGTGCTTCGATCGCCGTGTTTTTGCCTTATGGCGTGGGCACGGCGCTCGTCGGCGCGATTGCGGTGGGCGCTGTGGCGGGCTTGTGCAATGGCGCGCTGGTGGCGCTGCTGGCGATCGATCCGCTGATTTCCGGGCTTGCGCTGCTGGTCGCGGCGCGCGGGCTCGCGCAGGCGCTGCTCGGCGGCTCGCGCGTGAATTTGCCCGATGCGCCCGCCTTCGATCTGCTCGGCGCGGGCGCCCTCGGACCGGTGCCCATCGTCATGCTGATCGCGATTGCGCTGGCCGTGGTGGTGGCGTTCGTGGTGCGCCGCACGACCTTCGGGCGCTACACGATTCTCGTCGGCGCGAGTCGCAGCGCGGCGTTTCTCGCGGGCATTCCGGTGCGCCGCACGCTGTTTCTGGTCTACGCCGTGAGCGGCACGCTCGCGGGACTGGCGGGGCTGTTCGCGTCCTCGCGGCTCGGCGCGGCCGATCCGAATTACGTGGGCGTGAACTTCGAACTCGATGCGATCGCGGCTTCGGTGATCGGCGGCACGCCGCTGTCGGGTGGACGCATCTCGATCGTCGGCGCGGTGTTCGGCGTGTTGCTGCTTCAGGTGCTCGATGCGAGCTTCATCATGAACAACATCAGCTTTACGTATGCGCAGATCCTGAAGGCGGTGTTCATCGTCGTCGCGCTGTATCTGCAGCGCTCGGGAGCGTGAAGCGATGGCACACGAAACGACATCGACTCCCGCTAACGCCACAAACGCCGCGAATGGCGGCCGGCGCGCGCGGATCATCGCGCTCGTGCAGTCGCGCGGCGCAATCGGCATGCTGGTGGTCGTCGCGCTGATCGCGGGCCTTGTGTTCCCCGACTTCCTGCACTTCTCCAATCTCGCCGATATCGTCTCGAACAGCGCGTTTCTCGGACTCGTCGCGGTCGGGCAGAGTCTTGTGATCATTCTGGGCGGCTTCGATCTGTCGGTCGGCTCGATGGTCGGGCTCGGCACCGTGCTGTCGGCGTATGCCGCGCCCTACGGATGGGGCGCCGCGCTGCTCGCGCCGGTCGCGGCGGGCTTCGTCATCGGACTGATCAACGGTCTGCTGATCGCGCGCGCGAAGATGGCGCCGTTCATCGTCACGCTCGCCGCGTTGCTCGGTTTGAAGGGCTTCGCGCTCGTGCTGGCGAGTCAGGATCTGCTGATCGCGAATCCGGGTTTCTTCGCGCATATCGCGAACGGCGCGATTTTCGGCATCAGCAATCTGATCTGGGTGCTCGCGGTGGTCTACGGGCTCGGCGCGGTGCTGCTCAATCACACGCGTTTCGGCGCGGCGATTTTCGCGATCGGCGGCAACGAGGAGGCGGCGCGCATGCTCGGCGTGCGCGTGGAGCGCGTGAAGGTGCTCGCTTATGGGTTGTCGGGTGCGCTGGCCGGATTGTCGGGCGCGCTGCTGGCCTCGCATCTGGATTCGGGGCTGGCGGCGGCGGGCACCGGTTACGAGTTGCAGTCGATCGCGGCGGCCGTGATCGGCGGCGTGCTGTTGACGGGCGGCGTCGGGACGATGGCGGGGCCGCTCGCGGGCGTGCTGTTGCTCGGCGTGATCGATAACGTGATCAATCAGGTCGGCACGCTCAGTCCTTACTATCAGAATCTCGCGAGCGGCGCGTTCCTGCTTGCGGCGGTGATCGTCCAGACCGTGCTGACGGGGCGTCGACACGGCGTCGCGCGTGCGACGCCGGGATCGGGCAAACCGCGCGGCGGTGCAAGCAAGGGCGAGGCAAAAGGCGCGGCGGGCTGAGGCCGGCTGCGGCTAACTCTCACTTATTGATGAGAGACGGTCAGCTTCACGCGTGCGCCGCCGTCGGTCTGGGCGGTGATTTCGGTGCGGCTGCCGCGGGCGCCCAGATAGAAGTGCTGGCGGTTGGGCGAGTTGACGTCGTGTGTGGCGTCGGGCAGACACGAGGCGATGTCGGCCCCGACGCCTTCCAGCGCGTTGGTGCCGGAGCCGGCGTTGCGCCCGCTCCACATGCACTGATAGGTGCCGCGGCTGGCGGCGCATTGGGCGTCGTCGCCATAGGGTTGCGCGACGGCGCGGCCATCGTCGGCGCGCAAACCGGCGAAGTGTTGCGGCGCGGCGGCGACGATGCGTTTGAGCGCGGCGCAAGGGCTGGCGCTGTCGTCGGCGTGGACGGTGAGCGGCGCGGCCAGGGCAAGCGCAAGGGCGGCGCCGGTCGCGAGACGTTCAATCGCGGTCTTCATGGTGGCTACGCTGCGGGGCAGCGCCTCGTCGTGAGATCTTGCCGGGCGCGCAAACGGCGTGCCGGGAACGCGCTTTGCAATCCGTCGCTGACTACGCTCAACGAGGACAGCGATATGACAAAGCACACTCCCACCCTGCGAGCGGCCGCCTGGATGCTCGGATTCGCGTTGATCGGCGTGGCGGGCGCGAGCCACGCGGCGGCGCAAGACGAACAGGAACACGCGTGCCGTGGTGACGCGTTCCACTTCTGTGCGAGCGACATTCCTAATAAAGAGAAGATCACCGTGTGCATGAAGCAGCACTACGATGAGCTGTCGCCGCCGTGCAAGGCGATGTTCAAGAAGCCGCCGAAGGGCAGCAAGTCTTAGAGAACGGAGAGGCCAGGTGCTGGCGGTGTAATTGGCTGAAGCTGGCCGAAGGCGAGAGGCGCGGAGCGCCTCTATTTTTTTGCGGATTATTTTCGCGATGGGGCTTGCGTGAATGGTATCGCCTCGCTAAGATTCGCCCCCTTCGCTGCACGCAACAAGCAACACGCCGCAGCGAAGCCCGCGACGAAACCAGCGGGTTCGCAGGATCAACAAGCTTTTTAAGCGGTAACGTAAAAAAAGATGTTGACGAAACGAAAAAGAGACTTCATAATCTCGTTTCTGTGCTGCTGACGCAGCAACGCAGCAAACGCCGGGTAGTAACAGCGCACTACGGTGCGGCAGTCGAACCGGGCAGTTTGCGCGACGCGATCTTTAAAAATTTACAGCCGATAAGTGTGGGCGCTTGATAGGTGATGCGACCTGGCGGGTTCTTCGGAGCGTGTCAGGAGAAGCAAAAGTATCAAGAGTCTCACACTAAAGTAAGTCAGGTTTTTGAAGTAATTCAGATACCTGTCAGCTTTGAGTGAGCGACCGGTTCGAAAGAACCGAAAACAGTAACAGGTTTAAACTGAAGAGTTTGATCCTGGCTCAGATTGAACGCTGGCGGCATGCCTTACACATGCAAGTCGAACGGCAGCACGGGTGCTTGCACCTGGTGGCGAGTGGCGAACGGGTGAGTAATACATCGGAACGTGTCCTGTAGTGGGGGATAGCCCGGCGAAAGCCGGATTAATACCGCATACGATCTACGGATGAAAGCGGGGGATCTTCGGACCTCGCGCTATAGGGGCGGCCGATGGCGGATTAGCTAGTTGGTGAGGTAAAGGCTCACCAAGGCGACGATCCGTAGCTGGTCTGAGAGGACGACCAGCCACACTGGGACTGAGACACGGCCCAGACTCCTACGGGAGGCAGCAGTGGGGAATTTTGGACAATGGGCGAAAGCCTGATCCAGCAATGCCGCGTGTGTGAAGAAGGCCTTCGGGTTGTAAAGCACTTTTGTCCGGAAAGAAATCCCTGGTCCTAATATGGCCGGGGGATGACGGTACCGGAAGAATAAGCACCGGCTAACTACGTGCCAGCAGCCGCGGTAATACGTAGGGTGCAAGCGTTAATCGGAATTACTGGGCGTAAAGCGTGCGCAGGCGGTGATGTAAGACCGATGTGAAATCCCCGGGCTCAACCTGGGAACTGCATTGGTGACTGCATCGCTTGAGTATGGCAGAGGGGGGTAGAATTCCACGTGTAGCAGTGAAATGCGTAGAGATGTGGAGGAATACCGATGGCGAAGGCAGCCCCCTGGGTCAATACTGACGCTCATGCACGAAAGCGTGGGGAGCAAACAGGATTAGATACCCTGGTAGTCCACGCCCTAAACGATGTCAACTGGTTGTCGGGTCTTCATTGACTTGGTAACGTAGCTAACGCGTGAAGTTGACCGCCTGGGGAGTACGGTCGCAAGATTAAAACTCAAAGGAATTGACGGGGACCCGCACAAGCGGTGGATGATGTGGATTAATTCGATGCAACGCGAAAAACCTTACCTACCCTTGACATGTACGGAATTCCGCTGAGAGGTGGAAGTGCCCGAAAGGGAGCCGTAACACAGGTGCTGCATGGCTGTCGTCAGCTCGTGTCGTGAGATGTTGGGTTAAGTCCCGCAACGAGCGCAACCCTTGTCCCTAGTTGCTACGCAAGAGCACTCCAGGGAGACTGCCGGTGACAAACCGGAGGAAGGTGGGGATGACGTCAAGTCCTCATGGCCCTTATGGGTAGGGCTTCACACGTCATACAATGGTCGGAACAGAGGGTTGCCAAGCCGCGAGGTGGAGCCAATCCCAGAAAACCGATCGTAGTCCGGATCGCAGTCTGCAACTCGACTGCGTGAAGCTGGAATCGCTAGTAATCGCGGATCAGCATGCCGCGGTGAATACG
>NZ_JAWRWY010000012.1:0-326164 GCF_046535315.1 Paraburkholderia sp. SIMBA_027
ATTTCGTCGTATTCGCCGTGCTTATGCTTGTCCACTTCGCAGCCCTTAATTGTAATACAAGTGCCTAACACGCTCTAAGGCTTGCATAAGCTGCGGTTTGATTCGCGCGGCGCCGAATCAAAATGGCACCATGTCAGCCAGCCCATCGAAATCGTCGATGGAATGCCTGGAATGACAATGCCTTTTATTCAGTCTGAAAGCGGACGGATTGCGTTCTTTTGAAAATGACGCGCCAGATTGGAGATTGCTTTCGAATTGCATTCGAATTGCAATCGTTAAGGTGCTCATCAGAATAGAAAGCTAGCATTGCGCCGCTCGCTCGAATTCCTGTGGAAATCACCTTGTCACTGCACACGAACACTGCCACTCACGATAACTGGTCCACATGGATTCTCCGGCAGCGTCATGGCGATGACCGCGCGCATGAGCGCAACGTCCGTGTCGAAATTACGAAATACGCCGACCGTGTGCTCGATTCCGTTCGACTGCGCCCAGGCATGACATTGGCCGACATCGGCACGGGAGACGGTCTCGTTGGGTTCCGGGCGATCGAGCGCGCCGGTGCGTCGCTCAACGTGGTGATGACGGATATTTCGCGGCCTTTGCTGCAACATGCCGAAGCGACCGCGCGCAGTCTCGGTGTCAGCGGGCAGTGCGCTTTCGTTCACGGCTCTGCCGAGCGGCTTGAGGATATCGCCGATGCTTCCGTCGACGCCGCCACGATGCGCGCCGTTCTGGCGTATGTGGAAGACAAGCCTGCCGCGATGCGCGAGTTGTTCCGCATACTCAAACCGGGCGGCCGTTTCGCAATCGCAGAGCCGATTCTGCGCGACGAAGCGCTGGAGGTTTGCATGCTCAAGCGCCTCGTCGATGAAGGCACTTTCCACGCCGACGATCCGTTCTTTCCGCTCTTGCTTCGATGCCGCGCCGCGCAGTTTCCCGATACCGAGGAGAAGTTGCGGTCGATGCCCATTACGAACTATGGCGAGCGCGATCTCGTGCGGTATGCGATGGACGCGGGATTCACGGACATTCATCTGGAATTGCATATCGACGTACGCACCGAGGACTGTCTGCCTTGGGAGATGTTTATTCGCACTTCGCCGCATCCGTTGGCGCCGCCTTTGGACGAGATTCTCGATACGGCGTTTACACGCGACGAGCGCGCGTATCTCGAAGTGCGCATGCGCGCGATTTTTGAAAGCGGAAAGCAGCTTGGCGCCGAGCGGATTGCGTATTTGACGGCGAAGCGGGCGTAACACTCATGCCTTCATGCCGCAGACGCATCGAACGCACTCGTCGTCTGGCTGGCGGTGCGCCGTGCAAATCTTCGGCGGGCGCGATGTAACATGATGGGCATATTGCTGGCAGCGCAACCTGAACAAGGAATCCGCCTATGTCCTACGTTTTGTTTTACAGCCCCGGCGCGGCGAGTATGGCCGTGCACTGGATGTTGCTGGAGCTGGGCGTGCCGTTCGAAACGCGACTCGTCGATATCGACACGGGTGCACAGCGTTCGCCGGAGTATCTGCGCCTGAATCCCACGGGCCGTGTGCCGACGCTGCTTGTCGACGGCGCACCGCGCGGCGAGTCGACCGCCTTGTTGATGCTGCTTGCGGAACGGCATCCCGAGTCCGGGCTTGCGCCGTTGCCGGGCGAACCCGAACGCGCCGAGTGGCTCGAGATGATGATTTATCTCGCGAATGCCGTGTTGCCGGCCATGCGAGGCTGGTTCTACGCAGACACCGACGGCGAGCCGGAAGGTGCGGCCGCAGTCAGAGCGTTCGAGCGTCGGCAGATCGAAACATCCATGGACAATCTCGATCGTCTGCTGGGCGACGGACGCCATTATCTGGTCGGCAATCGGCTGAGTACGGCCGATTTCCTTGCGATCACGCTGATGCGCTGGACGCGCAACATGCCGCGTCCGGCAACGACATGGCCCCATCTCGCGCGCTACATCGAGCGCTTGCGTGCCAGGCCGGCATTCCTGGACCTCAATGCACGCGAGAAGTTGACGGAGTGGCAGAACGCGCCGTGATGCCGGCGGTCGCTAGATTTTAGCGAGCATGACGTCGACGAGGGCCTTGTGCTGCAGCGCGGCCATCCAGCGCCCGGGTATGGCGTCTTCGCCGTACACGATCCCCGCGAGGCCGCCTGCGATGGCGGCGGTCGTGTCCGTGTCGTTGCCAAGCGAGATCGCGCGCTTGACGCAGTCTTCGTAGCAACGCGTCGACAAGACGCAGTGGATGGCGGACCAGAAACTGTCGACGACATAGCCGGACCCTTGAGGCGCGTCGAAGCGTCCGTCCAGCACGATCTTCAGTTCGGCTTCATCGGGTGAATCGACGTAGCGCTGCAGCAGTTCGTCTTCGGCGGCGCGCACGGCATCTGCGGCAGACAGGCCTTCGACAATGCCGAGCGCCGTCACGCAATAGAGCGCACACGTCAATTGCGCGCGCGCGTGTCCGTGTGTGACCCGACTCTGCTTGCGCGCCAGATGAATGGCTTCGTCGCGCGAGGTCGTCACCAGGACGACGGGCAGACATCGCATGAGCGAGCCGTTGCCGTTATCGCGTTCGTCGTCGGGGCCCGCGTTCGCTGCGGGAACGCCCGACCGAAGCTGCTCGAATGCACGCTGCGTCTGCAATCCCACGTCGAAGACCCGACCGTCCGGCGTGAACGCGCCGCGCTGAACCCAGTCGAGCAGATTGTCGGCAAACGTATCGAGGTCGAGTTCGCGGTTGCGCAGGAGCGCGTCGAGCAGCGCGAGCGCTTGCGCGCCGTCGTCGCTCCAGGTGCCGGGCGGGACGCCTGCGTGCGCGCGCTCGAAGTGCGCCGGCGGCGTCATCTCAATCGCGCTCGATTCGGGTATCGAAGCGGCGCTGTGGAATTCGTAGGGAACGCCCAGGGCGTCGCCGATCAACAGGCCGAACAGGCCGCCGCGCAGGCGGGAGGGCTGGGACAGATTCATCGTCGGTAGTGCGGTCGGTAGTGCTGTTTGTCATGCGGAGTCGATGGCTTCGGACCATTGTCGGCGATTGGCGCGTGCTTGTCGAAGGACGGCGGTCTGCACACACACATCATCACGATGGCGAGCGAGCGCGCTAACGCAGGCTTCGCGGTTCACGCGCCCCCACTGCGCTCCGATCCCGCCCGCCCACTCAAACTACGCTGTAGCGCCTTATGGTCGATCGGTTTGATCAGATGCTCGTCGAAGCTGGCCTCGCGCGTGTGCTGATCATCCTCGGGCTGGCCATAGCCCGTGATCGCCACGAGGCGAATGCCCGCGAGTTGCGGCATCGCGCGCAACCGCCGCGCCAGTTCGTAGCCGCTCATGCCGGGCAGTCCGACGTCGAGCAACGCCACTTCGGGCAGGAACGTCTGCGCCCGCGCAATCGCTTCGTCGCCGCGATACGCGACCACCGGCGTGTGTCCCTGTAGCGCGAGCAGCATCGCGAGCGAATCCGCCGCGTCGCGGTTATCGTCCACGATCAGCACGCGGCGCGGGCTGATCTTCGCGATGTCGGTTTCGACCGCGCTTTCGCTCGGCCACGCGATGCGCGGCAGCAGGATTTCGAAGGTCGCGCCGTGACCGACGCCCTCGCTATGAACCGCGATCTCGCCCTGATGCATGTGGACGAGCCGCTTGACGACGGCCAGCCCGATGCCGAGTCCGCCCTGGGCGCGATCGAGCGTGCGCGTGCTCTGCACGAACAGATCGAAGACGTGGGGCAGCAACTCGGCGGAGATGCCGGAGCCGTTGTCCGAAATGCCGATGACGGCGTGCGCGCCGCGCGGGCGCGTCCAGACGCGAATCACGCCGCCTGGGTCCGTGTACTTCACGGCGTTCGTGAGGATGTTGCCCACGCACTGGACGAGCCGCGCCATGTCGCCTTCGACGAACAGCGGTTCGTCGCTCGTCGTCGTTTCGACCGTCAGCGTATGACGTTTTTCGCGCAGCCGCGGCTCGACGGGCTCGATGCCCTGCGTCACCACGCCCGCGAGATCGACCGGGCCGCGCTGCAGCGTAATGCGCCCCTGCGTGATGCGCGAGATATCGAGCAGTTCGTCGACGAGACGGGTCAACTGCGCGGCTTGACGCTTGATCATGTCGAGGGCCGCCTGTGCGCCCGGATGGCCGGTGAGCACGCGCGTCAGCAGTTCGCCCGCGTTGGCGATCGGCGCAAGCGGATCGCGCAGTTCGTGCGCGAGCATCGCGAGAAACTCGTCCTTCTGGCGGTCGCCGCGGCGCAGCGCCTCGACGCCGTGCGCGCGTTCGTCGGCTTCCTGCTGGCGCGAAATGATGATGGCCGCCGACTGCGCGAAGCGCATCGCCAGTTCGCGGTCGCGCGCCGTCGGCGCGCCCACCTCCTCGCGATAGAGCGTGAACGTGCCGACGACCTTGCCGCTCGTCGCCTCGACCGGAAACGACCAGCAGGCGCGATAGCGATACGCCTGCGCGAGCCACGCCCAGTCCTTCCAGCGCGGGTCGGTCCGCACGTCGGGCGTGATCACGGCTTCGCGCTTGTAGGCCGCGAGTCCGCAGGCCAGCGAATTGGCGTCGATGGGCACGACGCCCACGCTCGCGGCGTAGTTTCGCCGGGTCCCATCAGGCAGCGGGCGTCGGTAGCGGACTGGGCTTCGGGTGCAGCTTCGGGCTCGCGAGGGAGCGGAATCGGTTCGGCGGTCCGGTCTTGCGTGGTGGACATGGTCCCATTGCCCTGTACCGTCTTCTGGATGCGCGAACTGGACGCGGTCGAAGCCGTTGCGGCTTGCGCCGGCTTTGCAACCTGGCTTTGCAACCGCGCACGAGCATTGAACCGATTATGCGGACGGATTGACGCGATAACGTTGCGACTTTACCGCCATTCGGCGACGAGCGGCGCAGTGCGCGGTCCGTTTCGCTCGCCGTTGCGCGGCTATCAAGCGGCTATCAAGCGGCTATCAAGCGGCTATCAAGCGGCTATCAAGCGGCGATTAAGCGATGATTACACGCCGATTGCGCGATTTACATCGCGCTCACGCAATGCTCCTCGACCCAGAGCATCGCGCGCTCGCGGGCAAACGTGAGCGCTTCGTGCTCGTCGATGAAATTCTCGTCGAGACACAGATCGTGGACGTCGTCGTCGAATGAACCGTCCGAAGCCGGGCTGAAGATTCTCGCGTTCGCCACGATTCTTCCGTCATCGATGCTCGCGCAAGTGCTGATCAGGCACGATTGAAATACGAATTGCATGGCCGGCTCCGTGGTGGGTGGATCGACGGGATAGTCGACACGCCTTCCATGAGCAATTGCTGTGCCGCGCAAGAAATATGCGGCACTGCCGCGAATGATCAGGCCGATGTTCGCTTCGAACGCGACGGGCAGGGCGCGCTCAACTCCCGCGCGCCCCGAATGCGCCCGCATCACACTCAGATCTGCTGCTGGCCGCCATCGACGAACAGTTCGACGCCGTTCACGAAGCTCGCGTCGTCCGAGGCGAGGAACAGCGCGGCGCTGGCGATTTCGTTCGGCTCGCCCAGACGGCCCATCGGGATCTGCGCGGCCAGGTAGTCGGCGAGACCCTGGCGCTGGGCGGCGTCGTCGCCGGCCAGGTCGAGCAGGCCGGGCGTGCGGGTCGCGCCGGGGCTGATCGTGTTCACGCGGATCTGGCGGTCCTTGAGGTCGAGAATCCAGTTGCGGGCGAACGAACGCACCGCCGCCTTCGATGCCGCATACACGCTGAACGCCGCCGTGCCCGCGCTGCCCGCCGTCGAGCCCGTGAGAATCACCGATGCGCCCTTCGTCAGCAGCGGCAGCGCCTTTTGCACCGTGAACAGCACGCCCTTTACGTTGCGATCGAAGGTGTCGTCGAAATGTTCTTCGGTGATGTTGCCGAAGGGCAGCATCGAGCCGCCGCCTGCGTTCGCGAACAGCACGTCCAGATGGCCTTGCTCTTCCTTGATCTGGGCGTAGAGCGCGTCGAGTTCGTTCAGCTTCGTCGAATCGACGCGTACGCCGGTCGCCTGGCCGCCCGCTTCGCGGATGCTCTTGACGGCGGCATCGAGTTCGGCCTGACGACGGCCCGTGAGGTAGACATGCGCGCCTTCGGCGGCGAAGCGCTGGGCGGTGGCGAGGCCGATGCCGCTGGTTGCGCCGGTGACGAGGGCGATCTTGTTGTCGAGTTTGCGTGCCATGGTGAAGCTCCTTTTGTTTCGTTCAGTGGATGTTTGGGTTGGGTGTTGCGTGCTGCGATGTGAGAAGAATATCGACGGGCCGGTCTTTTCGAAATAGAATTGATTGCAATCCAATGTTGCAGAAATGAAAAGATGAGGGGAAATGGCGAAGCTGCCTGATTTCGAAGGACTGGCGATGTTCGCGAAGGTCGCCGAGGAGGGCTCGTTCGCGGCGGCGGCGCGCGCGATGGGCGTGTCGGTGGCGACGGTCTCGCGCGGCGTGGCGCGTCTGGAGGACCGGCTGGGCGCGCGGCTCTTTAACCGCACGTCGCGCCAGCTGGCGCTGACCGAGTTCGGCCGAACGATCTGCGAGAAGGCGGGCGAGATTTACCGCCAGGCCGAGGAGGCGGAAAGCGCCGCGCGCGAAATGTCGGTGCAACCGCGCGGGCTGGTGCGGCTTGCCGTGCCGATGTCGTTCGGCTTGCGCTGGGTCGCGCCGCTGCTGCCGGGTTTCTTCCGCGCGTATCCGGAAGTGTCGATCGACCTGCATCTCTCGGATGCGTCGGTCGATCTGGTTGCCGATGGCTTCGACGCCGCGCTGCGGATCGCCGCGTTGCCCGATTCGTCGCTGGTGGCGCGGCGGCTGTGCGCGGTCACGCAGTTCGTGGTGGCGTCGCCCGAGTATCTGAAGCGCGAAGGGCGGCCCGCGCATCCGCGCGAGCTGGCGGATCGGCCGTGTCTCTCGTACGCGTATCGCGCGCGTAGTGATGTCTGGCGCTTCACGAACGACGCGGGCGAGGAAGAACCGGTCATGCCGACCGGCCCGCTGCGCGTGACGAACTCCGATGCGCTGCTGCCTACGCTTCTGGATGGGCTGGCGATTGCCGAGTTGCCGGAATTCATCGCGGGCGAATATCTGGCCGATGGCCGCCTCGAGGCGATTCTCACCGACTGGTCGCTGACCAGGGGCGGCCTGTACTTCGTCACGCCGTCGGCACGCGCGCGGCCCGCGAAGGTGGCGGCGCTGTCCGATTACTTCGCCGAGCATCTTTCCGATCCGACGTGGCGATGGCCCAAGCCATAAGGGGACGCCCCATCATTGCATTTATGCAATGATGGGTTTCAAACACTTCTATTTCGCAAATATCTCCGGATCCGTATTCTCCTTTCCATCGGCTGCACGACATGAAGTCGCCGGCCACTCAACCACACGAAAGGAGAATCACGATGACCACGCAAGCCACCCCGAACACGCCCGACACCGCCACGGTCGCCTTCCTCGCGGCACTCAACAGCGGCACCGGTCCGGCCATCGAAACGCTCACGCCCGCCGAAGCGCGCGAAGTCCTCGCAGGCGCCCAGCGCAGTGTGGAAGTGGACGTCTCGGGCATCGAGGTCACGCGCCGCACGATCGAGCAGGATGGTCTGACCGTGCCGCTCGTCGTCGTGAAGCCGCAGAATGCGCAAGGCGTGCTGCCCGTGTTCATGTTCTTCCACGGCGGCGGCTGGATTCTCGGCGATTACCCGACGCATGAGCGTCTCGTGCGCGACCTCGTCGTGCAATCGGGCGCGGCGGCCGTGTTCGTCGACTACACGCCGTCGCCCGAAGCGCGCTATCCGGTCGCGATCAATCAGGCCTACGCCGCAACGAAATGGGTGGCCGCGCATGGCGAGGAACTCGGCGTCGATGGCGCGCGGCTGGCGGTCGTCGGCAACAGCGTAGGCGGCAACATGGCCGCTGTCGTGAGCCAGATGGCGAAGGACCGCAACGGCCCGGCCATCCGCTTCCAGGGGCTCATGTGGCCGGTGACGGACCACGTATTCGACAACGCCTCTTACGAGGCTTTCGAGAACGGCTACTTCCTGAGCCGCGACATGATGAAGTGGTTCTGGAACGCCTATATCACCGACGCGACCGACGCAGGCGAGCGCAAGCAGCGCTATGCCTCGCCGCTGCGCGCCACGCTCGACGAGTTGAAGGGCTTGCCGCCCGCGCTGATCCAGACCGCGCAGTTCGACGTGTTGCGCGACGAAGGCGAAGCCTATGGATATCGGCTCGACCAGGCGGGCAACGACGTCACGACCACACAGTACAAAGGCACGATTCACGATTTCGGCCTGCTCAACGTACTCGCCGCCGACGCCCCGACGCGCGCCGCCATGCAGCAGATGGCGACAGCATTGAAGACCCGTCTGCAATAACACGCCCCCACCAACACGAATATCGAGAGTCCATCATGAACAACGCTAAACAACTGCTTGCCGCTTACCTCGCATCGATTCGCGACCCGCATGCGGCCGCCGCATTATTCGCCGACGATGGCGTGCTGGAACTGCCGTATCTGAAATCGCTCGGCATCGACGGACGCGCGCAGGGACCGAAAGCGATCGAAGGTTTTATTGCTTCGCTGATCGCGAAAGTGCCGGATTTCCAGTTCAAAAACGTGCGCTATCTGATTGAAACGCCGGAGCAGGTTTTCGCCGAATATGAAGTGGAAGCGCTCGTGCCGTCGACGGGGAAAATCTATCGGCAGATGTACGCGGGGCGGCTCGTTGCGCGCGACGGCAAGATCGCGCTGCTGCGTGAAGCGCTCGATACGGTGGCGGCGGCCGATGCATTCTCGCCGGCGCGCGCGGCTTGATACACGCGCAGGCGTCAGGTCGCGGGTTGGTGAACCGCGTGCGCCGTTTGTTTTAATATCGGTCGACACAGCCTTTGCGCATGCGCGAATGCATGCGTGAATTCACGAACCTCGAACGCCGCTGACCGTGCGACGCGCGCATCACGCGGCCTGACCACCATGTCCATTCATCCCGATATCGTCAAAGCCTTTGCCCCCACCGGCACGCTGCGTGCCTCCATCAATCTCGGCAATCCGATTCTCGCCAATCGCGATCCGCAAACGGGCGAGCCGTTCGGCGTCTCCATCGATCTCGCCCGGGCGTTTGCGAAACGGCTGGACACACCGCTCGAACTCGTGGTGTTCGATGCAGCCGGTAAATCGGTCGAAGCGGTCAGCGACGAGCGCGCCGATTTCGGCTTTTTCGCCGTCGATCCGAAACGCGGCGAAACGATCGCCTTTACCTCGCCATATGTGCTGATCGAAGGCTTTTATCTGGTGCGCGACGATTCGCCGATCCGCAGCAACGCGCAGGTGGACGACGTGCGCCATCGCGTGGCGGTGGGCAAGGGCAGCGCCTACGATCTGTTTCTCACGCGCGAATTGAAGGCGGCTGAGATCGTGCGCGCGCCTACGTCGCCGACGGTCGTGCAGACGTTTATCGAGCAGCAGCTCGATGTGGCGGCAGGCGTGAAGCAGCAACTCGAAGCCGATGCCGCGAAGGTGGGCGGCTTGCGTCTGCTCGACGAGCGCTTCATGGTGATCCGCCAGGCGATGGGCGTGGCGAAGCATCGTGGCGAAGCGGCCGCGACGGAATTGCGCACGTTTGTCGAAGAGATGAAACGCTCGGGTTTCGTGGCCGATGCGCTCGCGCGTCACGGCATTCAGGGCGCTTCGGTCGCGCCGAACGAATAACGCGCGTTTAATGCGAAGCGGCGTTGCGCGTGAAAATACGCGGAAAAATATATAACTTATGGGAATGGTTTATTGAAAATTAAACAATAGACATTATGAATTCGTGGCGGAACAATGGCGGCAAATACACCACGGAGACAGCCATGATTGACCGGGTTCTTGCGACCGCTTCCGCGCCGTTGCGCACGCGGTGTACGCCATTCCGCAAGACTCGTTGCCGCGCCTGAGCCTGCCATGAGCGAGCGAGACGCCATTCAGGCCGGCATCGTGCCGTTCTCCGCGGGAACGGCCACGCCGCATTTCAAAGCGCCGGATCTTGCGTGCGATTGCCACATGCATGTCTATTCGCCGCGCTTCGCCGTTGCCGCCGATGCGCATCTGAAGCCGCCCGCCGCGTCCCTTTCTGACTACCGTTCGCTGCAGCGTCGGCTCGGCACCACGCGCAACGTTTTCGTGCAGCCTTCGACGTATGGATTCGACAATGCCTGCGTGCTGGACGCGATCGCCGATACCCGCGAAACCGCGCGCGGCATTGCCGTCGTGAGCAATACGGTAAGCAGCGCGGTGAGCGAACGCGACCTCGACGAACTGAGCGCAGGCGGCATCGTGGGCCTGCGTTTCAATCTGGTTCGCTCGGGCACGGATGCGCTGCGCGATGCCGTGTCGCTGGCGCCTGCGCTCGCGGAGCGCGGCTGGCATCTTGAGATCCACGTGAACGGCGCGCAATTGCCCGGGCTGGCGGCGACGCTCGCGCGTCTGCCGTGCGATGTCGTCATGGATCATTTCGGACGCGTGCGCTTTAACGAAGGCGCATCGCAACCGGCGTTCCGCGCGCTGCTCGCGTTGCTCGACAATGGGCGGACGTGGGTGAAACTCAGCGGCGCCTATCTCGACGCGCAAGCGACGCGCGCCAGCATCGTTGAGATTGGCCGCGCGCTGGTCGAGCATCGCGCCGATCGCCTCGTCTGGGGAAGCGACTGGCCGCATCCCGCCGCCGCATCGTTACCGGACGACGCCGAGCAATTCGACTATTTGCGCGAATGGGCGCAAGACGAATCCGCACGCGTACGGATTCTCGTTGATAACGCCGCCGCGCTTTATCGCTTTTAGTCGACGAAACACATTCATAAACAGGAGACCGGATGAAGTCCACTTCATCTTATGCGCTGCCCCACGCAGGGCGTGCCGATATGAGCGTCGCAGCGCCGGACGTGCAGGAACAGGCGCAATTGTGTGAGCGCGCCGTGCGAAAGGCGTCGATTCGCTTGCTGCCGGTTTTATTGCTCGGCTATATCTTCAGCTATCTCGACCGTATCAATGTGGGCTTCGCCGCATTGACGATGAATCACGATCTCGGGCTCACGTCGGCGCAATTCGGTTGGGGCGCGGGTCTTTTCTTTGTCAGCTACGCGTTGTGCGAAGTGCCGAGCAATCTGGCCTTGCATCGATTCGGCGCGCGTCTCTGGCTGTCGCGCATCATGGTGACGTGGGGCGTGCTCTCGGCCGCGATGGCGTTTGCCGTCGGTCCTCATTCGTTTTACGCGCTTCGTTTGATACTCGGCGTGGCCGAAGCGGGCTTCTTTCCCGGCGTTGCGTTCTATCTGACTTCGTGGTTTCCGCGTGCGTATCGCGTGCGCGTGCTTGCGTGGTTCACGCTAGGGATTCCGCTCGCGTCCGTCATCGGCGGCCCGCTTTCGGGTGCGCTGCTGAGCATTCACGCATTCATGGGGCTCTCGGGCTGGCAATGGCTGTTTATCGCGCAGGGTTTGCCGGCGGCCGTGCTTGGCATCTGGGCGTGGGCCGTGCTGTCCAATTCGCCAAAGGACGCCACGTGGCTCAGTCACGAAGAGCGCGGCGCGCTGGTGAACCAACTGGAAAGCGAAGTGACGGCGAGCAGCACGCAAAGTTTTCGCAGCGCCGTCGCCGATCCGCGCGTGTTGCTGTTGACGCTCGCGCTGTTCACGCTCTCGACCGGCATCGCGGGGATCGGCATGTGGCTTCCGCAGATCATCAATCGTGAAGGGCTGGGTCTGTTCCGGACCGGCATGCTCTCGACGATTCCTTACGCGTGCGCCGGGCTGGCGATGGTCGTGGCCGCGCGATGGATGGACAAGGGCCGCGATTACGCCGCGAGCCTGACGATGAGTTCGGCGGTGGCGGCGTTGGGTTTCGTGGTATCGGCCGTTTCGGATTCGGTCGGCGTCGCGCTCGTCGGCATCACGATTGCGATGATTGGCGTGAATATCGCACGCACGGCATTGTGGGCGATTCCGCCGACTTTCCTCTCGGGCGCGGCGGCGGCGGGTTGCATCGCGGTCATCAACGCCGTGGCCAATTGCGCGGGTTTTGCGGGACCGGCGATGGTGGGTGTCGTCAAGGAAATGACGGGATCGTTTACGGCCGGGTTGATGACACTGGCTGTTGCGCTCGCCGTGACGGCGGGTCTCGCGATTGTGCTTGGCCGTATTCGACGATGACCGTTTGCCAGGCATCGCGCGCGAGTCAATCCGCGCTGCTTGCAACGAGGAATGATCCATCGACGTGCTGGCGGTTCGACTCGCGCCGCTCGAATCCTAGCCCCTGCGTGTTGCCGACAGCGCTTCACGAAACGTCGCAATCAGCCGATTGTCGTCGCCCGCGCGCGTGATCATGACCAGCTTCGTGCGCAGATCGAGATCCTTGACCGGAATGAAGCGCACATCGCGTCGATTGTTTTTCGCCGTCGATCGCCCGACCAAAGTCGCGCCCAAACCCGCACCGACGAGCGCGAGCGCCGTATGAATTTCGATCGCTTCGTGCGCGACGCGCGGATCGCCGCCGGCCGCCTTCAATGCGGCCAGCAGTTGCTGACCGAACGGGCTGCGCGAGTCTTTCGGGTAGTGAATGAACGGCAGACGCGAGAGTTCGGCCGCCGTGACCGAACGCTGCTTCGCCAGTGGATCGCCTACCGGCACGACGGCGACGAACGGCTCGTTGAGCATGACGGTGTAGTCGAGATCCGGATTGGGATCGAGCGGGCCGATAAAACGCGCAATGCCGAGATCGATCCGGCCTTGCCGCAAGCGCTCGGGTTGATATTCGGAGAGCGCTTCGACGAGATCGAGATGCACATCGGGACAGCTTTCACGGAAACGCCGCACGGCGGCGGGCAGGATCGAATACGCGACCGAACGCACGAAGCCGATGCCGAGCCAGCCTCGCTGCCCCGATGCGATGCCTCGCGCCTCGTCGTCGAGCCGGCCGAAATGCGAGAGCAGTTCCTTGGCGCGCGGATAGAAATATTTGCCGAGCGACGTGAGTTCCATCGGCCGGCGCGAGCGATCGAACAGTTCGCCGCCCAGGTGCGCTTCGAGTTGGGACAACTGCATGCTGATGGCGGTCGGCGCGACGTACAGGGCGTCGGCGGCGCCCGACGCGCTGCCCGCCTCGACCACCGCACAGAAGTAGCGAACCTGGCGAAGATTCATTTTTATTGAACTAAGGCTCAGAAAACGATGTTTGATGTTGCTGAAACTTTATCTAAAACTAGCAGCACGATCAAATTCCAAAAATCGAACATGAGCAGTCACGAGACATCTACCGACCTGATCGCGGCGCTGCGCGCCCTTGGCAGCGCAACCGTCTACGAAGCCCAGGGCGCCTATGGCGCGCTCGACAGCGGCATCAAACCCATCCATCCCTCAATGTGCGTGGCAGGCCCGGCCGTCACCGTGGACACGCGTCCCGGCGATAACCTGATGCTGCATTACGCCATGCTGAAAGTGAAACCGGGCGATGTGCTGGTCGTCGACGCGAAGGGCTTTCTCGAAGCCGGTCCGTGGGGCGACGTGTTCACCGAACTCGCGCTGCAGAAAGGGTTGGCGGGGCTCGTGATTCACGGCGCGGTGCGCGATGCGCGCACGATCATCGAGCAGGGTTTTCCTGTATTTGCGCGCGGGCTCTGCATCAAGGGCACGGGCAAGAATCAGCCGGGACGGCTGAACGTGCCGATCACGATTGGCGACGTGCAGATTCAACCGGGCGACATCGTCGTCGGCGATATCGACGGTGTGGTGGTCGTGCCGCAGCACGATGTCGCGCGCGTGGTCGAGGTGAGCCGGGCGCGCGAGGAAAAGGAGCTGGCGTTCCGGGCGAAGATTCGCGAGGGCGCGACGACGGTCGAACTGCTGGGGCTGGAATCAACCTTGCGCCGTTTCGATCTGACCTAGTTCGAGTTGCACTTCGTCGAGTCGACAAAGCGGACCCGGACGGGTCACGCCAGAATAGAAAAAATGGAGCGAGACACATGAGAAAAGACACGGCATTGCCCGCGTCGAATGCCCTGGCGGCTTCGGCGCGTCCCACGCGCTATCGTTGGGTGGTCGCGACCCTCTTTTTCCTGATCTATACGATTGCCGCCGCCGATCGCGCGAACCTCGGCATTGCGCTGCCGTTTCTGCGCAAGGAATTCTCGATGACCAACGCCGAGGCCGGCGCGCTCGTCAGCGTTTTCCTGATCGCGTATGCGTTGGCGCAATTGCCGTCGGCGCTGATCATTTCACGCTTCGGCGTGCGTCGCGCGCTGCCGATTTCGATGATCCTGACTTCGATCGCGACGGCGATGACGGGCGTCGTCGGCTCGCTCTTTTCGCTCAAGCTGTGCCGTCTCGCGCTCGGTTTCGCCGAAGGCCCGCTGCCACTCGGCATTGCGGCGACGATTAATAGCTGGTTTCCGGCGAAAGAGAAAGGCACCGCGTCGGGTTTGTTTCTGTCGTCCGTGAAATTCGGGCCGGTCATTACGCCCATTCTCGGCGTGGCGATTATTTCGGTGTGGGGCTGGCAAGCGATCTTCCTGGTGTTCGCGGTGCCGGGCGTGCTGTTTTCGATCGTCTGGTATTTAATGGTCGCCGACAAACCGGCCGACAGCCGCGGCGTGAACGAAGCGGAGCGCGAACTGATCGACGCGGCAAGCCCGAAGGCGGGGACGGCCATGCGCATCGAGCGCACGAAAGCGATGCCCTGGCTCGACCGGATCACGCGCGTGCGCAGCGAGAAACCGCTCGAAACGACGCGTGCGGTCGTGACCTCGTGGAATATCTACGGCTGCGCGCTTGGCTATTGCTGCCAGCTCGGAATTTCGAGCGTGATGCTCGCGTGGATTCCGACTTATCTGCTCAACGTGAAGAAGTTCAGCGTGGCCGGTACGGGTTTCGTGGCGGCGGCGCCGTGGGTGGGCGCGGTGGTCGGTAACATTCTCGGTGGCTGGCTTTCGGATCGCGCGCTCGGCAAGCGGCGCAAGCCCGGCATGATGTTCTCCGCCGTGGCGACCGCGCTGATGATGATCGTCCTGATTCAATCGCCTGCTTCGCCGGTATTGTATGGATTCCTGATCTTTATGGCGGGTGTCGCGCTGAGTATTGGATTCTCCGCGTATATGGTCTACCCGACGTCGTTTGTCGCGAAAGAGAAGTTCCCGCTTGCGAATGCCATCGTCAATATGGGCGGCCAGCTTGGCGGTGCGGCCACGCCGTTTATCGCGGGTCTGCTGCTCGATCATTTCGGCTGGGACTACGTATTCGGCTTTATGTCGGTGATCTCGGCGTTCACTTTCGTGATTCTGCTGACGATCACGGAGCCGCTCGAAACGGTAGCGCACGGCGCCGTGCAACGTAACTAGCGATCCGAATGTGAATCACTGATTCAGGTGCGTGCGCGTCGAACGGAGCGGCGCGCAGCCGCATGACTACGACATCGACTATGAAAAGCGCGGGCGCGTTTCGCACCGGGACGTGCATGGTCGCGTGGATCGCCCGGCAGAAGGTGTATAGCCAGGCGCACAAACCCGTCGCGCGACAGGACGTGGCCGTGGAGCACGCGGTGCGCATCTTGCGCGCGCGAAACCGGAGGTGTACAAGACCATCGGGCGCAACATGGTGGCGCGGCAGATTGCGTCGCTCGGGGCGAATCGCGGCGAGGGCGCAATGCGCGTGTGGGTGAACGAGGATCGAGTCGTTGCGTGCGCAGCGAGCGCAAAGACGAAATTGGGCCTCGTACAGAGGCCCAATTCACGCGTTCGACAGCGTCATGCGGTGCAGGTCAGTGCTTGTGCACCTTTTCCAGCGCTTCGGGGCGATGGACCGCGTGCTCGCCGCTCTTTTCACTTTCGACCTCGTAACGCGGGTCTTCCTTCGACGCAGCGACGTTGTGTCCGTCAAGCTCCGTGTCGCGGATGATTCTGCGGACAACCGTGCCAGTCGTCATGCCTTGCGGGGTGTTCCACGTCACGCGATCGCCAGTCTTGAGTCGATGGGACATGATTTTGCGCTCCGGTAGTTGAAACCTCGTTATCGGCGCATTCGGCGTTCCCGAGATTGCTCAGGCGGATTTCGCGGGCGTTGTCACGCGGGGCAATCAGGCCCGATGCGCTGTGCTGGCGTAGACGTGGCAATCCCGCGCGATCTCGCCGAACGCCGGAAGCCGGAGCCATTTGCGCAACATCCCTTCGTGCTGGAATCCCAGTTTATCGAGCACGCGCTGCGAGCGCGTGTTTTCCACGTCGCATACGGTCCAGATTCTTTGCGTATGCGGCGCGCGCCACAGCGATGACAGTGCCGCCGCACCGGCTTCGGCGACGAATCCGCGGCCCCAGAAGCGCTTGCCGATGCCAAAGTGGATTTCGGTCTTGTGGCCCTCGGGAATCGCGAGAAAAATGCCGATTGCCTCGTCGTCCTCGCGTGTGCTGATGACCCACGAAAATGGCGTATCGGGCCGTTCCCAGTCTTGCTTGCACCAGTTGTCGATCATCGCCTCGGTGCGGGCCACGTCCGCGTGAGGCAGGCGCTGGAGAAAGCGCGAACAGTCCACGTTTCCCGTGTAGTTCCCGAATAGCGCGACGGCGTCATTGCGACGCGCCCGGCGCAGACGCAGGCGCGCCGTGAGTATTTCAGTGCGATCCGCCACCAGCCGTTTCTCCTGTTTGTTTTTTCGTTGGTTGCCGACAGAAGGTGACAGCGATGTGACCGGAACACCCTTCGATCAGCCTCATATTTTCATTGACCGCCACGATAGAAATATGCAGGTCGGCCAATTCTTACCATCGAAACACGGGGTAACGTTACGGGATTTTTCAGAATGCTGCCTGACATCGTGAAAGCCTTATTGTTCAAACGCTGACCGATTAGCTGTTTCGAACAAGAGGAAACCACACATGAAAAAAAATCTGTTTGCTGTCGCATCGATCGCGATTGCGGCGGCCGTGTCGCTGCAAGCGCGCGCGGACGAACCGTTGCCGCCGCCGCCGCATGGCGGTCCGGCTTTCGCGGGTGAGCCGGGCATGCACCCGCCGTTCCCCGGTCCGGGCTTCGATGTCATCAACGATCTTGAGCAACTGCGCCGCCTTTACAGCCTCTCGGGCCACCCCGATGAGATCGTGCAGGTCTATCACGAAGTGCTGGACAAGTCGCATGATCCGGTCGTGCGTCGCTTTACGTACGATGCGCTCGCCCGCGAGCAGCTGAAGCCGGCCGATCCGGCCGCCGCGATCGCGACGCTGCACGCGAGCCTCGAAGAAGACGTCGAGCGCGCTAATAAGCCGCCGCGCTTCGAAGGCGCCGACAAGAAGGGCGCGCCGCGTCCCTGAGCGTCACAGCGGCCGCGCGCGTCGACAGACGCAAGCGGCCGCATGACCTGCAAGACCCCGCTGCGGACGCTTCCACCGCGACGCACGCCTTACCGTCCCTTATCGTTCCTTCCGGCGATCGTCGCCGTTACGCGCGTCACGCCTCGCCATTTCCCCGCAGTTCACCGGGCCCTTTGCCTGTCCATCGCTTGAGCGCCCGCCGGAAGTTGGCCGTGTCGCTGAACCCCAGCAGCATCGCAATATCGTCCGTGCTCAGCGGCGTCGTCTTGAGGTATTCGAGCGACAGCGAGCGGCGCACGTCGTCGAGAATCGCCAGAAATGAGGTCTCTTCCGCGAGCAGGCGACGACGCAGCGTGCGCGTCGTCAGATGCATTGCATTCGCGACTTCGTCCATGCCCGGAAACACGCCGGGCTTGCTCATCAGGATCTGATAGACCTCGCCGGCCACGCCCGAGGACGTCTTCGCCTGCCCGATCAGACGGTCGCAGGTTTCCTGCAGCAGCGTGGCCGTGAGTTTGTGCGCGAGCTGCGGCTTCTGATCGAGAATCGCGCTGTCGTAGACCAGTTCGCATTGCGGTTCGCCGAACAGGCACGGGCAGCCCAGATACTCGCGATAGAGATCGGCGTGCGGCGGCGCGGGATACGAAAAGCTCGCGCGCACGGGCGGGCAGTCGTGTCCGGCCACGTCCTGGAGATGCGTGACGTGCTGCATGTACTGCTGCTCGATGATGAACGCGCCCAGCTCGCGCGAGGGACTCGACACGAAGGCGTCGGGGAAGGTCCAGACCATCCGGTCCGGGTATTCGGTCCAGTCGATCGTGACCGTGGGCGTGGCGAGGCGATGGTATTTCACGCCCAGCTTGAAGTAGTCGCGCAGCGAGAGGCACGACATCAGCGCATAGCCGTACATGCCATAGGCGGACAGATGCAGCCGCCTGCCGACCTTGAACGGCGTAGCCGGGTCGCACGCGAGCGACACCGCATTCCGGCACACGGTCGCGTACTGGCCGATCGACGTCATGACCGACGCATCGTAGATTTCGCCGATCTCCACGCCCGTGCCCTTGAGGCTGTCGGCGGGCGCAATGCCCTGTTCCGAGAGCACTTCCACCAGCGCGGCGATTTTGTACGGCGCGTAGATGCGCTCGTTGAGCGGTGGCCGGGTCGATGCCATGTCCAATCCTCAGTGTGTCCAGTTTGTCCTCGAGGGACGGCGGGATGTCCGAAAATGACCTTATCGGCGCGATCCTACCCGACTACCATCGCTATCACAAGACAAGCACAAGACAAGCTGTATCGAACCAGGAGACACGATGAGCGAAGCGAGCCGAAAGGTCATCATTTCATGTGCCGTGACGGGCGCGACCCATGTACCGTCGATGTCCGAGCATCTTCCGCTGACGCCCGCCTCGATCCGCGAGCAAGCCATCGACGCGGCGCGCGCGGGCGCGGCGATTATCCATCTGCACGCGCGCCACCCGGAAGACGGGCGGCCGACGCCGGACCCGGCCATCTTCGCCGAATTCGTCCCCGATATCGCCCAGGCCACCGACGCCGTCATCAACATCACGACGGGCGGCAGCACGCGCATGACGCTCGAAGAGCGGCTCGCCTATCCGCGTTTGCTGAAGCCGGAAATGTGCTCGCTGAACATGGGCTCGATGAACTTTTCGATTCATCCGCTCGCGCAGAAGATGACGTCGTGGCGTTACGGGTGGGAAAAGGACTTCGTGGAAGGCATGGAGGACATGATTTTCCGCAACACCTTCCGCGACATCAAAAAGATCATGCTCGAACTCGGCGAGCACGGCACGCGATTCGAGTTCGAGTGCTACGACCTCGGGCATCTGTACAACCTCGCGCATTTCGTCGACGAAGGGCTCGTGAAGCCGCCGTTCTTCATTCAGTCGGTGTTCGGCATCCTCGGCGGCATGGGACCGGACCCGGAGAACATGAGCGTCATGCGCACGACGGCGGACCGGCTGTTCGGCCGCGATCAGTATCAGTTCTCGGTGCTCGGCGCGGGCCGTCATCAGATGCCGCTCGTGACGATGGCGGCCATCATGGGCGGCAATGTGCGCGTCGGTCTGGAGGACAGCGTGTATCTGTCGAAGGGCGTCAAGGCGGAGTCGAATGCGCAGCAGGTCGCGAAGATCCGGCGGATTCTCGAAGAGCTGTCGTTCGAGATCGCGACGCCGGCGGAAGCGCGAGCGATGCTGGGTTTGAAGGGCGCCGGCAAGGTGTCGTTCGAGGCCGCGCTGGCCTGAGGCTGCGGCGCGGTCGTTTGGGTTGTTCAGCGTTTCATGGCAGTCAGACACAACAAGACAAGAAAAGCCGGTTAATCAGGAGACACGGTTATGACGAGCGCTTCCGGTATCGAAAGCGCCGATGCGTTGCATCGGCAGGCCACGCGCAAGGCAATGGCGCGGCTCATTCCCTTGATGTGCGCGATCTATTTCATGTCGTTTCTGGATCGCACCAACGTTGCGCTCGCGAAAACCCAACTCGCGATCGACGTGGGCATTCACGCGGCGGCCTATGGCCTGGGCGCGGGGATCTTCTTCATCGGCTATGCGCTGCTCGAAGTGCCGAGCAATCTCGCCGCGCACCGTTTCGGGCCGCGCCGCTGGATCGCGCGCATTGCCGTGAGCTGGGGCGTGCTTTCGACGCTCATGATGTTCGTGCAGGGACCGTGGTCGTTCTACGGGCTGCGCGTGCTGCTCGGGATCGCGGAAGCCGGGCTGTTTCCCGCGCTGATGTACATGGTGACGCTGTGGTTCGCGACGCAGGACCGGCCGGTAGCCGTGGGCTGGATCTACACGGCGCCGGCGCTCGCGCTCGTCATCGGCAGTCCGCTCGGCGGCGCGCTGATGCAACTCTCCGGACTCGGCGGCCTGCGCGGCTGGCAGTGGATGTTCATGATCGAAGGTTTGCCGAGCATCCTGGTCGGCGTGCTGCTGTATTTCAAGCTGCCCGATCGTCCGCGCGACGCGCGCTGGCTCACGCCCGACGAGGCAGGCGTGCTGGAAACCCGCGCGGTCATCGATACGCACGGTCATGCGGACCTGACCTCGGCCGACTGGGTCGCCGCGCTCAAGCGTCCGAGCACGGTGCTGATCGGCCTCATCTACTTTCTGAATCAGGTGGCGTTCGTCGGCCTGTACTTCTTCGCACCGGCCATGATTCACCAGATGAACGTGACGTTGCCATTCATGGTCGGCGTGCTGTCTGCGAGCGTCGGCGTGGGCTTTCTGCTCGGCGTGCTCGTGCTGCCGCGCATCCATCGGCGCGTGTCGAGCGATTGCGGTTTTCTCGCCTGGCTCACGGGCGGCGCAGTCGTCGGCGCGGCTGCGTATATGAGCGCCCACGATCCGGCGGCGCGCATTGCGTGTCTCGTCGTCACGGCGTTCTTCGGCGGCGGCGTGCTGCCTTCGTACTGGTCGATCGCCATGAAGCGCGTGCAAGGCATCCAGGCTGCGGCGGCGCTCGCCTTCATCAACACGCTGGGCCTGCTGGGCGGATTCGCGGGACCGTATCTGTTCGGTCTCGCGGAAGCGGTCTCGGGCCGCAGCGACGCCGGCTTCACGGTGATTCTCGTGGCGTCGATCGGCGGACTCGCGCTCGTGCCGCTGCTCGCCCGCGTGATTCGCCAGGAAAGCGGCAGACCGTCACTGGCGGTGCCGGCCGGCGGCGCGCAGCATTGACGTCGTACACACGCAATCCAGTATCAAACAGGGAACCAGTATGAGATTAAAGGGCAAGGTGGCGATCGTCACGGGGGCGGGGCAGGGGATCGGCGCGGCAACGGCGCGCAAGTTCGCACGCGAAGGCGCGGTCGTCGCGATCTGCGATCTGAACGCGGACGCCGTGGCGCAGGTGGAAAGCGCATGCCGCGAAGCGGGCGCGCAGGCCAACGGTTATGTGCTCGACGTCGCGAACCGGGACGCCGTGGTGGCGATGGTCGCGGACGTGATCGCGCGTCATGGCCGCATCGACGTGCTCGTGAACAATGCGGGCATCACGCGCGATGCACGTCTGCAGAAGATGACGCTCCAGCAGTTCGACGATGTGATCGACGTGAATCTGCGCGCGGTGTTCAACGCGACGCAGATCGTCGCCGACATCATGGTCGAGCAGGGCGCGGGCGTCGTGCTCAATGCGAGTTCGGTCGTCGGCATTTACGGCAATTACGGCCAGACGAATTACGCGGCGTCGAAGTTCGGCGTGATCGGCTTCACGAAAACGTGGAGTCGCGAACTCGGGCCGAAGGGCGTGCGCGTGAATGCGGTCGCGCCCGGTTTCGTCGATACGCCGATTCTGTCGACGGTGCCCGACGCGGTGCTCGACAAGATGCGCAGTCAGGTGCCGCTCGGCCGCCTCGCGCAGCCCGAGGAAATCGCCAACGTCTACGTGTTTCTCGCGAGCGACGAAGCCAGTTATATCAACGGCGCGGTGCTGGAAGTGTCGGGCGGCATGACGCTTTGAATCCGGCCGCGCGCCGGCGCGGCCCGGATGATTCACCAAAGAACACTGAACGAGGTCATGAATGGGTACGTTGGATCTTCTGAAACCGAGACCCGGTTTGCGGGTGCTCGTGTCGGGCGCGGCGGCGGGCATCGGCGCGGCGATTGCCGATGCGTTTCTCGAAGCGCAGGCGCAGGTCGTGATCTGCGACGTGGACCCGGCCGCCGTCGAAGCGGCGCAGTCGCGCCATCCCGCGCTGCGGGCGAGCGTGGCCGATGTGTCGAAGCGCGAACAGGTCGATCGCGTCGTCGACGAGGCGGCGAGCGCGATGGGCGGCATCGATGTGCTCGTCAATAACGCGGGCATTGCGGGCCCGACGGGAAATGTCGAAGATCTGGACCCCGAACAATGGGAGCGTACGGTATCGACGAATCTCGACAGCCAGTTTTATTTTCTGCGGCGCGCGGTGCCGGTGCTCAAGGCGTCGTCGGATTGCGCGAGTATCGTGGCGCTGTCTTCGGTGGCGGGGCGGCTCGGGTATGCGTTCCGTACGCCTTATGCGTCGACGAAATGGGCGATCGTGGGACTCGTCAAGTCACTCGCGGTCGAACTCGGGCCGAGCGATATTCGGGTGAATGCGATTCTGCCGGGCGTGGTGGAGGGCGAGCGGATGAACCGCGTCATCGCGGCGCGCGCCGAGGCGTTGGGGATTGCGTTCGAAACGATGCGCGAAGCGTATCTGAAGAAGATTTCGCTGCGGCGGATGGTGACGGTGGAGGATATTGCGGCGACGGCGTTGTTTCTTGCTTCGCCTGCGGGCCGCAATATCACCGGGCAGGCGATTAGCGTGGATGGGAACGTCGAGTATTTGTGAGGGGCGTGTGCCCCTCACGGGGGGGCGCGCTTCGATCAGGATGCGGCTCTGGCCCGGCCGTCGAATGCGCCGCCAGTCTGCACGTTGCCGGCCGTCGTGACGGCCTGCTTGCCGGGCAGCAGCGGGAAAACGAGTTCGGCGAAACGCCACGCTTCTTCCAGATGCGGATAGCCGGACAACACGAAGGACTCCGCGCCCGCATCGGCATATTCGCGCAGTCGCGCCGCCACGGTAGCCGGGTCGCCCACGAGCGCCGTTCCCGCGCCGCCGCGCACGAGGCCCACGCCCGCCCACAGGTTCGGGCTGATCTCCAGCTTGTCGCGTCGGCCCTGATGCAGTTCGGCCATGCGGCGCTGGCCCACCGAATCCATATTCGCGTAGTTCTGCTGCGCGCGCGCGATGTCTTCGTCGGTGAGCTTGCTGATCAGCGTGTCGGCGGCGGCCCACGCTTCTTCATTCGTCTCCCGGACGATCACGTGCAGACGCACCCCAAAGCGCACCTTGCGGCCGTATTTCGCGGCGCGCGCGCGGACGTCCGCGAACTTCGCCGCCACCGCTGCGGGCGGCTCGCCCCACGTCAGATACGTGTCGATATGCTCGCCCGCGATTTCGTGCGCCGCGTCCGATGAGCCGCCGAAATACAAGGGCGGATGCGGCTTCTGCACCGGCTCGATGAGGTTCTGCGCCTTCTCGACGCGAATATGCCGGCCGTCGAAATCGACCTGCTTTTCCGCGAACAGCCTGCGCCACACCGTGAGGAATTCGCCGGCGTGCTCGTAGCGCTCGTTATGCGAGAGGAACACGCCATCGGCGGCGAGTTCCGAGGCATCGCCGCCCGGTACGACGTTCAGCAAAAGCCGGCCGCCGAGCGCTTCGTCGAGCGTGGCCGCCTGACGCGCGGAAGCCGTCACATTGCCGAGCGAAGTGCGCAGCGCCACCAGCAGTTTGATGCGTCGCGTGACCGGCGCGAGACTCGCGGCCGTGACCCACGGATCGAGGCAACTGCTGCCCGTGGGGATCAGGAGGCCGTCGTAGCCGAGTTCGTCGGCGGCGACGGCGATCTGGCGCATGTACGCGTTGGTCGGCGCGCGGCCGGAGTCGGATTTGCCGAGATATCGCGTGTCGCCGGAGGTCGGCAAAAACCAGAAGATGTCGAGGCTCATAATGATTCGCTTCCTTAGGAGGACGGGCTGCGTGTGCTTGAGCAGCGATGGCGATCATTACAGCAGACGCGGTGTTCTCTCCCTACCAATGAGCAGGAAGTAGCTTATTCCTGCGAGGCACATGCCAGACGGGGCGGGCGCTGGCGGACCGTTCGCGACGAATCGACGCAAGCGCGGCGGGGTCCGGCGCCCATCATGCAATCGAAATTGAATAGACAACTCATCGATTCGATGGCTGTCAATTTTGTCGGATACTTCACGGTTGTGAACGGGCGAAGGGCGTGCAATGAATAGCGCCTTGATCAGCGTTCGACCGCTATATCCCGATCGTCGCCCATGCCGTGATAGCCGCCCTGGAATATGACCGTCACGTTGCGAGGATTTCGCGCGCGATAGACGTTGGCATAAATCGGGGTGGACACGGTGCCCGTGCCACAGGGGAATTTCAGTTCTTTATCGACGCGTCCGCTTTTGATATCGACGAGCCGCAAGCGGGACATCGAAAGCGGGCAATTGCTGGCCGATTCGTACACGCCCAGCAATAGATAGTGTTTCATGTGATGCCACATCGGAATTTCAACCGTGCCGCCAAGGCGAGGGGAATCGCCGGTGTCGTTGAGACTCCCAATCTGATGCAGCGAGATCGGCAGATTCTTTTTGCCGTCGCGCCACTCGCCCGATGCTTGCTCGCCGTTCACGCTGAGCGAGATAGGGCAAGGAACCGGATGCGTGGCCGATGCCTCCGGCACTTTGGGTGAATCGCCGAACGTGGCCGGCTCCCCGGCTTCGCACAGTTGCAGCGAGCCATCGGCGAGTCGTTTGCCTTGCAGCGGAATGGGCGTGCGATGCGCGTCGTAATAGTAACTGCCGTCCACGTGTGATTCACGCGAATTGTCGCTCATTTGAATCGACAGATGCACAGGCAGGTCGCCGATGGTTCCCGCGTAGTTTTGAACGTCGTACCATCCGGCATGCGCCGACGAAATGACAGAAAATAAAAGCACGCCCAAGGTCGCGCGAGAAAAGTCGGTGTTGTACTTCATCGGTTTGAATTCTTTTTCGAATTTTTCTGTGACGGATTATGCGTCGGTGTTTTTCACGGGTAATGCCGTGCCAGATGCCATCGAAGCGCGATGGTCGCGCCGACGCCACGAACGTATCGCGCACAAGTTTGAGCGTGCTGGCGATGCCTTGCGTCCACTTGCCGGCCAATGTCACGTCGTCGGCTTCCAGCGCGCCGGACCAGCTCGCGTTCGCTGCGGGCACCGTGAATTCGAGCGTGCGCCCAGGCGTATCGGCAATCGTGCACGCGAGATCGTATGCGCCCTGGTCCGGGCTGTCGAGCGTGAGCGTCAACTGGCCCGCGTCGCTCCACGCGCAGTGCAGAACGATGGGCAGACCGGCGAGGCGGCCGTTGTACGAACCGGCTGGAATCTGTTGAGCCGCGGGCATAGGGGACGCTCTGCTTGGTCAGTGCGTTGCGGTTGCAATCCGTGACGCAGCGGCCGTGTGCGCGGGTCGCCGGCATCGCCCGTAACGTGGCGGGAATTGTAGCGTCGATCCGCCATTTATCTGCGCTGGAACGCCGGGCGCCCGCCGCTTCCTGTTAATCATGCGTCGCGCATGGGGCCGGATGGTTTTCCGACTCCCGGTCCGCCCGCAACGGGCTTTCCACGCGATCCTTTCATAGCTTTCAGTCGCCGCGAGATCACCCGGAACAGTGCATAAAACAGTACCTTGCATAAAACAATACCGCCTGCTACATTGCAGTCCATGATTTCGCGGAAACACGTTGTACGCACCATGCGTGTATTGCAAGGTACTGTGTGATGCACACTATCGAAGACGGATTTGAATGAAGACCCAGCTCAAGAAGGGAACGCTCGACATGTGCGTGCTGGCCGTGCTGGCGCGCGGCGACAGCTACGCCTACGAACTCGTCTCGACGCTATCGGAAACCATGGAAATCAGCGAAGGCACGATCTATCCGCTGATGCGCCGCCTGCAGGCGGAAGCCTGGGTGTCCACGTATTTCGTCGAGTCGAGTTCCGGACCGCCGCGCAAGTATTACTCGCTGACGGCGGCGGGGCGCAGCAGCCTCGCGAGCATGGAAGAGGAATGGCGCAGTTTCGTCGATGAAGTCAACGGTGTGCTCGGGTTGCCGGGCGCGCCTCTCAAAACAGGGGGCAAGCAATGACGCAGGACGCATTCATCCAGCAGTTGCGGCATGAACTGCGAAGTTTGCCGAAGCATGTCGTCGACGACATCGTCGCCGACTATCGCGAGTACATCGGTGACGCGCTCGCGGCCGGACGCAGCGAAGCCGACGTGATTGCGGCGCTCGGCGATCCCGTGAAACTGGCGCGCGAACTGCGTGCGCAGGCGAGCTTCCGGCAGTGGGAAACGCGCCGCTCGTTCGGCAATCTGCTGCGCGCGATCGTGTCGATCGCGGGCCTCGGACTCGTGCAACTGTTTCTGCTCGTGCCGTTCATTTTCTACCTGACGCTGCTCACGTGCGGCTACGTGCTCTCGGCGACGATGCTCGTCACCGGGCTCGCGACCGTGGTGCTGCTCAGCAGCCATCACGCGTTCGGCTGGCCGTCGACGGACCGCATTCCTTTCAGCTTTCAGGGCAGCAGCGAGGACAGCAACGAGAGCGCGGACGACGGCGACGTATCGCAGCGTCGGGCGGATGGCGACGCCGCGATGCTCAAGCGCGTCAATGTGCCGGACTTTCGCGTCGACGGCGATCGCTTCGTGCTGCAACCGCAGCCCGGTACGCACATGTCGATCGTGACCACATCGGGCAACGTCGAATTGCGCAACGAAAGCGGCAAACTGCACGTCACGTCGACGGGCGGCGCGACGGCCGGGTTCGACGTGAAGGGCGACGTGTGGACGATTCCGCGTGCCAACGTCGTCGCGCTCGACATCGGCACCGGAAGCGGCGACACGCTCTCGGCCGCGCGAATGGGCGGCAGCGCGGGCGATATGGCGTGGGAAGTCAAGAGCGACGGCGAGCACGTGTCGTTTGTCGAGGGCGGCAAGGACGGCCCGCGACTCGCGGTGCACAGCGAAGGCGACTCGGTGGTGATCGACAAGAATCACGTCGCCATCGATAGCGGCGACGATCACGTGCTCATCGTCGGTCCGCATGGATCGAGCATCGGCGCGCTGCTTTACGGCGTCGCGATGCTGGCGGGCGGCGCGCTCGGTTTGTGGCTCTGCGTGTGGCTCACGCGCTTCACCTGGCGCGGCCTCGTGCGCTATGTGCGGCGTCACGCCGAGCGCATCGCCGAACGTCTCGAACACGGCGCGGCCTGACGCACGCGAGCGCAGTGAACATCGACAACGCAGTCTTTTTCTTCGAACAGGACATCGTCATGAATCTGCACTTTCTCTCCAGCACCGCGCCGGTTGCGCGCGCCGATCACCATCGCATTCGTCGCGTGCAGGCCGCGCGTTGTTTTGCCTGGCTTGCTCAAGGTTTTGCGGTCGCGCGTCTGCGGCCCGTGGCGTGGCTTTTCGCGCTGCTTGCTTGTGCCGATCTTGTCACGCTGTTCGAACTCGCGCCGCGTCTGAGCGTGCTGGCGCCGCTCGTCGCGCCGCTGGCGATGGCCATGTTCGTGCTGATGCAGGAGCGTGCCGATCACGCGCGTCCCTGGACGTTCGGCGAGACGTGGGGCGCGGTCGATGAGCATCGCGATGCCTTGCTTGCTGTCGGCGTGGCGGCTGCGGCGATGGCGAGCGCCGGTTATTTTGCGGCAACCATGCTGGCGCACATGCATGGGCTGCGCGCGTGGGCCTGGCTGGCTGCGCTGCCGTTCTATGGGGTTGCGTTCGCGTCGTTCTGGTTCGCGCCCGCGTTGATCGTGCTGCGCAACCGCACGCCGCTCGACGCGATGATGACGAGTGCGCGCGCCGTTGCGCGCAACTGGCCGGTCGCGTTGATTTACGCGGCGGTGATGGGGGCTTATGCGTTCGCGGTGTCGGCGATGCCGATGACGTTGAGCGGCGTGGTCGTTACGCCGGTGCTGGCTGTGTTGATCTTGCTCGGCGCGTATGCGAGCTATCGCGATCTGCTGGGTGAGTGAATGCGGTGTCGGTTTGCGGCTTTTTTTGCGGATTCCTGCGCCTTATTATTTCCCGCGCAACGAAGCAGCATGAAAAGCCGTGCTTTATCGGCAGTCGACACAAGGACAACCATGCCACGCGCTTCGAACTTGATTCGCGCTCTGTTTGCCGTGTGTCTTCTTGCGGCCACCTTCAATCATGTCCGAGCGATTCTGCAAAATGGTTGGCTGTGGGATTATGGTTATGGCAACCGGATTGCGCTGGCGAGCAAAATCTACTGGGACGCGTTGACCTTTCTCGATCCGCTCGGCGCTTTGCTTTTATTCGTCAAACCCCGGCTGGGAATCTGGCTGACTGTTTCGATCATATTCAGCGATGTCGTGCACAACACGTACTACGTCGCTGCAAACGATCAATGGTCCGCGCCGTTCTATCTGGCCCAGGTTGGTTTTCTCGTGGTTGTTCTTGGCCTCGCACCTGTCGCGATGCGGGCGTTTCCCGCCGCGCGTCAGGCTGCGGTTTAAGACATCGGCGGACTTACGCAGCGCAATATCTCACACGAGCGAGCTCACTAAACCACCTCACCGAGTCGCCCATCGCTTAAAGCCAATCGCCGATGCCATGCCGCTTCCCACATTTCACACCGACCGTCTGACACTCCGGCCGCGTACGCTACAGGACTTCGACGCGTGCCTCGCGATGGATCGCGATCCCGAAGTCGTTCGATTCGTCGTTGGCCCGTGGAGCGATCTTCAGGCGCACAAGCGCTTTCTTCACTCGCGCATTGAAACGCGTTTCGGCGAGGGACTGGGTTACTGGTCGATTTTGGCGAAGCGCGATCCCGAGCGCTTTCTCGGCTGGGTCTTGCTCATCCCTTACGATGCCGTCGGCCCCGAGTTTGAAATCGGCTGGCGTTTAAACCGGGCGGCGTGGGGGCAGGGATATGCGACGGAGGCCGCACGTCCCGTCCTCATTCACGCGCTTCGCACGCTCGCGCTGCCGGAGATCGTCGCGGACATTCATCCGGAGAATCGCGCGTCGATCCATGTCGCGTCGAAGTTGCGGATGACGCATCGCGGCGATGGCATCGACGACGGCGTGCCGTACAGCCGCTACGCCATCGCGCGAGACGAATTTCAACGGGAGAGCGACGGCGGCACGAACCGCCTTTAACTCAGCCGCACGATACGCCGATCCATCGATCTGCGCTGGAATCAGCGCTTCCCACGCCCACCGGCAGGTTTCCCCGAAGGCTTACCGCCGGTTTTCCCCACAGGCTTACGCGCACCACCCGAACCCGCCGCAGACTTCCTGGCAGCAGGCTTGCCGCGCGGTTTCTGCGTGCTGAACGGATTCACCCAGCCCGGCCCCGGACCGTCGCCCGGCTGCGCCGGCTTGCCGGCCAGAACCCCGGCGACCACTTGCGGCACCTTGGCTTTCTTCGGTTTTTTCGGCTTCTTGAGGATTTCCCCGCTCGCGCTGGTTTCCGGCACCCGATGATCGGCGAGGAAGCCCGGTTCCTCTTCGCGACGCAGCGTTTGTCTAATCAGCGCTTCGATCGCGGCCAGTTGCGGCGCTTCATCGGCGCACACGAGCGACACCGCCACGCCGCTGGCGCCCGCGCGGGCGGTCCGGCCAATACGGTGCACATAGTCTTGCGCGACGATCGGCAGATCGACGTTGATCACCAATGGCAGATCGTCGATATCGAGTCCGCGCGCGGCCACGTCGGTGGCCACCAGCATCTGCACTTCGCGCGCCTTGAAGCGCTCCAGCGCGCGCAGACGCGCCGGTTGCGGTTTGTCGCCGTGAATCGTATCGACCGAATAGCCGGCTTTTTCCAGCAAGGTCGCGAGGTAATCGACACCGTTGCGCGTCTTGACGAACACCAGCGCGTTCTGCCACTTGTTGCGCGCCACGAGGTGCATGAAGAGTTCGGGCTTGTTGCGCTTGTCGACCGTCACGACCCATTGCTTGATCTTGCTGGCCGTCGCATTGGGCGGGCTGACGCTGATATCGACCGGATTGCGCAGAATGCCCGCCGCCATGGTGCGGACTTCCTCGCTGAAGGTCGCGGAGAACAGCAGCGTCTGGCGTCTCGCGGGCACCGCTTCGAAGACCGCGTTCAGTTCGCGCGCAAAGCCGAGGTCGAGCATGCGATCGGCTTCATCGAGCACGAGCGTCTGCACCTGATCGAACTGCACGGCGTTCTGACGATGAAGATCCAGCAGACGGCCCGGCGTGGCGACGAGCACGTCCACGCCTTTGCGCAGCTTCATCATCTGCGGATTGATGCTCACGCCGCCGTAAGCGGCGAGGAATCGCAGGTCGAGGCCTTTGCCGTATTCGATAAAGCTCTGCACCAGCTGCTCGGCGAGTTCGCGCGTCGGCACGAGCACCAGCACGCGCGCGCGATTGCTCGACACCGCCGGGCCGTTCTGCACCAGCCGTTGCAGCAGCGGCAGCGCGAAACCGGCCGTCTTGCCGGTGCCGGTCTGCGCGGCGGCCACGACGTCCTTGCCGCTGAGCACGGCGGGAATCGCCTTGACCTGCACCGGCGTGGGCGTCTGGTAATTGAGATCCCGCAGAGTGCGCTGCAAGGGATCGATCAGGCCTAGCGTGGCGAAGGACATGGGGCAGTTTCCGGACTAAAACCGCAATTCTAGCGGTTACCGCGCCGATTGCGACGCGCGCCGCGTATCGACGCGCATCGCCCATGCCGTTTTTTGCGCCGTCGCCCTCAGAAGCCGAAGCCGCCGCCATCCACGTTCAGCACCTGACCGGTGACGAAGCGCGCGTCGTCGGAAACGAGAAAAGCCAGTGCGCCGGTCAGGTCGTCGGGCTCCTCGGTGCGCGGAATGAACTGCCGCGCGCGCACGGCTTCGAAGGCTTCGGCGGGCAGATTCGCCGCGCTGCCGGGATGACGCGTCAAGCCCGGCGAAATGGCGTTCGCGGTCACGCCGTGCGCGCCGAGTTCGGACGCGAGCGCGCGCGTGAGGCCGATCACCGCCATCTTGCTGCTCGCGTAGGCGCTCATGCCGGGCGGCGGTCCCCACACGGTGCTCGACGCGAGATTGACGATGCGGCCCCAGCCGCGCTCGACCATCCCGGCCGAAAACGCTTGGGCGAGCAGGAAGGGCGCGTCGACGTTGACGGTCATGATCTGCCGCCACAGCGAGGCGGTGATGGTGGCGAGCGGCGCCATCGGCATGAAGGCCGCGTTGTTGACGAGCACGTCGACCTTGCCGGTGCGCTCGATCACTTCGGCGGCGAAGCGGGCGATGTCGTCGGGTTCGCTCAGGTCGCAGGCGAGCGCGATGGCGCGGCCACCGGCGGCGTCGATGCGCGCGGCCAGCGCATCGCACGGCGCGCGATCGGTCAGTACGAGTGTGTGGCCGCTGGCGGCGAGGCGCCACGCGAAGGCTTCGCCGAGGCCGCCGGCGGCGCCCGTGACGACCGCCACGCGGCCGTTTTCGGGTGAAAAATCGCTCATGGTGAATTCCTTGGTTTCAAGCGGGCAGATGACGTGATTCACAACGGATCGCGCAACGCCTGCTGCGCCGCGACCATTATGCGCGTGTGCTCGTCGCGCGAGCCGCCTTCGCGTTCGATCTCGCCCAGCCGCCCCGACGCCGACACAACGAGCCGCGCACGGTCGTAATGGCGGCCCGCGTAGGCGAGCAGCGCGCCTTCGAGCGAATGGCGTCGGCGCAGTTCGTCGGCGAGCACGAGCGCGCCTTCCACGGCGATGCCCGCTCCCGAGGCGAGATGCGGCGTGGTCGCGTGCACGGCGTCGCCGAGCAGCACCACGCGGCCGCGATGCCACGGTCCCTCGATCATATGCCCCGCAAGCGGACGATACAAAACGCGGTGATCCTCGAGCGTGCCGTCGAGCAGCCCTTCGCGCAGCCTCGCGAGCGGGCCGTCGAATTCTTCGAGCAGATCGGCGAGCAGTTGCGGCCACTTGTCCGGCGCGAGGAAATCCATGCCTTCGCGTTTGTCGAGCACGAACAGATAGCACTGCGTCGCGCTGATCGGATTCATGCCCGCCTTGGTGGTCTTGCCCATGTAGATCGTCGAGTTCTCGCGTTCGCGCGGCACCACGGCGCGCCACGATCCCTGGCCCGTGAAGCGCGGCCCCGCGAAATCGGGCTTGACGTGGCGGCGCACCGCGGAATTGACGCCGTCCGCGCCAATCACGAGGTCGTAACGCGCGCGCGTGCCGTCCGTGAAGACGACGTCGACGCCTTCTTCGTCCTGCGCGAGCGTTTCGAAACTCACGCCGAGGCGCACGTTCGCGCCCGCGCGTTGCGTGGCGTCCGCGAGGATCGCGGCGAGCGCGCTGCGCATGATGCCGGCTGCGCCCGGCAGATCGTCCGCGCCATGCGCCGAGGCGATCGGCACGGTGGCCGTGAGCTGGCCGCTCGCGTCGCAGATATCGACGGCGCGCCACGAACCGCCCACGCGCAGCACGTCGGCGACAACGCCGACTTCGCGCAGCGCCCGCAGCGTCGGTCCGCTGATGGTGATGCCCGCGCCGTCGGGCGCCCACTGCGGATTGAGTTCGACGAGATCGACCTCGATGCCCTGGCGGCGCAGCATGATCGCCGCGCACATGCCGCCGATGCCGCCTCCCACGATCAAGACCTTGTTGACGAGTGCCATGGTGTCTCTCTGTGTTTTATCGTTGCGTAATGACTGGATTGGTCTGAATGGAGCGACGAAGAACGCGCGCCTCAGGCGAGCGTGCCGCCCAGTTGTTCCGCGAGCCAGTCCGCGATGCGGTTGCCGGCGTTGAGCGGATTGTCGAGCGAGCTGTGTTCGACGCCGCCTTCGCGCGCGGTGAAAACGAAGAGATCCTTCTTCGGGCTGTTGATCAACTGATCGAAGGTTTCGTGCGCATATTTGAGCGGAATCTGGCGATCGTTCTCGCCGTGCGTCACCAGAAACGGCACGCGAATGCGATCGAGCACGCCGTTCAGATGCATGTGTTCGGCCTTGGTGAAAAAGTCGTCCTGATCCTTCGCACCGAACACCCATTGCACGTGCTTCCAGTAATGCGGCACGGGATTTTCGCCTTCGCGTTTCAGCCGCGCGTGCTGCACGGCGCGCCAGTCGTGATTGGCGCCCCACACTGCGCCGCACGCGAAGCGCGGTTCGAACGCGACCGCGCGCGGACAGTAATAGCCGCCCAGCGACACACCGAGTGCGCCAATGCGCTGCGGGTCCACTTCCTCGTGCGCTTCGAGCCAATCGACGATCGGCGCGGCCCAGACCTCCGTGTTGTGCACGGCAGGCAGTTCTTGCAAACGCAGCGCTTCGCCCGTGCCCGGCTGATCGACGAACAGCGCGGAGAGGCCGCGTCGCGCGAACATCGTGCCCATCACGCTCTTTTGCAGCATCTCCTTGGTCGAATCGAGTCCGTTCATGACGACGACGATCGGCGCGCGCTGGCCCGCTTGCAGCCCTTCGGCGCGCACGTAGAGCGCGGCAAGATGCGTGTCGCCATACGGGATGTCGACGCGCACGCAATTCTCGCGGCCGAGCGTGCGGCCGCGTTCGAACTGTTCGAGCGAACGCTGATAGATCGCGAGGCGCGCTTCGAAACCGTGTGCCTGCATGCGTTCGGCGATGCCGTAATACAGGCCCGCACGCGCGTATTTTTCGCCGGCGGACAGCGTGTGACCGCGCGCAAGATCGTCGTCGGCGAGGGCGCTGAGCTGATCGGCGCCGGCCTTCCACGCTTCATAGAAAGCCACCGTGCCGGGATCGTCGCCCGCGAGCGCCGCGTCGCGCAGCGGCGCGCACATGGCGTCGACTTCGCCGATATTGCCGCCGTGCGTGAGCGCGATCATCGTCGAAAGGCTCCACACGTAATTGGTCGGAAAGTACTGGAACATGGTGATAGTCCGTTTAAATGTCGAAGACCGAGGGCAGGTCGGCGGCGATCCATACTTCGCCGTCGACAACGCGCGCGGGTACCTTGATGAGCGACTTGCCGGTGCACGGCCCGGCGAAACACAGGCCCGTGCGGATGTCGAAATGCGCGGAGTGCGCGTAGCAGACGATGTGCTGTCCGTCGCCGGACAGAAAGCGGTCCTGGCGATATTCCATCGGCCTATGTTCGTGCGGGCAGTCGTTGAGCCAGACGAACACTTCGTCGCCCTGACGCACGACGCACAGACGATCGTCGAAGCCTTCGCGCAGCATGCCGCGCGCGCCGCCGTCGGGCAGCGCGTCGAGCGTGCAGAGCAGGCGCTCTCCGGCTTGCGTGGTCATTCGCCGGGCGCCCATTTGTTGCGGGCGTCGAACAGGAAGATCTGCGAGTTGTCGGAACCCGGATCGACGGCGCGCGGCGTCCAGCTCGCGTCGTGCAGGTCCATGTCCGCGTCGAACTCGATCGTCGCGCCGAACGGGCTGTTGAAATACCAGAAGAAGTTGCTGCCCAGAATATGGCGGCCCGGCCCCCAGAAGCTCTTGTAGCCCTTCTTCACGAAGTTCCAGCCGTGCTGCAGCACTTCGGCGGGCGAGCCCAGATGGAACGTGAAGTGATTGCAGCCGATCATGTGATCGTTCTGGCTTTCGATCATGAAGAGCGTGTGATGATCGTTCGTGCCCGCCGGCCGCATGAACGGGCCGAGATGATTGAAGCGGTCGGTCACGACGAAACCGAGGCGCGCGTAGAACGCTTCCGCCTTCTGCACGTCGTCCACGAAATAGACGACGTGCGAGAGCGTGCGCGGCTTGATGACTTCATCGGGATTCGCAGCGCAGTCGTTGGGCGCGCGACCGGCGGGTTGCCCCGGCACGTTGAAGCCCAGATAGCGCGCGACATAGGCGCGGCGTTGCGTGACCATGAAGGCGACGCCGAAGCCCGCATCGTCCATGCAATGCACGGTGCCGTCGGCGTCCACGCGCACGTCGCGCTCCGCTTCGAGATGCGCGCGGATCGTGGCGAGCGTGTCCGCGTTGTCGACGCCGTAGACCGTTTCGCGCAAACAAGGCGTGGCGGCTTTCGGCGGCAGCGGCGGCAGGCGCGGGTCGTCGGCGGGGCGCATGACGAGGCCCGTGCCGTCGAGTGCGGTGAAGACGCCGCCGTGCGCGGGATCGTATTCGACTTCGTCGAGACCGTAGTCGTGCAGGTACTGGCGGGCTCCCGCCATGTCGTCGATGCCGAAGACGAGATATTCGAGTCCAACGATCTGCATAATCAGGAATCCTTTTCATTGGTATCGCAGCGCTAGAGTCGCGCAGCGATGCCGGGTATTCAATGGGCGATGGCGCGGGCGATCAGTTGTTCGACCGTGCCGTCGTGGCGCAGGCCGAGTTGTTCGGCTTCGGGCGTCAGCAGCGGCGGATAGGCGGCGAACAGCCGCTCGATGAACGGGTCGGGCGCGTAGGTCACGAGCGCCTTGCGTGACTCGCCGAAGCGCGCGGCGAGTGCGTCGACCACTTCGGCGATGGTGAGGCGCAGCACCGGCATCTGATAGCTGCGCCGCGCGTTGAAGCGTTCCGCGTCGACGGTCGCCGCATGCAGCAGATTGTCGACGCACGCGCCCACCGAGATCCACCACGCCACGCCTTCGGGCGAGACCGGCACCGTGATCGCCTCGTTGGCGGCGAGTTTCCAGAACAGCTGGCTCATGAACGCCGACATCATGCCCGCGCCGTCGCCCGGTCGCGCCACCACGCCGGGCAGGCGCAGCGAGCAGCCCTGCACCCAGCCGAGGCGCGTGGCGTCGGCGACCAGCGCTTCGCCCGTCAGCTTGTGCGCGCCGTAGCTCAATGCGGGCGCGGGCAGCGTGCGTTCGTCGACGACCTCGGGCAGTTGGTCGCCGTAGACGGCCACCGTGCTCGCGAAGACGAAGCGCGGCGGCCGGGCCTGACCGCGCAGATCTTCGAGCAGGCCGAGCGTGGCGTCGAGATTGATCGTGCGGCCGAGCGCGTAGTCGCGTTCCGCCGCGCCGCCGGGAATGCTCGCGAGATGGAACACGGCATCGACGGGCGATGCGTAGGCTTGCGCGCGCACGCTCGCGTCGGCGATGCTGCCCGCGAGTTGCGTCACGCGTGCATCGGCGTGCGGCGCATCGAATGCGATATCGAGCAGCGTGAGTGTCGACACCGCGCGTGCGCCGAGGCCGTCGGCGAGCAGACGTTTGACGAGCGCGCGCCCGACGAACCCCTGTGCACCGGTAACGACGACATGGCTCATTGCGCGTCTCCCTTGCGGAACGGCAGCGTGGCGAGGAACGCCAGGCGCGTGGCGCCGAGCATCTTGAGGCCCGCGCGCGCGGAAGACGCGTCGAGGCGCGCTTCCATCGGCATGGTGCCGAAGCTCTTGCCCTTGATGACGAGTTCGTTGCCGACGCGTTCCAGCGACTCCACGTGCATCAGTTCCTCGTCGGCGGGACCGCGCAGCACCATGCCGGCTTTCTTCGGCGCGTGGCCGTTCGCCGTCGCGGGCACGCCGCTGTCCTGGCGCGCGCCCTTCGCGACGCTGCCGAAGTCCATGCCGAGCTGCTCGAACATCTTGATGGCGGTGGCGCGGCCCGCGCCGTACACGCCGCCGCCCGGATGCTGGAACGGTCCCGCGAGATAGAGGCGCTCGACGCCCGGCACGGTGAACTGGCCGAGGTCCGGCGTGGGGCGATGCCCCGCGCTTTGATAGAAGTAGGGCGCCACGCCATGCAGATCGCCGCGCATCATGCTGTTCGGGCTCGAGCGTTCGAGATCGACAGGACTGACGATGCTGCGCGCGACGATGTTATCGCTCGTCAGGTTCGAAACGAACCGGCGGTAATGCGCGAGCGAGAGATCGCCGATCTCTTCCTTGAACTCGTCCCAGTGACGCTCGGACCAGCGCGTGTCCTTCACGTTGTACGGCGCGAACGTGATGCCATGGAACATGCCCTTGCCCGCGGGCACGCGCGTCTTGTCGCCGATGCTTTCGTCGCCGCCCGCGCACAGACGGCGCTCGGTGATGAGACCGCGCTTGAGGTCGTCGAAATCGGCGAGCATCTCGTCGAGCTTGTCCGTGGCCATGAATTCGAGCATGGTCGCGTAGCCCACTTCTTCGCCCGCGTAATAGCGCGCGTTTTCCTTGAGATCGTAGTGGCTCACCATGATCGAGAACGGCGCGAGCGTGGCGCGTTCCGCGCGCTTCAACACGGGCTCGGGCACGCCTTCCACGAAGCGGCGGATCACATGCGGATGAAGCGCGCCGATCACGGCGTCCTTCGCGACGATGGTCTCGCCGCTCGCGAGCTGCACGCCGCTGGCGCGACCCGCGCTCGTGAGAATCTTCGCGACTTCGGCGTTGCAGCGCACTTCGCCGCCATACGATTCGATGCAGCGCACCAGCGATTCGGTGAGCTTGCCGCTGCCGCCGATCGGCTGCGAAACGCCGTACGTGTGAATGATGCCGGGCATCAGCAGCACGCCCATGCCGGTGCCGAGTTCGTTGGGCGCCTGCAGGTTTTCGCTCACGAGACGCAGCAGATGAATCTTGATCTTGTCGCTCTCGTAGAGTTGATTGACGAGATCGAGGCAGTCGCGGTTCATGTAGTCGAGCATGAGGCGGCCTTCGTCGCTGCGGTCGAGCATGGCGACGAGTTCGCCGAGCGGCGGCGGCGGCGAGTAGAGGCCGGGCATGAACATCTGCAGGACCTGCTGGCTCATCTTCACGAATTCGCGGTACGTGTCGGCGTCTTTCTGCGAGACCTTCGCGAAGCATTCGCAGGTCTTGTCGAGATCCTTGTACGTGAACAGCACCGATTGATCGGGAAAGATCGTGGCGTGCGGCACCGGCGAATAGTGGTATTTCAGGCCATGTTCCGAGAGCAGGCCGAGTTCGTCCTGGCGCAACATCGGATTGCCCTGAATCATGATGTGCACGCTCGAGTGCTCGTCGTGCCAGTAGCCCGGCGTGTTCAGCTCGCGCGTGCTCACGCCGCCGCCCGGCCACGCCTTGCGTTCGAGCACGAGGACTTTCTTGCCGGCTTTCGCGAGATACGCGGCGGCGACGAGGCCATTGTGGCCCGCGCCCATCGCGACGATGTCGTATTGCGTGGTCATGCGCCTGCTCCTGCAATGGCGTGGTGGGCGGACTGCTGAACGTAGTCCGCCTGAATGTAGCGATGATCGATGGCGCCGAAGATCGATTGACCGTCGTGGCCCTTCATGTCGAAACGCAGACGTTCGCCGAAACGCATCCACGGCGTGCGCGATTCGCCGTGTTCGAGCATTTCGATCGCGCGTTGCTCCGCGAGGCAGGCGGAACCCGTCGCGTGATAATCGACGTTCGAGAAGGTGCCCGAACCGAGCAGCATGCCCGCGCGCAAATTGCGGTTGTACGCGATATACGCGATCAGTTCGTGAAAGCCGAAGCTCATTTCGCGGCCGTTCGGCGCGCCGAAGCGCTCGCCGTTGCGCGCGACTTCCATGTCGAGCTGCACGCGGCCGTCCTGCCAGGCGTCGCCGAGTTCGTCGGGCGTGACGGCGACCGGCGCGAACGCCGTGGCGGGCTTGGCGAGAATGAAGCCGAAGCCCATGCCCAGTTCGCGAAACAGATGCTTGCGCATGCTCACGTCGTTGAAGAGCACGACGAGGCGCACGTGGGAGAGTGCGTCGGCGGCGCGCGTGCCCATCGGCACGTCGCCGAGAATCACGCCCACTTCGCCTTCGAAGTCGCATTGATCGGCTTCGTCAGGAAACGCGTAATCGCCGTGCGGGCCCACGAAATCGTCGGCCTGTCGCTGGATCAGTACGGGAATCGACGGGTCCGACTTCTTCTCCGGATGGTAGGCCTGCGTCATGATGCGGCCGTGATTGAGGAACGCGGAGGCGTCGATGAACTGATGCGTGCGCGGCAGCGGCGCGCTGCACGCCTGCGCGTCGAAATCGAACGCGTTGGCCGCGCTGCCGTCGTTGAGCGCGTCGTAAAGCGCCTGCAATGCGGCTTGCGTGTGCGCCCAGTCGTCGAGCGCGGCGCGCAGTGTCGGCGCGATGGCGTCGGCGCGAACCGCGCGGCGCAGATCGCGCGAGACGACGATCAGCGCCCCATCGGGATGACCGTTGTTGAGCGACGCGAGTTTCATGGTGTCTGTCTCCTTCGATGTCTTGTCGGTTGATGCGATCAGCGCAGCGGGCGGCCGCCGTCGACGGGCAGCACGCAGCCGGTGGTGAAGCGCAGATCGCGCGCGGCGACTAGCACCGCCTGCGCGATTTCCTGCGGGTCGGCGAGGCGGCCGAGCGGCGTGCGCGCGGCCTGCTCGTCGCGCCACGCGGTGTCCATCGACTTCACGAATTCGGTGTCGACGAGTCCCGGCGACACCGACACCACGCGAATGCGTGGCGCGAGCGCACGCGCCAGCGACTTCGTGAGATTGTCGAGCGCGGCCTTCGAGGCGCAATAGATCACGTTGCTGCCCATCGCGGTCTGCGCGGCGATCGACGAAATATTGACGACGACCGCGCCGCCCGCGAGCGTGCTGCGGTCGAGCAGCGGACGCAGCGCGCGCACCATCGCGAACGGGCCGCGCACGTTGGTGGCGAGCACGTCGTCGATGAGCGCGTCGGGCATGCCGTCGAGGTCGTCGTGCGCGACGAAGCGCGTGGTGCCCGCGCAATTCACGAGCACGTCGCAGCGGCCGTAGCGCGTGGCCACGTCGTCGGCGAGGCGCGCGAGGGCGGCCGTGTCGGTCACGGGCGCGGCGAGGGCGCTATGGCCTTCGCCGTCGAGTTGCGCGACGAGCGCATGCGCCGCGTCGGCCGAACTGCGATAACCGGCGACGACGGCGCAACCGGCGAGCGCGAGCGTGCGGCAGATCTGTTCGCCGAGGCCGCCCGTCGCGCCGGTGACGAGCGCGACGGGGCGCTCGCCGTTAAGGGTGGTGAACTTCGTCATGACGTTGCGTGCTTGTCGTGTGTGTCGTGCGTTTCGTGCGTAGCGTTCGTCGCCGAACGGTTCCAGTGCGCGAGCGGCAAACCCGGCACCGGCGAGCGGAAGCTCGCCAGCGTCGTGCCGCCGAGGCTGCCGAGATACACCGTGCGCAGATCGGGGCCGCCGAACGTGAGGCTCGCCATCATCGGCGCGAGCGTGCCGCGGCACGCGCCCATCAACTCGGGCGTCGTGGTGCCGTCGCGATAGTGCGTTTCGTAGCGCGCGAAAGCCTCGGGATTGCCGTCGTCGAGCAGCGTGAGCACTTCGCCTTCGGGCGTGAGCGCAATGAGCTTCTCGTTGAGGATCAGCGTGATCCAGAGATTGCCGTGCGCGTCGAACGCGAAGCCGTCGGGAAAGCCGCCGAGATCGGGCGGCCCGTAGATCTCGCGATCGGTGAGCGAGCCGTCGTCCTGCACGCGCAGACGCGAAATGCGGCGCGCGTTGGTTTCGACCACGTAGAGCCATGCCTCGTCGGCGTCGAGACGGATCTCGTTGGTGCCCACGAAGCCGTCCGCGACGATGCGGATGCCGTGTTCGTCGATCAGGCCCACGTAACCGTCGGCGGTCTTCTCGTTGATCGAGCGCGTCCACGGCACCTGGCGCGTGGTCACCGTGAACCAGATACGGCCGCGCGAGTCGGTTAGCACGAAATTGGTCTTGCCGAGCGGCGCGCCGTCGAGGCGGTCGTAGAGCGTGCGCGAAGCGCCGTCGCGCGTCATCAGTTCGATGGCGTCGGTGCCGAAGTTGGCGATCACGATATGGCCTTCGGCGTCGAACGCGAGACCGTTGGGCAGCGTGCCGCCCATCACGAGTTGCTGGGCGTCGCCGGACGCGGGCGCGGTGTTCTGCGTGCTGTGCTGCGCGATCAGTGTTTGCGTGCCGTCGGGCGCGATGCGCATGACGCCGCCGCGCGCGTCGGCGGTCCAGAGCGTGCCGTCGGGTTCGGCGAGGATGCATTCGGGGCGCAGCAGATCGCGGCCAACCTGGCGAATCTCGTCGCGGTTGACTTGCCAGCCGTGCAGCGGATTAGTCGATGTCGTCATGGGTGCGTGAATACGTCAACGTGTCAGCAAGATTGGGTAAGGCAGCGCGATCCGGCCCGCAGCGTGAACGCCGGCGCGCATGCAAATTCAGCGTTCAGCACGCGTTACGATTGATGGCGATCGGGGGCGAACGGTTCGAGCAACTCGATCAGATTGCCGCCCGCGTCGCGAATAAAGGCCGTGGGATTGCCGTCGACGTTCAGTTCGAACGCGATATCCGCGCCCGCTTCGCGCAACGCGGCCACCGCGCCCGGCACGTCGGGTACTTCGAAACACATGTGCTTGTTGCCGTGCGTGCGCAGATCGAGATTGGGCACGCGGCGATCGTCGGGCAGGGGCGCGGCGCCCGGCACTTCGAAGATCTCGATGCGGTATTGCTCGCGGCGCACGAAAGCGATACGCGCGGGAATCTTGTCGATGTAAAGCTGCTGTTCGAGCGTGAAGCCGAGCATGCGGCCGTACCAGGCGACGGCGGCGTCGAGATCGGGCACGCTGATGCCGAAATGATGGGGTCGCAACGAGGAAAGCAGCGGCTGCTGCGTGCACGGCGCGGTCTGCATGCGGGTTGTCTCCGGCTTGTTGCCGGCCGCTCGGGGCGGCACGGCGAATCGTTTGTATAGCCGTACTGTAGAGGGATTCAATTGTCGAAACCATCAATTCCTAGTGGAAACACGCATTGATGGGATCGGATGCTCGCGGGATAGTCACGCCCCATGAGACTGGGTCACTTCGACATGAATCTGCTGGTCGCGCTCGATGCGCTGCTCGACACGCGCAGCGTCACGCGCGCGAGCGAGCGGCTGCACATTGGCGCGTCGGCAACGAGCAGCGCGCTGGGCCGCTTGCGCGAGTATTTCAACGATCCGCTGCTGATGCAGGTGGGGCGGCGCATGGAACTCACGCCGCTGGGGCGCAGTCTTGCGCAACCGGTGCGCGAGATTCTGCTGACCGTGCAATCGACGGTGGTGGCGCGGCTCGAATTCGATCCGGCGCAGGCGCGGCGCAACTTCGTGATTCGCGCGTCGGACTATCTCACCACGGTCTTGTTGATCGACGTGGTGCAGCGTCTGCAGCGCGAAGCGCCCGGCATTACGCTGCACATCGCCAACATGGCCGACGACGTGCCCGAGCGCCTCGATCGCGGCGAGGTGGATTTCGTGATTTATCCGAGCGTGTCGGTCAATCCCGATCATCCGTCCCAGGCGCTGTTCGAAGAGACGTTCAGCTGCGTGGTGTGGGAAGGCAATCCGCTCGTGGGCGAGACGCTCACGCCGCAGCAATACGCGGAATTGGGGCACGTGGCCGCCACCTTCGGCGACAGCCGCAGCGCGAGTTTCGAAGGCTTCGTGATGGCCAATCGCGGCATCTCGCGCACGATCGAAGTGACGACCACGAACTTCAACACGCTGCCGCAACTCGTGATCGGCACCACGCGCATCGCGACCGTGCATACGCGGCTCGCGAAAATCTACGCGCATTTCCTTCCCTTACGCGTGCTGCCCTTGCCGATGGAGCTGCCGCGTCTCGTCGAAGTCATGCAGTGGCACGCGATCAACAACGGCGACCCCGCGCACGCGTGGATGCGCCGCGTGTTGCAGGAACAGGCGCAGGCGAGTGCGGACGCGCCGGGCGCGGCGCTGCTGCAACGCGGCTGAAGCAGGTACGCGTCGATTCGACGGCATCAAATGGTCTTGTCGACGCAATCTGATTGTGTCGTAACGTCGCGGCCGGAATCATTCGTCTCACACAAACAGGAAGTTCGCGGTTCTGCCGGACGCGTCACGCGCGAACGGCTCGACATCGCGGACTCTATTCAAAGAGAAACGGAGACGACCCCATGCATGTGCAAACTCCAGGCCGCGACGGCGCGCCGGTGCGCCGCGAAGCCCACTTCCTTCATGCGCTGATTCTGCTGGGCACGGTGATTTGCGGCACGCTTGCGCCGACCGTGATTGGCCCCGTGCTGCCCGCGATGCAGCAGCATTTCGCCAACGTGCCCGGCATCGAAACGCTGGTGCCGGTGGTGGTGACCATGCCGATGTTCGTGCTCGGCGCGCTGGCGATGATGATCGGCGCGGTCAGCGACAAGATCGGCCGCAAGCGCGTGCTGGTCGGCGCGCTGGTGCTCTACGCGATCGCGGGCACCGCGCCGCTGTATCTCGACTCGATCCAGGCGATTCTCGCGAGCCGCGCGCTGGTCGGCCTGGCCGAAGCGGCGGCGATGACCGTGAGCACGTCGTTTATCGGCGACTATTTTACGGGCGCGAAGCGCGACCGCTACGCGGCGTTGCAGGTCACGGTGGCCTCGACTTCGGCGTTCGTCTTCAATCTGATGGGCGGCGTGCTGGGCGCGTATGGCTGGCGTGCGCCGTTCGTCGCGTACGCACTGCCGTTGCTGCTCGCGCCGCTCGTGCAGATTTTTATCTGGGACACGCAGGGCGGCCGCGATCTGCGCGAAGCCCACGCGCATGCCGCCGACGAGACCACGTTCCGTCCGTGGCTGCTCGCGCTGATCTGTCTCGCGGCCTTTGGCGTGGGCATGGTGTTCATGGTCGTGCCGGTGCATCTGTCGTTCATGCTCGTGCAACTCGGCGTGCATTCGACGGGCGCCATCGGTTTTGCGTATGCGATGAACAGCGTCGGCATCATCGCGGGCACGCTCGGTTTCGGCTGGTTTATCGCGAGTCGTTTTTCGGTGCTGCAGCAGTTCGTGCTCGGCACGATCGTCTGCGGACTCGGCTTCGTCTGCATGGGCACGGCGCACGACCAAACCGTGCTCACGCTGGGCGGCGCGATCAACGGCGTGGGTTGCGGCATCGTGCTGCCCGCGCTGGTGAGCTGGGGTCTGCGCTCGCTACCATTCTCGCGGCGCGGCTTCGGGACCGGCGCGTTCACGGCGGCGCAGTTCATCGGCTATTTTTGCAGCCCGATCGTCGTGATGGCGATGGTCATGCACTCGGGTTCGCGCTTCGCCGTCGTGCAGTCGTGGGGGCTCGCGCTGTTCGTGCTCGCTGCGGTGTGCGTGGGCGGCTCGCTGCTGCGCGTGCGTCGTCTGAAGCTCGGTTGAGCGATCCGGAGACGCGCATGACTACCGCTTTCAAACCGGCGCTGCCGATTCAGCGCGGCGAGCGCCTGCGTGGCAAGACCGCGCTGGTGACGGGGATCGGCAACGGCATCGGCAAGGGTTGCGCGATGCTGTTCGCGGCGCAAGGCGCGCGCGTGGTGGGCTGCGATATCGACGCCGACGCCGCGCAACGCACCGTGAACGAAGCGCGCGAACGCGGCTGGACGATCGACAGCCTGCATCCCTGCGATCTGACCGCGCCGCGCGAGGCGGGGCGGCTCGTGGAGTTCGCCGTCGAGCGTCATGGCGGCGTCGATGTGCTCGTCAATGCGGCGGCGTTCGGCGCGTTCGCGTGGATCGGCGAAATGGACTACGAAACGCAGTGGCGCAAGACGCTCACGGGCGAACTCGATATCGTGTTTCTGCTGTGCCAGGCCGCGTGGCCCGCGCTGATCGCGCGCGGTGGCGGATCGGTCATCAACTTCGCTTCGGCGAACGCTTCGCATGCGCTCGAAGGTTCTCCCGCGCTCGCGCACTGCGCGGGTAAAGGCGGCGTGCTGGCCATGACGCGTCAGCTCGCGATGGAAGGCGCGCCGCACGGCATCCGCGCCAATACGGTTTCACCCGCGCTCGTCGAAACCGAAGCCACGCGCCGTCACATGCAGGCGCAGCCCGAACTGATGGCGCGCGTGCTCGGCAAGCTGATGGCGCGCCGCGTGGGGCAGCCCGAGGACATCGCATGGTGCGCGTTGTTCCTCGCGTCGGACGAATCCGCCTGGGTGACCGGCGCGGAATTTCCGGTCGACGGCGGCGCGACCGCCTGGTAGTGGTCCGGCGGCGATCAGCCTTTTCTAGAAGTCCTCATTGAATCCGGAACGCGCCCGTCACGAGGCGCGACGGAACGCGTTTTGCCACAAAAATCTGGAGACGATAATAATGACGATTCATCGGTTTGGAATCCTGACTAAACGAGAAATCAACGCATGGCGTCTTTCGTCGATGTCGCTCGCGATAGCGGCGATGCTGGCGAGCGGCGCGGTCTTCGCGCAGACGGCACCGACCACGTCAACCGGCCCAGTCAGTGCCGACGACGCAGCCCCTTCGGCCAATGCATCGAAGTCAGCGAAACAAGCGACGCCAGCGAAGCCCGCACTGACGCTCGCTGCCAGCGACGGCACGGTCAAACAGGCGTCCACGGATCGGCCGTCGGTGCAGCAGGGCATTCCGTCGACCAATCAACTCGGCGTTTCGCACATCGGCGACGCGGCGCCCGCGCCGGCGTCGAGCCCGCGTCAGGGACCGCTCGCCGGCATCGGGCAGAAGCTCAACGACTGGGGCTTCACGCCCACGCTCAATCTCGTGCAGATGTATCTCACGAACCCGAGCGTCGGCCAGCAAACGGGCAATCACGAAGCGCTGACTTTCATCTCGGTGGGCGGCGATTTTGACATGGAGAAGATCGCGGGCTTTCCAGGCGCGACGATCCACTTTCAGCAGCTCTTCGTGCCGTTCACGAACAATCTCGCGTGGGGCACCCAGGTGGGCGACGTGCTCGCGGGGCAGCCCGGCCCGTACGTGCCGCAGGTTTCGCATCTGGGCATCTTCACGTGGGAGCAGAAGGCGTTTCACGACAAGCTCGATGTGGAGTTCGGCAAGACCAATGCGGGCGCGTATTTCGGCGCGCCGGTGTGCAATCAGGGCTTCGGTTGCCAGAGCGCGATCCTGCAGAACAGCGCGGGGATGAATCCGCCCGTCTACGTGAACTGGGGCGGCCGCGCGCGCTACAACATCACGCCCGCGTGGTCGGTGCAGGCGGGGCTGTTCCGCTCGAATCCCGCGTATCCGTTCACGAATGGCTGGGAATGGACCAACAGCGTGCCCGACAGCAACGTGTGGCTCGCGAGCACTGCCTATCGCACGACTTATCAGAGCGATCCCTATCCCAAGAGCTATGAGCTGATGCTCTACTACAACACGCGCACGCAGACGGACCCGCTCACGGCGCAAACGCACAAGGGCACCTCGGGCATGTACTTCGGCGGGCGTCAGGTGGTGTGGCGCGCCGATGGTGGCCTCGCGGGCGCACCGGACCCGACGGCCGTCTCGCTGTTCGCGACGGCCACCGGCAGCTTCGATTCGCGGTCGAGCTACGGCATCGCGATGACCGGCAGTGCGGGCGTGATTGTGGAGGCGCCGCTGCGTAGCCGTCCGCACGACAGCTTCTCGCTTTCGCTGAACTGGGCGACGCTGACGCCGCACGAGCAGGAATATCTGAAACAGGAGAATCTCGCTGCGGGCGGCACGGGCTATACGGTCGGACGCACGCAGTACGGCCTCAAGCTCGACGCCAATATCGCCGTCACGCGCAGCATCATTCTGAGCCCCTATGTCATGCGGACGTGGAACACGAGCACGTGGGGCAATCCGGCCTACGCGGCGACGCCGAAGAACGGTTTCGTGGCGGGCATCGTCGCGGCCGTTTTCTTCGACAAGATGCTCGGCCTGACCGATCACTGATCACTCATCGCGGAGCGGTCTGAGTATCTGGGTATCGACGTATCGATGTATCGATGTATCGGCGGACAGCGGTGCGTGGTGGCGCGCCGGTTGTCCGCCTTGATTCTGCAATCTGCAGTCTGAATGGAATCGCAGAAGCGCCGCGCGTCTTGATCGGCTGTTCAGTCCGTATCCGGTCGCACGCCGTAGCTTTTCATGGCCGACTCGACTTGTCGCGCTTCGGACGTCTCGGGATAAAGCCGATAACTCGGCGCAATAATCGGCTCGACGCAATCAATCTCGATGGCGAAAAGCGAGCGGAAAGGAAAACGCGGTCCGGCGAGTTGCGTCAATGGCAACGCGAGCGTGGCGAATGCCTCATCGCTCTCGTGCAGCAGTCGGGCTTGCCCTTTTAGCTTGAATCCCTTTTGAACAAACGGATCGACGAAGCTCACGCAGACGTTCGGGTTGTGCGCGATGTTTTCCGCGCTGCCCGGCGATGCGAGATTGGCCATCAACACAACATTCGGCCCGTGCGCGCAGAATATTTCCTTGGGCGAGACATTCGGCGCGCCGTTGGCATCGGCGGTCGCCAGCCAGCAGAGCACGCTTTTTTTCATGGAAGCCAGAACCGCGTCGTTCAACATCGTCGACTCCTGTGGGGTGGAAATCGCATTGTCGGCGATACGGGTGGCGACGTCGACGGTTCGGCTGCGTTAGCGCCCGGACGGCCGTTCAGGCTGCCACTCGGCATAACGCGGGATAGCTTCGCCGTCGACCAGCCACGGCGCGTCGTGCGAGGTCCAGATATGCATGGCCGGTTTGTGGCCGGGGTCCTCGTCGAGCGTGGGCACGCGCAGGATCACATGCGGTTGCAGCGGCCGCTCGGCAATGAGATGCGTGCCGCAAGCCGAACAGAAATGGCGAAACTTGCCCGCCGACGATTCGAAACTGCGCAGCAGTGCTTCACCGGCGGTCCAGCGAAAATGATCGCGCGCGACGCGCGCCGTCGTGGCGAACGCGGCAGCGTGCGCCTTGCGGCAAGTCCGGCAATGACAATGTCCGATGGGCGAGTCGAGTGAATCGATTTCGTATTTCACCGATCCGCACAGACAGCTACCTGAAAATGGCATGAAGGCTCCACGTTGGGCGATTGAGTCATCAATCTTTGAATTGTACGTGGAGCGTAGCCGTCCTCGCTCAGTTGAACGCCGGCTGCTTGCTGACACTCGGCCGTTCGCGCATCCTCGCATACCACGCTCGCAGCGCTTCGCACTCGTCGGGTACCGGCAACTTGACGATCGACGCGAAAACCAGACCGCCGATCACTGTGATATCGGCCATCGAAAACGTATCGCCCGCGATAAACGGCTGCGTGGTCAGCACGTCATTGAAATAACGCATGCCTCTCAGTGCTTTGTCGCGCTGACGAAATCCCCATTCGGCGTTTTGATAGTGCTCGACGTCGGGCCCGAGTCCGGGCGTGGCGTGATGAAAATACACGCTGATGGCGTCGAGCAATTCCAGTTCGGCGCGCTTGCTCATCATGTGAATCAGGCCTTTCTCGCGCGCGGTCCTGCCGGTCAGGATGGGCGCTTCGCCTAGCGCATCGAGATATTCGGTGATGGCCGTGCATTCGGCGATGCAGGTGCCGTCTTCGAGTTCGAGAACCGGCAGCGTGCCCGAATAGTTCTTCGCGCGGATGAATTCGGGCCGCTTGTGTTCGCCCGTGTAGAGATCGACCATCACAAATCTTACCTGCGAATCGAGTCCTGTCTCGGCCAGCGCGATACGAACGCGCGTGGGATACGGACCTTTGGGGAAATCGTAGATCGTCATGGTGCTCGCCGTCATGCTTGCCTCTCGCTGAGTGGGGATAAGGACGCCATCGCTCGTTCTGAAACGATCGCTCTAAAATCTACCTAACGTTTGTTAGGTTTACGATAGAGAGTACAATGCGGCTTGTCAACGGGCATTTCGGATTGCGGAGGCAGGGTGGTGAAGATCGATTCAGGCGCGAATTCGCGGGAGCGCATCCTGGCGGCGGCGACGCAGATTGCACAGGCGCACGGCTACGGCGGGCTGAATTTTCGCGATCTCGCCGAGGCGGTCGGCATTCGGGCCGCGAGCATCTACCATCATTTCGAAAACAAGGCCGACCTCGGCGCGGCGGTCGCGCGGCGCTATTGGGAGGATTGCGCGGCGTCGCTGGAGGCGTCGCTGGCCAGCGCTGCCGAGCCGATCGATTGCCTGCGCCGTTATCCGGAAACCTTCCGCAAGGCGCTGAAGAACGACAATCGCATCTGCCTGTGCAGTTTCATGGCCGCCGAATCCGACGATCTGCCGGCGGTGGTGATGCAGGAGGTCAAGACCTTCGCGGACGTGAACGTGGCATGGCTCGGCAAGGTGCTCACCGCTGCACGCGTGGTCAGTCCCGCCGAGAGCGAGGCGCGCGCCCGCGCCATTTTTGCGGCCATCGCCGGGGCGCAATTGATTGCCCGCAGTCGCGGCGATATTGCCGTGTACGACGACCTGATCGCGAGTTATCGCGTCGCGGGTTTATTGCCTGGGTAATTGCCCGTGTAATAGCGCTTTTATTTTTTCTTCGCGTCGATCTCTTCGGCCAGCACGGCGCGCGACGTATCGCCCATCAGATAGCGCGCGCCGCTGCCGCGACGACGCGCGACGTCGTCCGGATTGTAGAGCGAGCACGATTTCAGCGAGAGGCAACCGCAGCCCACGCAGGACGCCAGCTGATCGCGCAAGGCGATGAGCCCGTCGATGCGTTCCTGAATGAGGGGCTGCCACGCACGCGAGAGACGCGTCCAGTCCGCTTTCGTGGGCGTGCGCTGATTGGGCAGCGCGTCGAGCGCCGACCGGATGTCCGCGAGATTCAGGCCAACGGCCTGCGCCGCGCGGATAAAACCCACCCGACGCAGCATGTCCCGTCGATACAGTCGGTGCCCGCCGCCCGTGCGCGTGCTGCTGATCAGCCCTTGATCTTCATAGAAGCGGATCGCGCTGGCCGCTACGCCGGCGCGCTTCGCCAGTTCGCCAATCGTAAGCGTTGTTTCGGTCATGCGTTTTCCGCGCGGAGTTTCTTGACTTCAAGTGTACTTGAACTTTGACAATGCCATTTCCCTTCACGGTTCGAGAGACGTCCCCATGCGCAGCGATTCTGTCCGCAGCACCTTGAACGCATTGCTCGACGCCAATGCCCGCTTCGATCTCGGCGCGAAAGGCACGACCAATCATTGTCCGATGGCGCTCGTTGCGCTCGCGGAAATGGGCGCGTCGTCGGCGCGGCTCAGCGCGTTTTTCGACAGGTGGGCATCCACGTATGCATTGAGCGCGCCGCCGGTGGTGACGCGTATCGATCGGCGGGAATGGAAAACGCATCTGGGAACGCGCGCGGCATTCGGCGCATTGCGCCTGTGTTTTCTCGACTGGACCGCCGATACGGGTCCTGCGTCTGTTATCGCGAGTGTATTAAGCGAAGTGCGTTTCGCGCCTGCAACGCAGGCTTTTCATTCGATCATCCGGCTCGCGTATGGGATCGAAGCCGGGCATGCCGGCGAAATCGCATCGGGACTGGCGTCGTTGATTGCGTCGCATCTGCCGATCGATATTCGCGCCGACTCGAAACGTCGCGAGGCGGCAAGTATCGGCGAAGGATTCGATCACGTCGGCGAGGCCTTTCGCGGCGTGTCGTTTGCGCAGAACATGATTACCTCGCGCGTGCAGGCGGTTGCCGACGATCCGCGGTTTGCGTCGGCTGTTCTCGCGTTGCCGCTGCGCGCAGGCGTGCTCGATGAGATCGCGCGCGCGACTATCGACGCCTATTGGCGCAGGCCGGATTTCACGCTGCTGCACACGGTCACGGTAACGCGTGCGGCGCGCATCGTCTTTGCGTTGCTGGACGCACGCCTCGTCGAGAAATTAATGCCGGACTTCTGGCTCGCGCTCTGCGCCGCTTACGCAACAGTTGGCGAACGCGTGCAAACGGACACGCGCGTCGTGGATCCTCATATCGAATGGCGCGACGTCTGCAAAAAAGCAATCGCATCCGACGACGATCACGTGATCAAAATGACCTACACGTGTTGGTGCGAAGACCGGCGCGATCCCTCGCCGCTTTATCTTGCCTCGGCGGCGAGGCTGGTGTCGTAGCGCAGCGCGATGCGCCGCCTTCCTCACGTAATCAGTCGATGATCGATCAACAGCACGGCGAACAGAAGCGTCAGATAAATAATCGAATAGCGAAACATCGATTTCGCGAGCGCATCCGAATAGTGTCGATAAAGACGCACGGCATACATGAGAAACGCCGCGCTCAAAATGATCGCGCAAATCAGATAGAGACTGCCGCTCATGCCGGTCAGCCAGGGCATGACCGCGACGGCGCACAGCAGGATCGAATAAAGCAGGATTTGCAACTGCGTGAAGCGGATGCCGTGCGTGACCGGCAGCATCGGCAGACCGGATTTCCGATAATCTTCGCGGCGATACAGCGCGAGCGCCCAGAAGTGGGGCGGCGTCCAGACGAACACGATCAGCACGAGCAGCCAGGCGTCGGCGGGCAGCGTATTGGTGACGGCCGCCCAGCCGAGCGCGGGCGGCATCGCGCCCGACAAGCCGCCGATCACAATGTTTTGCGGCGTCGCGGGCTTGAGGATCGCGGTGTAGATCAGCGCATAGCCGATGAACGTCGCGATCGTGAGCCACATCGTGAACACATTGGTGCAGGTCGCCAGCAGGAACGCGCCCGCTGCGCCGAGCGTGAGCGAGAACACCGCGATTTCGGCGGGCGCGATCGCGCCTTGCGCGGAGGCGCGATGACGCGTGCGATTCATGCGCGCGTCGATCTTCAGTTCGAGCAGGCAGTTGAACGCGAACGCCGCGCCCGCGAGCAGCCAGATGCCCAGCGTGCCGCCCACGAGCACGCGCCACGGCACCGATCCCGGCGTCGACAGAAACATGCCGATGACGGCGGAGAAAACGGCGAGGTTGGCGATGCGGGGCTTCGTGAGTGCGAGGAACTGCGAAAAGCGGGTCGGAGGGCGTTGGGCGATTGATTCAGATTGCATAGGTGTGGTGTCGACTTCGGCGCGGGTTCGCTTCGAGTTGCGGGTTCGGGACGCGCGGGCGGTCAGGGTCAGGAGGGTTCGGCGACGGCATCGCGATCAATCCTGAAATAGTAAGGAAGGCCGTCTCAAAAGTCTGCCGATGTGCTTTACGCTTGATATTCATCATGCTCAGGCATTGTTGTGGCCGAAAAAGATGAGCAGTTTTGTCGCAGTCGAAGAAAGCCGCGCGAAACGCTCAAGTCCCGTCACGCTCCTGCCGATATGCCGTTTGGCCGCCTGCGCGTCGCAGGCCGCTCCCGTTTTATTTCCGCAGCGCACATTCGAACAACATGAAGCTAAAGACCAGACTTTCCGGGGCGATGTTGATTTTCACGGCGTTCAGCGCCCACGCGCTGGATATGCGCAGTGCGCAACCCGCCGCGCCGATATCGGCATCGGAAACGCAGGCCACGCCGACGATTGCCCAGGCCGCCGTGGCCCAGGAGCGTCTGCGCCAGATGCTCGTCAAGAACGGATTCGATCCGGACTCGCCGAAGGGCCAGTCGATGATGAAGTTCTTCGCGCGGCTCGCCACCGACGAAGCTTTCCGCGTCAAGTTCACCCAGTTCACGAAAGCGGGCGACCCGTTCGGCGGCCAGTTGTCGCCCGACGACCGCGTGCGCGTGCTGCGCCTGTTGAGTCACCTGGCGCAGGGTCCGAAGAACGACTGCGCCGTGTTGCAGGCCGACGGGAAGAACTTCATCGTGCTGGCGAACGCGCTCTCCCCGCAGGGTCTCCAGGATCTGCTCGACGCCTTCGAAATCATTGTCGCCGACGACGAGGGCACATCGAGCGACGAACACTACACGCTCGCGGAACTGCTCGACGCCGAAGCCGAAGTCGAATCGGTCCTCGACGCCAAATTGACAGTGCAGCCCGATGTGAAGGAACAGGCCGCCATTTGCCAGGTGATGGGTAGCGGCCTCGACGCAATCAACGACTTGCCTGGCGCATCGCGTGAGCGCGCGACCTACGCGATCTTCCATATGCTGGGCAGCAAGACGTCGCCGCGCGCGAGCGTGCAGGCCGATCCCTTCGCCTATCTCGACGACATGTTCGACGAGCGGCGCATGCCCGACGCCCTGCGCGGCAAACTGCCCGCGAACGGCAGCCATCCGATGCCGTACTCGCGCCTCGTGATCGACGGCGAATGGCGGCATCAGTCGACGCCCAACCAGCCGTCGCCGTTCACGGACACGTACGTGAACCGCCGCAACAACGGCGTCGTGGCCGAAGTGGTGACGCCGGTCGTCACGAGCGGTTCGCCGGGCTGGTCGCACTTCTACCTGAGCTACGGCGTTCAGGATCTGCTGACGCAAAACGTCGGCACGCGCGTACTCACGCGCCTCGGCACGCTCAAGGACGGCGCGGCCATCGATGCCGCGAGCCGGCCGATGCTCGAAGGGCGCACGCTGGAGATGCCCGTGCCGCTGCCGTCGGAGGACGGCGAGACCGCGCGCTCCTGCCAGGTCGGCAAGACGGTGCCCGCCTCGACGATCTTCAGGACGTTCGAAGGCGATGCCGTCGATCTGCACTGCCAATACGTGACGAAGAAGGGGAAGACGACGCGCTACGATGCCGCGCTGCTGATGAGCTACGGCATTCAGTTGTGGAAGTCGTACGACAGCGAAGACGGCCACACCGACGTGGTCATCCGGAACGTGACGATCCAGCAACCATGAAGGCGCGAGGATTGAGACGTAAAGCGGCGCGCCGCGAAGCGGGTGCGCTGGGGCTGACTGCGCTTTGCGCCGCGGTCGCCGCATTGGCCACGTTCGCCGGTCAGCCCGGCACGGCGGCGGCGTTGCCCGCGCCGCCGCGCGTGGCGTCGGCGGCGTGGCTGGCGGGCAGCGGTTTTCCGGCGCTCGATGCCGTGCGGGTGGTCGACGATCCCACCACGCCTTGCGTGCTGATGCTCGACTATCGCGCCTGGGCGGCGTCGCTGTTCGACAAGCCAAAGGACGAGCGCGCGCGCTGCATGCTCGAGGCGGCGAACGGCAATCTGTCCGCGCGGGCGATCTACGGCCAGATGGTGGCCTACGGTTACGGCGGACCGCGCGAGACCGATCGCGGTCTCGCGATGCTCGAATCGGCGGCGCTCGACGGCTCGGTGCTCGCGCGCCGCATGCTCGGCAATCTTTATCGCGACGGCAGCGTGGTGCCCGCGGACCTGCCGGGCGCGCGCCGCTGGTTCGAATCCGCCGCTGCGCAGGGCGATGCGATTTCAGCCGACGTGCTCGGCGCGATGAGCGCGAACGGCGAAGGCCAGCCCGTCGACAACGGAAAAGCGTATCGCTACTTCGTGCAGGCCGCGGAAGCAGGCTCGGCGAACGGCGCGGCCAACGCGGCGCAATTCGCCGCCATCGGGCGCGGCGTGCCGCGCGATCCCGAACTCGCGGCTTCGTGGATGATCCGCGGCGCAACCGGCGGCGATCCGCTCGCGCAACTGCTGCTCGGCCTCGCGCTGCTGCAGGGCAACGGCGTGCCGCGTAACCCCGAAAACGGCGTGGGATGGCTGCGCGAAGCCGTGCGTCAAGGCAACGTCGGCGCCGAGGCGGTGCTGGGCGATGCGTATCTGAGCGGCGTCGGCGTGCCGCGCGATGCGCGCCGCGGCTTCGAACTGATGGCGCGCGCGGCGGCCAGCGGCTCGGTCTACGCGCAGCGCCGCATGGGCAATCTTTACGCGGCCGGAACGGGCGTCACGAAGAATCTCGCGCAGGCGCGCGCGTGGTATCGCAAGGCCGCGCTCGAAGGCGATGCCGCCGCGCGCTTCGCCCTGTCGAATCTCTATCGCACGGGCGGCGGTGGTCCCGTCGATCTGGACGCGGCCAACGGCTGGATGCGCGGCGCGGCCGAGGCGGGGCTGGCGACGGCGCAGAACGACCTCGGCGTGATGTTGCGCGAAGGCTGGGGCACGCACAAAGACCCGGCCGAAGCGCGCGTCTGGTTCGAGAAAGCGCGCGCGCAAGGGCTGGGCGTGGCGTCGCTGAATCTCGCGATCTATGCCGCGCGCGGCGTGGGCGAGCCGGTCGATTTCGCGAAGGCGTACCGGCTCGCGAGCGAGGGCGCGGAGCGCGGCAACGCGGATGCGGCGGTCTCGGCGGCCGCGCTGGCATGGATCGGGCGAGGCACGCCCGTCGACAAGGCGCGCGCGATGGTCTGGTATCGCGAGGCGGCGGATCAGGGCAACGTCGAGGCCGCGCGCTGGATCGGCAATCAATATCTCGCGGGCGCCGCGGTGCCGCGCGACGAGGCGCTCGGCCTGCACTATCTCGTGCTCGCGGCGGACGCGGGCGATGCGGCGGCCAGCGTCTCGCTGGGCGCTTATCTGGCGCAGCATCGGCAGACCGCGTCGGGCAAGACGGGCGTCGAATGGCTCGAAGCCGCCGCGAAGCGCCGCGTGCCCGCCGCCTACGGCGCGCTGGGCTACACGTACGCCTACGCAAACGGCGGCGCGGTCAAGCCGGACCCGGCCGCCGCGCTGAACTGGTTCTCGCAGGGCGCGCGGCTCGGCGATCCGGCTTCGCTGGCCGGGCTTTGCAGTCTGTACGCGTACGGCGGTGAAGGCGTGGACCGCCGCCCCGATTTTGCGGCGCGCTGGTGTCAGGACGCGTCGCGCGGCGGCAATGCGTTCGCGATGAAAATTCTCGCCGATGCGGACAACCGCATCGCCAGCGACACCAACCGCGCGTACTGGCAGTGGAAACTCGCGGCACAGGGCGATCCGAAATATCAGTCGATGCTCGGCGACAGCTACGATCTCGGCGATGGCGTCGCGGCCGATCTCTCGGCGGCGACGTACTGGTTCCGGCACGCGGCGGAGCAGGGCAATGCATCGGCGCAAGGCTCGCTGGCGTGGCATCTGCTGACGGGACTCGGCGGCCGTGCGGATGCCTACGAGGCGTTCGCGTGGGCGTCGAAAGCCGCGCCCGCGGATGCGGAAGCCAAGCGGATGCTGGGCGTCGACTATGCGTACGGACGCGGCGTCGATCGTGATCCGGCGGCGGCCCGCGTCTGGCTCGAAAAGTCGATGGCGGCCGGCGACGACTGGGCGGCCAGCGACCTCGCGACCTGGTACGAAATCGGGCCGCGCGCGCTGCGTGATCCGGCGCGCGCGCGGCAACTGCATCAGCGCGGCGCGCGCGGCGGCGCGGAGCAATCGCAGATCGCGCTCGCCTTGCAGGCGCTCGCGGCGGGCAACGAAACGCGCCTCGGCAACGACGAGCGGCGCTGGCTGGTGCCGGCGGACGCGGCCGCGAATCTCTGGCGCGAGGACAGTCTCGCGCCGGCCGGTATGCGGCGTCAGCGCTGGGATGGCTTGTCGAGTCTGAACGAGGCGCTGCTCGGCAATCCGCTGATGCAGTACGACATCGGCATGCGCTTTCTGACCGGCAATGGCGTCCCGCGCGATCGCGCGCTCGGCGCGGCGTGGATCGCTCGCGCGCGAACGGGCTTCGAGGCGCGTGACGGCGTCCCGGCGTACGCCGCTGCCATCCGCATCGTGGAGGCGCGACTGTCCGAACGCATGGGCGATGACGAGAAGCAACGCGCTCGCGAGATCGCCGCGAATCTGAATGCGACGGTAAGCGAGCTGCCTTGAGGTGACGGCCTACGCGCCGCCGCTGCTGAAGTTCAGCAAGACGATGCCCGAAATCGCCGTCACGAGCCCGATGGCTTTGACGGCGCTCACCGATTCGCCAAACCACAGCATGCCGATGACCGCCGTGAGGGCCGCGCTGCTGCCGGCCCACGCAGCGTAAGCCATGCCCATTTCGATGCTTTTCGTCGCGACCGCCATCAGATAGATGGCCACGGCATAGCACGCGATGGTCAATATCGACGGAAAAAGGCGGCTGAAACCGGCGGATAAATTGAGTGCTACGGTGCCGAGCGCTTCAGCGGCGACACTTGCAGCAAGGATGAGCCAGGCGGCTTGAGTGGAGGGCATACCCGTACCTCGCCAACTCCACGTTTATACCGAACGTTAGAGCAAGCGGAGAGGACGGTACCCCAAGACGAAAAAATACTCGCAAAACAGCGCCCCGTTGTCAACGTCATCAACGGGATTCGATGGCGATGGGGCGCTCAGGCAAGCATGCTTTGCTTTCCGAATCTTTCCGCCGATTCCGGCGACACGATTAGCGCGCCGGATTGCGTCGATTCACATGGTTGTCGAGAATCGCATCGGCCATGGCGCGCGACTTCGCGCTATTGCGGGCGTCGAGCATGGCAATCACGATGGACGCCCCGAAAATCAGCAGGCTGAATGTCACGACGATGCCCGCGAGCCAGGGCACCGGCATATTGCGCAGATCGGCGACCGAGTAACTGCCCGCTTCGAATTGCGCGGCGGCCATGCCGCAGTAATGCATGCCGCACACCGCGACGCCCATCACGATTGCCGAGCCGATCTGCCGGACGCGGCGCATCGTATGGCGGCGGCGCAGGTCGAAAGCCAGCAGCAACGCCGCACCGCTCGCGATGATGGCGATGATCACCGACGCGATCACGAGGCCGATGTTGTAATGAATGGCCGGGCAGATATCCATCGCCCACATGCCGAGATAGTGCATGCCCGCCACGCCGAGCCCCATGGCAACGGCGGCGCCCGAGAGCAGCGGCCAGCTCAGTTCGTAACGGCACAGCGGCAGAAAACCGATTGCGGACGCGACGATGGCAATCGCCAGCGAGGCAACGGTAATGGGAATGTTGTAGCCGACGGAGATCGGCAGATGGAACGCCAGCATGGCGATGAAATGCATCGACCAGATGCCGAGCCCCATGATGCATCCGCCGAATGCAATCCACGGAAGAAGCGGGCGTTTGCCGATGACATCGAGGCGATCGGAAATATCCAATGCCGTGAATGAGGCAAAGATCGCGAGCAGGCAGGAGAGCACGACAAGCGAGGGATCGTAGTAGCCGGTCATTTTCGTTCAACTCGTGTGAACTGCATGTGGCGAGACTTGGCGTGGACGCGGTTACCACTTCCCCGTGCGTCCATTTCCTTTTAAAAATTGCGTCGAGTATACATAGAAACGTTTGCGCGCAATAGCGAGGCAGAACCCGAATAAACCCGAAAAGGACGCCTAAGAAATGTGGAATGACCCTTGAATGGCGGCTGTAAAAAAATACTCGAATAGCGGCATTCGAATAACGATGCGAATTGCATTTAAATGGCTTTAAAACACGTATGAAAAGGCAAGGGCGCGGCATTTGTTTGCACGCAAGGCAAACTGCTCTGCCTACTTTCGCCGCAGATACTCGCTAGGCGGCATGCCCAGCACCTTGCGAAACATCGCCGCGAACGCGCTCGGACTGTCGTAACCATGCTCGAGCGCGAGTTCGAGTATCGACACTCCGGCGGACAACCTCGGCAAACTGAGCAGCAGGCGCGCGTGCCGCCACCACGCGCCGGGCGTCATGCCGGTTTCGCGCTTGAACGCGCGCGCGAGCGTGCGTTCGGTCATGTGCGCGGCGTGCGCCCAGGATTCGAGCGTGACCGGTTCGGCGGGCGAGCGGATCAGTTGCGTGCACAGCGCGCTCAACGCGGGATGGCGCGGCATCGGCACATGCAGGGCGAGCGGCACGGCGATTTCGACTTCGTCGAGGATCAGCGCCAGCACGCGGCCGGCGCGATGGTTGAGGTCGTAATCGGCGGGCAGGCCGTGCGCGGTCACGATCAACTCGCGCAGCAACGCGCTCGCCTCGATCACGCGGCAATCGCGCGGCAGACTCGGCCGCACTTCATGAGCGACGAACAGCGAGTGCATGCGCACGTCGCCGGCCATTTCGATTTCGTGGCGCGTGCCGCCCGGCACCCAGACCGCGCGTCCTGGCGGCACGACCCAACTGCCGGCCTCGGCGCGCACGATCATCACGCCGTCGATGGCGAGGATCAGTTGCGCCTGCGCGTGCGTGTGCGCCGGAAACGCAAGGCCCGCGGGCGAATCGGTGGCGATCACGCCGATCTGGCGCGCTTTGTCCTGCGCGTCGAGCGCCTCGAAGAAGCCGTTCATGTGTCAATTTCCCGACGATGAATGCACATTACGCGCGCGATTGACCAAAGGGCTCGACCCTATCATGACGTCGATGTTTCCGCCCGATCGTTTTCCCTTCATCGACTTCACGATGCCGTCCACGTCTTTTCCTCCCGTTTCATCGCGCGTTGCGAGCGCGCTGTTATTGACCGCCGCAGTGTCTGCGCTGGCTGCGCTGGTTGCAAGTCTCGCCGCGTGCTCGACCGTTGAGCCGTATCGCGCGCCCGTGGCCGCCGCCGAGCGCACCGCGCCGTTCGACGCCGCCGCTTCGACGCCCAACTCGGTGAGCGCCGCGCCGCCCGATCACTGGTGGCGGCTCTACGACGATCCCGCGCTCGACGCGCTGATCCGCGACGCGCTCGCGCAGAACCGCGATCTCGCCGTGGCCGCCGCGCGCGTCGAACGCGCCCGCGCCGTGCTCGCGCAAACCGACGCCGCGCGCCTGCCCGCCACGGAGGCGACGTTCGGCGTCGATTACGGCCGCCACACCGACGACCAGATCGTGGCCGCCGCACGCAACAGCGGCAGCGCGCCGACGCGCTTCGGCTGGGCGCCGGGTTTCGCGCTGTCGTGGGAGGTCGATCTGTGGGGACGCGTGCGCGATCTCGTCGATGCCGCGCATGCCGACGCCGACGCCCAGCAAGCCGCCGCCGACGCCATGCGCGTGAGCGTCGCCGCCGAAACCGCGAGCGCCTACGCGCGGGCCTGTGCGTTTGGCGCGCGTATCGACGTGGCGCAGCGCTCGGAGCAGGTGGCCGAGCGCATCGCCGCGCTCACGGCGCGGCAGCAGGCGCTGGGCCTCGTCGCGCCGATGGACCTCGCCCGCGCGCGCGCTTTCGCCGACGACACGCGCGCGCGTCTGCCCGTGCTCGAAGGCGAGCGCCGCGCCGCGCTCTACGAACTCGCGGTGCTCACGGGTCATGCGCCGTCCGAGATTCCGCCGGCCGCCGTGCAGTGCCGCACGCCGCCCGCGCTCGCGCAGCCGTTTCCGCTCGGCGACGGCGCGGCGCTGCTGCGTCGCCGTCCCGATCTGCGCGAGGCCGAGCGCGAGCTCGCGGCGGCGCATGCGCGCGTCGGCGCGGCGCAGGCGTCGCTGTATCCGGCCATCGTGCTGGGCGGCTCGGTGAACTGGCTGTCGACGACGGGCAATCCCGCATCGATCGGCGATCGTTACGCGGTGGCGTGGGGTATCGGCCCGTTGATTAGCTGGCGCTTTCCGAATCTGGCGGCGAGCCGCGCCGAACTGGGCGCGGCGCGTGCCGACGACACCGGCGCGCGCGCCGCGTTCGATGCGAGCGTGTTGCGCGCCTTGCAGGAAACCGAGCAGGCGCTCGCGCGTTACGGCGCGGCCTGGCGCGAACGCGATGCGTTGCAGACGGCGCGCGCCGAGCACGCTCGCGCCTTCACGCTCGCCGAGCGCGAGTTCCGCGCGGGCGCGCTCGATTCGCTCGGCGTGCTCGACGCGGAGCGCAGTCTCGTGGACGTGGACGCAGCGCTCGCGCAGTCCGCGCAGCAGGTCTCGCTCGATCAGGTGGCGGTGTTCAAGGCGCTCGGCGGCGGCTGGCAACCCTGAGCGCGGCTTCATTCATATTCTCGAAACAAGATCACAAGCATGAGTACGACTGTCGATACCCAAACTGAAACCGAAGTTAAAAAGATCAGGCATCCGAAACGTGTATGGATCGTCGCGGGCGGCGTGCTCGCGCTGCTGGCGGCCAGCGCGTGGGGCTGGCACTGGTGGCGCGTCGCGCGCTTCGTCGAATCGACGGACGACGCCTATGTGCGCGCCGATGTCGTGACCGTGAGCCCGCGCGTGTCGGGCTACGTGACGCGCGTGGCCGTCGACGACGATCAGCCCGTGCGTCGCGGCGACGTGCTCGTTCAGCTCGACGACCGCGATTTCCGCGCCAAAGCGCAAGCGGCTGCGGCGGCGGTCGCGAGCGCGCAGGCGGCGCTGGGCGAGGCGCAGGCGGCGTCGCGCACGCTCGATGCGCAGATCGCGCAGCAGGCGAGCGCGATCGACGAAGCGCAGGCCGACGTGGACGCCGCGCGCGCCGAATCCGCGCGCCGCAACGCCGACGCGGCGCGCTATCAGGCCTTGCTCGCCGACGAAGCCGCGAGCGGCCAGCGCTGGGAAGCGGCCCACGCCGACGCGCTCAAGGCGAACGCGCAGTATGCGCGCGCGAAGGCGGCGGCGCAGGCGCAGCGCGCGCAGACCGAGGTGTTGCAGCGTCGGCGTGCGCAGGACGATGCGGCGATCGACGCGGCGCGCGCGCGGCTCGCGGCGGCGCAGGCGCAACGCGTGCTCGCGGACCTCGATCTCGACCATACGCGCATCGTCGCCACGCGCGACGGCATGGTCGGACAGCGCAGCGTGCGCGCGGGGCAGTACGTGGAGGCGGGCACGCCGCTGCTCGCCGTGGTGCCGATGCGCGATGTCTACGTGGTCGCGAACTTCAAGGAAACGCAGCTCGAACATATGCGCGACGGCGAGCCTGTCACGCTAGACATCGATACGTTTTCGGGCCGCACGCTGCACGGTCGCGTGCGCGGCATCGCGCCGGGACCGGGTGCGGAATTCGCGCTTCTGCCGCCCGATAACGCCACCGGCAACTTCACGAAGATCGTGCAACGCGTGCCCGTGAAGGTCGCGCTCGATCCGCTGCCGCGCGACGTCGTGCTGCGGCCCGGCATGTCGGTGGTCGCGCATGCGGATACGCGCGAGGCGGCGCGATGACCCCGCAATCGGTGCAATCGGCGCAATCCACACCCGCCGCCGAAGAAACCGTCTCGCTGCGCGCGTGGGTCGCCGTGCTCGGCGGCGTGTGCGGCTGCTTCATGGCGGGCATGAACGTGCACGTGACGAACGCCTCGCTGCCCGACATTCGCGGCGCGCTGGGCGCGAGCTTCGAGGAAGGATCGTGGATCACGACCGCGTATCTCGTCGCCGAGATCGTCGTGATTCCGCTCACGGGCTGGCTCGTGCAGGTGTTTTCCGCGCGACGCGTGCTGCTGGTCGGGGCGTCGGGGTTTCTCGCGTTCTCGCTGGCGTGCTCGCTCGCACCGACGATCGGTTCGATGATCGCCGCGCGCGCCTTGCAGGGCGCGTTCGGCGGCGTGCTGATTCCGCTCTCGTTTCAGCTCATCGCCACCGAGTTGCCGGCGTCGCGGCGCGCGCTCGGCATGGCGCTGTTCGCCGTCGCCAACAATGTCGCGCAGGCAGTGGGGCCGTCGCTCGGCGGCTGGCTCACGGACGCCTATTCGTGGCGCTGGATCTTCTATCTGCAGATTCCGCCCGCGCTCGCGCTGATCGCGGCGATCGCATGGTCGATCAAACCCGTTTCCGTCGATCTCGCGCGCTTGAAGAATGCGGATTGGTTCGGCATCCTGACAATGGTGGTTGGATTGAGCGCATTGCAGATTGTGCTCGAAGAAGGCGGACGCAAGGACTGGTTCGCCTCGCACGATATCGTGCTGCTGTCGTGCGTCGCGGCGCTCGGTCTTGTCGCGTTCGTGGCGATCGAATTAAAGCGCGCGCAGCCGTTCATCAACCTGCGTCTGCTGGGGCGCTACAACTTCGGCGTGGCGAGCCTGATGCAATTCATGTTCGGCGCGGTGGTGTTCGGCGTGGTGTTTCTGGTGCCGAATTATTTCGCGCAGACGCAGGGCTATAGCGCGCGCGATATCGGCATGACGATGATTCCGTATGGGCTCGTGCAGTTCGCCATGTCGTTCGCCACGCCGCCGCTGATGCGCGTCGTCGGGCCGCGAATGGCGATCGTCGCGGGCTTTGCGCTGGTCGCTGTGGGCTGCCTGATGAATATCCATCTCGACGCCGATTCCGCCGCGAACGTAATCGTGCCGTCGCTGATCGTGCGCGGCGTGGGGCAGTCGCTGGTGGTGATCGCGCTGTCGGTGATGGCGGTGGACGGGATCGAGAAGGCGCAGCTCGGGTCGGCCTCGGGCGTGTTCAATATGGTGCGCAACGTGGGCGGCGCGATCGGCATCGCGCTCGCGAGCCAGATCGTGGTCGAGCGGGAGAAGCTGCATGCCATGCGGATCGGTGAATCGATCACGCCTTACGCGAGCGCGTTTCAGGAACGGATGGCAGCGCTCTCGCGGCTCGTGGCGCAGAGGCATCTCGCGCACGCCGACGCGCTGCCGCGCGCGCGCTTGGACGGCGTGCACGAAACGGCGCTCGCGATCATCGAGCAGCGCGTGCTGCACGAAGCGCTGCTGATGGCGTATAGCGATGCGTTTCTGATTGCGGGCGTTGCGATGCTTGGCTGCATGGCCGCTGCGTTTTCGCTGCGCGGTGCGAGTCGATGACGCGGTTTAGCTCGCAGGTTCAGTTGGCAGGTGAAGGCGCGTTGCGCTGGCGGCGTCCTTCGAAAATGCCGAGCGTAAAAACCGTCAGCATGCCGCTCGCGATGGCGAGCGGCCAGAGCAGCACGTCGTTGCCGAGACGCGCCATCGCCGCGCCCGCGATCAGCGGACCGACGATCGAGCTGCCCGTGAACGCGAGCGACACGCGCCGCATGTTGCGCACGAGCGCGTCTTTCTCGCCGGCGGCGGCCGCGTACATGCCGAGCGTGATGAAGGCGCTGTTCATGCCGCCCGCGAGAAAGGCGCTCGCGGCGAAGCGCCAGGACGTGGGCGCGGCGAGCGCGAACGCGACCAGGGCGAGCGTGCTCGTCATCGCGCAGAGGACCACGGTTTTGCCGAGGCCCGCGCGGTCGGCCATCCACCCGACCGGGAATTGCAGCGCCATGCCGCCGAGGCCGACGCAGGCGAGCAGGACGGTGGTCTGGGTGCCGGTCATGCCGCGCGCGGCGGCGTAGAGCGGGAACAGGCCGTAGAGCGCGCCGTCGCTGAGGCCGCCGACGGCGACCACCACCATGCCCAGCGCGACGAGCGCGCTGACCGGCATGGAGCGCGCGTTGCTTTGGCCCGGCGTTTCGCGCGCGGGCGGCGCGACTGCTGGCCCGATGGGCGACCCGGAAGCGGTCAGCCACAGCGGAATCGCGGCGGCCAACGTGAAGGCCAGGCCGGCGACGATCGTCACGGAACCGGCGGGCCCGCACCACGCGGCCAGCGCGGGCGCGACGACGCCCGCCGCCGCGATCAGGGTTTCATGCACGCCGACCGCGCGGCCGCTGAGCGCATCCGGCACGAGTCCGTAAAGCCAGGATTCGTTGGCGATCCAGCGCAGGCCGATCCCGAGACCCATCAGCATGCCGGGCGCGATCCACCACGGCCAGGACAGCCACGGCACCGTCGCGAAGGCCGCGATGCTGGCCGCGAGTCCCAGCGAGACCGTGTATTTAGCGCCGATGCGTGCGACCAGCGCGGGCGCCGCCATCAGCCCCGCGAGCATGCCGATCCATTGCGACGCCGCGAACAGCCCGGCGCGCGGCGCGTCGAGCCCCTGATGCGCGAGCCAGACCGGCAGCACGATGAAGCCGAGGCCGAACTGGCCGATCTGCGCGAGCGTCGAGACGGCGGTCAGCGCGGCGATCGCGCGCCAGCGCACCGCGGGTGCAGCTTCGTTCACGGCGCGCTCCCGGCGGGCATCGGCAGCCCGGTTTCGCGGCATTCGATCGGACAGCCCGCTTTGAGGCACGGGCCGTCGTCGCAGAAGCGGCAAAGCTGCATCGCCTGCGCGGCGTCGCGTGTTTCGTGCCAGAGCACCTTGATCAGCAGCGCTTCGAGCTGCTGTCGCTCGTTGCCGTCGAGATGGCCGACGATGCGCGTGAGCAGTGCGTCGCGCGCACGTTGCAGGGCCGCGACTTCGCGGCGGCCGGCGTCGGTTAGCGCGAGGGCGACGGAGCGTTTGTCGACACCGGGCCGTTTTTCGACGAGACCGGCGTCGACCAATGCCGCGACGGCGCGCACCGCCGCCGGATGCGAGAGCGCGACGGCGTCGCGCAACAGTTCGATCGATGCGTCCGGATACTGGCCGATGGCGTTCAGCATCGCCCGCGCGGTGGGGCCGGCGAGTGCCGCCACGGAATCGAGCGCGACCATGTCGTCCATCACCAGCACGGCGAGCGCGCCGAGCAGGTTTTCCGTGCGCTGAGTCATACGTCTCCCAATACATGCAATCTGCACATATGCAGTTTGCACACATTTCGGGAGAAAGACAAGCACAAACAAAAGCCGTCGCGCAAGCGGCGAACGACAGCCGCAGGCCCAATTTTGCACACTTGGTATTGATGTACGACAACTTTGTGGTATGGTCGCGATCCCAAATATTGAAGCGATGACCGACGCCCCGTTGTGCAGGGGCTTGTAGCGCGTCGGCAATCCGCTCAGACCACCCCGACTCTCGCGACAGCTGAACCAATCGACCATGTTGTCTGACATTTCTGCATCAAGACGTAAATTCCTCCTGACGGCCGTGCTCGCGCTGCCGACCATGGGCGTCTTCGTCAACACGCTGAGCGCCGCCGAGGCCGCCGAAATGGCCGCGCCGGATCTGAAAACCTATCGTCCGGCGTTCTTTTCGGCCGAGGAATGGGCGTTCATGCTCGCGGCCTGCGACCGTCTGATTCCGGCCGACGGACGCGGTCCCGGCGCGCTGGAAACCAACGTGCCGGTTTTCATCGATCAGCAGATGCATGGCGATTTCGGCCGCGAGATTTATCTGCAAGGGCCGTTCAATACGCAGGCGCCGAAAGAGCTCGGCTATCAACTCCCGTACACGCCGCAGCAGATCTATCAGCGCGGCATCAAGCTGACCGATGCGTATTGCCGCCAGAAGTATCACAAGCGTTTCAGCGAACTCGACGCGGCGACGCAGGACGTCGTGCTGAAAGCGCTGCAGGACAACGACATTCACTTTGCCGACAGCGGCGAAAGCGCGCTCAAGGCCAGCCAGTTTTTCGGCGAGATGATTTCGGATGCGAAAAACGGCTATCTCTCCGATCCGATGTACGGCGGCAATAAAGGCATGAAAGCCTGGATTGCCATTGGTTTTCCCGGCGCCCGGGCGAGCTTCCTCGAATGGGTCTCGCAGCACAACGTGAAATATCCGCTCGGGCCCGTGAGCCTGAACGGACTTCGCGCTTGAGCGCAGGACTTTCGCGCGCGTGATCGCGTGACCGATCGCGAAGCACTCGCGTATTCAGAATCAACGAGGAACACCGTGGCAAAAATAACCAATGACGCAGTCGACGTCGTCGTCGTCGGACTGGGCTGGGCCGGCTCGCTCATGAGCATCGAACTCGCGCAGGCAGGCCTGAAAGTGCGCGCGCTCGAACGCGGCGAAGACCGCAGCAATGCCGACTTCGCGTATCCGAAGCCGGCCGATCAATACGCCTACGGCGTGCGCAACAAGATCATGGTGACGCCGCGCGACGGCGCGCTCACCGTGCGCCATTCGGCGCAGGATACGGCGCTGCCCACGCGCAAGTGGGGCGCTTTCGTGCCGGGCACCGGCGTGGGCGGTTCGGGCCTGCACTGGACCGGCGTGCTGATCCGTCCGACGCCGACCGACCTCAAGCTCAAGACTTACGCCGATCAGGCCTACAAGAAAGGCCAGCTCGAAGACGGCATGCAGGTGCAGGACTTCCCGTTCACGTGGGACGAGATCGAGCCGTACTACGACTTCTTCGACAAGGTCTGCGGCCTTTCGGCGAAGACCGGCAATCTGCGCGGCAAGATCATGCCGGGCGGCGATCCGTTCGAAGGTCCGCGTTCGAACCCGGCGCCGCTGCCCGCGCTCGAAGACACGCTGAACAATACGATGTTCGCCGACGTGGCGCGCAAGCTCGGCTATCACCCGTTTCCGAATCCTTCGGCGAACGTGTCGCGCGCGTGGACGAATCCGTACGGCAATCAGATCGCACCGTGCAATTACTGCGGCTATTGCAGCAAGTATCCGTGCCTGAATTTCTCGAAGGCGTCGCCGCAGACGGCGGTGCTCGACGCGCTCAAGCGCATGGATAACTTCTCGTACCGTGTGAACGCGAACGTGCTGCGCGTGGACATGCACGCCGACGGCAAGACCGCGAAGGGCGTGACCTACGCCGACGCGCACGGCAACGAAGTGTTCCAGCCCGCGAAGATCGTCGTGCTGGCGGGCTTCCAGTTCGTCAACGTGCGGCTGATGCTGCTGTCGGGCATCGGCAAGCCGTATGACCCGGTGAGCGGCAAGGGCACCATCGGCAGAAACTACGCATTCCTGAGTAATGGCGGCGCGACGCTGTTCTTCAAGGACAAGAATTTCAATCCGTTCGCCACGGCGGGCGCGACCGGCCAGATGTTCAACGACATTTCGCCGGGCAATTTCGACGGTCCGTCGCTCGGTATTCTCGGCGGCGCGAAGATTCACAGCTCGCAGTCGAGCGGCGCGCCGATCGGCACCGCGCTGCCGCACGGCACGCCCGCGTGGGGCAAGGGCTGGAAGGAAGGCATGCAGGACTGGTACGGCCATTCGATGAAGATCAGCATCACGACGAGCTGCATGTCGTATCGCGATCACTATGTCGATCTGGATCCGACCTACAAGGACCCGTGGGGGCAGCCGCTGTTGCGTATCACGTTCGACTGGAAACAGAACGAACTGAAGCTGCAGCAGCATCTGCGCAAGATCGTGCTCGATGTCACGAAGGAACTGAATCCGGACAGCTATTCGGAAAGCTTCCTCGCGATGGACTCGCACTGGGACATCACCAAATACGTTTCGACGCACAACGTCGGCGGCGCGGTGATGGGCGATTCGCCGGAAACGAGCGCGCTGAACCGCTATCTGCAAAGCTGGGACGTGCACAACGTGTTCGTGCCGGGCGGCAATGCGTTTCCGCAGAATTTCCAGGCCAATCCGACCGCGACCATCGGCGCGATCACGCTGTTCGCCGCTCGCGCGATCAAGGAACAGTACCTCAAGAACCCCGGTCCTCTCGTGCAGGCATGATCGTCATGAATTTCCTCAAGACCTTTACGTCCGCGGCTCTTGTGACGGCCGTGACGCTCGGCGCTGCGTTTGCCGCCGATTCGGCGCTGGCGCAAACCGGCGCGGCTGCGCAGAATCCGCAAAGCACGCAAGCCGCGCAAGCCGCGCTCATCAAGCAGGGCGAATATCTGGCGCGTGCGGGCGACTGCATGGCGTGTCACAGTGCGGTGGGCCGCAAGCCCTATACGGGCGGGCTGCCGATCGTGAGCAACATCGGCACGATCTATTCGACCAACATCACGCCGGGCAAGCAGAACGGCATCGGCAACTACACCGAGGCGCAGTTCGCCGCCGCCGTGCGCAAGGGCATTCGCGCCGACGGTTCGCATCTGTATCCGGCGATGCCGTATCCGTCGTACGCGAAGGTGTCGGATGCCGATATTCACGCGCTCTACACGTACTTCATGCAGGGCGTCGCGCCGAGCGACGATGCCGCGCCGGAAACCTCGCTGAGCTTCCCGTTCAACCAGCGTTGGGGCATGGCACTGTGGAACTGGGCATTCACGTCGGATAAACCGTTCAGCGGCCCGGACGGCGCGAGCGATCAGGTGCGCCGCGGCGCGTATCTGGTCGAGAGCCTCGGCCATTGCGGCAGTTGCCACACGCCGCGCGGCTTCGCGATGAACGAGAAAGCGCTCGACAGCAGCAACGCGTTGTTCCTCGCGGGCGGCCAGCTCAACGGCTGGAACGTGCCCGCGCTGCGCGGCATGTCGCGCTGGAGCCAGCAGGACATCGTCGATTATCTGCAGACGGGTCGCAACAGCCAGGCGGCGGTCGCGGGCGAAATGACGTCGGTGGTCTATCACAGCACCTCGCATTTGAGCGACGCCGATCTCAACGCGATTGCGGCGTATCTGAAGACCTTGTCGGCGTCGGAGACCGCGCAAGCGGCAGCGCCCACTGGCGCGAGCGCGACGACTGCTAAATTGACGGCGGCGCAGAATCTGACGCTCGGCGAGCGGCTCTATGTCGACAATTGCAGCGCGTGTCACTTCGTGAACGGCAAGGGCGCGCCGCGCGTGTTCCCGCATCTCGACGGCGCGACCGTGGTGAATGCGAAGGACCCGACCGGTCTTATCAACGTGATTCTCGCGGGCGCGCAAACGCCCTCGACGGCAAAGGCACCGTCGGTGCTGCCGATGCCGGGCTTCGCCTATCGTTTGAGCGACGACGAAGTGGCCGCGCTGGCGACTTTCGTGCGCGGCGGCTGGTCGAATCACGCGGGCGCGGTGGACGCCGGTCAGGTCGCGAAAGTGCGAAGCACAATGCACCACGATTGAGGTTTCAGCGATCCGCAGAAAGCGGCGCCGCGCGATGCGTGGCGCCGTTTTTTTTTAAAGCTTTTCGCACTGTTTCAGGGCATCTTCTGGTTTAAAAAGTCTGATGAAAAGACTTTTTAAACGACCTCTAAAGCAGCGCGCGATTATTGCCGTTATTGCAAGTATCTCAACGACCAATCGGCCACCGCCGGCACCCGCAGCATGCGCAATGTAACCGTACGGGCCAGCCTGCTGGCTGTCCTCGCCATCTTCTCGACGATGATTCTGCTGGGCGGGCTGATGGGCATCACTGCGCTGCATAGCGCGAATGGCAATACGCAATCGTTGCGGGAAATGGCGCGCCAAACCATTCTCGTCAACGATGCCTACAAGGACACCGCGCGCACGCGTTCGGCGCTGATGCGCGCCTACACCGCGCTCAAGGAGCGCAACGATACGGCCGGACGCGACGCCGCGCTCAAGAGCGCACAACGCACGCTGGATCTATCCGCGAGCGAAACGCAGGCGTTTCAGAAGGCCGTGCCGTTCGACGGCATGGACGCAACGCTCAAGGCAAGCCTGATCGATTCGTCGGGGCAACTCGCGACGAATCTCGCGCGTGCCCGCGATGCGCTCGCGAGCGGCGATACCGGCGCGTACGCTACGCTCAACGACAGCGCGATCACGTCATCGGGTGCGGCCTATTCGGCCAATGTCGAGCAATTTCAGCAACTGGCCAATCAGCTTTCCGAAACCGGCCTCGCGAACGCCAACACGCAGTATCAGTGGATCGTCGGCATGGTGGTGCTGGGCGTGAGTCTCGCGATGGCGCTGATCGTCGCCACGCATTTCGCGCTGCGCCGCGTGGTGTCGCAGCCGCTCGCGCTCGCGGCGGACGTGCTCGATCGCATCGCCTCGAACGACCTCACGGTGCAGGTGCCGCAAGCGAGCGGCAACGAAATCGGTCTGCTGTTCGCGGCGATGCAGCGTATGAAGTCGGGACTCACGCAGACGGTGGCCGGCGTGCGCGATAGTTGCGAAGCGATCCATACGGCCGCGCGCGAAATTGCGGCAGGCAATCTCGATCTGTCGAGCCGCACGGAACAGCAGTCGGCGTCGCTCGAAGAAACGGCGGCGAGCATGGAGCAACTGACGTCGACGGTGCGCCAGAACGCCGAGCATGCTCGCGAAGCCAGTACGCTCGCGGGCGGCGCGGCCGATCTCGCGCAGCAGGGCGGCGACGTGGTGAGCCGCGCCGTGCGCACGATGGCGGAGATCAGCGCGAGTTCGAAAAAGATCGCCGAGATCACGGGCATGATCGACAGCATCGCTTTCCAGACCAACATTCTTGCGCTCAATGCCGCGGTGGAATCGGCGCGCGCAGGCGAACAGGGGCGCGGTTTCGCCGTGGTGGCCGGCGAGGTTCGCACGCTCGCACAGCGTAGCGCAGGCGCGGCACGCGATATCAAGGAACTGATCGGCCAGTCGATCAACCGTGTGGAAAGCGGCAATGCGCTCGTGACGGAGGCTGGCAATACGATGGGCGAAATCGTCGGCGCCGTGCGTAATGTGGCGACGCTGATGGGCGAAATCACGACGGCCACGGCCGAGCAAAGCGACGGCATCGAACAGGTCGGTCATGCGGTGAGCCAGATGGATCAGGTGACGCAGCAGAATGCGGCGCTCGTGGAAGAAGCGGCCGCTGCGGCGGGGGCGCTGGAAGCGCAATCGCAGCGCATGCGCGAAGCGGTGTCGGTGTTTCGTCTTGCGCGTGCGTGATTACGCAAATCAGACGATGGCGGCTTAACGGGCTGCAATCGTCCGCGGTGTTTTACGTCGATTAATCGATACGTAATTCATTCGTGAGCAGTTTTAATAGCGCGTCCACTTTTGGAATCAGTTGCCGGCTCGCCGGCCAGACGAGGTAAAGCGGCAAGCCTTCGGTCGCATGCTCGGGCAGAATCTCGACCAGCTCGCCGCTGTCCAGTTCGTGCCGGATCAGCCACGTTGCCAGTTGCGCGACGCCGAGTCCGGATTTCACCGCTTCGACCTGCGCTTCCGCGCTGCCGAGTACCATCCGACCAGGCCGGTCGCGGTGCTCGGCCCCTGCGTTTTCGCTAAATCGCCAGGCGGAAATACCGCCATCCGCGCGCCCATATAACACGCGATCGAGTTGCATCAGCGATTCAATATCGCGCGGCACGCCACAACGTTTCAGATACGCAGGCGACGCGCAGAAAATCAGGCGCTCCGTGCCGAGGTGTCGGCGCGCGAGACCATCGGGTCCGTTTTGCGCGACGCCGATACGCACCGCAATATCAATTCCTTCTTCAATCACGTCGACGAACCGATCGGTGAACGTGACGCGCGGCGTCACTGCCGGATAGCGCTGTGCGTAACGCAGCAGCACGGGCATGACGCGGAATCGTCCAAAGGCGACCGGAAGATCGATGCGCAGGCGCCCGATCGGCTCCGATCCATGCGCCGCGAGAACAGCTTCGGCGTCGGCAAGTTCTTTGAGCACGCTCGAACAGGTGGCATAGAACGCGGTGCCTTCATCGGTCAGCGCGAGACGGCGCGTGGTGCGCGTGAACAGCTTGCAATCCAGGCGCGATTCCAGCCGGGCAACGGCTTTGCTGATAGCCGATGTCGTGAGATTGAGGCGGTCGGCGGCGGCGGTAAAACTGCCTGACTCCGCAGCGGCGACAAAGGCTTCGATGCCTTTCAGGCGCTCGGTGGGCAACACGGCAACCCCTTATTGTGGACTCGATGGAAACAATCGCTTGAAATATTGCCGCACGACTTTCTGGTGCGTCAATGATAGATTTCGAGGCCTTGAAACTGGAGGTGCTCGTGTCCACCACGTCGCGTACAACATCGGCCCAACACGGAACGGCGCCCGCACACGGCGCGCTGGCCGTGCTGCTGCTGGCTATTTCGGCATTCGTGATTGTCACGACGGAATTCATCATCGTCGGATTGCTGCCGGGTATCGCGCGCGATTTCGGTTTGTCCATTGCCAACGCGGGCCGTCTGGTCACGCTGTTTGCTTTCACGGTGATGTTATTCGGGCCGGTGCTTACCGGGCTCGTTTCGCATGTCGACCGAAAGAAGTTATTCGTCGCGCTGCTGTTTCTCTTTGCGTTTTCGAATGCGCTCGTCGCGATGGCATCGAACGTCTGGATCTTGGCCTTGGGGCGCGTGTTGCCCGCGCTCGCGCTGCCGGTTTTCTGGGGCACGTCGAGCGAAACCGCTGCACAACTTGCGGGTCCGGCGCGTAGCGGTAAAGCGGTTTCCAACGTCTATATGGGCATTGCGGCGGCGATGGTGTTCGGCATACCGGTTGGCACGCTCGTCGGCAATGCCGTGGGGTGGCGCGGTACGTTCTGGATTCTTGCCGCGCTTTCGCTGGCCATGGCGGTGCTGCTGTTGTTCGTGATGCCTGTGCTTCAAAAACCGGCGCGCCTTGAACTTGCCCATCAAATGCGCATTCTCAGGAATCCGATATTTCTCGCCAATCTCGTTCTTTCAGTTTTCGTTTTTACGGCGATGTTCACGTCTTATACGTATCTCGCCGATCTGCTCGAACGCGTGGCGCACATTCCCCGTCACGCCGTGGGCTGGTGGCTGATGGGCTTCGGCGTCGTGGGGCTCGCGGGCAACTGGATCGGCGGACATATGGTCGGCAAGGACCCGTTGCGCGCGACGCTCATCGCGGCGCTCGTGCTGGCAGTCGGCATGGCAGCATCGACGCTGTTGATCGGCAATGCGTTCATGCTCGTGATCGCTCTCGGCGTATGGGGGCTGGCGAATACCGCGCTCTACCCGATTTGTCAGGTTCGGGTGATGCGGGCGTCGGCGCATTCACAAGCGCTGGCGGGCACGCTGAATGTGTCGATGGCGAATGCCGGGATTGGACTCGGTGCGATCATCGGCGGTCTGACGATCAATAAGCTCGGCGTTGCCGATATTGGCTATGTGGCGGCGGCTATTGCTGTCGTGGCGGTTCTACTGGTGCCGTTGATTGCGCGCATGGGCGGCGAACGCGCTTGTTAACAGCGCGTCGCTTTTAATAAGCGTTCCGATCGCGGTTTTCAATCATGGTTTTCAAGCGTGGTTTTCCATCGCCACGCCTCGGGCTTCTTCAAGCAGCCAGTGTGCAAATGCCTGGAGCGGCCCGTCACTCGATTCGATCGGCTCGGGCAGTACGAGGCAAAAGTTTTTCGCCACACTCCCGGCGTCGGGCCACGGCGCAACCAGACGGCCTTCGGCCAGCTCCGCGCCGATATACAGACGCGGCACCAGCGCTACGCCGAGGCCCGCAAGCGCGGCCTCGATCAGCATCGCATGCAGATCGTAGCGGGCGCCAATCGCCGAATTCGTCAGCTCGATGCCGGACGCTTGCGCGTAGACCTGCCACGCATCCGGATTCTGCCGTCTATGCAGGCGCGGCATCGCATCGAGCGACGCGTTGTCACCCGCCTCCGCGAGCAGCACCGGACTGCACACCGGCACCAGCACTTCTTCCAGCAAATGATGTCGATGCATGCCCGCCCACGCAGGGTGATCGAAATGAATCGCGGCGTCGAAACCACTGCCTGCGAGCAGAAAAGGCTCCATGCATTCGGCGATATGCACGGTCACATTCGGGTGGCGCTGCTGAAAACGCTTGAGGCGGGGAATCAGCCAGCGCGTGGCGAAAGTCGGAATGGCCGCGATATCGATGCTGGCGCCTTCGGCCGGTTGCCCCATCAGATACAGACTGTCGCGCTCCAGCCGATCGAGAATCTCCCGGACCTGCGCCGCGTAGCGCGTGCCATTGGGCGCGAGCCGAACGCGATTACCCACGCGTTTAAACAGCGACACGCCCAGAAATGTTTCCAGCCGGGCGATCTGGCGGCTGATCGCGCCTTCGGTGAGCGCCAGTTCTTCGGCGGCACGGGCGAAGCTGCCGTGTCGGGCTGCGGCTTCGAAAGCGAGTAGCGCGGAATGGCTGGGAATCTTGCGGCGCACTGCGGTTCTCTCCGTTCTAGCGTGCTGAGGGTGTTGATCGTCAGCTTGATTAAATGTCATTGAAGGCTGACTTTATTTCGTTATCTATGCGGCAGACCCCAGATTACCATTACCAAACCGCAATGAATGCGCGCACGCTAATCCGTTTCGAAGGACCAACCGATGATCTACACCGTGGAATGCAGTTTCGCCGATCCGCATAGCGAGGCCGAGTGGAACGCCTTTTATAGCCTCGACAAATTGCCCGCGCTCATTTCGGTGACCGGCTTTCGCAGCTCACAACGATTCAAGGCGATGAGCGCGGGTTGCCCGGTTTATCTCGCCATGCACACGGTCGACAGTCTCGACGTGTTGACGAGCGAGGAATATCGCCAGAAAGGCGGCGGCAATTTCGCGAAGTGGCAGCAACACATTACGGACTGGCACCGGAATCTCTACAGCGATATTGGCCTCGCGCCCGCAGTGAAAGCCGATGAATGGCTCGTGCTTAGCGCAAACGGCCCGGATCCGCTGATTCAGTTGGGCCTGAAACCCTTGGCGATGCAGGCCGTGGCCCTGGAGAGGTTTCCGGAGAAGCGCTGGCTCGCGGTGCTGCCTCGGAGCAATGCGCCGCGCGCGGAGGATTTGCCCGCAGGCATCTATCTTTACGCACCGATGGCCGATCAATTGACCAGCGCGCGTGCGATATCGTCCGGCCAGAAAGACTGAGCATCGCGATGCCCAACCTGACTTTCCATATTCGCGCGGACCGGATGCCGTCCGATGCGCAGCTTGGCGAACTGTCGCGCGATTGCGTCGAACTCTGCACCGAGAAACTCGAAGCGGAAATCGGCAATGTTCACGTGATTTATTCCGCCGTTCGGCATGGATACGGCCAACCCGTTTTCGCGGAAATCCGGTATCGGCTCAACGCGTTTCGTACTGCAGCGGTCATGGACCGCTTCATGGAAAGTCTCGACGGCGCGATTACCCGGCGTACCGGCCTCAAGGCGCGTATTCGTTGTTTTGGTTACGCGGCTTCGACGATTCACGCACGCAATTAGGCAGTCTGGAGAATCAGGATGTCCACGCAATCTTTTCCCAGTCATCAAGCAGGCGATTTCATGATCCACGCCATCAGCGACGGCTATCTCAATGCCAGCCTCGATTTCCTTTCGAATATCGACGCGACCGAAGCGTCGACAATGCAGCGCGACGCCGGTGAGCAAACGCCGACTGCCGTGCATATCAATTGCTATCTTCTGCGCGGAGCCAGGCGAATTATTCTTGTCGACGGCGGCGCTGGCGGCATCAAGCAATGGGGCGGACGCCTTCAAGATAACCTGTTGCTTGCCGGTATCGAGCCGTCGGCGATCGACACCATTCTGCTCACGCACGCGCACCCCGATCACGTCGGCGGGCTGGTGAATGCCGATGGACGCATGGCTTTTCCCAACGCTGAACTCGTGGTGAACACGCGAGAAATTCGCTTCTGGCAAGACGATGCGAATCTGGCGCGCGCCAGCGAACGCGCGCGCGGAAACTTCGAAATCGCGCGCCGCGTATTCGACGCTTATGGCGATATCCGCGCGTTCGACGCAGGCGAAGTGCTGCCCGGCATCCGCGCGATGCCGCTACCGGGGCATACGGAAGGGCATACGGGCTATATTGTCGAAGCGCGCGAACGCAGTCTGCTGATCTGGGGCGACGTGGTGCATTTTCCGCATATTCAGATTCAGCGTCCCGATGTGTCGATCGCATTCGATCAGGATGCTTCGCTCGCGGCGAGCACGCGTTCGCGTTTGCTGGACGTGGTCAGTTCGGAAGGGCTGTTAGTCGCCGGGATGCATCTTGGCGAACTCGGCTTTGCGCGCATTGCGCGAAAGAAAGGGGGCTATGACCTGCGCTATGAGCGCGAAGCCATGCCCCCGCAAGCGGTTCGGCAAGACGCGCCGAACGCGCTTTAGAAGTTGAATTCCGCCGACATCAGCAACGTGCGCGGCGCGGCATTCGTCACATACGTGCCTTGCTGAATCCAGTAGCGGCTGCCGAACAGATTCTCGACATTCGCACGCAGCACCACGTCCTTGCCGAGCACCTGCATGCCGTAACGCACGCCGACGTCATAACGTGTCCACGCCGGCAGACGCAGCGTATTCGTCGCGTTGTAGTATTGCGCGCCCGTATGAATGATGCGGCCGTTCACGCTCAGGCCCGGAATCCACGGCAGATCGTAATCGGCGCCGAGATTGAAGGCGAATTTGGGCACGCCCGCGGGATCGTGGCCGTCGTTCGTGCCGCCCGCGGTGCCCTGGAGTTTCGGATCGTAGAACGTCGCGCTCGCCATCAGACGCAGATTGCGGAACACCTCGCCGTACGCGGCCAGTTCGAGACCGCGAACGCGTGTCGTGCCGTCGTAACCGTAGATGTTCGTGAGCGGATTCGTCACGCCATTCGGCTGCGAAATCTGGAACACCGACACCGAAGTCAGCACGCGTCCCCAATCGGCTTTCACGCCCGCTTCATATTGATTGGACTTGTAAGGCGCGAACGCCTGACCCGCGTTCGCCGTGCCGGCCGGTGCGGTGCCGCCGTTCGTCAGACCCGATGTGAAATTGCCGTACACGGAAATATTCGACAGCGGCTTGATGACAATGCCCGCGAGTGGCGTGATCGCCTGCTGATCGAGCGTGCTCGTGCGCGCGCCCGTCGACGTGTTGTAGTTGTCGAGGCCAATCGTTTGTCGACGGAAGCCGCCGGTAATCAGCAGCCGGTCGTTAAACAACGACATCGTGTCGATCACCTGCTGGCTGTTCAGGCGCGTCTGGCTGCTGCGCTGCATGTCGCCGCGCGCGGTGGTCATCGCCGGAAGCGGAGTGGGGCTGTACAGATTCGACGGCACCGCCGAAGACGTTGCGCCCAGCGCGTAGAAATAGCCGATTTCCTGATTCAGGCTCGTGAAGCCCGTGACCAGCGTGTGCTTTACGCCGAAGGTGTCGAAGTGAAAACGCAGCCCGGCGTCCACCGATTTCGTGCGCGTGTATTGGTCGTAATAGCCGTTGCGCACGCTGAACGTGCCGTCGTTCGTCATGCCGCTCGCCGACGGGAAGTTCTGCTCGGAAGTGCCGTAATGCTCGCCCACGGCGCCATACACGGTCACGTGATCGTTGAAGTCGTATTCGGCGCGCGTCATCACGGCCGTGTCGCGCAGTTTGAGCTTCGAGCCGGGATACAGATTGTTGTACGCGGACGGCACGGCGGGCACGGCCGTCGCGGTGCCGAAGCCAATTTGCGAGCGCAGTTCGTCGGTGTTTTCGGAAACGTTATACGCATCGAGCGACCAGCGGAATTGTTTGCTGCGGTAATCGAGCGCCACGGAGCTATCGCCCTGAAGCTGATTGCCGTGCGCGATGCCGGTCTGGCCATCCTTGATCTGGCCGTTCACGCGAATGCCGAACTGGCCTTCGCTGCCGAAGCGGCGTCCAATATCCACCGCCGTGCCGAACTGGCTTTTCGACTGATAAAGCGCGGTGAGACGCGTAAGCGGTTCGTCGTCGGCGCGCTTGGTGACGATGTTGATCGCGCCGCCGACGCTGCCGCCAGGACCCATGCCGTACATCAGCGAGCCGGGGCCTTGCAGCACCTCGACACGTTGCAGCAGATTCACCGGCACGCGCGCGGCCGAGACCATGCCGTACAGACCGTTGAGCGCGACGTCGGTGGCTTGCACCGCGAAGCCACGAATCTCGAACACATCGCCGAAACCGCCGCTGCTCTGTTCGGTGCGCACCGAGGCGTTATTCACCACGAGATCGCCGATCGTGCGCGCCTGCGTGTCCTGAATGAATTGCTCAGTATAGTTAGTCGTGCTGAACGGCTGGTCCATGACATTGGACGTACCCAGCACGCCCAGCCCACCGCCGCGCGCGACCTGGCCGCCCGCATAAGGCGCGGGCAGCGCGCCCGGCGCCGAGGTGCTCTTGACGACCACCGCGGGCAGGACCGCGTTCGCGTCCGCTGAGGCGTCGCCCGGCTTCGTGGTGGTTTGTGCGTGCGCCGCGCCCGATAGCGCGGCCGTGGCGATCACGCCGAAAGCAAGCGTGTGGATTGCGCGAGCGACTGCGGTGCGCTGGCTGCCCGGCGCGTGAAATTCCCGTTGAGACATGGTGTGTCGATTGTTGTTAGAGAAAAAGGGCGCGCCGGTGCATCGCGCATCAGAATGCGAATCATTATCAATTGTAAGATAGATGCGAGATGAATGCAGCAAATGTTTACAAATATTGTTGTCGATACAACACCGTCGTATGCGCCTTCTTGATGCGCAAAAAGTTGACAATCAGGCGACAAAAGTTGCGTCCGAGTTTATTTTTGACAAAGGAAACTTTCGTGTACTATCAGGACACCTTTTCCTGAATCGACTCATTACGCATGCCGCGAAAACCCGCCACTGCTGCGAAGTCCACGAAAATCCGTGCCGAGGATGAACTCGCCGAAGCCGTGCGCCGACCCACGGGTCCGCTGCGGCCCGTGCGCGACGACATCAATCTTGGCGAGCGGCTGCGCACGCTGCGCAAGGCGCGCGGACTCTCGATCGAGCAGGTGGCCAACAGCGTCGGCGTGACCAAGTCGTTTCTGAGCCGGTTCGAGCGCGACGCGGTGTCGGCGTCCGTCGCCACCCTGCTTAAAGTCTGCGATGCGATCGGCGTGCGTCCGGGCACGCTGTTCGATCCGCCCGCGACCAACCTCGTGCGCGCGGGCGAAGGCCGGCCGATCAGCCTGGGCGGCGAGGGCATGCACGAGTATCTGATCGCGGGCGTGGGCAACGAGCATCTGATGGCGCTGTTGTCCGTCATCGAGCCGGGCGGCGGCTCGGGCCCGGAGCCGTACAAGCTCAACGCCGCCGTCGACTTCGTGCATCTGAAGGAGGGCGAACTCGACATGGTGGTGGACGGCGAACTGTATTCGATGAAAGCCGGCGACACGCTCACGTTTCCGCCGACGCTCGCGCACACGTGGCGCAACCCGTCGCAGACGCAGCCCGCCGTGGCGGTCTGGGTCATCGCGCCGCCGATCTGACGAGTCCGCCATGCGACGACACGCCCCGAGCGCGCACGAAAGCGCGAACCTCGACCGCATCGACCACGCGATTCTCGACGTGTTGCGCCGCGACGGGCGCGTGACGTATCAGCGGCTCTCCGAACTCGTCAATCTCACGCCGCGTCCGTGCCTCGAACGCGTGCGCAAGCTCGAAAAAATGGGCGTGATTGCGGGTTACGGCGCGCTGATCGACATGCGCCGCGTAGCGCCGTGCCTCACGCTGTTCGTGCAGGTGGCGCTGTCGAATCAGAGCGGGCGCGCCGCGCAAACCGCCTTCGAAGCCGCGCTCGCGAGCGCGCCGTGGGTGCTCGACGTCTATCTGGTGAGCGGGCAGTTCGATTATCTGATTCGTATGGAGTGCCGCGACATGCATCACTACCGCGAGCTGACCGAAACCTGGCTCGACGACGCACGCTTTCATATCGACAAGATCGCCAGCAGCCCGGAGCTGGCAGCAATCAAGCAAACGCTGGCGTTCTAAGGTTTTTATGGGGCACTCCATTTCTTTTTCCGAACTGATTGATTCGTCATCCGAATTAAATGATGCGACGGAATCGGTCGTCAAGCGCGTAACTGCGACGCAAATGCGCTGCCGTGACGACGTCCTTCGACATGACTCGCGGTTTATGCGCCGCAATAATTGACGCCGGATTCCAGCGAGAAACCGCTAACCAGATCGATACCGTTAGCACGCCAATACCTGCGCGGTGCGCCTTGATGCGCCGCCCCGAAATCCATCCAGCAAGCCACCTCACGAGACCGACGATGAAACGCTACGCCCGCCTACTGCTGATTACCGCCGCCTGCGCCACTTTTGGTGCGCCGCTCGCGCACGCGAAAGAATGGACCCAGGTGAATGTCGCCACCGACGCCACCTTCCCGCCGTTCGAATCCGTCGCGCCCGACGGCAGCCTCACCGGCTACGACATCGACCTGATTCACGCGCTCTGCGATCGCATGCAGGTGAAATGCAACGTCATCAACGCGGCGTGGAGCGGCATGTTCCCCGGTTTGCTCGGCAAGAAATACGACGCGCTGATCTCGTCGCTCAATATCACCGAGGAACGCAAGCGCGTGATGGCGTTCACCGACGTCTATGAATTTCCGGTCTATCGCTTCGTCGGCCCGAAGAGCGAACATCTGGCGATCACACCCGAGGGACTGAAGGGCAAGACGATCGCCGTGCAGACGGGCACGCCGATGGACAACTTCATCACGCAGCGTTTCGGCAATGTGGCGACGATCAAGCGCTACGAGTCGGGCAGCGAGCCGTATCTCGATCTCGCTTCGGGCCGCGCCGATCTGCACTTTTCGTATCAGGCGCAGATCGATTCGAGCTTTCTCTCGAAGCCTGAAAATGCGCAGCGCTTTGGCCTGATCGGTCCGGCGTACACGGGCAAGGACAGCCAGGCGCTGGGCGAGGGTGTGGCGATCGCCGTGCGCAAACAGGACGACGATCTGCGCCTGAAGTTCAACACGGCGCTCGCGCAACTGCGCAAGGACGGCGAACTCAAGAAGATCAACGACAAGTGGTTCGGCGCCGGTTCGAACGTCACGCAATAACGCTTACTCGTTTTCAGTTTTCATTCAGACCATGATTGCGGAATACACACGCTCGGTCCTGGCAGCCGGTACGGTGACGCTCGCGCTGGCGTTCGCTTCCATCGTGCTCGCCACCGCGTTCGGCATGATCGGCGCGCTCGCCAAACTGTCGGGCAAGCCACGCGTGGTGTGGTTGGCCACGCTCTATACGACGGTGGTGCGAGGTATTCCGGATCTCGTCATCATGTTCATCGTGTTTTACAGCTTGCCGGGCGCGATCAATCAGATGCTCACCGCGCTCGGCAGCGACGCCAATTTCGAATTGAATCCTTTCGTTGCGGGCACGCTCACGCTCGGACTGATTTTCGGCGCGTATATGACCGAGACGTTTCGCGGCGCGCTCCAGCGTATTGCGCGCGGTCAGTCCGAAGCGGGCTACGCCTACGGCATGACCGCGTGGCAGGTGTATCGCCGCATTTTGTTGCCGCAGATGGTACGTCTGGCGATTCCCGGTTTCACCAATAACTGGCTCGTGCTCGTGAAGGGCACGGCGCTGGTGTCGCTGATCGGTTTGCACGATCTGATGTTCCGCGCGCGCGGCGCAGCGGAAGCCACGCGCGAACCGTTCACGTTCTACGTGCTGGCGGGCGTGTTCTATCTGATCGTGACGATCGTTTCGCTGATCGCGCTGCATTATGTGGGGCGTCGTTTCGCCGTCGGCGCACGCGAGGTGCGCGCATGAACTGGGATCTTATCTGGCTCAACGCGCCGATGTTCCTGCACGGCCTGCTGCTCACGCTCTGGCTCGTATGTGCTTCGGTGTTAATCAGTTTCGTGATCGCGGTGTTGCTGGCGATCGCCCGCGTGTCGCGCAATCGCTGGGTCGCGTGGCCGGTTGCGGGCTACACGCTCGTCATGCGCGGTACGCCGCTGCTCGTGCAGCTTTTCATCGTCTATTACGGGCTCGCGCAATTCGCGTGGATGCGCGATTCGTCGGTCTGGCCGTGGTTTTCGAACGCCACGTTCTGCGCGATCTTCGCGTTCGTGCTCAACACCACCGCCTATAGCACCGAGATCTTCGCGGGCGCGATCCGCACCGTGCATCACGGCGAAGTGGAAGCGGCGCAAAGTTTCGGCATGAGCCGCGCGCTGGTGTATCGGCGCATCGTATTGCCGTCGATGTTGCGCGCCGCGCTTTCGCAATACAGCAACGAAGTCATCATGATGTTGCAGGCCACGTCGATCGCCAGCACTGTCACGCTGCTCGATATCACGGGCGTGGCGCGCTACGTCAGCATGAATTACTACATCTCGTTCGAGCCGTATGTGACGGCGGGCGCTTTGTATCTCGTGCTCACGCTTGCGCTCACGCGTCTTTTTCGACTCGCCGAATCTCGCTGGTTGCGGCATCTTGCGCCGCGTGCGCATTGAGGAACGGCATTCATGTCTCCGTTGTTGATCGACAGAATCGGCAAGCGCTTCGGCACGCATACGGTGCTCGACAGCGTGTCGCTACGTGCCGAACGTGGCGACGTTATTAGCATCATCGGTTCCAGCGGCTCGGGAAAAAGCACCTTGCTGCGTTGCTGCAATCTGCTCGAACAGCCAAGCGAAGGGCGAATTTACGTCAACGGCGCGGAGCTGAAACTGCGCCGCAACGCCCAAGGCGATCTCGAAAGCGCCGATAAGGCGCAATTGCGTGCCGTCCGCACGCGTCTCGCGATGGTGTTTCAGCACTTCAATTTGTGGCCGCATATGACCGTGCTGCAAAACCTCATTGAAGCGCCAATGCGCGTGCTCGGTGTGAAACGTCAGGAGGCGGTGGAGCGCGCGGAACATTATCTTCAGCGCGTGGGCCTCTACGAGAAGCGCGCGGCGTGGCCCGCGCATCTTTCCGGCGGACAGCAGCAGCGCGTGGCGATTGCGCGTGCGCTGGCCGTGGAGCCCGACGTGCTGCTATTCGACGAACCGACTTCGGCGCTCGATCCCGAACTCGTCGGCGAAGTGCTGCGTGTGATGCGCGATCTCGCCGCCGAACAGCGCACGATGATTGTCGTGACCCACGAAATGGGTTTCGCGCGCCAGGTCTCGAACAAGGTGGTGTTTCTGCACCAGGGGCGCGTCGAGGAAAGCGGCGATCCGCACAGCGTACTCGCGTCGCCGCGCAGCGAGCGGCTGCGTCAGTTTCTGAGCGGCGCGCTCAAGTGAGTCGTGCCGCCATCGCGTGAACATCGCGTCTGTATTGCGTGCAGCACCGGGCTGCAAGCACGCTATTTTTTAAGGAGTTTCCGTCATGTCCTCCCAACGTTTCAAGCAGTGCGATCTCTGGGGCGTGCCGTTCGACGGCGAGTCGTCGCTCGGCTATCCGGGCTCGCGCTACGCGCCCGAGCGCGTCCGAAATGCCGCGCGCTGGATCAATATGCGCATTCAGGATGGCAAGGTCTATTGCCTCGAAACCGATGATTTTTTCGAAGTCGGCGAAAACCTGCTCGTCGATCGTGGCGATGTGGCGGTGTCGAACGATACGCTGGCGACGTTCGCAGCGACCGAGGCGGCGGTGCGCGAATCGCTCGGCAACGGCCGCATGCCGATTGTGATCGGCGGCGACGACAGCCTGCTCTATCCGGTTGCGAAGGGCGTGCACGACGCACTGCCGGGCAAGATCGCGATTGTGCACTTCGACGCGCATCTGGACCTCATGGATTCGAGCGAGGCGCAAGGCCGTTACAGCCAGTCGAGCGGCATGCGTCGCGCGCTGGAGCTCGATCGCATCGACGCGCGCCAGTGCATTCAGGTTTGCGAGCGACATTTCAATTTTCCGGCTTCCGGCCGCTTCAAGCACGATAACGACCTCGTGCATCTATCGGCGCGCGAGGTACTCAAGCTCGGTCCCGCAGCCACGGTCGAACGCATTCTCGCGCGCACGCAGGGCGCGGATCATATCTTCCTCTCGTTCGATATCGACGCGATCGATCCGGCTTACGCACCGGGCGCTGGCGCGCACGAACCCGGCGGCATCAGCTCGGCTGAAGCGCTCGAAATGGTGGAAATGCTGGCGCCGCATTGCGTGGCGATGGCAATCACGGAAGTGAATCCGACCACCGATGTCGGCGACATGACTTCCACGCTCGCGGCTTATCTGGCGTTTTCGTTCTCCGTCTACGGCAGTCAGCGCCGCTAAGGTGCGTGAATTCGCGCGCATACAAGCGTATAAAAGCGCAGCCGAATCGGCTGAACAAGCGCGCGATAACGGCAGGGAAGGGGCGTGGCGGACGGCGAAATCGCAATGATCCGCACGCGGTATCTGGAAGAATAATCGGATCGTGGATCGCATAACGATCTGGATTCCAAATTAATTTTCCGCTCCGCCATGTCTCAACAAACCACCGATACTGTCCTGATGGTGCGCCCCGCGTGTTTCGCGTTCAATCCGGAAACCGCGCGCGACAATCTCTTCCAGCACGATGCGCCGCAGCGTGACGGCGTGCATCGCGCGGCGCTCGCGGAATTCGAGGCTTATGTCGATGCCTTGCGCGCGCGCCGCATCAACGTGCTCGTGGTCGACGACACGCTCGATCCGCCCACGCCCGACTCGATCTTTCCGAACAACTGGTGGTCGTCGCATGCGGACGGTTCGCTCGTGCTGTATCCGATGCGCGCGCCGAATCGCCGCGAGGAGCGGCACGGTCCGGTGCTCGGCGCGCTGGCGCGGCATGCGCAATGGCCGGTCACGGTCGATCTGAGCGGCTACGAGCGCGAAGCCGTTTTTCTCGAAGGCACCGGCAGCGTGGTGTTCGATCGCGATACGCGGCGCTGCTATGCGTGCCGTTCGCCGCGTACGCATCAGCAGGTGCTCGATGCGCTTACGCAATGGCTCGGCTACGAGACGATCGTTTTCGATGCCGTTGACGCGCGCGGCGCGCCCATCTATCACACCAACGTCATGATGTGGATTGGCACGGCGCTCGCGGGCGTGTGTCTCGATGCGATCACCGACGTGCAGGCGCGCCGCGACGTGCTGGCCAGTTTGCGCGCGGCAGGCAAGCACGTGATCGAACTGAGCGGCGCGCAACTGGCGGCGTTCGCGGGCAACATGCTCGAACTGCGCGACGGCGACGGCGCGCCGATGCTGGTGATGTCGCGCACCGCGTGGGCGTCGCTCGACGTCATGCAGCGCGCGACGATCGAAGCGCACGCGACGCCTGTCGTGGTCGATATCGCCACCATCGAGCACGTGGGCGGCGGCAGCGCGCGCTGCATGCTCGCCGAAGTTTTCGCGCCCACGGCGCGCGCATGAACGGAGCGCGATCATGATGATGGTACGGATGGCGCAAGCCGGCGACGCGCCCGCGTTGCTCGCGCTCGCGCGCAGTGCAGGCGTGGGCATGACGTCGTTCATGCCCGATTTCGCGATGATCGAGGCACGCATCGAGCGCAGCGTGCAGACGCTCGCGGGCACATTGCCGCTCGCGCAGCAAGGCTATCTGTTCGTGCTCGAAGACACGCTCGATGCGCGCGTGGCGGGCGTCTCGGGCATCGAAGCGGCGGTGGGGCTCGACGCGCCCTGGTACAACTATCGCATCGGGCGTTATCTGCATACGTCGCGCGGCGTGGGCGTGAGCAGCGACGCGTCGGCGCTCTTTCTGTCGAACGATCACACGGGGCACAGTGAATTGTGCACGCTGTTTCTCGCGCCGGAGTATCGGCGCGACGGCAATGGCGCGCTGCTGTCGAAGGCGCGTTTCATGTTTATCGCGGCGTTTCGCGAACGCTTCACGCAGACGCTCGTGGCCGAAATGCGCGGCGTCACCGATGCGCGCGGACGCTCGCCATTCTGGGACGCCGTGTGCCGGCCGTTCTTTCGCATGGAGTTCGCCGAAGCGGATCGCCTCGTCGGTTTGGGCCGCAAGTCGATCATCGCCGAATTGATGCCGCGTCATCCGCTCTATATGGCGCTGTTGTCGCGCGAGGCGCGCGCAGTGGTCGGTGAAGTGCATGTGCAGACTGCGCCTGCGCGCGCGTTGCTCGAATCGGAAGGACTGCGTTTTGCCGATTACGTCGATATTTTCGATGGCGGCGCGACCTTGCAGGGCGATATCGATCGATTGCGTATCGTGCGCGAAACTCGGCGGCAATCAATTGACGATGTGATGGCGCAGCCGACGCAAACACTGTTGATCGCGAACGATGCGCTCGACGCGTTTCGTGTGACGAAGGCGCAGGTCGGCGGGTCGATGCGTGCGCATCGCTCGGCCTTGCTGGAGACGTTGAATGTAGCGGAAATGGGCGCGGTGCGTACCGTGGGTTTGCGCCCCGCGCCCGCTGCCTGTGCGTGATGCGCTCAAACGGTGCAAAGGGGCGGAAGGCGCGCTTTTACGTGCGCTGTCCGCGCCTTGTCCGCGCCTTGTCCGTTAGGGCGAGCCGGGCATGCACGGGTGGCGCGCTTTTTGCGTCTGCATCGACATGAAACGTGAATCCGTTTGAAGCCCGAAGGAGAAACTCATGTTCCGTTCGTTTTTGACGACGCCCGAAATGTTGCTGCTGCTTTCCGATGAACCCGAGCAGATTGAGTTCGAGACTTTCGGGCCACCACGCGAGCGCGGTTTGTTCGCCCGTCTGCTGCGCCTGACCGGCTGGCGATGAAGCGGTCCAACTAAAGCGCACGCGCCGTCCGCATTCACACGCGAACGGCGCGACACTTTACGCTTCAGCTCACCAGAACTGATAACCCACGCGCACCTCGCCCTGTTGCGCCGAGGCATGCGTCGTGTTGATCAGCGCGTCGTAACTCAGCGACACGGTCAGGTTCTTGCGCGGATGCAGCGTCACGCCCGCGCCCGCCGTGAAATAGCCGCGCGGCAGGCTCGTGCCGGGCGCGGTGAATAGCGTGCCGTCGCTCGCGGCCACGCTCACGGCGCGGTTCGCGTCGAGCAGTTCATGCGCGTAGCCGATGCGCAATTGTGCGTTCACGGGCCGCAGCGCATCGCCGAATGCGCGATCGACGGTCACGCCCACATACGGTTGCAGGCTGCGCACGTTGTCGCTGCCCACGGCCAGATCCTGGCCGCCCGCGCCGCTCTCGCTGAAATCGTTGGCGTGGAAATATGCATAGCGCAGACCGACGCGCGGCGTCACCGTGAAGCTGCCGAGCGTCATCGGCAAACTGGCCTGGCCGCCCACGTTGAATTCCTCGCCCATGTGATCGCCTTCGGCGGTGCCGATCGAGCCAAACGGGCGTTTCTGCGAGAGGAAGTCGAGCCCGAATCCGAGCGTGGCGCCCAGATTCACGGCACCGAATGCGCGGCCGCCGTAGAGTGCGGCGCGCAGCGTGTCCGTGGTGCCCGAGTCGCCCGTGTTCGATTCGTCGATGTCGCTGTGGTCGTAACCCACCGCGACGCCCGCCGTGTACGCGCCGAGCGTCTGTTCGAGGCCCGCGAGGAAACCGTAGCGGTCGGCCTGGAAGCCCGGCGCGCCGCCGGTGCCGCCCACCTTGGTCTGGATGCCCGTGGCCGTGATCCAGCCCGCCGGATTGCCGGCGCTTGCCGTCGAACCATTCGACGCGCCATTCATCGCGGCATTGCCGAGGCGGCCGAGCAGCGCCGCGCTTTGCGCCTGGGCGGCCAGAATCGCCGAGGTGCCCGTGGCCGTGTAAATGCTCGTGTTGGTCGGTGCGACGACGGTCGTGCCGGTGTTCGTCCCCGAGAGCACGAGTTCGACGTCGTTCGCGCCATACGTCACCGCCGAAGCGAGCGTGCCGATATTCGACTGGCCCGTGCTCGTGACGCTGCTGAACGTGCCGCTCACGCCGCCCGTCGCCGAAACGAGCGTGTACGTGTGCGCCGAGTAGGTGCCCGGATCGTAGGTGATGGCCAGCACGCCGTTGAGCGTGGCCTTGCCGTTGACCGCGAGTTGCGACGCGGCGCTCGGGTTCACTTCGATGGCGAGCGTCGCGCTCGACGCCTGCGTATAGTTGCCGCCGATTGTGAGCGTGCCGATCGAGCCACCCGGTTCGACCGTGCCGTCGTTGGTCACGCTGCCCGCCACCGTGCCGTGGCCGCGCAGCGTGCCCGCGGCGTCGACGCTCGCATCGCCGCCGAGCACGGCCGTGGCGTTGTCGATATCGCCCACTTCGAGCAGGCCCGCATTCACTTCGGTGGTGCCCTTGAACGTGCTGCTGTTGCCGTTGAGGATCAGCGAGCCGCTGCCTTGCTTGACGATCGCGCCGGTGCCGGTGAAGCTGCCGCCATAGGTGCCGTTCGCGTTGGCGAGCGTGAGCGTGCGTGCGCCGAGACTGACTGTTCCGGATCCCGAAATATTTTGCAGCGTGGCGCCGGACGTCGTCGACGAGATATCGAGCGTGCCGTTCGTGGTCACGCCGCTCGACGCCGCGATGCTGCCCGCGCCGGAGAGTGCGAGCGTGGCGCCCGTGCCGATGACGGTGCCGCCGCTGTAGGTGTTCGCGGCCGTGAGCGTTTCCGTGCCGCCGTTCACGTTCACGCCGCCCGTGCCGCCGATCACGCCGCCGTACGTATCGGCGGCGTTAGTAAGCGTGAGCGTTTTCGCGCCGAGCGCGACCGCGCCGCTGCCCGACAGCGTCGTGATCGACGCGCCTGACGTCGTGCCCGAAATGTCGAGTGTGCCCGCGTTGGTCACACCGCTCGACGCCGCAATGCTGCCGCTGCCCGTGAGCGCCAGCGTGGAGCCGTTCGTGATCGACGTCGCGCCTGTGTACGTGCTCGCGCCCGAGAGCGTTTCGCTGCCCGTCACCGTGACCGCGCCGCTGCCCGCCACCGTGCCGCCGAAACTGCCGCCCGAGAGCGTCACGCCGCCGCTGCCGACCGACACGGTGCCGGTGCCCGAGAGATTGCCGAGCGTGCCTTCCACCTGCAGCGTGCCGTTGTTGACCACGTTCGCGATGATGATGTCGCCCGAGTCGGAGAGGATGAGCGTCGCGCCCGTCTGGATCAGCGTCGTGCCCGTGTAGGTGCTCACGCCCGTGAGCGTTTGCGTGCCGCTCGCGATGGTGAGGCCGCCCGTGCCCGAAATCGAGCCGCTGAACGTGCCGCTCGCATTGGTCAGCGTGAGCGTCTGGCCGCCGAGGTTGACCGTGCCGGTGCCCGAAAGACTCGCGATCGACGAACCCGACGTCGTGCCGGAAATATCGAGCGTGCCGTTCGCGGTCACCGCCGATTGGGCGAGGCTGCCCGTGCCGGTGAGCGCGAGCGTCGCGCCGCCCGCGATGGCGGTCGCGCCCGCGTACGTGTTCGTGCCCGAGAGCGAGACCGTGCCCGCGCCGACCGTCACCGCCGAGAAGTTCGAAATCGCGCCGCTGTACGTGAAGGCATTGCCCGAGCCCGGCGACATCGTCAGCGTGCTGGTGCCGGTGCCGCCGTCCATGTCGCCCGTGACGGAGGCCGCGCCGCCGAGGATCTGCACGGCACTGTCGCCGCTGCCGAGGTCGATGGCCTTGCCCGAGTCGTCGGCGCGGATCGTGCCGTAGTTGACGATGGTCGCGTCGTTGCCGCCCGTCGAGACCACGGCCTCCGTGCCGCCCGATTCGAGCGTGCCCGCGGCCTCGTTCGTGATCGACACCGTGAACGCGTTGGCCGCGCCCGTGACCGTAATCGCCCCCGCGCTCTGGCCGTAAATCAGCCCGCTGTTGTCGATCACCGTGTCGGCGTAAATGCCTTGCGTGGCGATGGGGTCGCCCGTGGTCGGGTCCTTGTCGAGGCCCGCGAGCGTGATGCCGCGGCCGAGACCCGCGTTGGGCGAACCGTCGATGTCGTTGGTCGCCGAGTTGTAGCCCGCGATCGTCCCCGAGTTGATGATCGTGCCGCCGCCCACGGTCACGCCTTCGCTGGTGTCGCCGTTTGCGTGCAGCGACTGGATCGTGCCGGTGTTCGTCATGTTGACGATGCCGTCGACGTCCACGCCGTCGCCGTCCGCGGTGCGGCCGTTGCCCGTGATCGTGCCGTCGTTCTTGACCGTCACCACTTCGTTCGCGTTGAAGCCGTCGATGTTGATGCCCGAGCCGTCGTCGCCCTGGATCACGCCGCCTTTGGCGTTGGTGACCGAGAGCGTGTACGCGCCGGAGGTGGTCACGTCGGTATTGCCGCCCGTGATGCCGTGACGCGCGCCTTCGATCAGGCCCGTGGCTTCGTTGGTGACGACGACGCCCGTGTTGGTTTGCGCGTCGATACCGTCGCTGCCGTCGTCGATGGTGGCCGCCGCGTTGTACGCGTAGATCGTGCCCGCGTTGTCGATGGTGCCGTTCACGCCGGGCCGCACGGCGTCGGCTTCGTACGCCTGGATCAGCGCGCCCGCGCCGTTGTAGACCGAGTTCGTGCCGGTGGTGATCGCATTGAAGTCGATCGCCTGCGCGCCGCCTTCGCTCGCGTTGTACGAAATGATCTTGCCGTAGTTGCTGAGCTTGACGCTGTTGTCGCTGTACTGCATCTGGATCGCGTCGTCGTCGGCGGCCGAGATTGTGCCGTTGTTGACGATCGTGAGCGTGAGCGGGTCCGACTTGTCGCGGATCGCGCGGCCGTCCGTGCCCGCGGCAACGGTGCCGGTTTCCTCGATCGTGCCGTTGTTCGTGATGGTGCCGGTGCCCTTCACGGCGATCGCGTTGCTGCCGTCGCTCACGTTGAGCGTGACGCCCGCGTTGACGGTGACCGTGCCGTTGGCAGCGAGGTTCTGCGAGCTGGTCGTATCGGTGGAGATCACGACGGTCGTGCTGGCAGCGTGGGCGTGGCCTTGCGCGATCACCGCCGTGACGAGCGCAACGATCTGCGCGATGCGCTGCTTGCGCAGCGTGTGCGACTGAGCGTCGAGCCACGATGCAGCGGGCGCGGCGTTGCCGATCTTGCGCGACGTTGCGCGACCCGCGCCGGCGCGCGTGCGGCCGTGCTCGGAGATCGCTTGCATGACGCCCAGCGCGCGGTTGAAAACGACACGGTAGAGGTGATTCATCGCAGCCTTTTTCTCGTTCTGTCGACGCCGCGCGTGACGCGTCGCCGTGGTGGACGGGCCAATCCGGGCGTGGCGGCCAGCGCACGAGTCAGGCAGGGGGAAAACACAGGCGGGCAGTCGGCGCAGGCGGCGCCGTCCTTGCACGGGGCGCCGGGGCCGATCCGCTTTTGCGTCTCTGCTGGTCGATGACGTGGCCGTGCAAGCTTCCTTGCAGCCGGAGGCACGGGTTCTCGATACGAAGATATTTCTTGTAAGCACGCGCGGCGTGGCGGGCGGTAAGGCGTGAAAGCCTGGCGCAGCGCGTTGGGGCGCTATTCAGCCACGCGGATGTGACCGATCCGTGACGTAATGTGAAAGGTTGTGATTACAACGTATTACGAGGGAGAAAGTTTCGCGTGCGAGCGGGAAGGTAGAGCGAGGGCGCGGGAAGGATTCGTGACAGCCGCCGCGCCCGTGCGTTGCACACGGGCGGATGAGAGGCGGCTGCGGATTCCGGCTCACGCAAGCGTTTGCGCGTGCCGGATTCGAAGCGGATCGGCCTCGTGGCGAAGCCGATCGATGGAAGAGCGCGTCAGCGCGTTACGGCGCTACTGCGGGCGCTACTGCGGGCACTACTGCGCGGCGATCACCGCGATTTCGACGAGCAGATGCGGCGCGGCGAGCCGGGCTTCGACGGTCGCGCGCGTGGGCGCTTGACCGGGCGTCACCCACGCGTCCCAGACTTCGTTCATGCCCGCGAAATCGCGGCCGATATCGGCGAGCCAGACTTGCGCCGAGACGAGCCGCGACTTGTCGATGCCCGCCTGGGCGAGAAAGCCGTCGATCTTCGCGAGCACGCTCCCGGTCTGAATCTTGACGTCGACGGTCGGATCGGCGGACGTCTGGCCGCCGACGAAAACGAGACCCGCCGCCTTGACGACGCGGCTCATGCGCTGACTGGTTTCGATGCGGACGATTTCGGTATCGGACATGGGTGCAGTGACTCCTGTGCGCTGCGCGAGCGCGGTTGAATGATGGGGAACGTGCGGGCTAGTGCGTGGCCGCGTGATCCACGGCGGCCGAAGGCGCTTCGCGTGTTTCGCGCCCGAACCGGTCGATGGCGAACGCGTCGAGCGGCACCGAAGGCGCGCCGTCGAGCATGAGTTCGCTTACGACCTGGCCGCAGGCCGGGCCAAGCTGAAATCCGCTGCCGCAATAGCCGAACGAGTAATAGAGGCCGCTCGCGGTGCGGCTCGCGGAAATCACCGGCAGCGCGTCGTCGGTGAACGCTTCGACGCCCGCCCACGCGCGGTTCACGCCCAGATCGCGCAGATGCGGAAACAGATCGACGACGGTCCGCGCGCTTTTCACGAGCCGCATGAAATCGACTTCGCCGTGCCGACCCGGCAGATCGGCGTGACCGATCAGCTTGCCGCCGATCACGACCGTGCCGTTGTCGAATTGCTTGAACGAGAGCGGCCGTCCGGTCGCGCCGAGCGTCGCGCGGCAGAACGGCGCAACGCGCTGCGTGACCATCAGCATCAGTCCTTCGGGATGCACGGGCACGGGCTCGCCCGCCTGGCGCGCGAGTTCGCCCGACCACGCGCCCGCCGCCACCAGCAGCTGGCGCGCCGCGAAGGTGCCGCGCGGCGTGTGCGCGAGCCAGCGTTCGCCGTGCGGCTCGATGCGCGCGACCGGCGTGCCTTCGATAAAGCGCGCGCCCAGCCGCTGCGCGGCGAGCCGAAACGCCGTGGTGGTGCGATACGGCAGCGCGTAGCCGTCGCGCTCGACCCAGATGCCGCCCGTCACGTGTCGTGCGAGCGCCGGTTCGAGTTCGAGCACGCGTTCGCGGTCGATCAGCGTTTCGTGCGTGAAGCCGTGCGCGTTCAGCAGCGCGACGCGCTCGCGGCATTCGTCGAGTTCCGCGTCGGTTTCGGCGATCTTCAGTTGGCCCGAGGGCACGAAACCGCCGTCGTCGCCGATCAACTCGGGCAGCGTGTGCCAGAGTTCGCGCGAGCGCAGCGCGAGGGGAATTTCGGGCAGCGGACGGCCGAGCGTGCGCACGCCGCCCGCGTTCACGCCCGACGAATGGCGCGCGACGTAATCGGCTTCGAGCACGATCACGCTCGCGCCGCGCCGCGCAAGATGGAACGCGCTGCTGGTGCCGTGCAGGCCGCCGCCGATCACGAGCACATCGGCTTCCTGCTGCGCGCGGGCGGGTTGCTCATTCACCGGCGAGTTCTCCGAGCGTGATCGGTTTGATCGGCGGACGGATGCGGTAGTAGCCGACTTCGTCGGGCTGGACCTTTCGGGCGTCGGCGATCACTTCCGTCACGGTCAAGCCGCACAGGCGTCCCTGGCACGGTCCCATGCCGCAGCGTCCGAAGGATTTCGCCTGATTCGGCCCGACGCAGCCGAGCGCGACGAAGCCGCGCAGTTCGCCCGCCGTCACTTCCTCGCAGCGGCAGACGATGGTGCTGTCGGCGGGAATGCGGTTGGCGTCGCGCGGACGATAGAGGCTGTCGAGAAACGGACGGATGCGCATCACGCGTGCGAGCGCCGCGCGGTGCGCATGGGCTTCGCGCTCGCGCGTGGCGGTGTCGAGCATGCCGAGTTGCGACGCGACGGCAAGCGCGGCGAGCGTACCCTCTTGCGCGGCCGCCTGCGCGCCGCCGATGCCCGCGCCGTCGCCGGCCACGAAAATGCCGGGCACGTCGAGTTCGCCCCAGGCGTCGGTCTGCGGCGTGAAGCAGAGTTGCGCGGGGTCCCAGCGATGCGCCGCGCGCAGCGCCTGCGTGAACTGCGTGTTCGGCACGACGCCTTGATGCAGCAGGATCACATCGGCTTCGATGCGTTGCGCGCGGCCCTGCGAAGTGAAGGTGAGCGCGGCGGCGCGCTGCGTGCCGTCCGCACCCAGCGTGCCTTCGATCGCGAGATCGTCGGCGCCTTCGTAGATCGGCACGCGCGCGTCGCGCAACGTGCGCAGCAATTGCAGGCCTTTGCTCAGGAACGGCCACGCGCGCAACGCCGCGAACAGATGCGACTTCGCGCGCCAGCGATCTTCGTGACGCGTGGTATCGACGAGCGCGCGGATCGGCACGCCCGCGCGCACGTACTGCCAGCCGAGCAGATAAAGCAGCGGGCCGCAGCCCGCGAGCACGGGTGGCGCGGCGGGCACTTCGCCCGCGCTTTTCAGGAGGATTTGCGCCGCGCCCGCCGTGAGCACGCCGGGCAGCGTCCAGCCCGGAATCGGGAAGGGCCGTTCGAGTGCGCCGCTCGCGAGGATCACGCGCTGCGCCGCGAAGCTGCCGACCTTGCCGTCCTTGAGGTAGTGGACCGAGCGCTCGCGCGTGACCTGCCAGACCGTCGCGCCCGGCAGATGGCGCGCGCCCGAGCGCACGAAGTCCTCGGCGATGGCCGCGCCTGCCGCGTAGTCGGGGCCGAGGATCTCCTTGCGGCGCGCGTCGGCGCGTTCGATCGCGCGGTAGATCTGCCCGCCGACGGCGTTCTGTTCGTCGATCATCACGACCGACAGGCCCGCGCGCGCGGCACGCGTGGCGGCGCTCATGCCCGCCGGACCCGCGCCGACCACGACGAGATCGACGGGTTCGGCGCGATGAAGATCGGCTTGCTGAGCGCTCGATGCGGTGTGGTCAACGGCCATCAGCGTTCTCCAGGGCAGCGGCGTTTTGTGTGGCGGCGGGCGCGGCGTCCTGCACGACTTCGGGCGGCAGATCGCGCGCGCCTTCCTGCGAGCGGATGCGCATGCCGTCGCGCACCTCGACCATGCAGCTTTGGCGCGCGGGCACGCCGTCGATTTCGACGAGGCATTCGAAGCACGCGCCCATCATGCAGTAGGGTGCGCGCGGCGCGCCCGAAACCGGCGTCGAGCGAAAGCGCGCGACGCCCGCGGCCAGCAGCGCGGCGGCGACGGAGCGGCCGCCCGGGACGCGCAGCGGCGCGTCGTTGAACCAGATGTCGACGGGCGCTTCGGCGTTTGCGAGCGGTTTGAATAGCGAGGAAGTCGATTGAGTCGGTCGGGCGGTCATGGCGGATCCGGTGAGCGATATCTAGTAAGCGTCAGAGCGCGGCTACGCGCGGGGCCGCGTCGGCCGCGGCGGCATCGAAGGCGGCGGCCCACTCGCGCGGTGCGTCGGGAAAGCGGCGCGCCGAGAGCGCGGGCACTTCCTCGGGCATCGGCGCGCCCGTGATCCACGGCGCGATGCGCAGCGCGTGCGCGGCGGCGAGTGTCACGCCGCTGTGGCAGGTCACGACGAACGCGCCCGGATGCACGGGCGATTCGTCGTAGATCGGAAAGCCGTCGGGGCTGTAGACGCGCAGCGCCGCCCACATGCGCACGAGCCGCACGTGTTGCAGCATCGGAAACGCACGCACGCCGCGCCGCGCGATGTCGGCGAGAATCGGCGTCGTCGTGAGATCGTCGAAGCCCGCTTCTTCCATCGAGTCGCCGAACTGCACGGTGCCTTCGTCGGTCTGCCGCACGTTGATGGTCGGATAGCGCAGAAACGGCGCGACGCGCTCGCTCACCAGCACCTGGCCGCGATTGGGCGCAACCGGCGCGAACAGGCCCGCTTGCGGCGCGAGCGCGCGGTTGCCGAGACCCGCGGCGAGCACGATACGGCCCGCGCGAAAGGTGCCCGCCGCGCTCTCGACCGCGAAGCCGCCGCGCTCCGGCACGATGCGCTGCGCGCGCGCGCCGGAGACGAGCCGCACGCCGCGCCGCTGCATCGACGTATGCAGCGCGCGCAGCAGCTTGAGCGGATTGACGTGGCCGTCCATCGGCGAATAGCTCGCGCCGACGACGGCGGGGCCGATGCCCGGCAGCCGCTCGCGCAGTTCGCGATGATCGAGCAGCTCGAACGGGTAATCGCCGATTTCGGCTTGCAGTGCGGCGAGACGCGTCTGGCGCTCGGCCAGTTCGGCATCCGAAAAGCAGATATGGAAGCCGCCTGGCTGGCGCAGTGCGACATCCACGCCGCTGTCTTCGAGCAGGCTGGCGGCGAGTTGCGGCCAGCGCACCGCCGAACTGCGCGACCAGCGCGCGTAAGGCGTGCGGCCATAGCCCTTGCCCTGAATCCAGACGAGGCCAAAATTGCCGCGCGAGGCGCGAAAGCCGCCGTCGTCCTCGTCGAGCACGGTCACGCGCGCGCCCTCGCGCGCGAGTCCCCAGGCGACGGCGGAGCCCACGAGGCCGCCGCCGATCACGAGCACGTCGGGGCTGGCGCTGGGGGTGTGAGTCATCGGGCTTCTCCGATCAAAATGCGGTCCAGGCCGACCATGCGGTCGAGCACCAGCATCAGCGCGACCGTGCCGACGATCAGCACCGCCGACACCGAGGTGACGAGCGGATCGATCGTCTGTGCGATCTGGTTGTACATGGCGACGGGCAGCGTGGTCGTGCCGGGCGTCGCGACGAAAATGGTCATGGTCAGCTCGTCGAAACTCTGGATGAATGAGAGCACCCAGCCGCCCGCGACGCCCGTGCGGATCATCGGCAGCACCACGCGGCGGAACGCGGTGAGGCGGCTCGCGCCGCACGAGAGCGCCGCGCGTTCGGCGTCGCGGTCGAGGCCGATCGCGGACGAGAGCGCGAGGCGCAGCGCATAGGGCAGCACGATCACGACATGCGCGGCGACCAGCGCCCAGAACGAACCGCTCAGATGCAGCAGCGAAAGAAAGCGCAGAAACGCGATGCCGAGCACGACGGCGGGAATCATCATCGGCGAGAGGAAGAAGCTCGTGAGCGCGCCGCGGCCCGGAAAGCGATAGCGCGCGATGGCGAGCGCGGCGGGCACCGCGAGCGCGACGCCGATGGTGGCCGCCGCGAACGCGAGCCGCGTCGAGAGCCAGAACGCCGAGACGATGTCGGCGTTGTCGAGGATCGCGCGAAACCAGCGCAGCGAGGCGCCGTCGAACGGCATCGAGATGTAGCCCTTGTCCGTGAACGCGACCAGCATCACCACGGCGAGCGGCGCGACGATAAACAGCAGAAACAGCGCGTTGAAGGCGAGGCCGAGAAATCCGTTGCGTTGCATGGCGTCTCCCTCAATCGAAGATGTGCTTGAAGCGGCGTTCGGCGAGACGGCTGCAACCCATCACGATGGCCACGTTGGCGATCAGCAGCAGCACCGCGATGCTCGCGCCCAGCGGCCAGTTCAGCGTGCCGAGGAACTCGTCGTAGGCGGCGGTGGCGACCACCTTGAGGCGGCGTCCGCCGATCAGCGCGGGCGTGGCGAACGCCGAGGCCGAGAGCGCGAACACGATGATCGAACCCGAAAGCACGCCAGGCAGGATCTGCGGCAGCACCACGCGGCGGAACACGCGCCAGCGCGACGCGCCGAGCGAGAGCCCAGCCCATTCCACTTGCGGATCGAGCTTTTGCAGCGTGGCCCAGACCGACATCACCATGAAGGGCACCAGCACGTGCGTGAGCGCGATGATCGTGCCGGTCATCGTGAAGACGAGGCGCACGGGTTCGTCGGTGATGTGCAGCGCTTGCAGCGCGTTGTTCAGCACGCCGTTGTTGCCGAGCAGAATCTGCCAGCCGAGCGTGCGCACGACCACCGAAATCAGCAGCGGACCGAGCACGATCAGCAGGCAGATCGATTGCCACGGTTTGCGCATGCGCGCGAGCACGATGGTTTCGGGCACGCCGAGGACGATCGAGAGCAGCGTGACCGCGAAGGCGAGCCCCGCCGTGCGCAGAAAGATCACACCATAGTAAGGATCGCTGATGACTTCGAGATAGTTCGATATCGTCCAGCCGCGCTGCACGCCCGCGAGATCGTTGAAGGTATGAAACGACAGCACCAGCGTGAGCAGCAGCGGCGCGAGCAGCAGTGTGAGAAACAGCACGAGCGCGGGCGCGGAGAGCAGCCAGGGCGCGGCGCCGCCGCGCGGATCGTCAAGCGTGGCCATGAGCGCTCTCCCGCGTGAGCACGCGCAGATCGTCGTCGGTCCAGGCGAGGCCCACTTCGTGACCTTCTTCCGGCGGCGGCGCGCCCGTGTTCGACTGCGCGACGTGCAGCCGCCCAAGCTCCGTATCGACGACGAGCAGCCACTGGTTGCCGACGAACACGCGCGTGGCGATGCGGCCGTGCACGCGCGCGTCGCCGGCATCGCCATTCGCGAGCCGCATTTTCTCGGGGCGGATATAGACGTGCACCGATCCCGCGACCTCGCGGCCTTCGTGCGGTACATGCAGCGTCGTGCTCGCCACGGCCACTTCGGCGCAACGCGGATTGCGGCGCAGCACTTCGCCCGCGAGCGAGTTGGTGCGGCCGAGGAAGGTGGAGGCGAACGGCGTCGCGGGGCGCTCGTAGGCGTCGAACGGCGTGCTCAGTTGCGCAATGGTGCCGCGATGCATGACGGCGATGCGGTCGCTCATCGTCATCGCCTCGACCTGATCGTGCGTGACGAGAATGGTCGTGATGCCGAGCCGCTTCTGGATCGCGCGCAGTTCGATGTGCATTTCCTCGCGCAGCTTGGCGTCGAGATTCGACATCGGTTCGTCGAGCAGCAGCAGTTCGGGCTGCATGGCAATGGCGCGCGCAATCGCCACACGCTGGCGCTGACCGCCCGACAGCTCCTTCGGATAACGCGCGTCGAGGCCGGAAAGGCGCACGAGCGCGAGCGCTTCGGCAATGCGTTCGGCACGTTGCGCGCGCGGCATCTTGCGCATTTCGAGCCCGAAGCCCACGTTGGCCGCCACCGTCATATGCGGAAACAGCGCGTAGCTTTGAAACACCACGCCGATGCCGCGCTTTTCGGGCCGCAATTGCGTGATGTCGCGGCCGTCGAGCGTCACGCGGCCGGTGCTCGGCGCGACGAAGCCCGCGATCATCTGCAACGTCGTGGTCTTGCCGCAGCCCGAGGGGCCGAGCAGCGAAAGAAACTCGCCGCGTTCGACCGAGAGGTCTAGTTGCTCGATCGCCGTGAAGTCGCCGTAGCGCTTCGAGATGCCTTGCAGGGTGAGAAAGCTCATGCGCGCAGTCCTTGAAAAGCCGTGGCCAGACGAATCGTTGCGTGCTCAACGCTCGACGGAGCGGTTCCAGCGTTCGGTCCACTCGGTGCGATGCTGGTTGATGGTGGTCCAGTCCATCGCGGTGAGCTTCGCGACCTGATCGGGGCCGTAGGGCACGCGCGCGGCGACCTCCGGCGCGAGCTTGACGGTCTTGTTGACGGGGCCGAGACCGATGGCCTGCGCCTGCATCGCCTGCACTTCGGGGCTCAGCAGGTATTGGATGAACTGCTGCGAGAGTTGCGGCTGGGCGTTTTCGGCGAGCGCGCACGCGGCCACCTGGAGCGCCACGCCGCCTTCCTTCGGGTAGATGAACTTAAGCGGGAAGCCGGTGTTTTGCAGCGCTACGGCGCGGCCGCTGCCATACGGCGCGGCGATCACGTCGCCGCCTTGCATGAGGCCGTCCATCTCGCCGGGCGTGGGCGCCCACGAGAGCACGTTCGGCGCGACCTGTTTCGTCATCGCCGCGAAGCCGGGGTCGATGTTCTTCTCGCCGCCGCCGTTCAGGCGCGCGAGCATCACGAGCGTGTGCAGGCCGTAGGTGTTGGTGATCGGCGGCACCCCGAGCTTGCCTTTCAGGCGCGGGTCTTCGAGCGCCTTCCACGAATCGGGCGCGGGCAGGCCGAGCTTTTTGAACGCATCCGCGTTATAGCCGATGCCGGTCGCCACCATGCCCACGCCCACGGCGTTCGGGCCGAGCCGTGCGAGCGGGTAGAGGTCTTTCATGACGGGCGCGTCGTCGACCTTGGCGCACAGGCCGAGCTGCATCGCCTGATACATGGGGCCGTCGTCCATCACCGCCACATTGATCTGCTGATGACCCTTCTGCGCCTGCAGCTTGGCGAGCGTGTCGCTCGAATTGCCCGCGACGTAGACGATTTTCACGTCGTGCGCTTTCTCGAACGGCGGAATCACCTTCTGACGATAAAGCTGCTCGTTCGAGCCGCCCACATTGGCGACGTAGAGCGTGGTTTCGGCGTGGGCGAGCTGGGTGCTGGCGCAGGCGGCGCTGAAGGCCAGAAGGGCGGCCGCGCGGGGCAGGGCGAGACGATACGAGCGGCGGCGCAAGGCGTGATCCATGACGACGATCTCCATTCGATTGTGGGGCCGGCGGCGTAGGACTCGTGCGCCGATGCGTTGCAGTCTCGCCCGCGTTATTCATATCGTCCAATACGAATAAAATAGCCATCTATGCACAGATGATATGGATCAGGGTTAAGCCCAGGAGGGTTGGCAATGAATCTGAAACACGTCGAGGCGTTCCGCGCGGTGATGGTCTCGGGCTCGATGACGGCCGCCGCGAAGGCGCTGTTCACCTCGCAGCCCAACGTGAGCCGCCTGATCGCGCAGCTCGAACGCGACACCGGCCTCAAGCTCTTTCAGCGCGTGGGCGTGCGGCTCATTCCGACGAGCGAGGGCGAGGCGTTCTTTCGCGAAGTGGAGCGCGCGTATGTGGGTCTGCAAGGGCTTGCGAACGCGGCGGCGCAGATCCGCAATCTGGGCAGCGGTCGGTTGCGCATCGCGGCGATGCCGTCGGCCGGTCTCACGCTCGTGCCGCACGCGCTCAAGCGCTTTCAGGACCGCTATCCGGGCGTGACGGTTTCGCTGCACGTGAACACGTCGGGCACGGTCAATCACTGGACCGCTTCGCAGTTCTGCGACCTGGGCGTGGCGGTCTATGTGAGCGAAGCGTCGAACTGCGAGGTCGAATTGCTCTCGAAGGTGGCGGCCGTGTGTGTGATGCCCGCGCATCACCGGCTTGCGAAGAAGCGCTCGATCCGTCCGGAGGATCTCGAAGGCGAATCGTTTATTTCACTGTGTCACGGCGACGGCACGCGTGCGCAGATGGACGAAGTGTTCGTGCGCGCGGGCGTGGAGCGCGTGCTCGCGATCGAGGCGCAATACACGGCGATCTGCTGCGAGATGGTGCGCAGCGGCATGGGCGTGACGCTGGCGCATCCGATCGTCGCGCGCGATTTCGCCGGGCCCGATATCGCGATCCGGCCGTTCGCGCCCGCCGTCATGTTCCCGATGTATCTGCTGTTTCCGCCGAACCGGCCGCGTGAGCGCCTCGCTTCGGCGTTCGTCGAGGTGCTGGCGGAAACGCACGATGCGCTTGTCAGCAAGCCGTCGGAGAAGGCGCGCACGCGCGGGTAGTGCGCGTGCGTCGCATGTCTACATCGACAGTTGCGGCAATGGCGACTCATTCGAACTCCGCAGGAATCGATCGAGTCGCTGATACGCCTCGATCAACGCCTGCCGTGGCGCGAGAAACAACTGCGTGTCGGCCTGCTGAAGAATGGGCTCGACCAGCGCGCTTTCGACCGGAGAAATGCGGCATGTTTCGTCGTCGCCCGCGCGCAGAATGCAGGTTTCCAGTGCGGCTTCGGCGTTCGCGAACTGCGCGATCTCGGTATCGCCGTAACCTTCGCATTGCACGTAGAAGGTGAGATAGACCATCCGCACCAGTTCGCTGACGAGGCGCGTGGTGCCCGCCCAGCTTTTGCAGGCTGCGAATGTAAGGTGATGCGCGAGCGCCATTTCGGTGGCCGTTTTTTCGTCCAGCGGGCGCTGCAAAAACTGGGGAGAAGCAGAGGGGAGCGGTGCGGTGGAGACGTTTTTGCTACGTGACATTAATACGGAAGTGGTGCGGCGAAGAGTGAGTGTGAGTCCGAAGATAAAGCGGCTTCACAGCGATTATGCGTGAAACCGCTTGAACGTGACGCCGAACCCGCATGTCGTGCGCTCGCGGGTGATCGGCAACGTCGTGCACAAGCATATACCAGACCGTCTGACACGAAGATGTTGCTCCGCTGACAATTTTGTTAAGTCGCAGATCGATCGACGTGGCCGAAACCGAGGCTGGCCTCAGATTGTCGCGGCCAGTCGTGGAAGCATGCAACGCGCGCGAGCCCATGTTTTAAGGGCCAACGCGCGTGCTTATCGCCTCACGGTGCTTCAGTGATTCAGTTCGTCCAGCCGCATGCCGTTGGTGCGCGGGCCGAATAGTCCAATCGACAAGGCGACCACGAACATGCACGCCGTGATGCCCGTGAACGCGCCCGCCACGCCGAAGTCGCGCAGCAACGCCGCGATGAAGAAGCCGGAGAACATCGCCCCGACGCGGCTCGCCGAATAGACGAGGCCATTCGCGCGGCAGCGGATAGCGGTTGGAAACAGCTCGGCCTGGTAGGCGTGATAACACACCGAGATCGTCTGCCCCGCAAAGCTGATCAACACGCCGAGCGCGATCAGCATCGCCACGTTGCGCGTTTGCGCGAACGCGAGGCCGCACACGATCACGACCAGCGCGCCGCCGACGATCAGCCACTTGCGTTGCAACCGATCGGCGTACAGCATCGACAGCATCGGCCCGACCGGCAGCGCGAACGCGATGATGAACGAGTAAAGCAGACTCTTCGTGATCGTGATGCCTTGCCCGATCAGCAGCGTCGGCACCCAGTTCGCGAAGCCGTAATAGCCGATCGCCTGACACAGATTGAACACGACGAGCATCAGGAAGCGCGATCGATACGGCGGCTGAAGCAGCTCGGCGAACGACGCGCGGCGATGCTCGGGCTGCACGATCACGGGATGCGGCGTCGGCAGCGGCGCACGCGATTGCGTGGCAACGATCGTCTCGATGCGCGAAACGATCTGCTCCGCCGCTTCCGGTTTGCCATGCGAAGCGAGCCAGCGCGGACTCTCCGGCACCGAGCGCCGCACGAACCAGACGAGCAGCGCGCCCGCCGATCCGGCCAGCACGACGATGCGCCATCCGTCGATGCCGAACACCGCGGTCGGCACGAGCCAGTACGAGAGGATCGCGGAGACCGGCGCGGCGGCGAACATCACCATCTGGTTGAAGGCCATCGCGCGTCCGCGCATGTGTTGCGGCACGAGTTCGGTCACGTAACTGTCGATCGTGATGATCTCGACGCCCACGCCGATGCCGGTGACGAAGCGCCAGAACAGCAGCGCTTCCGGCGAGGTCTGGAACGCCATGATCGCCGAGCCGATCGAATACCAGAGCAGCGAAATCGTGAACACGCTGCGCCGCCCGAAGCGGTCCGGCAGCCAGCCGAAGCAGAAGGTCCCGACGAAGAGCCCCGCAAACGTCGCCGCGATGAAACCCGCTATGCCGTTCCAGCCGAAGAACGTGTGCGTCGTCGTGGCGAGCACGCCGCTTTTCGCCATGCCGGGTGCGATGTAACCCGTGAAGATCAGATCGTAGATTTCGAAGAAGCCGCCGAGCGAGATCAGCAGGACGAGCATCCAGAGATGCCGCGTCATGGGCAGGCGATCGATGCGCGCGGCGATTTCCGCGCCGGGTTGAAGGCCGACGCGCACGGCATGCGGGACGAGCGGGACGGCGCCCGCGGGGACGGTCTGCTGCATGAATGTCTCCTGATTTTTTCCAAGAAATGGCATTTCTGACGAATGCTCATGGATGGCGTGAGGCGTTAGTCCGTCATGGCGGCCGCCGGTTGTTGCGCGCGTGATCGTTCATGCGTTCATGCGCTCACCCGCGCCTTGAGTCGCGACAGGATCTCCTGCGTGTGTTCGCCGACGCGCGCGAGCGCCTGGCGCACGCCCGGACGGCGGCCGCCCATCGTGATCGGCAGCAGCACGACGTCGGTCGTGCCGCCGTCGTCGGTTTGCATCGGCACGAGGCCGCCGCTCGCTTTCAGATGCGGATCGTCCATCAACTGATCGGGCCGCACGATCGGCGCATACGGGATGCCGGCCGCTTCGAGCTTCGGCGCAAGTTCGTCGACGTGGCGATGCTTGAGGATTTCGCCGAGACAGCTCAGCAATTCCGCCCGCACGGCGACGCGCAGCGCGTTGGTGGCGAAGCGCGGCGTTTCGGCGAGTTGCGGACAATGCAGCACATCGCACAGCGTGACGAACTGTTTGTCGCTCACGGCGCCGATGAAAAGCTGCTCGTCGTCGGCGAGCGTGAACACGTCGTAGACACTCCACGCCGAGACGCGCGACGGCATGGGCGGCGGCGCTTCGTTCGTCATCGCGAACTGCTGCATGTGTTGCGACGACAGAAACACGCAGTTCTCGAACAGCGCGCTTTGCACCTCCTGCCCGAGTCCGGTCGACTCGCGTTCGCGCAACGCGGCGAGCACGCCGATCGCGCCGAACATGCCGCCCATGATGTCGTTGACCGACGTGCCCGCGCGCAGCGGGCGGCCCGCGGGTCCGGTCATGTACGAGAGGCCGCCCATCATCTGCACGACTTCGTCGAGGGCGAGCCGCTTCTCGTACGGCCCCGGCAGAAAGCCCTTGTGCGAGACGTAGATCAGGCGCGGATTGCGCGCCGAGAGCGTGGCGTAGTCGAGGCCCATCTTCCGCATCAGGCCGGGGCGGAAGTTTTCGATCATCACGTCGCAGGTGTCGGCCAGTTCGGCGGCCGTTTCGCGGCCCTCCGGCGTGGCGAGATCGAGCACGACGCTCTTCTTGTTGCGATTGAACGAGCGGAAAAAGCCGATGCCGAGGCCCGGCAGCGAGCGCGTTTTGTCGCCGTCGGGCGGTTCGATCTTGATGACTTCGGCGCCGAGATCGGCGAGGATCATGCCGCACGTCGGCCCCATCACCATGTGGGTGAATTCGATCACCCGGACGCCGTCGAGCGGCAATCGTGTCGTGTTGGCCATGTCGGTTTCCTCAGGCGATCAGCGCGTCGCGCTTCGACGCGCGCGCGAAAGTGTTGGGCAGACCGGCGCGCCACAGTGCGCCGTGCAGGGTTTCGCCGTCGAGCCAGCGGGCGACTTGCGCGCGCAGATCCAGCAGCGCGGGCAGGTCGAGGCCCGTATCGATGCCCATTTCGGCGAGCATGAACGCGAGGTCTTCGGTCGACGCGTTGCCGCTCGCGCCCGGCGCATGCGGACAGCCGCCGATGCCGGCGAGCGTCGCGTCGAAGCGGTTCACGCCGGTTTCGAGCGCCGCGTAGACGTTGGCGAGCGCGAGGCCGCGCGTGTCGTGAAAGTGGCCGCACCAGAGACGATCGCCGGCGATCCTGCGAGCCTTCGCGAACAGGTCGTGCACGGCGCGCGGTCCGGCGTAGCCGACCGTGTCCGCGATGCTCACGCGATCGACGCCGGCATCGAGCAGCGCCTGCATGCAGCGCAGCACCTCGTCGGGCGCGACGTGGCCCTGAAGCGTGCAGCCGAACGCCGTGCCGATGCCGCCTTCGATCAGCGTTTTCGCGCCCGACGCGTCGCGCGCCGCACGAATGCGGGCGACCTCGGCGATGACCTCATCGGGCGTTTTGCGCAGGTTGGCGAGGCTGTGTTCGAGGCTCGCCGAAAGCGGCACGAGCAGCAGATCGGCCTGTGTTTCGAACGCCTTTTCGGCGCCTTTCAGATTCGGCACGAGCACCGACACCGACAGGTCCGGCAACGTCTTCGCGAAGGCGACGAGCGCGGCGGTATCGGCGAGCTGCGGCAACAGCCGGGCGGGCACGAACGAACCGACTTCGATCTCGCGTTGACCGGCCGCGTGGGCGGCGCGAATCCACTCGATCTTCTGTTCGGTCGCCACGATGCGCGGCAGGCTTTGCAGGCCGTCGCGAAGGCCGACTTCGCGGATCACGGCGTGGCTGGGAAGTGGGGGCATGAAGCTGTCTCCGGGAACTCGCCGGTCGTCGAATCGCCAGCGTCGTGCTAACTTTAGACATTCCCGAAAACTAGTAAAGCGGCATTCCGGAAGCACCAGGATTCCGATCCGGAATGTCACAGGAGACAAACACCTTGCGCGATCTCGACCTGAAAACCCTGCGGCTCTTCGTGGCCGTTTGCGATCATCACAACATCGCGCGGGCCGCCGAGGAGGCGCATATCGAGCCGTCGGCGATCAGCAAGCGGATCGCGCAACTCGAAGCGGACCTCGGCGTGCCGCTGCTCGACCGTTCGCGGCGCGGCGTGTCGCCGACCGGCGCGGGTCTCGCGCTGCTCGAACACGCGCGCACGGTGTTGTTCACCGTCGAGCGGATTGGCAGCGACATCGCGGCGTTTGGCGGTGGTTTGCGCGGTCGCGTAAGCATTTGCGCGTCGGCGTCGGCGATCGCGGAAACGCTGCTCGACGATGTCGCGTCGTTCATGCGCGAGCCGGCCAATGCGAATATCCGCGTGGACGTTGAGGAGCGGCAGTCGCACGAACTCGTGCGCCAGTTGCGCGAAGGCGTCGCCAGCATCGGCGTGTGCTGGGACAACGTCGATCTGCAGGGATTGCAGCATCGCGCTTACCGTCGCGATCGTCTCGCGCTGGCCGTGCATCCCGACCATCCGCTGGCGGGCAAACGCTCGATCGCGTTTCGGGAAACTTTCGCGTATGAGCATGTGGGGCTGCCGCCGACCACCGCCGTGCATGCCATGCTTCAACGCGCGGCGGCGAGCGAAGGCGCGGCGCTGATGTATCGCGTGATCGTGTCGAGTTTCGATGCGGGATTCCGGGTTGTGGCGGCGGGACTCGGTATCAGCGTGGTCCCGGAAGAAGTGGCGGCGACGTACACCAGGGTGTTCAAGGTGAAGACGATTCCGCTCGTCGATGCGTGGGCGGAACGTCGCTTCGTGGTGTGCTTCAGAAGCTTCGACCAGTTGCAACCCGCTGCGCAGCGCGTTGTCGATCATCTTGCGCGGCGTGCGGATGAGGCGGGTCGGACATCGAGACCGTGAGGCTTCGCTTACCGCGCCCGGGCGATCCGCCTCGCCGAAAGGATCGCTAACGGCGAGCACGTCACGCCGAACCGATCGACGTAAAGACCTAAGCATCGATCGGTCAACGCCTCGCTCGATGATCGGGAATTCCGGCACAACATGGCCTCCCCGGTCATCGACTCTTCACACGTAATGTGTGCGGACATTGCAGGCGATCGCGCGCGGGCGAGTCATCAGCTCCTGTTCGGGCGAAATGGATTTGCCCTTGAATGGCGCGATATTCGGATTCACCGAGTCGTCAATGAAAGCGAATTGGCCCGCAGGAGGCAGTGCGGCCGTGATCTGCGGCCAGAATCACGGCGCAATTCATGCCGTATTACATCGGCGGGGCGACGCCATCCTTTTCGACCACGACAAGCTTGCCGTCAAACGTGCTGGACGTCTTCGGAATCGCCACGACAAAGACCTTTTTGCCAGCGATCAATTCCGCGCGCGTTGCCGGGATCAGCGTGACGACCGGCACGTTGGCGGGCACGTTGATGGTGTTGGATCCGCCTTTGTATGAGAGTGTGAGATCGCGGCCGCTGGTGCTTTGCACCACGGTGTCCACGTTGGCATTCGTCATGGTGCTGTTCGCACCGAGGTCCCAAGCGTAGTGGCCTTCGCCCGTTCCGCGCGCCGCTTCAGGGAAGACCAGTACTTCCCTGGCCGTCAGTTTGCCGTCGGGGCCGGGAATCGCGGCTGCGCCGACATAAGAGCCGGGTTTGATGTCGGCAAGCTGGATCGCCTTCACGGCGTTGACACCGGCCGACTGCTGCATATCGATGGTTACCGTGTCTCCACTGCGCCGATGCACTTTGAGCGCGTTGCCGGCGAACGACACGATCTCGCCGCGAATGCGTTCAGGCTTATCGGCAGGCGTGCCTGCGAATGCCGCGCCGGCGAGCGTGAATGCTACAAAGCAAAAGGCAATTTTGAAATGAGTGGGCATAGTTGCTCCGAGAGCGGGTTGGGTCGAGAAGAAATCGGCTAATGGGCGTTCAGGATCCACCGAACCAGTTGTAGCCCTGGTTTTCCCAATAGCCACCGGGAAATTCGTTGCCGACGGTAATGGCGACGATGTGTTTGGGGTTCTTGTAGCCGAGCTTCGTGGGAATGCGAAGCTTCAACGGGAAACCATACTTTGCGGGGAGTGTGGCGCCGTCGTAAGTCAGCGTAAGGAGCGTCTGGGGATGCAGCGCCGTTGGCATATCGATGCTGGTCCAGTAGTTATCGGCGCAGTGCAGGGCGACATATTTCGCGGTCGTATCCACGCCGGCGCGCAAGAGAAAATCGGAAAACCGCACGCCGCCCCATTGACCTATCGCGCTCCAGCCTTCAATGCAGATATGCCGCGTAATCTGGCTCTGCTGCGGCATCGCTTGTAATTCGTCGAGCGACCAGATGCGTTTTCCTTTCGCGAGACCGCTGACTTCAAGCCGATAAGTCTGCCTGTCGACCTCCGGAACTTCGTCGATGTCATAGTAAGCATTGAACGGAAATGGCCGCGTAATCATCGATTCCGGATACGTCGGGGCCAGTGTGTTCGGATTGAACATGACGGCTTGTACGCGATCGTTGAATGAAGACATTCTGCGCAGCAGGGTATTGACTGATTCTTCGCTCTTCAGATCGCAACCCGACAATAAAGCGAGTCCGCCCAAAGTCAGAATGCGTTTGCCAAACAGGCGTCGTGAAGACGACGGGAGTGCTTTTCGCGCGTCTTTGATGATCGATGCGCCGTCGAGCTGCCGTACGGTTTTCCGCGAAGTCATGGTTAGCGTCCCCGGATCATGGTGAGCAAAGACCGCGGAACCAGCGCGACCATTGCGACATGGATGGCGAAGAAGCCGACCAGAACACTCATTGCGAAGAAGTGGACGACGCGTGCCTGATCGAAACCGCCCATCGACGCACACAGAAGCGGCAACTGCACCGGCTTCCAGACAGCCAGACCTGACAACACCACCAGCACGATGTCAGCAATCACGACGAGATAAGCCAACTTCTGCACGGCGTTGTATTGGCCGGGATCGCCGTGACTGAGCTTGCCGCGCAGTGCCGCAACGAGGTCGGTGACTACTGCACGAAGACTGAGCGGCAAGAATTTTTCACGCAGGCGTCCTGTGCTGAGATTCGCGACGAGATAAGCGCCGAAATTCGCGACCAGTATCCACATGAACGCGAAATGCCAGAGCAATGCTCCGCCCAGCCATCCACCCAACGTGATGGAGACGGGAAATCGAATGGCGCTGAAAATGGGCGAAGCCTCATACACTTGCCAGCCACTCAAACACATGACGATGACGGCGACAGCGTTGACCCAGTGGAAAATGCGAACCCACGCGGGATGGATTGGTGCATGCATCGAGACAACCTCGCTGTCGACGAAATAGAATGGGGAACGGGCGCCTGGAACTATCGCATCCGGGGACGCAGACCGTTATCGGTCGAATGACCGATGGATCGCCATCGCCTCCAATCTTGCTTTCAGTAAATCCAGGCAGGAGCATGCGGCAACGTTGCGCTTTGCATCGTGTCGTGATTGATCCAGATTCTGGCCCCTTCCTTGCGGGCCAATTCCTCGATCTTGCGCATCGAAGCGACCGAAGCCTCACGATCAGTGCTGAACGAAGGGACTCGACGATATTGGAGGTCGAGGCAGTTGTGCGCGACGTCTCCACCAAGAATGACCGGGCCGGTACGAGGAAGTCGAACGAATAATGAGCAATGCCCAGGAGTCAGTCCGGGCGTGTGGATCAGGCGAATGGCCCCGTCGTCGAACAAATCGCAATCTCCTTGCAGGAGTTCGACCTCGTTGTCGCGCATCGCCGAATAGAACTCAGGCAGATAGCCGAAACTGTCCGCTTGTGTGCCGAACATCGCCTCGTGTTCGTGCTGCTGAACGAACCATTTGGCGTTTCTGAATAGACAGGAATTGCCGACATGATCATAGTGCGCATGCGAAAACATAATAATGTCGACGTCGTCAGGGGAGAGACCGATCATTTCGAATTGGGCGGCGATCGTACGAACCACGATGGCGCGCATACCGTCAGCAACGATTTTTCCGCCGGGATGGGCGTAGAAAGCGTCGGGCGTGCCGGTGTCCCAGAGCAGCCATTTTGCTTTGTGACGAATCAGGTAGGCATTGCAACTGAGCGTTGCTGGCACGCCGACGCTCACGCCGGGCGAATAGATCGATCCGTCCTCGACTCGAGTCAGCCCGCCGTCGAGGATGCAGATTTTTTCCACGCTTTCCTGCATGTTGATCGTTCCCTTTCCCGTTATGCGAGCCCGCATGCCAGAACGCCGGAACGGCCGATTTCCGACATTGCGTCGCCGCTGGCGGCATGAAAAAAGCGTGTCCGCTGGCTCGCGATGGCCGCCGTGAAAGTCGCAAACGGCGTGACGGGTGAAAATCATCGCGGCGAAGTCGCGGCGGCGGTATCGGTCGAATGACCGATTCGCCCAGCAAGATCTGTTGCGTATATAGTGATCAACATGCATTTACTCGCGTTTATTTTTCTCCATGACGATCGCTGACCCGAAAAGCCAGACGCCGATTCGAGTATTTGATTCGGTAAAGGCACTCGCTTTCATTGGCGATCTGAGCATGGGGCAGCCAACCGATCATTCGTTGCGTACAGGTTGGATTGCCGCGCGTCTCGCGCAGGCAGCCGGTCTGAACGCGGACGAAAACGCAACGGTTCGCGAGGCGTCGCTGCTGCGATGGTCCGGCTGCACGGGTAACGCGGCGGGATTCGCCGAGGTGTTCGGCGACGACATCGCGATCCGCGCGAAAATGGTCGAAAACCGGCCAGGCTGGATCGAACCGAACGGCGCGCTCGGGGGGGCCGCCGCGGTGCTCATGCCGCTCGCGCGGATTCATTGCGAGGTGTCGGGCGAAGTCGCGCGTTTGCTCGGGCTCGCGGGACCGACCGAAAACACGCTGCGCCACATCTTCGAAGCATGGGACGGCAGTGGCACGCCCAACGGTGTCGCGCGTGACGCGGTGCCGATGTCGGTCTACGTGGTCGCCCTCGCGGGTGATCTGGAGGCGTTCGGCCGCGTGTACGGCGTCGAGCGTGCAATTGCACTCATCAAGCAGCGCGCCGACGCGCGTTATCCGGCGCATCTTGTCGATATCGCGGTATCCAATGCGCCTGCCTGGCTGAAGGAAATCGAGAAAATGCGCGATGTCGATTTCGATCGTGCGTTGTCAACGCCGGCCATGCAGCAAGCTTCGTCGGCGGAGTTGATTGCTGACGTCGTGGATCTCAAACTTCCGTGGATGACCGGCTTCTCGCGCCGGGTTGCGGCAACCGCGGCAGCGTGTTGCGAGCGGCTGTCCCTGGACGAAGCGGCACAATCACGCGTCTATCGTGCTGGTTTGCTGCACGGCATTGGACGTGCCGCGGTGCCGAACAGCATCTGGAATCAGGACACGTCTTTGCCCGCGAGCGCGTGGGAAAAAGTGCGACTGGTGCCGTACTGGACTGCGCGGGCTGGCAAGCAAACAGGCGTGCTCGCACAGGCGACCGAGCTTGCTTCATACGCGTACGAACGGCTGGATGGCTCCGGCTATTTTCGCGGTCTGAGCGGCGCCGCGTTGACGCTCGAGGCGCGCGTGCTGGCGGCTTCGGTGGCGTGGGTCGCGTTGCGCTCGCGGCGTCCATGGCGTGCCGAATTGCCTGCCGATGAAGCCGCGCAACAATTGCGTAACGAGGTGGCCAACGGCCGGCTGTGTAGCGAAGCCGTCAATGCGCTGCTGGCCGAAGGGCAGGCGTTCGCGAGATCCCCGATCATTCCGGTGAAAGCCGCGCAGCACAATGTGCATTTGACCGCACGTGAAATCGAGGTTCTGCGTGCGATCTCTCTCGGGTCGAGCAACAAGGAAGCCGCGCGTGAGTTGACGTTGAGTCCGAGTACGGTGCGTACGCATGTGGAAAGCATTTTCCGTAAGCTCGAATGTTCGACGCGCGCGGCGGCCACGCTAAAAGCATCGGCGATGGGCCTGCTCTGATGAAGGCAATGGCGTCTTCATAGTCATCGCGGCCACCAGGGAATTCCGAGGGGCGTTGTCCGCGCTCGTCTGCTTGACTCGAAGCCGATACAAAATATCACTACGGCGGTTTCGGCACGTTGATCGACCAGTTCGACCAGTCGGTCGCCGGCCTCAAGGATTGCGAGCAGGCCGTTGTCGCCGCAATTGGGCAGGATCTGACGAAGTCGCAGTAAGGGCTGCGATAAGTGCCGCCAGGTCCTCGGCATCGCGAAGCGTCGGCGCTTCGATATGGCCGCGCGAGATCGCCGAGGACGGGCATACGAGGACTTATCGGCTGGCGACCGTCTTCTGCCGCCGCACGTCGGCATACATTTGCCTGACACCCGCACGTCGAACTTTACGAATTCGAACGTCGCTAAATCTGCTTGACATGGGCAATTTGGCTTTTTACATTCGCTTCCACTGAGGCGCGAGGTCGACTTCGTTCGATTTGCGCTTCCGCGGCAGCGTTGCCGCGCTACATATGGAAGGCTACGTAGCCCCCGAACTTGCGTCGTATGACGCCGGTTTGGGGGCTTTTTTGTTTTCTGGAGATCCAACACGATGGAGCCGTACGTCAGTGCAGATCAACAACCCGGCCGTTTCGTCGTCGCGTGCGTGCAAATGGAGCCGCATGTCGGTGCCGCGCGCGAGAACGTCGAGCGCGCGTGCATGCTTATCGAAAGTGCCGCGCGCAACGGCGCCGCGCTCGTGGTGTTGCCGGAGCTAGCCAATAGCGGTTATGTGTTCGAGAGCCGGGAGGAGGCGTATGCGCTCTCGCAACCGTTGCCGGATGGCGAGGCGGCGCGGGCTTTCGATGAGCTCGCCAGACAGTTCGGAATCCATATCGTTAGCGGCGTCGCCGAGCGGGCTGGTGAAAAGCTCTATAACTCGGCGTTGCTCACAGGACCGGCGGGGCCGCTCGGCGTCTATCGAAAACTGCATCTCTGGAACGAGGAAAAGCGCTTCTTCGAGCCGGGCGACCTGGGCGTGCCGGTATTTGCCACGCCGCTTGGGCGGATCGCCATGGCGATCTGCTACGACGCCTGGTTTCCGGAGACCTTCCGTCTTGCCGCGATGCAGGGCGCCGATCTCGTCTGCGTGCCGACCAACTGGGTGCCGATGCCCTCACAGCCCGACGACCGTCCGGCCATGGCGACGACGCTGGCCATGGCCGCCGCGCACAGCAACGGCCTCGCAGTCGTCTGCGCAGATCGCGTGGGCACCGAGCGTGGCCAACCGTTCCTCGGCCAGAGCCTGATCGTGGGCGGCGACGGCTGGCCGATCGCCGGGCCTGCCAGCGCTGACCGCGAGGAAATCCTCTACGGCACGATCGACGTCGCCCGCACACGCGCGGGACGCACGCTGAATCCGCGCAATCACGTCCTGCTCGACCGGCGCGTCGATCTGTACGACGCGATGCTCGGCACGAAGACCGCGCGCGGCCCTGCTTGACAGGCGAGGCCGCCAACGACAAGCCGTACCGGCAAAACCGCATCACGAACCCTCCACGCATCACCACAACTACGAGGAAGCATCATGACGTCGTTCAAACGCATCATCGCTGCCGCCGTCGCGGCGGCGGCTTTCGGCGCCTGGCTGGGCGCGGCGGCGGCCGAGCCGATCAAGATCGGCGTCGCGGTCGGCCTGTCGGGCGCCAACAGCGTGGTCGCGCCGGCTGTCGTTCAGTCGTCGCAACTCGCGGTCGCCGAGATCAACGCGGCCGGCGGCATTCTGGGTCGGCCGGTGGAACTCGAAATCGCCGATGATGCGTCCGGCGCGGTCGGCGCGCAGAAGGCCTACGACACGCTGGTGTTCCAGAAAAACGTGGACGCGATCATCTCGATGGAAACGAGCGCCGCACGTAACGCCGCGCTGCCCATCGTCGCGCGCGGCAAGAAGCCGTTCATCTACACCTCGTTCTACGAGGGCCGCTCGTGCAGCCCGTGGATGTATGTGAACGGCTGGGTGCCCGAGCAGGTCGTCGCGCCGATCGTCGATTACTTCAGCAAGACGAAGGGCGCGAAGACGTTCTATCTTGTCGGCAACGATTATGCGTTCGGGCGCGGCATGCTCGACTTCACGAAGCAGTACATCGAGCAGCACGGCGGCAAGGTGATCGGCGAGGAATATCTGCCGATCGACGGCACGGACTGGACGCCGGTGCTCTCGAAGATCCGCGCGGCGAAGCCCGATGCGTTGATCAGCGCGACGGCCGGCGGCGCGCCGAACGTGGCGCTCGCCAAGCAGTTGAAGAGCGCGGGCCTCACGCTGCCGTACGGCAACCTCGCGATCGACGAGGGCACGGCCAAAGGCATGGGCGATGTCGCGAGCGGCGTCTATCTGGCGGCGTCCTATCTCACCAGCATCGATACGCCGCAGAACAGGAAGTTCAAGGCCGCGCTCGACAGCAAGTTCGGCGCGGATGCGAAGACGCCGAACGAGTTGTCGGAGCCGCAATACGAGGCGTTTTTTCTCTACAAGGCGGCGGTTGAAAAGGCCGGCTCGACGGATCCCGCGAAAGTCGTCAAGGCGCTCGGCGAGGTGTCGTTCGACGGGCCGCGCGGCACGGTGCAGATGAACCGCAGCCGCCACGTGCCGCTCGCGATGCGGCTCGGGCAGATTCAGCCCGACGGCTCGGTGAAGGTGTTGCAGACGTTCAAGGATGTGGACCCGGGCATGCAGTGCCCGAATCTCAAGTAACCGCAGGCGCGGTATCGGGCGCGCGCATTCCGTGTGGATGCGCGCGCCGCACGAGCAGGAGGCGACATGGCTTTGGCATTGGACATCGGCACGACGGCAGCGATGCTGTTCATCGTGACGGCGGGTTTGATGGTGATTTTCGGCGTCATGAAAATCGTGAATTTCGCCCACGGCGCGCTGCTGACGCTCGGCGGCTACGCGAGTTTCGTGGTCACGCAACTGAAGCTCGATCCGTGGTTCGGCTTGCCGCTCGCGATTGTCGTGGGCACGGCGGTCGGCATGGTCGTCGAGTGGATCATCGTACGGCCGCTTTACAAACGTCCGCTTGACGCGATTCTGGCGACATGGGGGCTCGGCATCGTCATTGGCCAGATTATCGTGATGGCGTTCGGCCGCGAAGTGAAGTTCGTGCCGACCTCGCTCAATGGCGCAATCTCGATCGCGGGCACGGAGTATTCGGCGTACCGGCTGCTGCTGATACCGGTTGCGCTCGCGCTTTGCGCGGCGCTGACGCTGCTGCTCTCGGGCACGCGTTTCGGCGTGAAGACGCGCGCGGTGATCATGAATGAAGATCTCGCGCGTGGGCTCGGCATTCACTCGGGGCGCATCCGTTTCATTACGTTCAGCCTGGGCGCGGCGCTCGGCGCGCTCGCCGGTGCGCTGATCACGCCGCTGTCGAGCGTGGATCCGGACATGGGCGTGGCGTGGATCGTCAGCGCCTTCATGCTGGTGATGGTGTCGGGCCACTCGATGGTCAGCCTGCTCGTGACCTGCATCGTGTTCGGGGCCTGCCAGGTGCTCGTCAGCACGTTCGTGAGCCCGGTGCTCGGCGGGCTGACCATTGCGGTGCTGGCGGCGCTGACGCTGCGTATCCGTCCGCGAGGATTCGCCCATGGCTAAGTTCGACGCCTCGTTGTCCAGTGATCACCGCGAAGCCGATGCGCACGCAAGCGAGGAGGCGCAGACGCATCGCCGCCGGTCATGGCGCGATCTCACGATCGTGTTCGGCGGCGCGCTGGTACTGCTGGCCGTCGGACCATTCCTGTTCGGCTCGTATTTGCTCAACATCCTGATTCAGGCCTTTTTCTTCGCAGCCGTCGCCGTCACCGTCGATCTGTTGTGGGGCTACACCGGCTATCTGACGTTCGGGCAGTCGGCATTCTTCGGGCTCGGCGCCTATGCGGCCGGGCTGGTATTCACGCATGCGGGATTTTCGCCGCTGCACGCGCTGCTCGCCGCAGTTTTGGCGATTGCCGTGCCGGTCGCCGTCGCGGCCGTGGTCGGATGGCTGTCCTTTTATCGGGGTGCGTCGCCGTTCTTCGCCACGGTGATGTCGCTCGTGCTGCCGATCGTGCTGAGCCAGTTGCTGCTCTCGGGCGGCACGTGGACCGGTTCGAGTTCCGGTCTTACCGGCTTCGAGACCTTCGACCTCTCGCTGGGCGCGTGGTATGGCATCGCGGGCGGGGCGCTGCTGGCGGTGGTCGCCGCCGCGTGGTGCTTCGTGCGCAGCGACGGCGGCCGTCTGCTTGCCGCGATCCGCGATAACGAATCGCGTTGCGCCTACCTCGGCATCAACACGTCGCGCATCAAGATCGCGCTGCTGGCGGTGACGGCGGCGATCGCGGGGCTCGCCGGGTTGGGATACGGCGCGTTCAGCGGGGTGGTTGCGCCCGAACTGTCGGGCTTCGTGCTGGGCACGCAATTCATCATCTGGGTCGCGCTGGGCGGCCGCGGCACGCTGTGGGGGCCGGTGATCGGCGCGCTGCTCATCAACGTCGCCAGCGCTTATTTGAGCAGCAGCATGCCGTTCGCCTGGCAGTTGATTCTGGGCGCGGCGTTCGTCCTCGTGATCGTGCTCTTGCCGCAAGGTCTCGTGCCGCTGCTCGTCAAGCCGTTGCGCCGATTCACGGCGGTCGGCGCCCGCGCACCCGCGCTGACCGAACGCGCACCGCGCGACGCTCACGCGCCGCAAGCGGGCGAACCCGCGCTGCAGATGCGCGGCGTGGCACGTCACTTCGGCTCGCTGAAAGTGCTGCAGGGCATCGACCTGGTCGCCGACGGCGGCGAACTGGTCGGTCTGATCGGCCCGAACGGCGCGGGCAAGACTACGCTGATGCGTTGCATGAGCGACGGGGCGGAACGCTCCGCGGGCAGCGTGGCGCTGTGCGGCAGCGACATCGGCACGCTGGCGCCCGAAGGCTGCGTGAAGCTTGGGCTCGGGCGCAAGTTCCAGAATGCCAATGTGTTCGAAACGTTGACCGTTGCCGAGTGTCTGCGCGTGGCGCGCACGCTCGTCGAGCGTCCGTCGTTCGTGCGTCGTTCGCCGACGCTCGCGCTGCCGCCGTATGCGCTCGACGTCATGCGCGCGACGCAACTGGAACGCAAGCTCGACGCCGTCGCGAAGGACCTTTCACACGGCGAACAGCAGGCGCTCGAACTGGCGATGGTGCTCGCGCTGGAGCCGCGCATCGTGCTGCTCGACGAACCCACGGCAGGTCTGACGAAAGTGGAGCGCACCCAGATAGGCGGCGTGCTGGCGGCGCTGGCCCATCGATACGGGCTCTGCTGCCTGCTCGTCGAGCATGACCTCGATTTCGTGGCCGAGGTGGCCACGCGTATTGTCGTGCTGCATCAGGGCAAGATGGTGATGCAGGGAAGTTTCGACGAAGTGGTGAACTCGGATCTCGTCAAGACTATCTACGCGGGCAGCGCGCAGGAGGCGGCATGAGCGGCATGAGTGATATGGCGCTGGACGTTCGGGAGATTACCAGCGGCTACCGGAATTCCATCGTGCTGCGCAAGCTGTCGCTGCGCATCGCGGCGGGCGAAGCGCTCGCGCTGCTCGGCAAGAACGGGATGGGCAAGACCACGCTGCTCAAGACGATCATGGGCTATCTGCCCACGCGCAGCGGCACGATTCACGTGCGCGGCGCGGACGTGACGCGGCTCGCGCCGCATCGGATCGCGCGTGCGGGCGTCGCTTACGCGCCGCAGGAGCACGCGCTGTTTCATGACCTGAGCATTCGCGACAATCTGCGGCTCGGGCTCGAACAGGCGTCGACGTTCGACGAGCGCTTCGCGCAGATCGAGCCCGTGTTTCCGGTGTTCAAGGACCGCTTGCGGCAGGTTGCGGGCACGCTGTCCGGCGGCGAGCAGAAAATGCTGCTGGTCGCGCGTGCGCTGATGATGGCGCCGTCGATGATCCTGCTCGATGAAATCACCGAAGGGCTTCAGCCTTCCGTCATCGACCGGCTCGCGCAGGCGCTGCACTGGGAGCGCGAGCGGCGCGGCACGACGCTGTTGCTGATCGAGCAGAACGTGCCGTTCGCGCTGGCCGTGGCCGACCGCTACGCCGTGCTCAAGCAAGGGGCGATCATCGAGGAAGGGGACGCAAAGGCGCAGCGCGCCGCCCCCGCGATCTTCGCGCATTTGCGCGTCTAGGCATGTTCAGGCAGGTTTTGGTGTGTTCTGATGTGGCGGGGCGGTGTTGCGCCCGGCCGCCTCTAATCGGGAGAGAAGCGTCATGCAGTCCAGTTCACAGCAGTCGCCGGGGCAGCCGGTCACGGAGGCCGGCTGGCGCGTCGGCGTGCTGTACTCGCGCACGGGCGTGACGTCGGCGACCGAATCGGAGCACTTTTTCGGCACCGTGCTCGCGATCGAGGAAATCAATGCGGCAGGCGGCGTGGACGGGCGCTTGCTCGATCCGGTCGTCTACGACCCGCGCAGCGATCCCGACGAGTATCATCGTCTCGCTTCGCGGCTGCTCCAGGACGACGACGTGACGGTCATCTTCGGCGGGTCGACTTCGTCGAGCCGCAAGGCGGTGCTGCCGCTCATCGAACGCTACAACGCGCTGCTCTGGTACTGCTCGATCTACGAAGGTTTCGAGTATTCGCCGAACGTCATCTACACCGGCGCGGTGCCTAACCAGAACAGTATGCAGCTCGCCGCGTATCTGCTTCGCAATCATGGCCGGCGCTTCTTTCTGGTTGGCGCCGATTACATCTATCCGCGCGAGTCGAACCGCATCATGCGCGACATGGTCGAGCAGCACGGCGGCGAAATCGTCGATGAAATCTATTTGCCGAGCGACGCCGAACCGGCCGCGCTCGACGAAGTCGTACGGCAGATTCGCACGGCGCAGCCCGATGTGGTGTTTTCGACGCTGATCGGGCGCGGCGCGCGCAAGTTCTATCAGCTTTACCGCGAGCATGGCATCGACCCCGCGCGCATTCCGATCGCGAGCCTGACGATGACCGAGGGCGAAACGCAGATGATCGGGCCCGAGCTGTGCGGCCACCATATTGTCGCGGCCAGTTATCTGAACACGCTCGAACTCGACGGCAACCGGCGCTTTCTGGCGTCGTGGCGCGCACGTTTCGGCGACCAGCCTGCCAGCATGTGGTCGGAGATGGCGTACAACCAGGTGCATCTGTTCGCGCTCGCGCTGGCGCGTACGAAGTCGCTCGACACCGCGAAGCTCGTGGAGGCCGTGCACGAAGTCGAATTCGATTCGCCCGAAGGCGCGCTGCGGATCGACCGCGAAAACAATCATGCGATCCTGACGCCGCGCATCGCGGTGTGCCGGCCTGACGGTGCGTTCGACATCGTCTGGGAAGGGCGCGCGCCGATCAAACCCGACCCGTACCTGATCTCCTACGGCTTCGGCGAGTTCTGGCTGGACGGAGAGCGACCATGACGACGTGGGCGCGCCGCCTGTTCGACGATTTGCGCACGCTGCGCGTGCTCGTCATTCATCCGCCTGGCGACGACCGCAACGTGCTCGACGAGCAGTTGCGCCGCATCGGTTGTCTCGTCACCGTGGTCTGGCCGTTTCCGTCGCCACTGCCGGCCGACGCCGATGTAGTGTTCTTCCTGGTCGGCGCCGACGCGCGCCGGACGGGCAACTGGTGCGCCGCCGACACGCAGGCAACGCTGATCGCGCTTTCCGATTACGAAAACCCGACCGCGCTGAAGATGCTGCTCGATACGCAGGCGCACGGCGTCATCACCAAGCCTTATCGCTCGACCGGCATTCTGAGCACGCTTGTGCTCGCGCGCGCGGCTTCGGGCTACCAGCAGCGGCTGCAAAGCAAGATCGGCAAACTCGAGGACGCCATCAAGGCACGTCGCCATATCGAACGCGCCATGCGGATTCTGATCGATGTGCACCGGCTGAGCGAAAACGAAGCGTATGAGCATATTCGTTCGCGGGCAACGCGCCTGCGTGCGACTATTGGCGAAGTGGCGACGATGGTGATCGACGCCCATGAAGCGATGGAGAAGCTCGGTCTCGACAAACGACCCGGTTGAGCGCGCCGAGGCGCTCCATCCCTTCCGGCCGTGCCTTGCAATGCTCCGGACATCAGGGACCGGCGAGGCATCCATCTGAAGAATGTGTCAGAAAACGGACTATGGACAACCTTGCCAGACTTGTGTCGACGGTCAGTCGACGGACCTTCAGAGCGGAAGGTCATGTTTTTGCGGTCACGCCCGAGCGAGTCGGCCTGGCCGAAGGCGTGCGTGCCGCCGTGGCGATGGCGCCGATGCTGATCGCCGCGTTGCTGCTGGCGCGTCCCGAGGTTGCGCTCGGCGCGGTGGCGGCGTTCTGGAACTGCCTGTGCGATCCGCAGGGCGAGAAGTCCGATCGCCTCAAAACCATGGGCACGTTCACGGTTCTCGGCGTGGTTGTCCTGCCGCTCGCTGCGTACCTGGCGAGTTGGGGTTATCCGGCGAGCCTCGCCACGTTGTTCGCGCTGGTCTTTCTGTGCGGGCTGACGCGCTCCTATAACGCCTCGCTTGGGCCGATGCCCACGCAGGCCGGTCTGATTGCGTCACTTGCCGTCGTGATCGGCATCGCGCTTGCCCGGCCTTGGCCCGGCGCGCTCGAACTGGGCGGATACTTCCTGATCGGCTCCCTCTGGACCATGCTGTTCTGCGTCTTCCTCTGGCCCATCCCATTCCGGCAATCCGGCAATCTCACGCTCGCGACGATCTTCGGAAGACTGGAAGTCATGGCCGGTTTCCTGCAGGAGCGCAACTCGCTTCCCGGAACGGAAATCGCCGGTTGGGAGGGATTCGACACGGTGCATCGCCGCGGCGTACGTATGTCGATCGAGCGAGGCAGGGCGTTGGCCGCGCTCGACACGTGCAACGGATCGCGGCTCGGGGCGTTTATCGATGCGGCCGGCAGAATCTTTTCCGCGTTGATTGCGTTCGGCCACGCTCGACGGATGTCCGAAGTGCCGATGGGCGCGCGATCCCGGTCGTTGTTGCAAGGATTGCAGCAGCTATTGGCGACGCTGGGCGCGCATGCCCTGCTGGATCGCCCCTTGCCGGAGGCGGTGGTCGCGCAGTCGAAAGCGCTTTTGCACCAGTGTGCCGGTCAGGAAGACGGCGAGGCACGCGCGCTGACTTTCGCCATGAGCGCCATTGTGCGCCTCGCCGATGGCGCGACTGCGCCCGTGGAGGCCGCAGCCGCAGCCGCTGCCGCTGCGGGGCAAGGCAGCCGCGGCATCGCTCCGCTGGTCTGGCGCCATGCGTTGAGGGTGGCGGTGGCTACCGTGCTCGCCTTCGTAATCGGGACGCGGTTGAACGTCGCGCTCGCCTATTGGGGAGCGCTCGCGGCAATCATCGTGACACAGCCGATTTCCGCGAATACATGGTTACGCGTGCTTGAGAGAGCGAGTGGCAGTCTCATCGGAGGCGTGATCGCCGCCGGACTGCTCGCAACGCTGGCGGGGCCGGGCGCCATGGTCTTCGCCATCTTGCCGCTGGCCGCCGCGGCCATTGCGTCGAGACTCGTGAGCTATGGATTATTTGTGGTTTTTCTCTGCCCGATGTTCATGCTGATTTCGGATTTCATTCACCCGGCGGGTGGTTTGATTGCGGCTCGCTTTGTCAATGAAGTCATTGGCGCAGTGGTCGGCGTGGCGGCCAGCTTTCTCTTGTGGCCCGAGCGCGGGAGCGACGCGCTGGCGGCGGCGACTTCGGCGGCGATTTCGGCCAATATGAAGTTTGCGTCGGAAGCGCTGCGCCAACGCAGCGGTTCGGCAGCCACGCTCGATCGATTGCAGCGCGAGGCGGGGCTTGCGAGCACCCGGCTGGAAGCGGCGCGAGAACGTATGCTGCTGGAGGGCCGTTGGCGATCCGCATCGCTCGAACGTCTGCGGGAGGTGATCGTGGCGCTGCGTTCGGTCTGTGGCGCAGCCGCCGTGCTCGAGGTGCTGCGGGAAGGCGAGCCGAGCGCATCGGATCGGCAAAGAGCAGACGGATACGAGGCGATGACGGCTCAGTTGCTCCAGGCGCTGGCGTCCCGCACCACCTGGCCGTTATCGGCGGCGCAACCGGCCGTTGCCGCCAACGACGACCTCGGGCAAGCGATCCGCAGCTTCGCAACGGCAGTCAATGCTTACGCGTCCGGCCAGGCGTGAAGCGGCGGCTCACTGCCGGACCGGCGCGTAGCTCGACAGACGGCCGCGAGTTGATGGCTGGACGTGAAGCGCGAGATGCTCGCCTACGGCGTGGACGCGGGCGCAATAGTCCTGTGTGTCAATGACTTTCGCCGATAACCGGGTCTGCCCGTTTCTGCCATTCTCGTTCAGCGCGCTCGCACGCTTTCGTCTACTCATTGCCAGACAGATACGACTATTAAAACAACTCATGCTCGGCAACCCGCAGACGCCTTACGCCGAATTTGTGCCGGCGCTTGCCCGGTCCATCTCGACGGTCTCATGTTCGGGCGCATCGTCGCCGAGGGCCGCAATGGCTCGCGTATAGCGGTTGATGGCCGGCAGCGCGGAAATACCGTGAGCCAGGATACTCAAGAGCACCGTCGCCATGACGATCAGCTTGATCGTCGTCTCTCCGGGCAGGTTCGTTTCGCCTTCGAGATAGACAAGGCCGAGCACGATCGACGCCAGCCCCTTCGGCCCGAACCAGGCCATGAAAAGCACGGTGGGCTTGCTCAGGTGCGTGCCCCGCAGTGCGAGCGCGACGGGGATCATGCGGATCAGCGTGAGACTCAGCAGCGCATACGCGACGATCGCGAAATCGAACTGTTTCCAGACAAGCGTGATGAGTAATCCGAACAGGAAGAAGACAAAGTAATTCAACAGTTGCCCCCAATCTTCCGTGAATTCGACGCTGTGCTTGCCGACTTCGCTGAAACCCGCCTGAGTCGCGAGGCCGGCAACGAAGGCCGCGATGAACATGCTCGCGCCGCTCGCCTCGGAAGCGAGCACGCAGGCTATGGGAAGGGCGACGACGCCGAGCTGCGTGAGCGGTACGGCCATCCACGCCTTGCGTTGCGCGAGCCCGAGCAGCCAGCCGCCGATCAGCCCGATGCCAACACCGATTAGCGTGCCGTAGCCGAGCTGTTCCATCAGGAACCGGGCCAGTACCGAGCCGCCCGCGCCAGTCTCGCGAGCCTGCGCCAACGCGATGAAAAACATCAGAAACGGAACCGACAGTCCGTCGTTCAGCCCCGCCTCGACATTCAGCGCCTGGCGAATGCGCCGCGGCACGCGCGGGCTGCTGACGATCGCCTGCCCAAGACCGGCGTCGGTCGGGGCCAGGATCGCGGCGAGAATGCCCGCTTCCCACCACGTGAGCGATCGCACGACGACCACCGCGCCGAGCATGCCGAGCACGATGGTGAGCAGCATGCCCACGGTCAGCAGGCGTACGGGCAAATTGGTGTCGCCCTTGAGCATGCGCGGGCGCACGCGGGCCGCATCCGTGAACAGTGTCATGACGAGGCCCAGTTCGGCGATCACCAGCAGGTCCTTACGGTCCATCGCGAGTTCGGTCAGCGCTTCGTGCGAAAACGACATCAGCACGCCGAGCAGCGTGAACAGGATGGGCGCGGTGATAACGGTCCGCTCAAGCCTTCGGGACACGAGGCTGTAGACAAAGACGAGCGCGAAGAATGCGGCGATGAGCATCATTTGATCGCCCCCTTGGCGAAGTCTGCAACGTGTTCGATGGCGGCCACGACCCGCGCAACCTTGCGTGCTCTGTGATTGATGGTTCCGCTGACGCAGAGAGGCAGGAGAGCCGGTGTATCGACGATTGATGCCATTCGACTGCCATAGTGCGCCGGAACGATTGACGTGCATCAATCACTTCGCCGCCGCTTCGCCAAATGATTGTTTCGAGATCGCTGAGATGTAGTAGGCGGGATGATGGATCGATGGAGGCAGAGATGATCAAGAACGTACGTAGTGCTGAAAAGATTCGGGCAGAAATTCTGCGCCGGGTTCAGGAGAACGCGGATCTTGGCGACAGCTATCGCGAATGCACTATTTCGATTCCGCGCGCGGTCGATCCGGCGAAGAACGGCGGTTGTAATTGGGTCGTCGACGACGTCCAGGGCGTCGCGCGGGACTGCGTGGCGCCTTTGAAGGCCGTGATCGCCGAAATGATGCGCGAATACGAGCTGGCCTGAGGTGGGATGACCTCGGTGTCGGGCGGTGCCGCGTAACCAATGCTTCGGCACAGACGGTCTGACTATTCAGCGCCGATTCATGAAACGCAGATAGAAATCACGCGACAGGGAGGGTGTGATCCAGGTCAATCGCTATGAATGCTTCTTCGCTACTTTCAATGCAGCGATAACGTGGCAAGGGCAGGCCAACTGAAGCCCAGGAGGGAACGGTGATCAAGGAAAACGAGGGTGACGGCAAGCTCCATCTCGACCGCTTCATGGCAACGCAGGCCTTGACCCGCGCTTTCTCGTGGATCAGGGGCGTGACGGCGCATCGCATGCGTTTTACCGGGGCATTTACACCGCTGCTGGCCGGCGCAGCCCAGGGACGCGGCGGCGAGGGCGAAACGCGGCTCATCGACGTTGCGGACGTAGCGGACGTAGCGGACGTTGCGCCGGCAGACGCGGAGAGCGAATTGCGGCGCGTGCGGCGGCAGAGGGCATCCGAGGTCGGCGACATGGCTGCTGCGCTTGCCCATGAGGTCTGTCAGCCGCTCACGGCGATTCTCAGCAACGCGCAGGCCGCACAACGCTTTCTCGCGCAGACCCCGCCCGCGGTCGGCGATCTGCAGGACCTGCTCGCCGAAGTCGTCGCCGACAGCACACGCGCGCACGCGATCATCCGCAAGATGCGGCAATCGGCACGATGCGAGCCGCCCGAAGCCAGTGTGATCGATGTCGGCAGCCTCGTGCACGACGTGATGCGCGTGCTGCGCCGCGAGACTCAGGTGTTTCGCGCGGCGATTGTCACGCGTATCGAGGATCACTTGCCGCCGGTGCGTGGGGACGCTGTGCAGTTGCAGCAGGTTCTCGTGAATCTGCTGCTGAATGCGCTGGACGCCGTGCACGACAGCGCTACCGAAGATCGCCGCATCAGCATCGTCGTGACGGCCACGGCCCGGCGCGACAGGGTGTGCATTGCCATTCGCGATGGAGGGTGTGGTGTCGACGCCGGCCAGTTCGTCACGCTGTTCAAGCCGTTTGTGACATCGAAGCCGGAGGGGCTGGGAATCGGTCTCTCGATCAGCCGCATCATCGTCATGTCGCACGGCGGCCAGCTCTGGGCCGAGCGCAACGCCGATCGCGGCATGACTTTTCATGTCGAGCTTCCGGCGCACGGCGAAAGCATGAGCGCATCAGTCTGAAACCGGAAAGGAGCAGACGTCATGGACAAAGCTGTTTCACGCAAGCACGCGCACAATGCAAAGGCCGCTTCGGTACCCTACAGCACGCCGGACGAGCGCGCGGCGCAAGGTCGGCTCATTCGCGATCAGGTATCGCGGTCGTCCCACTCGGGATGGAAGCTTCCAGAGCAGCGCCGCGATGTGATCGAGTTGCTCGAGGAGTCCAACACGGGCCGCTTGCCACGACTGATCCCCATCCGCTTTGGCCGGATGTCGGTCTCGCCGTTTGCCTTCTATCGAGGCGGGGCCGCCATCATGGCGGCGGATCTTGCCACGACGCCCACCAGCGGGCTGCGCGTGCAGGCATGCGGCGACGCGCATCTGATGAACTTCGGCGGCTTTGCGACGCCTGAGCGTCATGTGATCTTCGACGTCAACGATCTCGACGAAACGCTGCCTGCGCCCTTCGAATGGGACCTGAAGCGGCTCGCCGCGAGCGTCGTGATTGCAGCCCAGCATCTCGAACTGCCGTATAGCGATACCGTGCGTCTCACGACCGATCTCGTGCGCCAATACCGCGAGCGTATGCACGACTACGCCTATATGCGCGTGCTGGACGTCTGGTACGACCGCATCGATCTGCAGAAGTATCAGGACAGGCAAGGTGACCCCGATGTCATCGAGACCGCGCGCAAGCGCATTGCGCAGCGTATCGAAGCGGAGCGCCAGAAGACCGCGCCCGATTTTCTCTATCCGAAGCTCGTGACCGAGGAGGGCGGACGGCCGCGTATCAAGGACGAGCCTCCGCTTATTTTTCATCCCGATTCCGAGCTGGCGCCGGGCCTCGAGTCCGGCTATGCGGAGGCGATCGCCTCCTACCGCGAGTCTCTGGCCGAGCATGTGCGCACGCTATTCGACCGGTTTCATCTGGTCGATCTCGCGGCCAAGGTCGTGGGCCTCGGCAGTGTCGGCACGATGTGTAGCGTGGGCCTGCTGCTCGCTTCCGACAACGACCCGCTGTTCCTGCAGGTCAAGGAGGCAAGGGCGTCGGTTCTGGAGCCGTATGCGGGAAAGAGCGTGCATCCGAACCACGGCCAGCGCGTGATTGCGGGCCAGCGCATCATGCAGTCCGCAAGCGATGTGTTTCTCGGCTGGAGCCGCGGCAAGAACGGGCGCGACTTCTATATCCGGCAACTGCGCGACATGAAAATGTCGGTCGTGATGGAGGCGCTCGACGCGGGCATGCTGCGTCAATACGGCCGCATGTGCGCGCATGCGCTTGCGCGGGCCCATGCGCGTTCGGGCGACGCCGCGATGATTGCCGGGTACATGGGTTCGAGCGGGGTTTTCGACGACGCCGTCACCGAATTCGCAACCGAATACAGCGCGCAGAACCGGCGAGATTATCGCGCGTTCATTCACGCGATCCGCGAGGGCCGTATCGAGGCGATGACCGAGGACTGAAGTAGGACTTTGGTCCGATTGCTCCGGACCGTCCGCAGACACATTCTGAACATCAGGCGTGCGGTGGATGAAAGGATCGCACGGCGTGCACGACGGCCGGGCCGGCGCCCACGGCGCATCCCTGCGCCCGTCACCGCCAGCGCGTGCGTCTTCCGTGCGCGAACGATTCGTTCTACCTGGCGTAGCGCCAAGGAGGAACCGTGAGCATGTCAATCAAGCGTCGCCTTCAGGTGCTGATCGCTGCGGGTGTGTTGCCGGCGAGCCTGGCGAGTGCGGGCCCGATCGCCTATCCCGCGAAGGGGCAGAGCGCGCAACAGCAGCAAAAGGACGAAGGCGCGTGCTACAGCTGGGCGAAAAGCAATACGGGCGTCGATCCCACCAGGGTGACGTCGGCGCCGCCGCCATCCGGTCCGGCTGTCGGCGGCGGCGAGCGCGTTGGCGGTGCTGCGCGCGGCGCGGCGGGCGGCGCGGTGATCGGCGCGATTGCGGGCGATGCGGGCAAGGGCGCAGCGATCGGCGCGGTCGGCGGCACGATGGTGGGCGGCGCGCGGGCGCGCCAGAACCGGCGTGATGCGCAGGCCAATGCGCAGGCGCAATCGCAGGGCGCGATGGATGCGTTCAATCGCGCCTACGCCGCCTGCATGGAGGGTCGCGGCTACACGATCAAGTGAAGCGCGCCGGCGCATGCGAGAGCAGGACAAAGGAGAGTCGTAGCCGCCGCGCGATCCGCGCGCGCGGGCAGGAGTGTGCCGCGTTCTGCTGTATCGATTTCTCTCGCGGCGTTCTGGGCGTTATAGGACCAAAGCCCGATAGGTGCTTGCGATCGCAGTCGACATAATGTCATCACGTGACGCATGGCTTTTGACGGCTGCCGGAGGACGATAATGAAGCGAAGGAGTTTTGTGCTTAAGGTCGCTGTGATGGCCGCCGCCGTGGGCGCGGCCGTATCGGGTTGCAGTGTGACGACCGGCAGCGGCAAGAGCGAGGAAACCGACGCCTCGAAGCGCCAGAAGATCGACGCCGAAGTGGACGGCACCCTGTCGCGGCTCTATGCGATGGTCGGCGGCTCTCAGGAACTGGTGTCCAAGGCGCGCGGCGTGCTCGTGTTCCCGTCCATCGTCAAGGCCGCGTTCATCGCGGGCGCGGCATACGGAGAGGGCTCGTTGCGCGTGGGCGGCGCGACCGTCGGCTATTACAGCTCGGCGGCAGGGTCGTTCGGCTTCCAGGCGGGCGCGCAATCGACGGCGATCATTTTCCTGTTCATGACGCAGGATGCGCTCGACAACTTCCGCCGTTCGTCGGGCTGGTCGGTCGGCGGCGACGTGCAGGTCTCGCTCATCAAGGTGGGCGCGAACGGCAAGCTCGATACGCGCACTGCGTCTGCGCCCGTGTCCGCGATCGTGATGACCAACACGGGGCTGATGGCGGACGCCTCGCTGTCGGGCACCAAGGTCACGAAGCTCAATCTGTAGCGGCAGCAGGCTGCACGTTCGACGTCGCGGCGCGTCTCGAACGAGACGGCCGGGCCCGCCATCGCGTGGCGCGGGCGGCGGCACGGCTCGCGACGTTCTCACTCCAGACGGAGGCATTCATGCCGAAGCTCAAACTGCTGGCAGCCGTGATGGTGATCGGGCTCGCCCAGCTTGGCAGTGCGCAGGCACAAACCGACGCCGGCGTGGTGAAAACGCCCGGCAGGGCGGCCGTCGCGGCCAGTCGCACGGTGACGGCCGAGGTGCTGAGCGTCGATCCCGCGACGCGGACCGTGCGGCTCAAGCGCGAAGACGGCAAGACCTTCGAAGTACAGGTCGGCGAGGAAGCGCGCAACTTCGATCAGCTCCGGATCGGCGACAAGGTCACCATGACCTATCGCGAAGGCCTGACGGTGAGTCTGAAGAAGGGCGGAGGCGGCGCGACCTCGGTCGAGGAAACGCCGTCGCTCGAACGGGCGCCCAAGGGCGCGAAACCTGGCGGCACCATCGGCAGGCAGGTGCGCGTGGTCGCCGACGTCGTCGCGGTGAACCACAAAACCAGAATGGTGACGCTCAAGGGACCCGAGGGCGACACGGTCGACCTGAAAGTTGAGGATCCCAAAGAATTGGCGAACGTCAAGGTGGGCGATCAGGTCGAGGCGGTCTACACGGAGGCGCTGGCCATCTCCGTTCAGCCCGCGAACGCGAAATAGTGAGTGCGCCGTGCCCGCGTGCGCGGCCCGCACATGGGCGGCACCGACCTGGCTGCGGCCGCCGTTCGTCAGGCGGTGATGGCTCGGGAGCGACCCATGCCAGAACCGGTTTTGCGGTCGGGTGGACCAAATGAGCGCTTCCAGTCAATCCGTGGCGATCGTCGACGACGAAGAGTCCGTTGGGCGGGCGATCCGGCGGCTGCTGAAGTCCGCGAACATCGACGCGGTGGCGTTCGCGAGCGGTGAAGCGTTTCTCGACGCGTTGCACGCCGCGGATCCCTATCGGCCCGCCTGCGTGATTCTCGACTTCCAGATGCCGGGAATGAGCGGCATCGACGTGCAGCAGCGTCTGGCGGGCACGGGTTTGCCGGTCATCGTCATCACCGCGCACGACGAGCCGAACGTGCGCGCTCAGGCGCACGCGGGCGGCGCGCTCGCGTATCTGTGCAAGCCGTTCGACGAACTCGATCTGATCGACGCGGTGCGCTCCGTGCTCGACCGGGATCGCGACGCGTGAGCGAGTAGCCGCCATGAAACGCCAGGCTGATTTTTTCCACCGTCATGCGCCGTGCGGCCCGCTTGCGCCGCGCGCGAGCGCAGGGGAGCCGACGCCATGAAGCACGCCGGTCTGCTCCTGTGCCACGAATGCGATCTGCTGCAGCGGCGCGCGTCGTGTCCGCATCGCGGGGTGTTGCGTTGCCGCCGTTGCGGCGCGGAACTCGAACGCGATCACACCGACAGCAGCCGGCGTTCGCTGGCGCTCGCCTCGGGTGCGCTCGTGCTGTTCGTGATCTCGAATCTGTTTCCGATCGTGGGCCTGGCCGTCAACGGCAACCTCATACGGGCGACGTTGTGGGGCGCGGTCGAGGTGCTGTATCTCGATGGCATGTGGCCCATCGCGGGCCTCGTCTTCATCACGACGATCCTGATGCCGGCCACGCAGATCGTCACCTTGTTGTGGCTGCTCGTGCCGCTCGAATTCGGCCGCAAGCCGCGCGAGGCCAATCTGGTGTTTCGCGTGATGGGTGTCGCGCGCACCTGGGGCATGACCGAGGTGCTGATCCTCGGGTTGCTGATCGCACTCGTCAAGCTCTCGCATATCGCGACGGTGGTGACGGGCGTCGCGCTCTGGTCGTTCGGCGCGCTGATGGTGGTGCTGGCGGGCACGGGCGCGGCGCTCGACGTGCCCGCGCTCTGGCATCGCATTGCGCCCACGCCGGGGTTCGGGACGTGGTCCGGCGCTGCGCGCGCGGCGCGGCCGAGGCCGGATCGCGGCCTTACCGGCGCGGCCTGCGGCCTCGCGCTGTGTCCGTGCTGCGAGCTGATCGTGCGGCTGCCCGCGAGCGGCGGCGCGCTCGCGTGCCCGCGCTGCGCGACGCCGCTGCATCTGCGCAAGGCCGGCAGCCTGTCGCGCACGTGGGCGTTCCTGATCGCATCGATCGTGCTTTACATACCGGCGAACGTGTTGCCGGTGATGGACACGAGTTCGCTGTTCGGCACGCAAAAGGACACCATCATGAGCGGCGTCGTCTATCTGTGGGTGTCGGGATCGTGGCCGCTGGCGGTGGTGGTGTTCATCGCGAGCATCGCCGTGCCGATGATCAAGATTCTCGGCCTCGGCTATCTGGCGGCCTCGGCGCAGCGCGCGTCGCGATGGCTGCCGCAGGAGCGCACGCGCATCTACCGGATGATCGAGCTGGTGGGACGCTGGTCGATGCTCGATATTTACGTCGTCACGATGCTGGTCGCGCTGGTGCAGTTCAAGGCGCTCGCGACCATCAAGGCCGGTCCGGCCGCGATTGCCTTCGGCGCGGTCGTCGTCATGACGATGTTCGCCGCGAGCGCGTTCGATCCGCGCCTCATCTGGGACCCATTGGAGCGCGATCATGCCTGACTCCGGCCCTGACGGCACGCTGCCCGATCTGCCCGAGGCGAAGCCGGTGGCGGGCTCGCGCTGGCGCATGCAGATCGTCTGGCTGGTGCCGGTCGTCGCGCTGCTGATCGGCGGCTGGCTGGCCGCGAAGGCGATTCTCGAAGAAGGCCCGACGGTCACGATCAGCTTTCGCAACGGCGACGGCCTGGAGGCCGGCAAAACCAAGATCAAATACAAGGACGTCGATATCGGCATCGTGAAGTCGGTGACGCTCTCGCCCGACCACAAGCGCGTGATCGCCACGGGCGAACTCGTGAAGGACGCAACCAGCATGCTCGTCGCGAACACGCGCTTCTGGGTCGTGCGGCCGCGCATTTCCGGCGGCACGGTCTCGGGGCTCGGCACGCTGCTCTCGGGTTCGTACGTAGGCATGGACGAGGGCAATTCGAAATCGGTACGGCGCGACTTCGTGGGTCTCGAAGTCCCGCCGGTGTTTCCGAGCGATATGCCGGGCCGCGAATTCGTGCTCAAGAGCGCCGACATGGGCTCGCTCGACGTCGGCTCTCCGGTGTTCTTCCGCCGCCTCGAAGTGGGCCAGATCGCCTCGTACGAACTCGATCCGAACGGCAAGGGCGTGACCCTGCACGTGTTCGTGAACGCGCCCTACGACCGCTACGTGCGCGGCGATACGCGCTTCTGGCATGCGAGCGGGCTCGACGTGTCGCTCAGTCCCGACGGCGTGCAGATCAACACGCAGTCGTTCGTCTCCTTGCTGATCGGCGGCATTGCGTTCGAGACGCCGGACACCGACCGCAATCTGCCCGAGGTCGCCGACAACACGCCGTTCGATCTCTACGCGACGCGCGCGGAGGCGATGAAGCAGCACGACCGTATCGTCGATACCTATATCGTGACGTTCTTCGATTCGGTGCGCGGCCTGACCGTGGGCGCGCCGGTCGATTTCCGCGGCGTCGAGGTCGGCGAGGTCACGCATATCTACACGCGTTTCGATCCCGTGAAGCGGCAGTTCAGCATTCCGGTCGAGATCAGCCTGTATCCCGAGCGCTTCACGTTGCGTTACCGGAGCAACGCGCGCCAGGAACCTGGCGGGCGCCTCACGTCGTCGCCGCATGAGCTCGCGGATTTCCTGATCGCCAGCGGCTTCCGCTTCCAGTTGCGCTCGGGCAATCCGCTCACGGGGCAACTGTATGTCGCGTTCGACATGTTCCCGGACTCGCCGAAGGCGAAGATCGACTGGAGCCGCACGCCGCCCGAACTGCCCACGGTGCCGCGCACGCTGCAGTCGTTGCAGGATTCGCTGACGCGGCTGCTCGCCAAGCTCAACGGCATTCCGTTCGAGCAGATCGGCACGCAGGCGCAGCAGACGCTGCAAAACACCAACGAGGTGATCGCGCGGCTCGGCAGCGACGTGGTGCCGGAAGCGCAGGGCACGCTGTCGTCGGCGCGCACGGCGCTCGACTCGGCCAACTCCGCCTTGCAGCCCGACACGCAGCTTCAGCAGAACACCAGCGACGCCATGCGCGAACTCGCCCGCACGGCCGCATCGATGCGCAATCTCACGGACTATCTGGAGCGGCATCCGGAAGCGGTGGTGCGCGGCAAACCCGGAGACAAGCCGTGATGCGCGCCACCGCACGGACCGGCTGCGCGAGCGCACTGATTGCGCTCCTTGCTTGTGCGGGCTGCGGCTCGCCGACGCCGGACTTTTACGCGATGCACGGCGACGCGCGCATGGACGCGGCGCCGGTGGCTGCGACGATGTGCATCGTCGTGAGTCCGGTGACGGTGCCCGATCTGGTCGACCGGCCGCAGATCGTCACGCGCACCGCCGACAACCGCATCGAGCTGAACGAGTTCGCGCGCTGGGCCGAGCCGCTGAAAGCCGATATCGCGCGCGTGATCGCCGACGATCTCGCGCAGCGCCTCGCGACGGCGCGCGTGTCCGTGTTCGATGCGTGCGCGGGCGCGTTGCCGCAGTGGTCCGTGCGAGTCGACATCGTCGGCATCGACAGCGTGCCGGGCGACGCGGTGACGATTGCCGCGCAATGGGCGGTGCGGCCGCCGGCGAAAGGCGCGATGGTGTTCGGGCGCAGCCTGGCCCGCGAGCCGCTCGACAGCCACGATTATGGCGCGCTCGTGGCGGCGCACGAGCGCGCACTCGGCACGATCAGCTCGGAGATCGCGGTGGCGATCCGCGCGGGCATGCGGCAGTGAGCCGCGCCGCTCCGCGTAGTGCCGCGTAGTGCCGTGTGGTGCCGCGCAGCGCGGTGTACAGCGGTCTCGCATCCTGTGCTGATTCTCGAACCTGAACTATTCTTGGCATGACCGTGATGCCGTTCAAGCGTGGCCGCACGCCGCATCGCGCCAACCTGCGCGCCGATCCGGCTTCCGCGCAACGTCACGCCGACGCCGCGCGGCACGATCCATCCAGCCTATGCCCACTCAACCCTCAGGTCTCGACAACGAGCTTTCCGCAAGCGCGGCGCACGGCTGGGCAAAGTGGTTGCCGGGCCTCGTCGCGCTCAGGCGTTACCGCTTGAGCTGGCTGCCGAGCGACGTCGCCGCGGGGCTGGTGCTGACGACCATGCTGGTGCCGGTGGGCATCGCCTACGCCGAGGCGTCCGGCGTGCCAGGCGTCTACGGGCTCTACGCGACGATCGTCCCGCTGCTCGCCTATGCGGTGTTCGGCCCGAGCCGCATCCTCGTGCTCGGTCCCGACTCCGCGCTCGCCGCGCCGATCCTGGCTGTCGTGGCAGCGGCCGCGGGCAGCGATCCCGAGCGCGCGATCGCGGTCGCCAGCATGATGGCGATCGTGTCCGGCGCGTTCTGCATACTCATGGGCCTGTTGCGCCTGGGCTTCGTGACCGAACTGCTCTCGAAGCCGATTCGCTACGGCTACATGAACGGCATCGCCATCGCGGTGCTGATCAGCCAGTTGCCCAAACTGTTCGCGATCTCCATCGACGAAGGGGGGCCGCTGCGCGACCTGTTGAGCCTCGCCACGGCCATCGCCGGCGGGCAGGCCAACTGGGTCAGTTTCGCGGTCGGCGCGGGCAGCCTCGTGGTCATCCTCGTGCTCAAGCGCTTCGAGAAGGTGCCCGGCATCCTGATCGCCGTGGTGCTCGCGACGCTCTGTGTGAGCGTGCTGCATCTCGACGAGCGTGGCGTCAAGGTGCTCGGCAAGATTCCACAGGGCTTGCCGACCTTTGCGGTTCCGTGGGCGAGCGGCGTCGATCTGATCAAGATCGTGCTCGGCGGCTGCGCGGTCGCGCTGATTTCCTTCGCCGACACCAGCGTGCTCTCGCGCACCTTTGCCGCGCGCTATCGCAGCCGCGTCGATCCGAGCCAGGAAATGGTGGGGCTCGGCATCGCGAATCTGGCAGCAGGCTTTTTTCACGGCTTTCCGATCAGCAGTAGTTCGTCGCGCACGCCCGTCGCGGACGCGGCCGGCGCGAAGACGCAGTTGACGGGCGTGGTGGGCGCGCTGGCCGTCGCGCTGTTGCTGCTCGTTGCGCCGAACCTGATGCGCTATCTGCCGACGAGCGCGCTCGCGGCGGTGGTCGTGGCGGCCGCGATCGGCTTGTTCGAAATCGCCGATCTCAAGCGCATTTACCGGATCCAGCAATGGGAGTTCTGGTTGTCCATGGTGTGTTTCGCGGGCGTCGCGGTGTTCGGCGCGATTCCGGGCATCGGCATCGCGGTGGTCATCGCGATCATCGAATTTCTGTGGGATGGCTGGCGGCCGCATTTCGCCGTGCTCGGTCGTGTGGAAGATGTGCGCGGTTATCACGACATCGCGCGCTATCCGCAGGCGGTGCGCATTCCGGGGCTGCTGCTGTTTCGCTGGGACGCGCCGCTGTTCTTCGCCAACGCGGAGTTGTTTCAGGAGCGGCTGATGCAGGCCGTCGACGAATCGCCGACGCCGGTGCGCCGGATCGTCGTGGCCGCCGAGCCCGTGACGAGCGTCGACGTGACGTCCGCCGACATGCTGCGCGAATTGATCGAAGCGCTGAATCGACGCGGCATCGCGCTGCATTTCGCCGAGATGAAGGACCCGGTGCGCGACAAACTCAGGCGCTTCGAACTGCTCGATCTGCTCGGCGATACGCACTTTCATCCGACCGTGGGCAGCGCGGTCGACGCCTGGCTCGGCGACGCGGGCCGCGATCCGGCCGCCGGACAGGTGAAGCAGCCCGCGCCGTGACTGGCGCGCAGGATGTGATCGGTGCGATCGCCGACGACACTACGGCGCGGCCTTCTGTTTCTGCGTGACGTCGCCCGCATCCTGCTCCGTGTTTTTCTCTTTGGCCCAGCCGGGGCCCGGATCGAACGACGTCATCGCTTCCGCTTGGGTCGCGGTATCGGGGCCCAGGTCGCGTCCGTAGACCTGGCCGTCATGGCTGACGAGGAGGGTCTTGATGCCGGTGTCGCCGTATCTGACCGGCCACGCCACCACGGCGAAGCCGCCGAACAACTGGCCGCGCACGAGGTAGCCGTAGGCGCCGCCTGGGGCGTGCGGTCCCTGCGAGGTGAGCAGCCTGTAGCGATAGCCGTAATAGCCCGTGCCGCGCACATTGCGCGCGCTGGCGGCGGCGAATTCCTCGCCGAGCGGGCTGGGTTCGGCGCCCGCGGCGGTCGGCCAGTAGAGGCCGTCCTGCTTGCCTGGCGAACTCGCGAGACGGCGCGCGTACACGTAGGTGTCGTTGCCGTCGTGATACGACGAGGCGTACTCGCGCTGCGCGTCGTAGATCGCGAGCAGGGTCTGGATCGCCGCGAGTTCGTTACGGCCAATGCGCCGGATGCGCATTTCCTCCGCGCAGGCGGCCATATCGAAATGCCAGCCGTGGCCGCCTTTGACGAGGGGGCAGGGGAAGGTCCAGCCGTCGTCGCCGACTGCGATATGCGCGCGGTGGCTGTCGTCGGTCCGGACCGAGTGGGCGACCTGCCATTCCTCGAGGAAGCGCGCGCGGATCTGCGCGCCTTCGGGTGGCACCAGACGACGGAAATCGGCGCCGAACAACGTCTGCAATTCGGTTTCGTTGTTGCGGGAGACGGCCTCGCCGAATGCGTTCATGGCGGCTTCGGGCGAGGCGAACGAGGCTTGCGCCGCGGCAGCGAGCGGCTGCGTCGGCACGAGAGCGAGCGCCGCCGTCACCGACGCCGCCGCGAGGAGGCCGGGCAGGACGCGAAGGCTGGACAGGTCGTTCATGGCTGGTTTCATGGGAGGGCTCCCTGGCGTCTAGCGTCTGCCGCCACCACGACCGCCGCCGCGCATGCCGCCGCCGCCGCTGCGCGTGCTGGCGCCGCCACCGCGATTGAAGCTGGACGACTGCATGCTCGACGTGCCGCGGCTGATGTCGCGTTGCGTGGCGCCGCCGCCACCGACGCCCTGAAATGCACCGTCGCGTCCGCCCGCGCCGCCGATGCCACCTGCATCGCCCGCGCCTCCCGGCCGCCCGGCGCCGCCGATGCCTGCTGCGCCGCCAGGACCACCCGGCCGGCCCGCGCCACCCGCACCGCCTGCGCCGTCGACGCCACCCGGTCGTCCTGCGCTGCCAGCGCCGCCGACGCCGCCCGGCCGCCCTGCGCCACCGGCACCGCCGACGCCACCCGGCCGTCCAGCGCCACCCGCGCCACCGGCGCCACCGGCGCCGCCGACGTCGCCACGGCCGCGATAGTCGCGCCGTCCGGCGCCGCCCGGCACGTCACGCGAAAACTTCTCGCGCGTGGCGTTGTCGCGGTACGACACGCCCTGACGATGGCCGGGATCGTGTTTCCACTTGCCGCCTTCGACATTGGTGCGATTGAAACTGCGATCCACGTTTCTGGCCTTGTCGACGTTGATGTTGACATCGCCGCCGCCCCAGTTGCAGTTGCCGAAGAGCGCGCCCGCCGCCGCGAGACCGACGCCCCATGCGAAGCCCGTCATCAGCGCGCCGCCGGGGTAGTACATGGGCGAGGGCGGCCAGTAATACGGCGGATACGCCGGATAGCTCCACGCGCCGTACACCACGGTCGGGTTATAGGCCGGCACGTAGATGACCTGGGGATTGGTGGGCTCGATACGCACGATCGTCGGGCCGCCTTGCTGAGGCGGCTGCTCGACGATCACCTGCTGCTGCTCGCTCGACTTGAGGTTGCCCGCATCCCTGGCGCGCGCGCGCAATCGCTGCACGGCGGCCAGCACGTCTTTTTCCTGGGCGAGAAAAGCGTCGCCGAGTTTTTGCGTCCAGTCGATTTTTTCGTTCATCGGCTCGAGGATCTGCGGAAACGCCACGAGCGATTTCACGCTCGTGTCCCACGGCTGATCCTGAACCGCCTTGACGGCTTCGTCGCCCTTGAGCTTCGGGTGCTCTTTCGACCAGCGCGCGGCATGCACGATTTCCAGCGGATAAGTCGACGCCATCAGCACCTGCGAGAGCACCGAGTCGGGATAAAGCGCGATTGGCGCCACCAGCGCCTCGATCTCTTCGGGTTTGTATGGCGCGGGCGGCGCGGGGTTTTGCGCGAGCGCCGCGTATGGCGCCGCGCTCACGAACGCGAGCATCAGCAAGCGGATCACGCCGTAGATTCGTTCAGTCCACGAAGTCATCGCCGCTCCTCCCGATGCCCAGCCGAACCTGCCAATGCGAAGAACGCCACGCGACGCGGCCAGGAAGGGCTATTCGCCTAGTTTTGTCGTCGCGCGTGGCGGGGGCAATCGGACCAGAGTCCTATTGACTATTTGTGCGAGCACGCAAATGAATGTTGGTGTGCCGGCAGAGAAAAAGCGGAATGACGTTTCAGAATTCGGGTATTCGCCGGCCAATGGAGAGGTGTTTCTGAATGAGCGGTATTGAAGTTGTTTGCGTATAAACCCGGATTGCGCGGCGACAACGGTGCGGCGACTTAATGAAGCTAATAAAACGCAATGTGGTGTATCGCAATGTTCAACAATCGAGGTGAGAATCATGATCATGACCTGTACAAGTCGAAGACTGCTGGCGACCGTCGTCATTGCGTCGATCGGCATCGCACCAGTCTATGGGCAGACCGGATCGCCGGGAATGAAACAAATGCAGGACGCACAACGAAAAGCGGGGGAAAAAGCCAGAACCAGCAAGCATTCGCAGGACGCGAATTCAGGTCAGCAGAAAGATACGGGCGGCAGCGTTCCAGCGTCGTCGCCGGGACAATCTCATTAGCGCGCATTGAAATAGATGGCGGAACATGGTTTGCAAATATTTTATCGATTGCTCCATTTCCGTCATTTGTTCGTCATGTAAGCGCATCAGGTATTAATCGCCCGTCCGTAAAGTGATGCAATTAACACACAGAACTAAAAAAATTACCGAAATTTAAAATAAATCGGTGGGTGGCATGATTTCTTTCGTATAATTTACCCGTACTGTCTCGATATAGTCAGTGCAACTCCCATTCAGGTGGTGTCGTGACGAGCGACATTCGCATGTCAAGCCGTGCCGGTTTCAGTACGTCATTTGCCACGTGCGGGCGACCGATTCACCGCACATCAAGAAGAAGCCGTTGGTCACCGTTGTGAACTCGTGAATATCGCGGCCAGCATGCAGGTTCTGGAGAGATCTCGCGCATCGTTGCATCGGGTATTTGCGTCAGGCTGAATTGCTGTCAGGACAGCTGATGAATTATGGGCGGCGTCGCAAATCCCATCCAGATCGCGCGTTCGGAGGGCACCATGTACGGAGAGAACGTGGGGAACGGAAAGCGCACATTCAGGCTCACGGGCCGGGGGCAGGGTCGCGATGACTGGCTTTCGTGGCTTTCCGCTGTTACCGGGCGGCTGACACAGCGGGCATTGCCGGACCAGTCGGCGCCACCCATGTTGCGCGGCATGATCGACGTGATGCCGTCCGCCGCGCTGGCGGTCGACGAGCAGGGAACGATCGTCGCCGCCAACGCGCGAGCCGCGCTGCTGTTCGGTTATTCGGCGGCGGAACTGAGCGTGTTGCCGCTGGACATGCTGGTGCTGCCGTCGCAAGACACGGATATCGCCGAGCCTGTCGGCACGTCGTGGGTGATGCGCGGCGCGCCCGGCAGTACGACGCGCCCGGCGGTCGTGCGCAAAAGAGATGGCAGTCAGCGCGCCGCGCAGGTCACCAGTTCCGTTTCGTTTGCAATCGAGCGCAGGCCGTACGCAGTGCTGGTGATCGACGCGCTGTGCGGCGAGGGCGATGAAGGCGACGCGGGCGACGTCGCAAGCGCTCAGGAGCCCGGCGTGCGTCGCGCCGGTCAGGCGCTCATGCATCACGATCAGGCGTCCGACGTCGGCGACATGGCGGCGGCGCTCGCGCACGAAGTCGATCAACCGCTCACCGCCATTCTGAGCAACGCGCAGGCGGCCAGGCGCTTTCTGGCGAGCACGCCGCCCAACATCGGAGAGATGCTCGAGTTGCTCGACGAGATTGTTTCCGATAGCACACGAGCGCACGCGATCATCCGCAAGATGCGGCAGTTCGGCAAGCGCGAGCAGAGCGAATTGAGCGCGATCGACATGGGTTGTCTCGTGCGCGATGTCATGCAACTGCTGCACCGCCGCGCGCGCGAACGCCACGTTGCGCTGAGTTCGCATATCGAGAATGGCTTGCCGATGCTGCGTGGCGACGCCGTGCAGCTTCAGCAGGTGCTCGTCAATCTGATTCTCAACGCGTTCGACGCCATGCAGGGCATGGCGCCCGCCGAGCGCGCGGTGTTCGTCAGTGTCGGCGCGGCGCCGGGCGGGCGTGGGGTTCGTATTGCGATACGCGACTGCGGCGACGGTGTCAGCGACGAGCAGATGGCCACGCTGTTCAAGCCCTTTTCGACCTCGAAACCGAACGGTCTGGGGCTGGGCCTGTCGATCAGCCGCATTATCGTCATGGGGCACGGCGGCCACATGTGGGCCGAGCGCAATCGTGAACGCGGCATGACCTTTCAATTCGAGCTACCTGCGGAGGGCGCGACCACGAATAGCGGCGCGCACGAGCCTCTATGAACACACCCCAATCTCTCGTGTTCGTCGTCGACGACGACGAGCCGATCCGCAAGGCCTTCAGTCGTCTGCTCGGTTCGGCGGGCTACGTCGTGCAGACCTTCGGCTGCGCCGGCGATTTCCTTGCATGCGCCGATCTGACGAGCCAGCCCGCGTGCCTGTTGCTCGACCTCGGCTTGCCCGATCTGAGCGGCATCGCGCTGCAGCGCCGGCTGCCGTGCAGGGTGCCGACCATCTTCGTCTCGGGCCATGTCGGCGCGCGCGCCGCCATCGCCGCGATGAAGGCCGGCGCCACGGATTTTCTGCTGAAGCCCGTGGACGAGGCGCCGTTGCTCGAGGCGGTCGAGCGCGCGCTCGCGCTTGCGCGGCAATTGTTCGAACAGCGCGCGCAGAACGCGGAAATCCAGCGCCGTGTCGCGCAGTTGACGCCGCGCGAGCGCGAAGTCATGGCGCTGGTGGTCGCGGGGCGGCCGAACAAACTCGTCGCCGATGAACTGGGTGCGGCGGAGAAGACCATCAAGATCCATCGCGCGCGCGTCATGGAAAAGATGCGGGCCGGCTCGCTCGCGGATCTGGTCCGGCTTGCCGAGCGCGCCGACCTCGACAGTCCGGCGGCGCAGCGTGGCGACGCACTCGCGGGCTCTGCGGAAGGGCGTCGGTTCGCCTGAACGCACGATCGCGTACAGGTGGCGCACAAGCAGCGCACGGGCGCGCGATGCGGCCAGTCAACCACCGCGTTGCCCGCGAGCGGTGTCACGTCACGCGGCATTCGTGCATCGCGCATTCAATCTTCGCGCTTCGGCGGCATGACCTGCACGACGATGGTCCGGTTGTTCCAGAGGATGTTGTGAATGCGCGGCTGAAGCTTGCGCAGGGCTTCGGCGCTGAGTTTGTTGAAAGTCAGGATCACGGCGGGACGCTCGCCGGTGCCGGGCACGCGCTGGATCTCGTCGAACGGCGGACAGCCGTATCGGCCGAGAAACGCGTTGATCTCGTCCGACGAAATGTCCGCGTCGACATTTCCAATCCATAGTTCGCTCATCTTCGGTCTCCGGATTCGCCGCGCGCGGCGCGTCTAGAACGCGTCCGGCACGCGCTTGCAGGGGTGTTCGGGATCGACGTAGCCCGACGCCTTCTGCCTGCGCGGCAACACCACCTTCTCTCGCGGCACCTTGCGATAGGGAATCGTGGCGAGCAGATGCGTGATGATGTTGAGCCGCGCCCGCCGCTTGTCGTCGGAGCGAGCCACATACCAGGGCGAAAAGTCGAGATCGGTCTTCGCGAACATCTCGTCGCGCGCCCGCGAATAGTCGTACCAGCGGCTATACGAATCGAGGTCCATCTGCGACAGCTTCCAGGTCTTGCGCGCGTCGTGAATGCGGCCTTCGAGGCGGCGCGTCTGTTCGTCGGAACTGACTTCGAGCCAGTACTTGATGAGTATGATGCCCGACGCAATGATGGCTTTCTCGACCAGCGGCACCGCTGCGAGGAATTCTTCGGCCTGCTTTTGCGAGCAGAAGCCCATGACGCGCTCGACACCCGCGCGGTTGTACCAGCTTCGATCGAAGATCACGACCTCGCCCGCCGCGGGCAGGTGAGGGAGATAGCGTTGCACATACATCTGGCTCTTTTCGCGCTCGGTGGGCGCGGGCAGCGCCACGATGCGGAACACGCGCGGACTCACGCGCTCGGTGATCGCCTTGATGGTGCCGCCTTTGCCCGCGCCATCGCGACCTTCGAAAACGATGCAGACTTTCGCGCCGCTCGCCACGACCCATTGCTGCAAGTGCGCCAATTCGACATGGAGCGGGAACAGCTCCTTCAAATAGGCCTTGTTGCTCATCTTTTCCGTTGCGCTCGCGTCCGGCTTTGCCGCGGATGTTGCCTCGCGCTTCGCATCGGCCTGCCGTTGCGCTTTCGCTTCCGCCTTGGCAGTGCGCCGTTTTGCATGTCTCGACGATCCAGACATCGTGCGCTCCCAGAAAACCCTTCCTGTTCGACGGCGAGGCGTCGCGGCGACGGCTCGCGACGGTCATGGCTGAGAGCATGAACCGTGGTTCCGGGGCGGCACCATAGGACCTTGGTCCTATGGCCTGCCGCCGCGCGCTCGCGCGATGCCGTGCTGCCCGTTGCACGCTTGCGCGGGCTAGGACCAAAGTCCGATTGTTCGCGCCAGGGCGCGTCGCCATACTGAATCTGGTCGAATCGGCGACGCGTTCACGGCTTCGTTGGGCAGTGCCATTTTCCGGCGGCCGCCCATTGCCTGATCCGTCGTGCAGGCCATCACGGCGCGTCCTTTCCGATTCCAGCTCGAAAGCGGAACTTACGAGATCAACCTGAGGCAATCATGGCGCACGCTTGCAGGCATCAGAAGCCGCCGCTGCCATGGCGAACGGCGCCAGGCGGGGATGTGGCGAAAGGCGTCGGGTCGATGGTTGTCGTCGGTGCCGCGCTCGCGTTCGTCGTAGCCGGCGCCGGTTGCAGCAAGAAGCCGGCGGTGGCGGCCGCCGCGCCCGTTGAAGTCACGGTGACAACGGTGGCGCCCCACGATACGCCGGTCGATTTCGAATTTACCGCGCAGACCCAGAGTTCGCGCGAAGTGCAGATACGCTCGCGCGTCGACGGCTTTCTCGACCGCCGCATGTACGTGGAAGGATCGCTGGTCAAGGTGGGGCAGACCCTGTTCCAGATGGATCCCAAGCCGTTCGAAGCCGCGTTGCGCACGGCGCAGGGGCAACTGGCACAGCAGCAGGCGCGACTGGAAGTGGCGAAGGCGAATCTGGCGCGCGTGAGACCGCTGGCGCAGGAAAATGCGTTGAGCAAGAAGGATCTCGACGACGCGATCGGCAACGAAAAGCAGTCGCGCGCCGCGGTGATTGCCGCGCAGGGCGAGGTCGATACCGCCGAACTGAATCTCAGCTACACGACGATCAAATCGCCGCTGAACGGGCTCTCGAGCTTCGCGCGGCAGCAAGACGGCAGCTATGTGACGTCCACGCAAAACGGCTTGCTGACTTACGTCTATCAACTGGACCCCATGTGGGTCAACTTCAGCATTTCGGAGAACCAGCAACTGCGCTACCGCGATCAGATCGCAGCGGGAACATTGCGCTTTCCGGCGAACCGTGCGTTTGCGGTGTCGCTGCAACTCGCGGACGGCTCGGTGTACAAGGGGCGCGGCGCGATCGATTTCGCCAATCCCGCGTTCAACACCGAAACGGGCTCCTTCCTCGTGCGTGCGGTCTTTGCCAATCCCGACGGCACGCTGCGCCCCGGCCAGTTCGTGCGCGCGCGGGTCTCGGGCGCGATTCGGCCCAACGCCATTCTCGTGCCGCAACGCGCGGTGCTTCAGGGCGCGAAGAGTCACTTCGTCTGGGTCGTGAATAAAGACGACAAGGCAAGCCAGCGCGTGGTCGAGGTCGGCGAATGGCACGGCAACGACTGGTTCGTGCTCGATGGCCTGAAAGACGGCGAGCGCGTCGTGGTCGACGGTGCAATCCGCGTGGTCGCGGACACGCCGCTGAAGATCGTGGCGAATCCCGCCGCGGCCACGGGGTCGGCGCCGGCTTCGGCTTCGGCGACCGCCTCGGCCAACTGAAAACTGAAGGGCGTTGAAGATGAGCATCTCGCACTTCTGCATCGACCGGCCGATTTTCGCGTCGGTCATTTCGATCGTCATCACGCTCGGCGGCACGCTGACCATGCTGGCGCTGCCGGTCGCGCAATACCCGGACATCACGCCGCCGCAGATCACGATCACCGCGTCGTATCCCGGCGCGAGCGCGGACGTGGTCGCCAACAACGTCGCCGCACCGATCGAGCAGCAGGTGAACGGCGCGGACAACATGATCTACATGAACTCGTCGAGTTCGTCGACGGGGAATCTGACTGTCAACGCGTTCTTCGAGATCGGCACCAATCCGCAGCTCGCGCAGGTCGACGTGCAGAACCGCGTCAATCTCGCCTTGCCGCAGTTGCCGCAATCGGTGCAGGCGCAGGGCGTGCAGGTGCAGAAGAAGTCGTCGGCGTTCATGATGGTGATTGCGATCTATTCGCCCGACGAGCGCTACGACAGCACCTATATCGCGAACTACGCGAACATCTATGTGCTGGACGCGCTCAAGCGCATTCCCGGCGCGAACCAGTCGAGTATCTTCGGCACACCGGATTACGCGATGCGGGTCTGGCTCAAGCCTGACCGCATGGCGCAGCTCGGCATCACGGTGGCGGACGTGCAGCGGGCGGTGCAGAACCAGAACCAGCAGTTTGCGGTGGGACGTATCGGGCAGTCGCCGACGGGCTCGAAAGTCGAGCAGTCGTTCGCGGTGACCACGCCGGGCAGGCTCGCCCAGCCAGGCGATTTCGACAACATCATCCTGCGCGCGAGCAGCGAAGGCGCGGCAATTGTGCGGCTGCAGGACGTGGGCCGCGCGGAACTCGGGCAGAAGGATTATTCGATCCGCAGCCGCTACCAGGGCAAGCCGGCCACCATTATCGCGGTCTACCAGCAGCCGGGCGCGAACGCGCTCGACGTGTCGAAGCAGGTGCGTGCCGCGCTCGCCGAACTCAAGCAGTCGTTCCCCGAAGGGCTCGACTACAAGATCGCGATGGACACGACCGAGTTCACGCGCGCTTCGATCTCGGACGTCGTGCACACGTTCTTCGAGGCGCTCGTGCTGGTCGTGATCGTCGTGTACGTGTTCCTGCAAAGTCTGCGCGCGACGCTGATTCCGATTCTGGCCGTGCCGGTGTCGATCGTCGGCACGGCGATGGGCATGGCGCTGCTCGGCTTCTCGATCAACATGCTGACGCTGTTCGGCATGGTGCTGGCGATCGGTATCGTGGTCGACGACGCGATTGTCGTGATCGAGAACGTCGAGCGCAACATGACGGTGCACAAGCTCGGGCCGAAGGAAGCCGCCAAGCGCGCGATGGACGAAGTGGCCGGGCCGGTGATCGCGATCGTGCTCGTGCTCTGCGCGGTGTTCGTGCCGGTGGCGTTCGTGAGCGGCATTACCGGGCAGTTGTACAAGCAGTTCGCCATCACGATTGCGATCTCGGTGGTGATTTCGGGCATCGTGGCGCTGACCTTGTCCCCGGCGCTCGCGGCGATTCTGCTGAGTAGCTCGCACCATGAAAAGAAGGGTTTTTTCCGCTGGTTCGAGAACGCGTTCGGGCGCATGACGCGGGGCTATGTCGGGTTCGTGCATATCGCGATCCGGCGCTGGGTGCTCGCGCTGCTGCTGTTCGCGGGGATGATCGCGCTCGCGGTCGTGATGATGAAGACCATTCCCTCCGCTTTCTTGCCGCCCGAGGATCAGGGCTATCTGCTCGGCGCGGTGACCATGCCCGACGCCGCGAGCCTCGACCGCACGGGCGCGGTTTCGGATCAGGTGGCCGGGTATTTCATGAAGCAGGACGCGGTGAGCGGCATTGCCACCGTCGATGGCTACAGCCTGCTCGACGTGCAGAACAAGAACAACGCGAGCACGTTCTTCGTCGGGCTCAAGGGTTTCGACGAGCGCTATTCGTCGGATCACGCGAGCACGCAGAATGCGCGCGCGGTGCTGGTCGACGCGTACAAGGCGCTGTCGTCGATCAAGGAGGGGATTGTCATTCCGGTCAATCCGCCTTCGATTCCGGGCCTGGGCACCACGGGCGGCACCGAGGTGTGGATCCAGAGCAAGGGCGACGCGACCATCACGCAACTCGCGGAAGTGGTGCGCGAGTTCGTCGCGAAGGCGCGGCAGCGGCCCGAGCTTGCGCGCGTGACGACCACCTTCAATCCGAATTCGCAGCAACTGCTCGTCGACGTGGACCGCGAGCGCGCCGAAACGCTCGGCGTGCCGGTGGAAGACGTCTATAGCGCGATGCAGACCATGTTCGGTTCGCTCTACGTTTCGCAGTTCAACCGATCGAGCCGTCTGTGGCAGGTGATCTTGCAGGCCGATCCGACGACGCGCCTGCGCCCCGACGATCTCGACCGCATTTACGTGCGCAGCAAGACCGACACGATGGTGCCGCTGCGCGCCGTGGCGAATTACCGCTACGTGACCGGGCCGGACCTGCTCACGCGCTTCAACAATTTTCCGGCGGTGCTCGTCACGGCCAACGCGGCGCCGGGCTACAGCTCCGGGCAGGTGATCGGCGCTCTGGAAGAAATCGCGGCGGCGATGCCCAACGGCTTCGGCGTGGCGTGGAGCGGCGAAGCCTACGAGGCGCGCAAGTCGGGCGGCACCTCGGGCTCGGTGTTCGTGTTCGGGCTCATCATGGTGTTCCTGATTCTCGCCGCGCAATACGAGAAGTGGTCGCTGCCGATCGGCGTGCTGATGGCCGTGCCGTTCGCGCTGTTCGGCGCCTTGCTCGCGATCCTGCTGCGCGGCCTTGAGAACGACATCTACTTTCAGATCGGGCTCACGATGCTGGTCGCGCTCGCGGCGAAGAACGCGATCCTGATCTTCGAGTTCGCGGTAATGAACCGCGAGGGCGGCGCCTCGGTGCTCGACGCGACGATCGTCGCCTCCGAGGAGCGCTTGAGGCCGATCGTCATGACCTCGCTCGCGTTCATTCTCGGCTGCGTGCCGCTCGCGATCGCCACGGGGGCGTCGGCCAACAGCCGCCATTCGATCGGGACCGGCGTGATCGGCGGCATGCTGGGCGCGACTGTGATCGCCGTGTTCTTTATCCCGATGTTCTATTACCTGCTCGAAACGATGTCGTCGCGCCAAAGCAAGGGCACGGCGGCGCCGGGCTCGGGCGATGCCTCGGGCGGCGCGGCGGGCAATGCCTCGGGTAATTCCTCGGGCAACCCGGCGGGCAATGCCTCGGGCGGCGCGGCGGGCGCGCCGGAAGGCACGCCGTCCGCGCCGCGTGGAGACGATTGACATGCGCGCGTCCGCTCATGGGCCCGTTCATGCGCCCAAACATGCGCCCAAACATGCGCCCATCGTCGCGCGCCGGCTCGTGCCGCTGCTGGCGCTCGCGCTGAACGCCTGCCTGCTCGGCCCGGACTACGTGCGGCCCAACGTCGAGGTACCCGCGACATACCGGTTTGCGAGCGGCGAAATGCTCGAAGTCGCCGATACGGTCTGGTGGGAGCAGTTTCAGGAACCCGTGCTCGATCAACTGATCGCCACGGCGCTCGAACGCAATCGCGACGTGAAGATCGCGGCGGCGCGCATCGACGAATTCGCCGCGCAGGTGCAGATCACGCGCTCGGCGTTCTTCCCGCAGGTGGGCGCGGGCTTCACGGCTTCGCGTCAGCGCGTCTCGCAGATTGGCGGCTTGCCGTTGCAGCCGGGCATCGATCCGGTCTACAACGCGTTTTCGCCGACGCTCAGCGCGACGCTGAATCTCGATGTCTTTGGGCGCACGCGCCGGCTGACCGAGGCTGCGCGCGCCGATCTCGCCGCGACCGAGGAAGGGCGGCGCGAGACCATTCTCACGCTGGTGGCGGCGGTGGCGGGGTCCTATATCAATCTGCGCAGCCTCGACCGGCAACTGGAGATCGCGCAGGCGACGGCCGCGAGCCGCGCCGATTCCGTGCGGGTATTCACGCTGCGTTTCTCGCACGGCGTCGTCTCGCAGATGGAACTGGCACAGAGCCAGTCGGAATACGAGGCCGCGCAGGCGACCATTCCGGTGATCGAGATGCAGATCGGCCAGCAGGAGGACGCGCTGTCGGTGCTGCTCGCGCAGAACCCCGGTCCGATTCCGCGCGGACGCGAACTGCGCGCCATCGCGCTGCCCGCCGTGCCCGCGGGCGTGCCGTCCGATCTGCTGTCGCGGCGGCCCGATCTGCTCGCGGCGGAGCAGAACCTCATCGCCGAAAATGCGCGCATCGGCGCGGCGCGTGCGCTGTATTTTCCGGACCTTTCGGTGTCGGGGATGATCGGCTCGGCGAGCGCCGTGTTTTCGAGCCTGCTGACCGGGCCGGCCTATATCTGGTCGGTGGGCGGCGCGATCGCGCAGCCGCTGTTCACCGGCGGCAATATCACCGGGCAGGTGCATCTGGCCGAAGCGCGCGAGCAGGAGGCGCTGTACACGTATCTCGATACAGTGCAGAAGGCGTTGCAGCAGGTCGAGGACGCACTGATCGCCTTGCAGAAAAGTCAGGGCGAACTGGTCGCACAGGGACGTCAGGTCGATGCGCTGGCGGTCTACGCGCGGCTCGCGCGCAAGCGTTATGACGCGGGTTACACCAGTTATATCGAGGTGCTCGATGCGGAGCGCAGTCTCTTCAACGCGCAACTGACGCACACGCAAACCGAGTCGGCGGTGCTGACGTATTACGTCAGTCTCTACAAGGCGATGGGCGGCGGCTGGGTGACGCACGCCGAGCGCATGACGATGCCCGCGCCCGCAAGTGGCGCGTCGGCGACCGAAGCCGCGCAGACGCAGGCGGGCGCCCCGGCGCTTGCCGGTGCCGCGAGCCGCTAATTGCGGATTGCCGATTGCTGATCGCTATTCACACACGCGTGCGTGCCGGTTGCGCTCATATCGGCGCTTATCCGCTCGATGCTGCCCATGCCGCTCGCTCGCGCGATGGGCGGCTTCCTGCACGGCACGCACGGAGGCCGTCAGGAACAGGCCCGTCAGCACCGGATCGGGGCAGGCCGGGCACGACGTCGCCGATGCAGCGAGGCAGCCGGAGGTCGAGGTGGGCACGACGCCGTCATCGCGGTGAACGCATGGAAGTTGAGGGTTTCCACGCCGGGCAACATCGCCAGCGTGAATGGGTGCGCATGACGCGTCACCCGCCGTGGTCAGCGCAGCGTCACGGCTGCTGATCCGGCGCCTGTGGCGGGCGCGTTTGCGAGGCGCAGGGCGTCGGAGTCTGCGCGGGAGTCTGCACGGTTATCGGCGAGAGGTCCGGCGCTTGGTCCTCCCCGGCGTCCTGCGTCCGGAACTGCGGCTGATCCCTCACCCAGCGCCAGAAAAGCTGGTAGCCGACCGCGAGCATCACCGGCCCGATGAACAGCCCGATGACGCCGCCCGACACCATGCCGCCGAGCGCGCCGATCAGCACGACGGGCATCGGCACCGCAACGCCGCGCCCGAGCAACAGGGGCTTGAGCACGTTGTCGACGAGACCGGCGACGAACACGTAGCCGGAAAACACGATGGCCGCCGTGCTGACGCCTTCGGTGACGAAGACGAAGATGATCACGGGCACGGTAATCAGCGTGGCCGGCAACTGCATGATGCCGATCATCAGCACGGCGAGCGCGAGCAGCCCCGCGCCGGGAATGCCCTTGACGATGAAGCCGACGCCGATCAGCAGCATCTGGATGAACGCGATCCCGACGACGCCCTGCGCCACCGCGCGAATCGTGGCGGTGCAGAGATCGGTGATCTGCACGCCGTTGTCCGGGCCGGAGATGCGCGAGGCGATTTGCACGGCGCTCTCGTGGCCTTTTTCGCCATAGGCCATGAGGATGCCGGACACGATCAGCGCCGCGAAGAACACCAGCATGCCCATGCCCAGACCGGTCACGGTGCCGAGCAGCGCGCGGCCGGCGTCCCGGAACTGCGGTGCGTACTTCTGCGCGAGGCCCGCGATGTCCGTGGACGCCTGGAGCCAGATGTCGTAGACCCGCTTGCCGACGAACGGCCAGTTCAGCACCGACTCGTCCGGCGGCGGCACGTGGACGCGGCCGCTCTTGAACACGGCCATCGCGTTGTCGATCGATTCGGCGACGGCCACGCCCAGCAGATAGGTCGGCACGATCACGATGACAAACGCGCCGAAGACGATCAGCGTGGCGATCAGGCCGTCGCGGCCCGGCATCGAACGGCGCAGCCGGATCTGCAGCGGATAGAGCGTGATCGCAAGAATCAGCGCCCACACCATCAGATTGAGAAACGGGACGAAGATGCGGAAGCAAACGATGGCCAGCACAGCGATGAGCGAGGCGCGAATCAGCACGTCGAGCAGCGCTCTGGACAGAACCCGCTGGGTGGACGGTGTTAGAAGCATCGGTTCTTCTCCTGCCGGGTCGCCACGGAATCGGTGCCGACGCAAGACGGCCGCGCCCGTTTCCCCGGTGGCGCGTCCTCACTTTCGGATCGTGCCGCGCGCGGGACAGCGGGGCAATTGGACTTTGGTCCCATAGCATTCCCGGCAATTCTGTCGGAGCGAGGCGGCCGATCAGAAGCTCGTCGTAAAACCGAACGAGGCTGCCGGAAGCCTGGCGAAAGCCTGGCGGCCGGTGCGAGGCAATCGGACCAAGGTCCTATTTCGCCGGCGCCTGGTTGCGCGTAATCTGGATCGACGAACTCTGACTCAAGCTTCGGACAAAACCGCGATGCATGCCGTACTGAGTGGATTCGCCGCGCTGGTCGCCGACATCGCCGCGTTGACGGCGGCGCCGTTCGCGCCCAGGCGGTCGCCGCGCGAGGCGCTGCGCTTCAGAATGCACGGTCATATCGCCAGGATGCCCGGCCGGGCGCGCCGGCGACGCGTTCGAGGAGACCATTGATAACGATCGATACGATCGATCAGACGCGCCTCGCGCTTACAGACGGGTCAATTTCACGGCTGGCGCGGAGTCGTCTTTGGACTGCGTCATCCTCGGCTGCCCATCGATCGACGACTGCGAAGCCGTGGCCGCACTCGCGGCAGGTCGCATATCGGCGGCTGGCGCGGTTTCCTGCTGGGCAGGTCGGTTTATCGCGCCGCCGACGAGTACGCCCGTCGAGGCGAGAAAGACCGCAAGCAAAAGGGCGAATGCCATAAGACGTACCTCATCGAGTGGATGGCGGTGCTGGCGGCTCGCATCGACGGATGCCGTCACGCGTCAATCGATGCCCTGCTGGTGTATCCGAAACGATTTCATCGGCATGCTCGGCGTGCAGAGGGGAGCTTGACGCAACACGACGCTCGACATGCACGCCGCAAACGCGCAGGAGGGCAACGGGAGCGATCGTGATGCTCGCCGTCGTGCTCGCCGTCGTACTTTGACTCCCTTCAGCCTATACGCGCAGGCCGACCGCGTGTATCGGACTTTGGTCCGATAACCGGCGCGAGATCGCGCGTAAGTCGGCTTGACGCAGGCGACGCGGTCCCCGGCTTGGGTGCTGTGTATCGTGCGAAAAACCTGCAAAACGCCAGTCGTGTCGCGCGACGGCGACGACGCGAGATCGAAAAAAGCCAACCTCGAAAGCGCCTGCGCCGCTCGCGAAGGCGCGTAACGAAATGCCCGCCTTATCGGACGAAAGTCCCATAGCGCACGCCCTGTTTCGCGCATAGCCTGATGGTTCAACCCTCGTTCCCGCGCGGCAACGCCATGCCGGAGGTTGCTCGCTCCCCCCATGCAAGCGAGGCGATATGAAAAAGTACGAGAGTGCGGATAAGCTTCAGCGTCGCGAGACGATCCGCAAGATGGCATTTCTGCTGTCGGACAGCGGCGCGCTCGACGACTGGGAGGCGGTCAGACGCGCACTTGCCGCGCGCTTCGACGCGCTGGATGTCGATCGTGTGCTCGCCAGTCCCTTTCTCCGCCTGATTCTGGATCAGCGTTGTCGTGCGTGCAGCAATCGGGGCACAGATCACGAAAGTGCGTTCCCGGCGGATCAGGGCGACGAAGCCGCCCCTGGCGCCGCTCCAATGGATGACTTCGCGTCCGCCGGCATGAGCACGCCGGTGCGCCATCAGCCGCCGGATGATGCGTGTGCCGCGGCGCGCTGGACGGCTCAGCCGTGCCTCGCGGGCGACATAGCCGCGCTGCTGGCGGACGGCCGCAAGCTAACGGCCGCGCAACTGGCGCGGGAAATCGGCGCCGCCTTGCGCGACATTCAGAAAGCCCTTCAGTCGATGCTGGCCTGCGAAGAGGTACACGTTGCGCAACGCACGCCACGCGGCGCCGGCGGCCGCAGCGCGCGGATCTTTGCGATCGGCGGCGATACGGTCGCCGGCTCGACATCGAGCTGGGCCAAGGCTGACCCGGTCGTGCTTCGCGCCATGGATGCCCTGGTTCGTCACGGAGAGCCGTGAAGCCGGATGCGCACGATCATCTGCGTTTGAGCGCGAATCAATACCTGATATCGTGCGTTGTCGGGCGTCGTCGTGAAGAGGTGCCGCGCCCGTGTGCCGATTGTCGTGCCGCTGATCTGAAAGAAGAAAAATGAAAGCGTCATTCGCGCACGACCGGCCGGCATGCACCGATCGAGCCACTTGAGCCGCGCTGATCTGCGTGGAGATACGCTATGAAAAGTTTGCCGAGATGCTGTTCGACGCTTGCTGCGTCGGCCATATTGCTCGCGGGCTGCGCAGCCGGCGGCGTGCAGCAGGGCGGCCCGCATCTGACGCCCACGGAGTGTCGCGACCTGGCCGCGCTCGGAAGCAGTGCGCCGCCGACGAAGGCACAACGCCAAAGCGAGCTTTCGGCGTTGAGGAAGGCGGGCTACGACCCCTCACCCTGGAATGACGACCCTTATTATCCGGACGACTTGCAGGAGGCACAACGTCTCGTCGCCCATTGGCGCGAAACGGACTGCCAGAATTTGCCGGCACAGTGAGAACCGCACCAACGGCACGCGTTGCCGCCCGGGCGCAAGGATGCCACGCGAGGTGGCTCGGCGTGACGGGGGAGACCATGAAAACTCAGGATTTCGAGGACGTGATTCGCGAAATCGCCGCGTTGACGGCAACGTCGGAGGAAGTCGTTGCGCAGATGTACACCGAAGCGTTAGAGCGTTTTCGCAAGGATGCACGGGTTTTCGACTATATACCGCTGCTCGCTGAGAAGCGCGTGCGCGAAGCTTTGAGGATCGCATCGAAGATCGCGGATCAATAGAGACCTTCGGGGCGATCAGGCAAAAACCGGCGCGGCGATTTCGCTCAATAGAAAACGAGTCCGGATTTCCCGGTGCTCACGCGTGTGCCAGCCTTGCCCTCGGTAATCGCCACGATATCGGCCAGCGCGCCGATCACGGCGTCTTTGCCGGTGTTGCGCGCGAACTCCGCGGCCGCCATGATCTTCGGGCCCATCGAACCGGCCGCGAAGCCCAGTTTCTCCAGTTCGTCGGGATGCGCGCTCGCGATCGCCTTTTGTGACGGCGTGTTCCAGTCGACGTACGCGGCGTTCACATCGGTGGCGATGATCAGCATGTCCGCCTGCAACTCCTGCGCGAGCAGTGCGGAGCACAAATCCTTGTCGATCACGGCCTCCACGCCGCCCAGCTTGTGGCCTTCGCCGTAGAGCGTTGGAATGCCGCCGCCGCCCGCGCAAATCACGATCGTGCCGCGCTCCAGCAGCCATTTCACCGGACGGATTTCGAAGATGTGCTTCGGTCGCGGACTCGCCACGACGCGGCGGAACTTGTCGCCGTCGGGGGCGATGGCCCAGCCGCGCTCGACGGCGAGTTTCTCCGCTTCCTCCTTCGTGTAGACCGGGCCGATCGGCTTGCTCGGATGCTGAAACGCCGGGTCGTTCGCGTCCACTTCGACCTGGGTGAGCAGGGTCGCAAACGGCACCTCGTACGGCAGCAGGTTGCCGAGTTCCTGCTCGATCATGTAGCCGATCATGCCCTCGGTCTGCGCGCCGAGCACGTCGAGCGGGTAGCCGGGCACGTCCTTGCAGGCCTCGCCTTGCAGCGCGAGCAGGCCGACCTGCGGCCCGTTGCCGTGGGCAATCACCAGTTCGTTGCCCGGCGCGATCTGCGCGATCTGGGTGGCCGCGAGGCGCACGTTCTCGCGCTGGTTCTCCGCTGTCATCGGCTCGCCGCGACGCAGCAGCGCGTTGCCGCCAAGTGCAATCACGATTCGCATGTCTGACTCCCAAAGTTACCTGTCTCGGTGAAACCGGGCGCGCGTGCGCCGTCGAGCGGTGAGGCTCAAATGTCGGCGAGCGTCGACACGAGAATCGCCTTGATCGTATGCATGCGGTTTTCCGCTTGCTCGAACGCCAGATTCAGCGGCGATTCGAACACTTCCTCGGTGACCTCCACGCCCCCGCTGAGCGCGGGATACTTGTCGGCGATCTGTTTGCCGATCACCGTTTCGCTGTTGTGGAAGGCAGGCAGGCAGTGCATGAAGCGCGTGTGCGGCGTGCCGCTCGCCTTCATGAGCGCCATGTTCACCTGATACGGCAGCAGCGCCTTGATGCGTTCTCCCCACGCTTCCATGGGCTCGCCCATCGAGACCCACACGTCGGTGTGCACGAAATCCACCGCTTTGACGGCGGTTTTCGGGTCCTCGGTCAGCAGGATGCGCGCGCCGCTTTCCTCGGCGAACTTCTTGCAGTCAGCCACGAGATCGTCATGCGGCCAGAGCGACTTCGGCGCCGCGATGCGAACGTCCATGCCGAGCTTCGCGCCGATGAGCAGCAGGGAGTTGCCCATGTTATTGCGGGCGTCGCCGAGATACGCGTAGCTGATCTGCGTGAGCGGCTTGTCCGAATGCTCGCGCATCGTGAGCACGTCGGCGAGCATTTGCGTGGGGTGGTATTCGTCGGTGAGGCCGTTGAACACCGGCACGCCCGCGAACTTCGCCAGTTCCTCGACGATCTCCTGGCTGAAACCGCGATACTCGATGGCGTCGTACATGCGGCCCAGCACGCGCGCGGTGTCTTTCATGCTTTCCTTGTGGCCGATCTGCGACGAAGTCGGATCGATATAAGTGACGTTTGCGCCCTGGTCGTAGGCCGCCACTTCGAACGCGCAGCGCGTACGCGTCGAAGTCTTTTCGAAGATCAGCGCGATGTTGACGCCCTTGAGGTGCTGTTGCTCGGTGCCCGTGTATTTGGCGCGTTTGAGGTCGCGCGAGAGGTCGAGCAGATAACGCAGCTCACGGGTGCTGTGGTGCATCAGACTAAGCAGACTGCGGTTGCGCAGGTTGAAAGCCATGTCATTTCTCCGTTTCGAATGCAGCGCAAATGCGGGTCATCAGGTCAAAGACAGTGGGTCGATATCGACCTGTGGGCCATCGGTTAATACTCCACGGCGTCGCGCATGATCGGGCAAGTCATGCAGTGGCCGCCGCCGCGCCCGCGGCCCAGTTCGCTCGCCGTGATCGTGATGACCTCCACGCCGGCTTTGCGCAGCAGCGTATTGGTATAGGTGTTGCGGTCGTAGCCGATTACCACGCCGGGTTCGACGCACACGACGTTGTTGCCGTCGTCCCATTGCTCGCGCTCGGCCGCGAACGCGTTGCCGCCGGTTTCGACGACGCGCAGCTTCTTCAAGCCCAGCGCTTCGGCCACGACGTCCACAAAGGGCTTTTCTTCGCGGCGCAGATCGAGTTTCGTGGGGCTCTTGTCGTCGGGGCGGATCGAGAACGGCACGATCTCGTTGACCACTTCCGGAAAGATCGTCACGAGATCGCGGTCGCAGAAACTGAACACGGTGTCGAGATGCATGGCCGCGCGCAACTTGGGCAGCCCTGCTACGACGAGGCGCTTCGCGCCGCCCTTGACAAACAGGTTCTGCGCGAGCGCGCCGATCGCCTGGCGACTCGAACGCTCGCCCATCCCGACCAGCACGACGCCATTGCCGACAGGCATCACATCGCCGCCTTCGAGCGTGGCCGCGCCGTGGTCTTCGTCGGGATCGCCGTACCAGACCTGAAAGTCCTTGTTGGCGAATTCCGGGTGATAGCGGTAGATGGCCGTGGTCAGCAGCGTTTCCTGACGGCGCGCCGCCCAGTACATCGGGTTGAGCGAGACGCCGTTATAGATCCAGCAGGTCGTGTCGCGTGTGAAGATCGTATTGGGCAGCGGCGCAAACACGAAACTCGAATAGCCGAGGTAGTTGCGGAACTCCTTGAGGATCTTGCTTTGATCGGTGTCCGGCAGATCTTCGGCCACCACGCCGCCAATCAGGAATTCCGCGATCCGGCGCGGCTCCAGACTTTCGATCCAGCTACGCACCTCGCCGGCGAGCGAGACGCCCACCATCTCGGGACGAATCTTGCGATCGAGAATGTACTTGAGCGCTTCCGGGTGCTGCACCGTTTCGGTTAGCAGGTTATGCATCTCGAGGACATCCACGCCGCGTTCGCGCATCTTCGTCACGAAGTCGAAGTGGTCGCGCTTTGCCTGACTGACCCAGATGACGTCGTCGAATAGCAGCTCATCGCAATTGCTGGGTGTGAGACGTTGATGCGCGAGGCCAGGGGAGCACACCATGACCTTGCGCAGCTTGCCCGCCTCGGAGTTGACGCCAAAGGCGACGTTATCCGTACTCATTTGAGACTCCTCGAATCAGGATCACAGGGAGAGAAAGCCCTTGTACAGGCCGAAAGCCGCGATCAGCGCGCCGAGCAGTACCGCGGCGAAGACGAATTTTTCGACGGTCGTGAAGACGGGCAAGCCGACTTCACGCTTCGCCCGCGCGAAGAGAATCACGCCGGGCGCGTAGAGCAGCGCGGAGAGCAGCACGTATTTGAGGCCGCCCGCGTAGATGAGCCAGACCGCGTAGACCACGGCAATGAGCGCGACGACGAGGTCCTTGCTGCGCTCGTTGTTGCGCTCGCCGCCGGCGGAGTCATAAGTCTCGCCGCGCGCTGCGATGAGGAATGCGTAGGCCGCCGACCAGAAGTAGGGCAACAGGATCATCGAGGTCGCGAGATAGATGAGCGAGAGATAGGTGCCCTTCGAGAACAGCGTGATGACGAGGAAGATCTGGACCATGCCGTTCGTGAGCCACAGCGCGTTGGCCGGCACGTGCTTCGCGTTTTCCTTGCGCAGGAAGTTCGGCATGGTGTGATCGCGCGCCGCCGAGAAAATAATCTCGGCGCACAGCAGCACCCACGAAAGCAGCGCGCCGGCGAGCGAGACGACGAGGCCAACGCTGATGAGAATCGCACCCCAGTGGCCCACCACGCGCTCCAGCACGCCGGCCATCGAGGGATTCTGGAGAGCCGCGAGTTGCGGCTGGGTCATCACGCCGAGCGAAAGAATATTCACGAGCACGAGCAGCAGGAGTACGCCGACGAAGCCGATGACGGTCGCCTTGCCGACGTCGCTGCGATGCTCGGCGCGCGCCGAAAAGATGCTCGCGCCCTCGATGCCGATGAAAACCCACACGGTCACGAGCATCATGTTGCGCACCTGATTTGTCACGCTGCCGAGCTTGGGATTCAGTTGACCCCAGAAGTCGGCTGAGAAGGTGCCGGAGCGGAACGCAAATGCACAGAGGATGATGAAGAGGCACAGCGGCACGATCTTGGCCACCGTGGTGATCAGATTGACGTAAGCCGCTTCCTTGATGCCGCGAAGCACCAGAAAATGCAGCGACCAGAGCAGTACCGAAGAACAGACGATGGAGATCGGCGTGTTGCCCTCGCCGAACACCGGGAAGAAGTAACCAAGCGTACTGAACAGCAGAACGAAGTAGCCGACGTTACCGAGCCAGGCACTGATCCAGTAGCCCCAAGCCGAGCCGAAACCCATATAGTCGCCGAAGCCGGCCTTCGCGTACGCGTACACGCCGCCATCGAGTTCGGGCTTGCGCAGCGCCAGTGACTGGAACACGAAGGCAAGCGTGAGCATGCCGACCGCGGTAATCGCCCAACCGATCAGCACCGCACCGGCATCCGCACTGACTGCCATATTCTGTGGCAGAGAGAAGATACCGCCGCCAATCATCGATCCCACGACGAGGGCGGTGAGTGCGCCTAAACGAAGTTTCGTGGCGGCGGGCGCTGCAACGCGCTCAGGCGTCGCGGCGGGGCGAGGTGTAGACGTTGAGTCGGACATGGATGCCTCCTGCTCGCTTGGCTGTTGCCGATTTCAATTGAGCGTGCCCGGCGTGGCGAATCGAAATTTCATGAGAGCACGAATCGTTTATTCAGCATGATGATTTGAGGTTGCCGCGGGTAATTGATCTTCATCAATCGATCTCGTTGATGGAGCAATCCGGCTATTTCAAGCGCGCGCGGGAATATAGGCGGTAAAAGGCAAAGCAATTTCGTTGCGGTGAATTATTGATTTATATAATTGAATCGGATTTGAATAACATGAAGGTTGCTTCGTGCGCGTAGATAGCCCGCTTGCGGATGTTCACGTCGATCATCCACCCAACGCGATAATCGCAATCGTGAGCAGCACGCCAACCGCAACCATCAACAGGCCGGCTTTCATTCCGCCCCCAGCGGAGTAGCGTCCGAGTGCATATCCGGCGGCGAATAGCATCGCGAGTGTGAGCACGCGTGAAGTGATCAGCGCCGCAGTGATATCTTTGATAACGAGAAATGGCAGCGCAACCGGAAACGTACCCAGCACCACAAGCAGAAAGATACCGACCGCGCCGACGAGATCGTCACGCCCGAGTGACGCTCGCGACGGCACAGTCGGCATGCTCGCAAGGCGCGCACGAACGCGCTCGAGTTCGGCATCGTCGACCAGTGGCTGGATAGCCTTCGGCAACGCGTCGCGCAGCGTGTGCACGGCAATGGCGTTATCCCGCGTTTGCCGGATGGTCAATATCAGTTTCAGGCGCTGCCCTCGATCAGCGAGGGTGCGGATGAGGTACATGACGGCATCGGCAAGTCCCCACGCCAGATTGCAGCCGAGCGCCGAAAAGAACATCTTGTGCCCGGCGGCTTCGCCGGCACTGACCGCCTTGACGGCGCCGACGAAGGTCAGGGCCATGAACAGACCAAAACACAGTTCGCAGACACGGTCGACGGTATGGAGAACGGGTTCGCGCTGTGCGGGCCTGGTTTCACTGGCCGGTGTGAGGGTGCTCATATCAGCCTCGGCTGACGTTGGATAACGTGATTTGCGCCGATGGTCGGCGTGAATCGCCGCTACAAAAGGTATCGGAAGGAGACGTTTCTCCATTGACTTATATCAATCGCGAGACCTCGCACGGAAGATCGCGATACGCGAGTGACAATTTATTTTCAGAAACCGGATTCGCGTGACTGAATTGCTAACGTCAAATGCGAATTGGAGCATTCGAATCGCGCACAGATACCGTCTTTCGGCGGGATCAATGATCAACTATTAACGATCAATGATCGAACCAGCGATACTGGACCGTGATCGAAACGATCTGATAAGACCCCGCCGCACGGGTTACGAAGCCGCGCGAATAGCCGAGCTTGGCAGACCAGCCGTGACCGATCGGCACTGCGAGCGTGACACCGCCACGCGCGTTCGCTTGGCTCGTGCCGCTCGATGCATCGTTGACGCTGGTGGCGCCTCCGAGGGCATAGCCGACATCGATGGCGAGCCAGAGCCCCGGCCGAAAACTGTAGCCGCCGTGCAGTTGCGTGACCGTGAGGGGAGACTGGCGCCTGATCTGGCCATTGAAGAAGTTCGTGTTGCTCATGAAGAACCAGACGCCGACCGAGGCTTCAAAAAACCAGTCACCCCACGGTTGCGATAAGCCAATTTCGGGTTTGAACGCCCAGCGATTGTTGCCTACGTTTACGAGGTGCGAAGGCATGTATTGGCCGGTTGGCATCTGCACGGTCAGGCTCACGCCAAGCGACGTGGCAGGCGGTGTGCGTGCGAACACGTCTGGCTCAAGCGGGGGATTGCCAAACAGGTTCAACGCAAAGCGCACTTGCATATCGCCCATGCCGGCGCGATGGATTTGCGTCGGCGCGCCAATGACGAGTCCGCTCAGATTCCCGCTGACAAAAGGCTGGACAAGGCCGATCGACGCCGTGTGATTTGCCAGCGCAAACGTGCGGACATAGCCGAGCAGCCAATTGTTGATGCGTGCGCTGACACCGGTTATGGGCAGCGATGGGTCGGTCAGCACGTCGCCGCTCACATGCGAATAACCCGCGAGAATAAAGTTCGTACCCACCGGCGAAGGGGAATAGGTGCGTGGCTCCAGCTCTTGCGCATGCACCAGGGTCGCCTGCCAGAGTACGGCGGCGCAGGACCAACCACAACTCCAGCGAGCTGAACGTCTGCTCATCGCGGTTCAATCGAAGATGCCGGCAGATGCACCGTAAGCACGGCCGCCTCTACCGCTAGCCCGCACTGTGCGGAGCCAGCATAGCAGTGCCAGGCTCGAGGCTGAATAGGACCTTGGTCGGACAGTCCGGAACCGCGATCGGATTCAAGCGAGCCGTGTGCGGGTTCTCGGCGTATGCGCTCGATTGATCAAGGTCAATTGCATGGCCGGGACCCACGCTAGAGTTGTTTGAGGAATCACAACATCGTTCCGATCTACCCACGCCGCGCGCCAGTCGGCGTTGCAGCGCGGGCAAGCCGACAAACGACACAAATGAACTCAACTACTCCGGTAGTGTTCGTCGTGGACGACGACGAACACGTACGCAATGCGCTGAGTCGCTTGCTGCGATCGGGGGGCTACGCCGTGCAAGCTTATGGCACTGCCGGCGACTTCCTGAACGACGCGGATTTGACCAGCGCCCCCGCATGCGTGCTGCTCGACCTCCAGTTGCCCGACCTGAGCGGTATCGAACTGCAGCGGCGTTTGCACGGCATCGTGCCGATCGTGTTTGTTTCGGCGCACGGTGACATGCAGACCGCAGTAGACGCGATGAAGGCGGGCGCGGCGGACTTCCTGACGAAACCGATTGATGCGGGTGTGCTGTTTGAAGCCACGACACGCGCAATCGAGCACGCGCACCGCCTGTTCGAGCAGCGCGAGCAACGCACGGAGCTTCAGCACCGTCTGGAAACGCTGACGCCGCGTGAGCGCGAGGTCATGGCGCTCGTGGTTGCCGGGCGGCCGAACAAACTGGTCGCCGACGAACTCGGTGCGGCGGAGAAAACGATCAAGATCCACCGGGCGCGCGTCATGGAGAAGATGAAAGTCAGATCTCTGGCCGAACTGGTTCGGCTCACCACGTCGACCGGCATCGACGCGCCCGTCCTGTTGTCGACGCAGTCCAGCCGACCGCGTCCCTCGGTGCAGCCTGCCGGGCGTGAAGCGGCGCCCCACACAGGTTGATTGGGCGGCTGCAAGTGATCAGCGTGGCAATGCGTGGCAATGCGAGGAAGAAATCGGGAAGTTGCGCCAGCGGGAAGCCTAAACCGCATTGCGTCTTCGGCGCTCCCGGCAGCGCCGGAAAATGTCGGCACAGTCAATCAGATGAATAGCGGACTGATTAATTAGTTTCTCCCTTCCGTAAATGTGGCGTGGTTTAAGTCGCGTCGCGTGTGCCGCTACGCGGCCACTCATCCGCCAATGTGGCCGCCTTGGGCCGCGGAACGGCGATTGATCTGCATCAATCGCGCGGGCGGCCGCCTGCTTATCGTGAAGGGACGCAATCGTCGGCGAGTCGAGGTGAGCGTTCATCCGACCATCCAGATGATTGATACGGCGCCATTCCGGTTGAGCGGCGAGGGAAGGAGAACGCCATGGAAAATGAGCACGCGCCCGTCACGGGTATTGACTCAACCGCCCCTGCAAGCGGCTGGCGCGCGATATTCGTGCCGGCGCAATGGCTGCCGGCTTACAAAGTGCGATGGCTATCATCCGATCTGGTGGCGGGCGTGACGCTTGCGGCGTATGGCATACCTGTTTCGCTGGCTTACGCAACGCTCGCCGGATTGCCCGCCCAGTACGGGATCTACTGCTACCTCGTCGGCGGTCTCTTCTACGCGCTATTCGGCAGTTCGCGGCAACTTGCCATTGGCCCGACGTCGGCCATTTCGATGCTCGTTGGGGTGACCGTCGTGGAAATGGCGGACGGCGACCCAGCGCGGTGCGCCTCCATTGCCGCCTTGACCGCGATCCTTATCGCAATCATGTGCCTGATCGGCTGGATTTTGCGGCTTAGCTCGCTCGTCAACTTCATTAGCGAAACCATATTGTTAGGCTTCAAGGCGGGCGCCGCGCTGACCATTGCGCTCACCCAGTTGCCGAAGCTTTTCGGAGTAAAAGGCGGCGGCGAGCAGTTTTTCGAACGCATCTCGATCCTGATCGGGCAGCTACCCGACACCCAGCTCGTCGTGCTCGCCTTCGGGCTTGGCGCGCTAGCGCTACTGATTCTCGGCGAAAAATATCTGCCGGGTCGCCCGGTCGCCTTGTTTGTGGTGGCGCTTTCGATTGTTCTGCTTTCGCTGACACCCTTGGGTGCGATGGGCTTCAAGGTCGTCGGTGCCTTGCCGCGTGGTCTGCCCGCGTTTCACCTGCCATCGCTGCGCGTCCGGGACGTGGACGGCATTGTCTCGCTGGCGTTTGCCTGCCTGCTGTTGTCGTATGTGGAGAGCGTCTCGGCTGCCCGGGCCATCGCCCGGAAAAACGGCTACGAAATCGATCCGCGCCAGGAACTGCTGGGACTCGGCGCGGCAAACCTCGCGGCGGGTCTGTTCCAGGGCTATCCGGTCGCGGGCGGTTTGTCCCAATCGTCGGTCAACGACAAGGCTGGTGCGAAGACCCCGCTCGCGCTGGTTTTCGCTTCGATCGCGATCGGTCTATGCCTGCTGTTCCTCACCGGCCTGCTGGCCAATCTGCCGAACGTCGTACTGGCGGCCATCGTGCTGGTGGCGGTCAAGGGCCTCGTTGACATTCGCGAGTTGCGGCACGTCTGGCGAGTCAGCCGCTATGAATTCATGGTGGCGATGGTCGCATTCGCTGCCGTCCTGCTGCTGGGCATTCTCAAAGGCGTGATCTTCGCCGTGCTGGCGTCGATGCTGCTGCTGATCAGGCGTGCAGCGCATCCGCACGTCGCGGTACTTGGGCGCATTCCCGGCATGCAGCACTATTCGGATAGCGAGCGCCATGCCGACAACGAACAGGTTCCCGGCGTGCTGATGTTCCGTATCGAAGCGTCGCTGCTGTATTTCAACGTGGATCACGTGCGCGCGGCGATTATGGAGAAAATCCGGTCGACGAATCGTCCGGTCAAACTGGTGATACTGGATCTCTCGAACTCGCCCGTCGTGGATATCGCGGGCGCCAGAATGCTGGCGACGTTGCATACGGACCTCGATCGGCTGGGAAAGCGGCTGCGCGTTGTGGCGGCTCACGGCAGCGCACGCGACATGTTGCGCGCGGAAGGGCTGACGGAACTCGTCGGCGATATCAGCCGCCGGGTTTTGGTCGACGACGCGATCGAGGCTTACCTGCACGAGATGGATGCGAGCGCCGAAGCCGCCGGGCAAGTCGCGAGAGAGCCGCCGGGCGCGGGCGCGAAGCTTCAACGCTGAAGCGTTCCAGCCTGACGGCGGTATCCGGAAACCGGCTGCGAGTCTGACGTCGAGATCATCGGACGACATCGCAACGCACCAAAAGGAGGTTCATGTGTCGATCCCCTACAGGAAGCCATTTCTCCTGGCGCATTGCGCACGTTTGGCGTTGTCGACTCTGCTTTTGGTCGGCAATGCTGAAGCAGACGCCAGCAATCTGAATTTTCTCAACGACACGCCGATCTCCTACATGAAGCCGCGTGACATGGAATCCATTAAAGGCGCACTGGTTCAGGTGCTCAATACAAGCAAGGACGCTGAAACGACCGGGTGGACAAACGCGCAGACCGGAAATAGCGTACGGATCGACGCGACGATGACACCGGAAACCACGGTCCACGACGGTGCGAAGACGTGTCGGAGCGTCACGATCAATCTGCTGGCGAAGGGGCAGTCAATGACGCTTCATCCGGTCTTTTGCGGAACCGGAGGCAGGGACTGGAGTTTGCAAAAGCGGTGAGTGTCCCCAAAGGGTGCGGCGCTATGAACCGTTTCGCGAGATGCCTGCTCTCGTCCGATACGTTGTTTGACGGGTTGCCGCGCTAGATGGCGCGCATGGCCGCATCGATGTGCAATCCGGCAGGCAGCAGTTCGGCACGAGGGAAACGCACGAGCGTGAATGCGCGCAGGCGAGGCGGAGCGCCTGGAATGCGAGCGAGACGAAACTCGATTTCGCGGCTGGCCGGTGTTTCGTTGCTTCTCACGACGTTCATCAGATCGAGGCGCAAGAGACGCCTTTCCACATAGAGATATTCGGCCGGATGGGCGAAGACGTCGCAGACCCGTTTCATTTCCAGTTCGACCACGCCGGTCGGGACGCGAAGAGCGGCAAGGCTGTGCGCGTTCTCTTCAATCTCGCTCTGCAGCCGCAGCAGTTCTTCCGAACCGGCGTCCGGACTGTCTCCCACCACCGAGCGCATACCGACTCCCCGCCGCTCGAGCAATGCCACGCGCGCCTCCAGCAGTTCGCGTCCTTTTGCCACGAGTTCGCGGCGGTCCGCGGCAAGTCTTGCCAATCCTTCCAGTGCCAGTTGATCGATCAGCCGGCGCGCAATTTCCTGGCGCAGATCGAGGTCCGTTTGACCGCAGACACTGACGCGATGATCGGTGAAACAGATCGTCGTCTGGGGAACGTCATGGCGTACCGAATCGCCGTCGAGCGCAACGCCAAGCACGTGTCGTTCGAACATCGCCATCCCGAGTGTCGCGTAGGCTTCGGTTGCCTCGGCATGCTGCGAGAAATAGGCGCGCAGTTCCTCCGAGCGGCTGAACGCCTTCGGCAGATCATCGGACGTCGCGAAGAATGCGCGAATCAAGGGATCGGTCGCCCAGGCGGCGCTATCGGCCTCGTGCGGAGGCGGCAACGAGCCGGTGAGGTCGTCGATATAGTCGAGTGAAACGGAAATGGCTTCCCCGAGGCGCTCCCGATAGCGCCGGGCCAACCGCAGACGAGGATTCAACGCGAGCGCGCGATCGATCATTTCGGCGAGGCGCACATTTTCCTCGCGATCGCTGCTGCCGTTCCGATGAAACAGCCAGGTAAGCAAGCCCATGTTCGAATCCTCACTAGCCAATCCGCGCCACGCAGCTTGTTCACTCCGGCAGCGCAGCCCGGCGAAAGAACGCGGTCGCATCCGCATCGAGTTTCCCGAATGACTGCTCGTACACAGCCACGAACGCAGGCGACCCGTAAAGCCGGCTGAGCGTGCGATCGACCAGCAGACGCAGATCGTCATCCCCGCGTGCCATGCCGATTGCGACGGACACGCTTGTGAACCGCCGGTCGAGAACGACCAGATCACTCGCTGCGGGACTGTCGTGCGCCACGGCAACGAGAAGGGCGCGGTCCGCGAAGAAGACGTTCGACTGACGATCGATGAGCCTCTGCAAACCCGCCTGCATCGAGGTGACCGGAGCAACCGTTGCCGAAATCCGAAGCTCGCCAAGCTTTGCGGCAAGCCAGCGTTGGGCGGGCGAGTCGGCGATCACCGAAACCGTCTGCCGTGACAGCAACTGCGCGGGCGACGCCCGCCAGACGGCGTGAGACGGGTGCTCTCCGGACAGGATCTCGCGCAGTCCCGCAGGCGCATCGGTGCGCAGAACGGCGCCGATACCGCCCGGATAGACCGGAATGGAGACCGACATGCTCTGCCTGTTCGTCAGCGTATCGAGCACGCCGCACACGAGATCGACACGGTTCTCGCGCAATGCGTGCGTGTCGTCGCCTGGCGCGAGCGGAACCCATTGGGTCTTGAGTGTCGTCAGACCGGTTTCGCTTCGGATCTGATCTGCAATCTTCTGGCACAGCGCCACGGTGTAGCCCGTCACGTGTCCGCCGGCGTCCTTGTAGGCGTACGGAGGCGCGTCGCTGAGATAGCCCATGCGGATCGTGCCGGACTGCTCGATGCGCGCGAGCGTCGCGCCTTGGGGCCGCTGGTCGGCGTGCACGGGATGCGGCATGAAAGCGGCAAGCGCCAGTAAGCCGATGGCGATTGCCGCGGCAGCCGAACTCGCTGCCGTGCGCGGCGCGGAGGGCGACGGGCCGGTCCGGTTGGCGGCGAAGCCATATATCGCGTACCCGATCGCCAAAACCAGCATGCCGCCCATCACGGCATCCTTGCCGGACGCGTAGATCGCAAATACGGAGTAAGCCAGCGCCACGACCGCGATCGTCGCATTGAGGCGGTATTTCGTGATCGCGGTGCCGACGTTGCGCATCATCACGAACAGCGCCGACAGCGAAATGACATACGGAATGACATTGGTGACGACGGCCAGGTTGACGAGCGCGGCGAATTGTTCGCTCAGATTGGGGGAAATTGTCGACAAGGCCATCACCGACTGTACGAGCGCCATGATCACCATGCCCGCAACAGGTGCGCCGGAGCGATTCACCTTGCCGAAGACGGCGGGGAACATCTGGCTTTCGGATGCGTCCCTGGCGGTTTGGGCCAGCGTGAACTGCCAGCCCAGCAGGGAACCGACGCATGCCATCGCGGCGAGACCCATGACGACGGAGCCCACAACGGGATTGAACATTCGCGCAAAGGCGAGGCCGAAGGGGCCCGTCGATCTGGCGAGTTCCGCGTTCGGCACGATGCCCTGGATCACGGCCGTGGAGAGAATGTAGATCACCGCCGCGCCGAGGGTGCCGAACATGCAGGCCAGCGGAACATCGCGCTTGGGATTCTCGACCGCCGACGAGTTCTGTACCGCCGACTCCATACCGAGGAACGCCCAAAGCGTGAGAGAGATGCTCGAACCCATCCCTTCCATGATACGCAGCCCCTTCGGATTCCACGCCGCCGCGAAGGTATCGCTGTGAAACCAGAACCACCCCGCAATCGAAATGAAGCCTACGGGCAGGATGACGCCCCAGACGGTAATCGCGCCAATGCGTCCGGTAATTTTTGGGCCGCCGAAATTGGCCAGCGTGGTCAGCCACAGAAGTCCGATTACGCCAAGGCAGGTCGTCAGCGGGGACGCGGTCAGCGCAGGGACGAACGCGGCGAGATAGCCGAGCGCGGAGCTCGCGACCGCTACGTTGGCAATGGCGATGGAGAGGAAGTAAAGAAAAAAGACCTGAAAATAGCCGTCCTTTCCGTAAGCTTCTTCCGCGTACGCGGCCATGCCGCCGGCGCGCTGATTCAGCAGGCCCGCTTCGGCAAAGCCCCAGGCAATGGCGAGCGATCCGATTGCCGTAACGAGCCACGACAGCAACGAAATCGCACCGACCTGCGCCATGTTGGCGGGCAGCATGATGATGCCCGATCCCATCATGTTCACGCTGACGATGAACGTGAGCTGTACTACGTTCATCTTTCTGGGCTGATCAGTCATGGCGATTCTCCTGCCCGTATCACCGTGCGAACGCCCAGCGAATCATCGAGAGCGATCCGCACGTACGGAGCCTGCGTCAAGGCTAGAGCGCGGGACGAGGATCAGATTGATTCAGGTCAAGTGGATTACCCGCCTGGCTATTCATGACCGATCGTCGATTGATTCTGAAATTCAACGATTTTCCGTAAAGATGCGGACTTCTGGTTGCAAAGCCTGGGGGATTGCCGGAGATGCCGTGTTTTCATCGCGCTTCTTCAAAGCGGGCCCGGCTGCCTCGCTCGCAGCTTCGAGGTAGTCAACAGGGCAAGAGATTAAAGGACGCCCGCATATTGCCGTTAACGGATAGCTGTGACCAAGCAATGAGAGGGCAGGGAGTGGATTGCAACAGGAAGAGAACGGGGATTAACGCAGCGGTGTTGATCATGGGGTGCTCGATGGTGGCTCAGGTCGCCTGTGCGATCACCGAGACCAGGACCCATCCCGGCGTTAAAACCCATAGCGTTGAGGCGCACCACGTCCAGCAATCCCGTCATTCGATGGACACGGCTCGTTCACACGAGCACCGGAGGCCTGCGCATTTGCGGCACTTGGGGCGCGCGAAACACGAGGAGCACGCCGAATACGAGGAACGTGCGAAACACACGCGAGTGGTGACAGCCAACCTGGGCGGCCGCAGATATTTTCATCGTGTGCGGTTTCACAAACACTCGGGGCACCACGTCGAGGGCCACCATGTTCAACGGGTGTCGACCGTGCAAGAGCAGTGGGCCACCCAGACCCAACACGCTCCGACCTGGGTCTTGCCGCAAGTCTGCGAACAGGTGCTGAACTACACGGGCGCGTGCCAACCGGCCGTGCTGGAGAGTTTGCGGGTTCTCGGTCTCCAGGTGCCGAATGTGGAGGACCGCGGGCAGATGGCCCAGCATCTCCAATCGATGCTGGATCGCGAGGGCTTGGAACAGGTGCAGGCTCAATGCCAGTCTGTGTTGCTTGAAGATCAGCGAAAGATCAATGGGCTTCAAACGTTATTGGCACGAGCCCATGTCGTTGCTTCGGATGACTGCTCTCAGCAGATCCAGAATCTGGCCGCCCAGGCTGCTGCCGGTCAAGGCGCGTCAGCGTCCGTTGCCACTGGTGCGTCTGATGTCGCTCAGGCACATGCGGGCGTTTCTGGAGAGTAGCGCCACGGTGGCGGGAACAGTTTTGTCGGGTTGACAGGGAAGCGACGGTGCAGGCAGGCGAAGCAATGAGCACTTGACGACCGCTTTCCGCCGTATTGCGGTCAATCGGGCGCGCGCGGCAGTGTCGATATGCGCAACGTTGCGTGTGCTCCCGGCAGATCGCGCACTCTGCCGGGAGCACGCTTTGTCAAACGACCGTAGCAGACGTATCGGCGACGACAAGCATCCGCTTGAGAGACGACGCCGATGCATCAGGCGCATCGACCAAAAAAAGCGACGCTTCAAGGGCATGTGAAATGTCGAAGCTTCCGCTTAGCCAGGCACGCAATGCCGTTTCCGATGTGACGATCACGCTGCTGCGCTTCGCATCATCCGTCGCTGTGACATCCGGCATATCGGGCACGATATCAGGATCGAAGCCATCGGTGGTCGCGTGGAAAAAGCCCCACGTGTCATTCTCGATCAGCAGGACGTAGAAGTCCGGCAAGGCGAGAAGATCGTCCGCCGCGTGGCCTGATTCAATTCGGGCCTGCAGCCGGTTGAGTGCGTCGACCGCGGACATTCGCTTACGCGCTGCTGCAAGCGCACCCTCGTCCGCTTCGACTTCGTCGACGAGACCTGCTTCGATCGCCTTGCGTGTGGCGACCGCGACACTCAGCGCGAGCGGATGGCCGATGCTGAAATCAATCTTGAATTCGCAGATTGCGCACATGGCAACACCTCAGGGCGTAACGATGTTGAACCAGAAATCGAACGTATCTAGCCACGACACGAACTCACCGAGTTTCTGGCTGTTGCCGTCAATCTTCGCATTTCCGGCCATCACGAGCTTTTGCATGTTGGTCTTGCCCATCATGATGTCGTTGAGATCGGCCCGCGCCATCGTGACTGTTGCATCGGCCGATTTTGAACGGGTGTCGGGTGAATAGTGCAGCGCGCTATTCTCGACGCCCAGTACATAGTTCTCTTTCGTGTCCGTCAGCACAAGGTTGAACGATGCCGTTTGGCCCGCCGCGCGGTCGCTGTTGAGGCGTATACCCAGATAATCCAGGAACATCGGGAGCGGCATGGCCTGGATGGTGTCAGGGCTTTGCGGGTTCGAAGCAGGCAGCTTTTTCACGCCTTCTCGCAGTTCCTTTGCACCGGTCAGGTAAAAGTTTCTCCACGAAGCCGATTCGGACTGGTAGCCCAACTGCTCATAGGTGTCTGCGAGAAGTTGCCTCGCCGCAGTGTTCTGAGGCTCGGCGAACACGACATGATTGACGACCTCTGCAACCCAGCGATAGTCGCCCTTGTTGAAATCGGCGTGCGCTTTGTTGAGTACCGCTGCCGAGCCGCCCATGAACTCCACATAGTGCTTGCCGGCTTCTGTGGGCTGCAGACGGTGGAGGTTTGCCGGCACGCCGTCGAAAAAGCCGAGCCGCAAGTTGTACTGCGCGACGGCGTCGTGATAGACCGTGCCGTAATAGCTACGGCAATACCAGTGCTTGGCGAGACTGTCGGGTAGACGCATTGCATCGCCGATCTCCAGGGGCGTCAGGCCTTGATTGGCCATTCGCAACGTTTGATCATGCAAATAGCGGAACATATCCCGTTGCGCACGCAGGAAGGGGACGATTCTGTCGTTTCCCCACGTCGGCCAGTAATGCGAAGCAAACAGCACCTGGGCATCGTCGCCAAACATATCGAGCGCTGACTGGAGATATTTCGACCAGAGCAGGCCATCCCGCATCTTGGCACCACGAAGCGTGTACAGATTGTGCAGCGTATGCGTAGCGTCCTCGGCTGCGCAAAATGCCTTGTATTTCGGCAGGTAAAACATGAACTCTGATGGCGCCTCCGACTCCGGCGCCATCAGTACGACCAGTTCGACCCCATCGAGTGTCATCTTCTGCCCGGTCTTTTCGGCGAACATCGTGGGCACGGCGAGTGTGATCGTTCCGACGGACGTGGTTTTGCCGAGGCCTCCATCAACGATGCCGGTGGGGCTACGCGGAAGCAGCGAGCCATACATAAAGGTCGCACGGCGGCCCATTGCGTTGCCGGCGATGACATTTTCCCCCACTGCGGCTTCGGTAAAACCCGTGGGCGCCACGATCTGTACCTTGCCGGACTTCAGGTCGTCGTCGCTTGCGAGACCGCGTACCCCACCGTAGTGGTCAACGTGGCTATGCGTATAGATCACGTGGGTGATCGGCTTGTCTCCAAGATGCGGAATAACAAGCTGCTTCCAGACCGTCGAGGCCACTTCCGTCGTGATGAACGGGTCAACGACGATATAACCGTGATCGCCGCGAATGATGCTCATGACCGACAGGTCATAGCCACGCACTTGCCAGATGCCATCGACCACCTGGTAGAGGCCGTGGTTCATGTTGAGCTTGGCGTTTCGCCACAGGCTCGGGTTGACGGTGGACGGGGCATTATTCTCCGCACCGCCGTTCACGAAAGCGAACTGCTGAAGATCCCATGCGTTGACACCGCCCGGACCGGGAATGACAACGGGTTCAGGAAGTGTAGCGATCAGTCCACGTTTTGCATCCTCGAAATCCTGCGCGTCGGCAAAATTCAGGAAGTCGGCATACTGCTTGTTGATCGAGATTGTGGCGGCCGTCGCAGGTTTTGGCGCTGCTGTGGTCGGCCTCGGGGTGGAGCTGGATTGAGCGAGCGCTTCACTGACGACGCCTGGAAAGCCGGTTGCGGCGCCGGCAACCGCTACGTTCTTGAGAAATGCCCTTCTCCCGCCCACCTTTCCCGCGTCATTCGCGTCAGACATGACCGGCCTCCGATGTTTGTCAACTACAGGGTCACGAAACTGCAGAGAATCACCGCGACACGAGCATATAGAGAATTTAGACGCGGTGATTTGGCTGTGCGCAGTGTTCGCAACGCAGTTAGGAAAGGGCAGTGGATTGGCACAATCCAAATTCCGGCGAGGGAACGCTCATGACAAGCATGCTTCGGTTTGCTCGTCCACTTCAAGAGCATCGTCTACCTTGATGCCGCTGCATGACCCTCGCGCGCGATCCGACGTGGCTGCCTTGCCAGACATCCTGGACGAGCAATCGAGTGAGGTCGCATGCGCGTAGTTTGCTATCAATTGCAGGATTGAACCCGTGGGCCGTTGTCCGGGCGCGTAGTGTTCACGTCTTCCCGATTGGCCATATCGTCCTCGCGAATGGTTTGCAGTCCAATGAAAGATTGCATACGTCGTCAATGCTCATGCAACCCCTGCGCAAGCTATCAGAAATGGCGCTCGCTCCGTTCGGGCGTGCTCGTTTTCTCACGCTCGTTTCAATCAGGCGTGACGTCACGTCAAATAGGAAAGTAGAACGAACGACTCGATGCTAGACTGATTTTTAACGTCCGACAGTGTGTGAAGACGTGGGCGTACGCGCGGGGCAATTGCTTCTCGTGCGATTGGGTGACGTATTCGAGCGAGGTGTGCAAATGGTGGCCACGCAGATCCTTGCAGAGAGACAGGCGGCGGGTCGAAAGGCGCGCGAGCGCGCGAAGCGATCCCGTCACGCGGAGATCGGAAATACGAAACGCGACCCGATCGAGCTTCTCGAGGCCAGTAGCGCGGGCCGGGTAGAGGCGCTCGTTCCTTTACGCTATGGCCGCATGTCACTTTCGCCATTCACGTTCTTTAGGGGCACTGCAATAATTCAGGCCCACGACCTTGCGGGTACGGTCAATTCGGGTATCGCTTTCCCCATTTGCGGCGACGCACACCTCATGAACTTTGGCGGCTTCGCCACGCCCGAGCGACAACTGGTGTTCGACCTGAACGACTTTGATGAGGTCGCGCCCGGACCGTGGGAATGGGACCTGAAGCGGCTCGTTGGAAGTTTTGCGGTTGCGGGCGAGCATATGGGCTTCGGGCGTGGCGCGATTGGCGAATTCGTGTGGAGTGCGGTTCACGAGTACACCGAGCGCATGCGCGAATACTCGCAATACAGCTCTCTGGATTTATGGCACGAAATCATCAGCTTTGAACGCATGATGGAGCTGGCAAAGACCGAAGAGGGCCGCAGCCTGCTCGCCAGGACGTCAAAAAAAGCGGCAACGCGTACGCACGAAAGCGTGCTGGCCAAGATGGCGACGCAGCAAAACGGCAAATGGACGATTCAGGATGCGCCGCCCGCGCTGTTCCATCCCACCGGGCCTAATTCACTGCTCGGCAAGGAAAGCAACTGGACCGACACCGGGGCATGGCAAGGCAAACTCGCCAGGGCGTTCGACGCCTACCTCGACACGCTGCCGGCCGACCGCCGCCTGCTGATCGACCAGTACGAACTTCACGATATCGCGTTCAAGGTCGTGGGCGTAGGAAGTGTCGGCACGTTCTGCCTTGTGATGTTGTTCGTCGATAGCCACGGCACGCCGTTGTTTCTGCAAGTCAAGGAAGCCCGTCCTTCCGTGATCGCCCGATATTTCGATGCGAAAGCCCACGACCATCAGGGGCAGCGCGTCGTGGTCGGGCAGCGCTTGTTGCAAGCGGCGAGCGACTCGTTTCTTGGCTGGACGTCGGGACCTGCCGGTCGGAATTTTTATTTCCGCCAACTGCGCGACATGAAGGTATCGGCGGAAGTGGAGCGAATGAACGCGACCATCATGCAAGGCTACGCCCGCATTTGCGGTTGGGCGCTTGCGCGCGCTCACGCAAAGGCGAGCGGGAAGGCGATTGAAATCGCAGCGTATCTCGGCAGCGGCGAGCGCATGGCCGAGGCGCTCACCGGTTACGCAACGGCCTGCGCCGCGCAGAACGAAGCCGACTACAAGGCGTTTATGAGCGCATGTCGGTCTGGAAGGCTTCAGGCGCGAAGCGACGAAGACATGGCTGCGGATTTCCGTATTTGACAATCACAATCGTGTGCGCGTTCGTTCAATGTTTCCAGTACGTCCGCTATTCGGCGGGTTGAGGGATTGGGCCGAAGAAGATTGACGAGAGCTTTCTGCGTCCGACAACCCGTGCGAGTTCGGCAATGACGCAATAGTTGAAAATCAGCGTCACGAGCATGATCTGCACGCCCCAGAAGCGCGGCCAGTTCATCTCGGCAAGCAGGTGCACGTTAGCCTGGAGGATGCTGTGCGTGTCTCTCCAGGATTCGAACAGCCTTTCCAGATAGTGGATGACGGTTGCGACCGCGGCGTACATCAGCGTTTTCCACGCAACATTCCAGATTAACGGCTTGTCCGGAAACCGGTTGATGAACGGCAACATGTCCGCGATCAGTACCGCTTTGCCCAGGATCAGCGAGGCGACGAGTACCGACGCTGAAGTGGGTATCGAAACGCCAGTCCCGAGGATCATTAGCGAGCGTACGACGACCACGATGTGCAGGATGACGAAAAAGAAAATCGTGGGCGGAAGCACTTTCATGAATTCGTGCTTTAGCGTGGCTGTCAGCGTCTTCATGACCTTAACCTCCGTCGTGTATGGACTGAATCGGTCAATGCGGGCATCGTGTGTTTCAAACGATTTTTCACGAAAGGATGCGCAATCGGAAACAATGGGCCTCGTCATTTAAAGACCAGATTTCAACCTGTTATAAGCGCGAGGGAGATGTGCAGATAGCGTAGCAAAGTTCGGAAATCATGAGATATTCGCGGCCGGTTCGATTCGATTCGATTCGATTCGATTCGACGCGACGTGACGCGATGCGCTGCGCTGCGCTGTAAATTGCCGCTCGCACCTCGTCGTCGCGAAGGTGATAAATGGCTGCAACTGGCCGACTACCGACTACCGGCTCACGCTTCGCGCATGAGATTACGCCACGCGGTGACGACGCCCAAGGCGTTTCGAACGTCCCTCGTGCCGACCCTTGCGCGCCCGCTACGAACCAACTGCTTTCTTGCCGATGGACGCCAGCTTCAACGACAGCCCCGCCGCATGAATGCCGGACGCCGCAGCCTCGGGCAGCGCCGAGTCGCTGACGATGTGGTCGAAGCGCTCCAGCCCGGCAATCTTGTACGTGCTGAAGGTGCCGTATTTCGCACTGGTGGCGAGCAGCACGGTTTGCTCGGCCACTTCCATCGCCGCGCGCTTCACATCGATCTTGGGCGGCGAGGGCGTGGTCACGCCACGGCGCAAGTCCCACGAACTGGCCGAGATAAACGCGACATCCACGGCAAGCTGGCGCAGCGTGGCCGCCGCGAGTTCGCCGACGCTCGACTGGTTCGCATGGTCCAGCAGGCCGCCGGTGTGAATCGCGGCAACATGCCCGGCGTTCATCAACTCCTGCATGATCGGAAAGTCGTTGGTGATGACCGTGATGTCGGGCAGCGCGAGAATGTGCGGCACCAGCGCGAGCGTGGTGGTGCCCGCGTCCAGATACGCCGTCATGCCGGGCCGCAGAAACGACGCCGCGATTTGCGCGATGGCGCGCTTTTCCGTGGGATCGATCAGCGCCTTCGAAACATGGCTGGGCTCGGTCGCCAACTGGCTCGCCACGCGCACGCCGCCCGGCACCGAATGCACGAGGCCTTCGCGCTCCAGCAGCGCGATATCGCGCCGCACCGTCATGTGCGAGCAGCCCAGCGACTCCATCAACTGATGCAGCGACAGCACCTTGTCGCGCCGCAGCAGGCGCAGCATGGCTTCGCGCCGCTGATCGGGAATCAGCGGCGCCGTTGGGGTTTCGTCGGGTTGGGTCTTGCTCGGCATGCGGAATCTCTGGGGGGGCCGTTCGGTACGCCGCTATGTTAACCGATGTTAACGGCCGATCAATGTGCTCAGCAGCATCACGCCCGCGAGCCCGACCAGCGATTGGAGCGAGAGCATGAGCGTCCACGTGCGCAGCGTCTGCGCGACGGAGAGCTGGAAGTATTCCTTGAACAGCCAGAAACCGGAATCGTTGACATGCGAGAGCATCACCGCGCCCGAGGCCGTCGCGAGCGCCATCAGTTCCGGCGAGACGCCCGGATGCGCCACGAGCAGCGGCGCGACGATACCGCTCGCCGCCACGGTCGCCACCGTCGCCGAGCCTACGCAGATGCGAAGCAGTGCCGCGAGCGCCCAGGCGAGCAGCAGCGGACTGACCGCCCAGTGCATCGAATGGTCGACGATGATCGTGTCGAGGTGAATCGACTTGAGCATCTGGCTGAAGCCACCGCCCGCGCCCAGAATCAGCAGGATCGTGCTGAGCGGCGCCACGCCCTTGTTGACCATTTTCTGCATCGCCGCCAGCGCGTAGCCGCCGCGCACGCCCAGCGCGAACCACGCGAACACCACCGCGGCGAGCAGCGAAAGAATCGGGTCGTTGAGCGCCTGGAAGAACACGAAGGCGCTACTGCCTCTCGCGGCGTGTCCCATGCCCACCGTGCCCGCCAACATCAAGCCTGGCGGAATCAGCAGCGAGATCACGGACAGCGGCAGCGAGGCCGTCGATTCACGCACGTCCTCGCCGCGCGTGCCGCCGGGGCCCGCCGCGAGATCGGGAGCCGGCCCGAAGAAACGCCGCGCCGCGAGCGTAAATAGCGGGCCGCAGAGAATCGCGCTCGGGATCGCAATCGTCAACCCATAGAGCAACGTGAGCCCGGTATTCGCGTGATAGGCAGACACCGCCTGCGTGGGCGCCGGATGCGGCGGCAGCAAGCCGTGCGACACGTACAGGCCGGCCGCGACCGGCAAGCCGATATAGAGCAGGTGGCTTTTCGTGCGCCGCGCGATCGTGTAGACGAGCGGCGCGAGCATGATGAAGCTCACATCGAACAGATGCGGCATGCCGACCAGCAGCGCCGCCGCGCAGATCGTCCACGGCGTGAGCCAGAGCGGCCGCTTGCCGACGAACGCATTGGCGATGCGATCCGCGCCGCCCGTACCGATCAGGATGCCGCCGAGCACGGCGCCCAGGCCGACGACCGGCCCGGTTCGCGCGAGCGCGCCGCCAAAGCCTTGAGTGAAACTTTCGATGCTGTGCTCCGGCGTGACGCCGGCCAGCAGGCCGAGCCCGAGCGCCGACAACGTCAGCGCCACGAACGGGCTCAGCCGTACGCGCACGATCAGCAAGATCAGCACGACGATGGCGCTCACTGCCATCGCGATGGTTGCGACCTCTCCCCGCATGGTGTCTCCCTGTATTTATCGCGCGTCGCTGTCCGGGCTCGGACGGGCGTCGGCGCAAGCGCGGAGGCGCCCGCGCTTGCCATGCCGCGCCGCGTCCACCGAACTCACTTCGCGCCGGCTTGCCACGCTGCCAGCAGCGCTTCGTCCGCGTTTTGCAGGTGATCGAGCGTCAGCAGTTCGCCGGCCGCCACGTCGCGCGCGAGCGTCGCGTGCGCCGCCAGATAGAGCGGCGCGACATTCGCGCCCGCCGCTTCGCGCGGCAGCAGCACGGCTTGCACGCCCGTCACGTCGTGATGATGACCGCCCATGTGGAGCACCGTGCCCGCCTTGATGTCGTCCGTCGCGCGGCCTGCGAGCACCGCGCATTGGGTCGGTTGCGCGGCGCCCGTCGGCCGTCCGTGCAGCACGGCTTCGAGCAGCGTGATCGGGGTCTCGACGCCCATGAAGTGATACGGCAGATAGAGGCACGCATAGCGGCCGTTGCGGCTCACCACATGGCCCTTCTGCGCGAGCAGCGCCCAGGTGGGCGCGTCGGTCGTGCGCACGACCACGAATACGCCGCCTGCGAAACTCGCCTCGTCCGGGCGGCGCAGCATGTTGAACACGTCGATGACGCCCGTGCGCGAGAGCACGCCGCCGTCTTCGCGCAGCGCGTAGATATCGGCGAGTTCGGTGGTGCGCGCGACCGGGTAGTGCAGCAGTTCGACGTCGGGCACGAGACCCGTGTTGGTCGCCACCACCGTCATCTCGCAGTAGTCGGCGGTGGCCGAGGTCTTGCGGCCGCGCAACGCCGCGCGGCGCGCGGCGAGCGTGGCGGCAACGTCGTCGCCGAGCGTCATCAGGTTCGCGAGTTCCGGCGCGGCAAAGCGCTGATCGAGCTGCGTCACTTCGCCGGTGGCGTCGTCGAACACGAGGTCGTACTCGCTCGACTTGCCCGCCGCGACGATGTCGAGTCCCAGCGTGCGCGCCCACGAGACCCAGCCGATCAGGTTCGACGGCTGGTCGCCGTCCGCCGTGGTGTAGACCACGCCTTGCTGCGCCGCGAATTGCGCGAGCGACACGCCCGCCACGGCGTCGACTTCCTTGCTGACCATCGCGACATGGCGCTTCGCTTCGAGCGCGGCGCGCGCGGCGCGGTAACCGACCGACGGATTGCCCGTGCCTTCGACAAGAATGTCGAACGCGGCCGGATCGAGCAGCGCCACGTCGCGCACCAGTGCGATCTGGCCCGGCGCGAGCGAGCGCACGCTGGCGGCATCACTGCATTCGACGAGCGACGCCGCGTCGTAGCCGAGTTCGAGGCACAGCGCGCGCAGGCCCCCGAGATCGAGATCGCAGAGCACCGTGGGCGCGAGGCGGTCGATCAGGCGCGTTTGCGCGAGCAGCGTGCGCGCGAAACCGCCGCCCGCGCCGGTCAGCGCGTAGCGGATGACCGGGCTGGCGGGCGAGCGGGACGCGGAAGCCGCGCGGAAAAGCAGTTCGAAGTTCATAAAGGGTGTCCCCAGTGGTTGGGTGGCCGCTCGGCTGCGCACTTCGCCAGCGAACGGATGCGCGAGCTACGGATCGCACGTTGTCTGAACGCGAATTTAACTTTCATTACCATCGCAGTCAACTTTTCTATCAGGCTTTAACATATTCGAACATCAAGGCTATAATCGGTTGACATTGAGGAGAAGAAGGCAATGACCCCTAATCTGCAAACAGCCCCGAACGCGCCGCTGCTCGGCTGCATCGCGGACGACTTCACCGGCGCGACCGACCTCGCCAGCATGTTGGTCCGCGGCGGCATGCGCACGGTGCAGCTCATTGACGTGCCGCGCGGCGCTGAGCCCGTCGCGGCCGACGCCCTCGTGGTCGCGCTCAAGTCGCGCACGATTCCCGCCGGCGAGGCCGTCGCGCAGTCGCTCGCCGCGCTCGCGTGGCTTCAGGCGCAGGGCTGCCGCCAGTTCTATTTCAAATACTGCTCGACCTTCGACTCGACGCCCGCCGGGAATATCGGGCCGGTTGCCGAGGCGCTGATGAAGGCACTCGGGACGGATTTCGCCATCGCCTGTCCCGCGTTCCCCGAGAACGGCCGCACGGTGTATCGCGGCTATCTGTTCGTGGCCGACGCGCTGCTCAGCGAATCGGGAATGGAAAGGCATCCGCTCACGCCGATGACCGACCCGAATCTCGTGCGCGTGCTGGCTGCGCAAAGCACGCTGCCGGTCGGCCTGCTGCGCTACGACGCGATCGCCGCGGGCGAGCAGGCCACGCGCGAGGCGACGGCGAAACTGCGCGCGCAAGGCGTGGGCCTCGCGATTGCCGACGCCGTGTCGAACGACGATCTGCGCTCGCTGGGCCAGGCGTTCGCCGACGCGCCGCTGCTCACGGGCGGCTCGGGCCTCGCCATCGGTCTGCCGGACAACTTCCGCCGCGCCGGTTTGCTCGGTGCGGGCGAAGCGGCCGCGCAACTGCCCGCCGTGGGCGGCCGCGCGGTGGTGCTCGCCGGCAGCAGCTCGCGCGCGAGCCAGGCGCAGGTCGCGCACTGGCGCGCGAGCCGTCCCGCGCTGCGCATCGATCCGCTCGCGCTCGCCGCCGGCGAGCCGGTGGTGGACGCCGCGCTCGCGTTCTTCGATCAACACCCCGACGAAACCGTGCTGATCTACGCGACGGCCGCGTCCGAGGAACTGGGCGCGATCCAGTCGCAACTGGGCGTCGAACGGGCAGGGCAGCTCGTGGAAGGCGCGCTGGCCGCCATCGCGCGCGAACTCGCGCAGCGCGGCGTGCATCGCTTCGTGGTGGCGGGCGGCGAAACCTCGGGAGCGGTAGTGCAGGCGCTGGGCGTCTCGCGGCTGCGTATCGGCGCGCCGATCGATCCGGGCGTGCCCTGGACGATCGGTGACGGCCCGCACGGCCCCATCGCGCTCGCGCTCAAATCCGGCAATTTCGGCGGCACGGACTTCTTCACGCGCGCCCTCGCGCTTCAGTCATGACCAGGATCTCCATGAATCAGGAAAGCACGCTGCGCGAAGAGATCGCGCGCATCGGCAAAAGTCTCTTCGATCGCGGTTACGCGGCGGGCACGGCGGGCAACATCAGCGCGCGGCTCGACGACGGCTGGCTCATCACGCCCACCGACGCGTGTCTCGGCGATCTCGATCCCGCGCGCATCGCCAAGGTGAGCGCGGCGGGCGAATGGGTGGCCGGCGACAAGCCGTCCAAGACGCTCGCGCTGCACCGCGCCGTCTACGACCATCAGCCCGACATGCACGCGGTCGTGCACACGCATTCGACGCACCTCGTCGCGCTCACGCTCGCGGGCGTCTGGCGCGCGGACGATGTGCTGCCGCCGATCACGCCGTACTACGTGATGAAGGTCGGCCACGTTCCGCTGATTCCCTATTGCCGCCCGGGCGACCCGCAGGTGGCCGAGCGCGTGCGCGAGCTCGCGGGCAGCGTGCGCGGCGTGCTGCTCGAACGGCTCGGGCCGGTGGTATGGCATCGCAGCCTGCGCGAAGCGTCCGCGATGCTCGAAGAACTCGAGGAAACGGCACGCCTCGTTCTGATGATGCAGGCGCAGGGCAGGAGCGTCGAGCCGCTCGGCGAGGACCAGATCGACGAGTTGCGCACGACGTTCGGCGCACGCTGGTAAGCGGATTCGGCGGCGACGCCCGCCATGCGATAGACGAGACGATACCCGGAGGAGACCATGCAAACCGATACCGACGCTCATTCGCCCCACGCGCCCCACGCGCTCCCTGCGCTCCCGCCGGCGCAGGACAAGCCGCGCTCGCTGCGCGCGCTGCTCGCCACGACGCGCTGGCGCATGATCCTGATGCTGTTCGCGCTCTATACGGTGAACTGCATCGACCGGATGTCGCTCTCGGTCGGCATGCCGTCGATCGTGCATGAGTTCGCGTTGAGCCCCGCGATGCAAGGTCTCGTGCTCTCCGCGTTCTTCTGGACCTACAGCACGTTCCAGATTCCCGCGGGCTGGGCCGCCGACCGCTTCGGCGCGCGCCGCATGATCGGCATCGCCGCGGTGCTGTGGGGCGGTTTTCAGTGCGTCGCCGGATTCGCGATCAACGGCGTGATGCTGCTGCTCACGCGTATCGGCCTCGGCGTGTTCGAAGCGCCCTACATGCCTTCCGCGACCAAGCTCGCCGCCGCGTGGCTGCCGCCCGGCGAACGCGCGCGCGGTCTCACATTGATCGACAGCGGCGCGCCGCTCGGATCGGCGGTGGGCGGGCTCGTCATCAGCGCGCTGATCGGCGCGTCGGGCTCGTGGCGTACCGCATTCATCGTGGTCGGCATTTCGACCGTGGTGCTCGGCGTCGCCGTCTATCTGATGCTGCGCGAAACGCCGGAACAGCACGCGCGCCTCGACGCCGCGGAAGCGCACGAGATTCGCGAGGCCAAACGCGTGGCCGGCGAAATGCCTGGCGGCGCCGCACGCGCGCCGCTCACGCGCGGCACGCTCGCCGCCATGGTGATCGGGCGGATCGGCTGGGCCACGGTGTTCTTCGGTCTGGTCACCTGGGGGCCTAACTATCTTTCGGCGGGACGCGGACTCGATATCCGCAGTATGGGCATCGCCACGTTCGCGATCTTTCTCGCGGGCGCGCTGGGCGAAATTCTCTCGGGCGCGATCGCCGACTGGCTGCAACGCGTGATGCCGCGCGCGCGGGCGATGAAACTGCTGTTCGGCGTGTCGGGCGGCATGTCGTTGCTGTGCCTCGTGGCGCTGCCGTTCGTCGAAGACGTGCGCCTCGCCGTGGCCGTGCTCGCCATCGGCGTGTTCTTCCACCTGTGGGGCGGTCTCTACTGGCTGATTCCCGCGATGCTCGCGCCGCGCGAGCAAGTCGGGCTGGTGGGCGGCGTGATGAACTTCGCGGGTACGGGCGGAGCGATCGCGGTGCCGATCGTGGTCGGCGTAATCGTGCAGATGACGGGCGGCTATCACATGGCGCTGCTGTTTCTCGCGGCGAGCGCGCTGACCTATCTGATCGGCTCGCTGCTGATCGACTTCGGCGCGAAGCCGCTTGTGAGCCATGCAGGCAGTGCGAGCACGGCAAGCGCCGCCACGCATACGGCGGAACGCACATGAACACGAAGTACGTCGGTCCCATCGTCGACGCGCACCAGCACTTCTGGGCGCTCGCGGGGCGACATCATCCGTGGCTCGCGCCGGGCGTGCGCGTGCCGCATCGCTACGGCGACTACGAGGCCATCAAGCGCGACTATCTGCCTGCCGACTATCGCCGCGACGCGGCCGCTCACGACGTGGTCGCTACCGTCTACGTGGAAGCGGAATGGGACCCGGCCACGCCGCTCGACGAAACGCGCTTCGTCACGGCGCTCGCGCGCGAGCACGGTTTGCCGAACGCGATGGCGGCGCAGGCCTGGCTCGACGCCGCCGATGTCGCCGAGGTGCTGGCCGCGCAAAGCCGCTTCGAACTCGTGCGCAGCGTGCGCCACAAACCCGCGCACGCGCACGCCTCGTCGGGCAACACGCTGATGTCGAACGGCCGCTGGCGCGACGGCTACGCGCAACTCGCGCAATACGGCCTGCATTTCGAGCTGCAAACGCCTTGGCGTCATCTGCGCGAAGCGGCGGCGCTCGCGCGCGATTTTCCCGACACGATGCTGATCGTCAATCACGCGGGTGTGCCCGGCAACCGCACGGCCAGCACGCTCCATGGATGGCGCGAAGCGCTCGCGCCGCTCGCGGCGCGGCCGAATACCGTCGTGAAGGTGTCCGGTCTGTGCGAAGCGGGCCAGCCGTGGAGCGTGGAAGCGAACCGCGACGTGCTCGGCACGCTGCACGAACTGTTCGGGGCGCAACGGCTCATGTTCGGCAGCAATTTTCCCGTCGACGGCCTGTTTCTTTCGCTCGACGCGCTCATCGACGGCTTTAAAACGCTGGTGTCGGCGTGGAGCGCCGCGGAGCAGCGCGCCTTTTTTCACGACACGGCGACGCGGGTGTATCGGCCCGTCGACCTGTCGAATCCTTCTGCAAGGACTCCACGATGACTTCCACGGCAAGCAGCAACGCATCGGCCAATGCGCTCGGTTTCGATCTGCCGATCTTCGATGCGCACCATCACTTCTGGGATCTCGGCGACGGCCATTTCCCGTGGCTCACCGACGACTACGACGAGCACTTCTTCCTCGGCGACTACCGCCGCATGTGCCAGAACTTCCTGCCGCCGCAATATCGCGCGGCGACGGCGGGTTTCGACGTGATCGGCACCGTGCATGTGGAAGCGGAACGCTCGCGCCGCGAGCAGGTGCAGGAAACCGAATTTCTCACGCGGCTGAACGCGGCAACGGGATTGCCGAGCGCCATCGTCGGCCATGTGTTTTTCGTGCAGCCCGACTGCGAAGCGGTCCTCGCGGGTCACGCGAAAAGCCCACTCGCGCGCGGCGTGCGCTCGAAGCCGGAAATCTCGTCGGGTCCCGGCGAATCGGTGCGCGGCCAGCCCGGCACGATGCAGGACGAGGCATGGCTGCGCGGTCTCGCCATGCTCGAACGCTTCGGCTTTTCGTGGGATTTGCGCGTGCCGTACTGGCATCTGGAAGAAGCGGCCGACGTCGCGCGCGCGTTCCCGAATACGCCCATCGTGACGAACCATCTGGGTCTGCCGCTCGACCGCTCGGAAGCGGGGGTGGCGATCTGGCGGCGCGGCATGCAGGCACTGGCGGATTGCCCCAATGTATTTCTTAAGGTATCCGAACTGGGTCTGCCGAACGGGACGTGGGACAGCGCGAGCAACCGCCGCGTGATTCGCGAAGCCGTGGATCTGTTCGGTTTCGAGCGGTCGATGTTCGCGAGCAATCTGCCGGTGGGCAATCTCTCGGCGACTTTCACCGAAATCGTCGCCGATGTGATTGGCGCTTTGCCCCACGCCACCGAAAGCGAGTTGCGCGCGCTGTTCGCGGGCACGGCACAGCGCTTTTATCGCGTCGGCTGAGAAGGCAACAACCGGGCGACGCGCGAGCGACGCCCGACAAAGTCGCGCACGTGCTGCGCGCACAAAAAACATATCAGGAGACAAGTATGTCCATCGACGAAAACGCCCTGTTTCGCAAAGTGTCGTTACGCATCTTGCCGGTGCTGATGCTCGGCTTTTTCTTTTCCTATTTGAACCGCGTGAATGTCGGCTTCGCGAAATTGCAGATGGCAAACGAGCTGCAATTCAGCGACGCCGTTTATGGTTTCGGGGCGGGCATTTTCTTCGTCGGCTACTTCCTGCTGGAAATACCGAGCAATGTCATTCTGCATCGCGTAGGTGCGCGACGCTGGATCTCTCGCATCATGATTACGTGGGGCTTGCTGTCGTGCGCGACCATTTTCGTGCGCACGCCGATGCAGTTTTACGTCATGCGTTTCCTGCTCGGTCTCGCCGAAGCGGGTTTCATTCCGGGCGCGATTTACTACATGTCGCAGTGGTTTCCCGCCGCACGGCGCGGACGCGCCTGGGGCACATTCTATATCGCGCTGGCTTCCTCAGGTGTGATCGGCGGACTGATTTCCGGCTCGATTCTCGAATTCTTCTCCGGGCTCGGCGGCCTGAGCGGCTGGCAATGGCTGATTCTCTGTGAAGGCGTGCCCACGATTGTGCTCGGTGTGTACATCTTCATGCGCATGAGCGAGCAGATTCGCACCGTCAACTGGCTGAGCGACGACGAGAAGAACTGGCTCAGCGACGCGATGGCCGCCGAAGACCGCGCGAAGGTGGCGCACGGTTTCGGCGGCCTGCTCGCCAACGGCTATGTGTGGGCGCTCGTCGCGATCTACTTTCTCTACAACGTCGGGCTGTATGCGATCAGCTTCTGGATGCCCACGCTCATTCAGCGCATGGGCGCGAAGGACGCGCTCGCGATCGGCCTGCTGAACGCCGTGCCGGGTCTTTGCGCGATCGTCTGCATGCTGGCGTTCGGGTATAGCGCCGACCGTTTCCGCGAGCGCAAATGGCACTTGATCGCGGCGTTTTCGATGGCGGCGGTTGGCTTTGTGCTGAGCGTCGTGTGGCAGAGCGAGCCGGTGCTCGGCATTGTCGCGCTGTGCGTGGCGAACATGGGCGTGCTCTCGATTCCCTCGCTGTTCTGGGCCGTGCCGACTTCGTTCCTCAGCGGCGTGACGGCCGCCGCCGGCATCGCGATGATCAATTCGATCGGCAATCTCGCGGGATTTGTCTCGCCATACATGATCGGCTCGCTCAAGCAGATGACGGGGCGCACCGATGTCGCGCTGTACGTGGTGGCCGGCGGCCTCGTGCTGGGCGCGCTGCTCGTGGCAGCGGTGATGCAGACGCGCAAGGGGCAGCGGGGGCTCGCGGCCAACGCATCCCGTTGAATTCTTGCCCTGTTTCGGGACGGTGACGGACCGACAGCGGGGAATGCGATGAGATGCTGGCGAGTTTTTTTAGAGCGCGCGCATGGTTTTGAGGTTGCCTGGAGAGGAACCCGGTATCTCGGGAGAGGCGGCCCTCAGGTCGCGCGCAAGCTACGCTTGCCGCTGGATATCGCCACGTTTTCCGCGTCGCGCTTCCGGGACGTCGACGCAATTCGGGAACAGGATCGTGACGTCGCGGGCCGGCATCGGCTTGCCAAACAGAGACCCCTGAGCAAAATCGCAGGGGAGCGTACAGAGCCACCGAAACACGTCTTCGTCCTCGACACCTTCAGCCGTTGTCTTGATGTGCAGGCCATTGGCAAGTCCCAGGACTGCGGGGACAATTTTTTCGTGTCCCGCTATCTTCCGGTCAAGGAACGAGCGGTCGATCTTGATCTTGTCGATCGGAAGATGCGTCCGGTGATAGATGTAGGCGCCGTTGAGACGCAAGCGCCGGAAGGTTCGCCCCGCTGGTTCACGACCGCGTGATCTCCGGGGGCAGCCTGCAAATCGTCAAATCAATATATGACGAATGCACTATGACGGATTATGCCTCGCCATACGGATCTTTCTCCAAAGGCCATTGCTGGACATCCTTGCTGGCTCACCGGGCAGGGCGGCTTCGCAAGTGGAGGGTCATCCGGCGACCAGCGTCCCCATTGCGTTGCCGCCGTCATGACGGGCGTCCACTTCGTGGCGAAACGCTCGATCGCTGAATGCGATAACCCGGAATCCGCCGGCTGGACTGCGCGGGACCGTAATGCCCCAATGCCACCCACCGTCCTGCTCGAACACGTGCAGTACATGTGGTTTTGACGTGAAGTCGTTGTCAAATGCAGTGATCATTGCCTGCTCCCGGAAAGATCGCCCACAACGGTTCGAGCTGCGAAACCTGTGCCGTAGCAATCGCCGAACCCGATTTTCCCGCGCGAAACCCGGAACCGGGTCGCCCGCAGCCGGCGTGGCGCGCAATTTGCTCATGTGCTCCGGCGCTGGGAGCAGCCCGCTCCCACTACCCGGTTGAGGTGTGCTTTGCTGAACGTAATGATGGTCGCCGCCGAAGCGGCCCCGTTGGCCAAGAGCGGCGGGCTCGGAGATATGGTGAGCGCTTTCTCTTCGGCGCTCAGTCTTTTCGACATCGACGTGTCCATCCTGATCCCCGGCTACGATTGCGCGTTCGACCGGGTCGTGGCGCCATCTCCCATCGGCTATCTGCGCGGACTGCCCGGCGGCGACGCGCGGCTCTGGCGCGCTGCGATGCCGGATGCGGATGTGACCGTGCTCCTGCTCGAAATGGATCACCTCTATGCGGGCCGTGGCCACCGGCTGTATCAGGATGAGCACGGGCGCGACTATCTGGACAACTTCGCGCGTTTCGCCTCACTCTCGGCGGCCGCCGCGCGCATCGCGACCGGCGTGCGCGGCGTCAAGCGGCCGCGCATCGTGCACGCACACGATTGGCACGCCGGCCTTACGCCGCTTCTTATGAAGCTCGCGGGCGCGTCGGCGCGCAGTCTGTTCACGATCCACAATCTGGCGTTTCAGGGCAACTATCCGCTGGGCCTCGCGCCCTATGCGGGCATTCCGTCCGACCTGCTGTTGCCCGCACCGCGCGACCCGCGCAGCATCGAGTTCTACGACACGCTGAGCTTCATGAAAGCGGCCATCGTCCACGCCGACGGTCTGAGCACCGTGAGCGAGCGCTATGCGCGCGAAATCCTCACGCCGCGCTTCGGCAACCGCATGGAAGGCGTGCTGGGCGCGCACGCCCACAAGCTGACCGGCATCGTGAACGGCATCGACGACGCGCTCTGGAATCCGCAAACCGACTCGATGATCGCGCAGCCCTACGGTGCGGACGATCTCACGGGCAAGCATGCCTGCAAGAAAGCGCTCCAGCAGAGCTACGGCCTGCCTGTCGACCCGTTCGCTCCACTCGTGGCGATCGGCAGCCGTCTGAGCACGCAAAAACTCGCCGACGTGGTCTGCGAAGCGTTGCCTGCCGCGCTGGCGCGCTGGCCGCGCGTGCAGTTCGCCGTGCTGGGGCAGGGCGACGCCGCGATCGAACAGCAGTTGAGCGCGCTGGCCGCCGCATGGCCGGGACGCCTGGGCGTGCATATCGGCTATGACGAAACACGCGCGCATCGCCTGCATGCGGGCGCTGACATCCTGTTGCACGCGAGCCGTTTCGAACCGTGTGGTCTCACACAGCTCTACGCGATGCGCTACGGCACGATTCCTGTCGCCTCTCGCGTGGGCGGTCTCGCCGATACGATTGTCGACTGCCCGACGCTCCCGAGCGATGTGGAGCGCCAGAACAGGGGGGATCTCGACGCGGCCGGATTCCTGTTCGACGGCGAAAGTCCCGCCGACATCTTCCACGCGCTCGGCCGCGCTCTGGACGCATACGGGATTCCGCCGCTGTGGCGCGTCATTCAGCGCAACGCCATGCGCCGCGACTCCAGCTGGTCGGTGCCCGCGCAACGTTATCTGAGCCTGTATCAGACGCTGGCCGGCCACGTGCGACGGCGTGAGTCCACGCCCGTCTGCCGCTCGGTTTCGCAGATCGGCCGGACGCACGCGCCTGTGCAGCGGGGTCGCCGGTCAGCCTGACCGGCCATCTTCGTCAGATTCTTGCGGGCAGCCTGCTGCGTGTTTTGCCCGAATGTTATGCCGGATGTTATGCCGGACGTTATGCCGGATGTTATGCCCGAAGAACACCGTGGCACCTTCGCGGACGCAGCGATTCGACGGTGCTCGACTCCATGTGCCGGCCGGGCGTGACCTCGTACGCAACCGCCGGGTACGCGACATGCGCTAGCGCGCCCTCCATACTCTGGCCTACCTTTACCGCTTCATGAAACGGATTCTCCTCGTCGACGACGACCTTGCCGCCCTGGAGTCGCTCGCCGCGGCACTCTCGGGAGAATTCCTTGTCGCCACCGCGTCGGATGGCGGATCTGCGTGGCGCTATCTGAAACACACTGACGTGAATATCGTCATCACGGACCTTCGCATGCCGGGCATGTCAGGCGGGGTGCTATGCGAGAAAATTCGGGATGACGTGACGCTCGCTTCGATGCCGGTCATCCTGGTTTCGGGTGAATACAGCCCACCGGCCTTTGTTCGATACGACTGTTATCTGCGCAAGCCATTGAACATCGGTCAGCTGGTGGCCGTGACCCGTCGACTGCTCGTTCCTGATCCTCATCGTGCAACGGGCGCGATGCAAAGCCGCGCCCCGAAATCGAATGACGGCGCGGACGAATGAAAAGCGCAATGGGCAGCGGGACGACGGCGTTCAGTCTTCGCGACGATGGCGCGCTTCAGGGACGGCTGCGTTCAAGCGCGGGTGCGCCGTGATTCCGAGTCCGCAAAGGGACGAACCGGTGGCGCGCCGCGTCGTCCCGGTGGATGTGGGGCAGGGTGCGAGGACACCGCGTGCCTCGACGACGGTCTTTCGCCCGACCGTCCCGAACGACCGGTAGGTATCCCGTTCATTTTTCTATCGACCATGACGCCTTGTCGTGCAGACGCACGACGAGCACGACGAGCACGACGAGCACGACGAGCACGACGAGCACGACGAGCACGACGAGCACGACGAGCACGACGAGCGCGATCGACGCTGTCGTCGCCTGGAGGCGACTGCCAGCGCACTTCGAGTTCGATCGAGCAAGCCACGCTGAAAACAGTCGATTCGCGCATCGGTTCGCGGCGCTCGTGTAGCCAGCGTGCCCATGGAAAGGCTGTCGCGTGTCCTGTGCCCGGCATGCCTATTTTGCCCCGGTATCGTCCGAAGGATGCGCTCGCGGCGCCGATGCTTCAACTGCCGACGCGCTCCGGCGACTGGCATGCCCGTTTGATTTCGCCGTGTTTTTCTGCAGTTTCGCGCGGCGCTCCTGATCGCCCTTCGATCCGGGTGCGGTCGTGTGTTGCCCGAGTTCCGAACCGTACGGCGAGGTGCCCGTACCTTGGGCCAGCACGCCGGCGCTATGGCATAAGCCGGCGAGCAGGACGGCAGAAGTCGCGTATTGAAAAGAATTCATCGCATTCCCCTCGAAATTCGTCATGCGTTGTTAAGCGCCGAGCAAGCGCAATGTCGCACCGAACGCGCAACGCCTTCCCACCGCGTAGAGCGACGTCTGTCCGGGGGCGGCGTGCGAGCTGCTGGCGCTCGGCAACGCGCGGGTCCGTGAGGCATCTCCATCGCCCCGCTCAGGATCCGGGCAAATCAATGTCCGATGACAGCGCGCACGGTGCGTGTGAGCCACGCTGAAACGCCGACTCGCATGACGACAGGCACGACGCGCTTTGGACCGACGATTAACGAGCCGAGCACGATCGACGCTAACAGCGACACCATGGGCGCATCCAGCAAGGCCCGGCCGACATTGGACACGGTCAGTGCCCGCTCCGACCGCTGCGCTTTTCGGCTCTGCATGTCGCGTAGTTCCAGATTCGCAGCCAGCAGTTGCGCGCGCGCGAGCGCCAGTCGATCGAGGACAAGGGCTTCCCGCTCGCTGATATCGTTCATTTCAGTGCCTCCTTGAGCGTTTCCAGATCGGCGCGAAGCTCACGCTTCAGCACATTGAACGATTGCACCGGTCGCTGTGCCCGGTGCGCGAACCAGGCGATGAGCGATACGGCAAACCAGCCGATCGCGACTCCCCAGACCACCGCGAGAAAATACGGCGTGTTCCACGCGGAGGCAATCAGCGCGATGCAAAAGAACGAGAGGGTGAAAAGGCCGCTCACAGCGAGGGCCATCAACGCGATAAGTTCGCGGGTCAAACGCGCGCGGGTTTCGGCGAGCTCGACCGAAATCAGCTCGCCATAGTCACCGACACAGAGCAGCGCGAAGCGCGAGACATTACGCCAGCTTTCCAGTCTTGATTGAATCGACATGTTCGCCTCCTGCGTCTGCTCCGGTCGAGCATCAGTCGCGCGCCGACGCCCAGAGCGCACCGGCGACAAAGCCGATGGCGGCCGTCGCGGCGAGGGCCAGTAGCGGGTTTTCGGAAACGGCGTCGCGCGCGACCTCCGCGGCGTCGGCCATCAATTGCTTCGATTCGCCGCACAGTGCCCTGGCGCTGCCCGAAATGCGCATCGCGGGATCGCCCAGCACGGCCCCCGCGGCGTCCTTCAATTTTCCTGCTGCCTCGTCAACAACCCCTTCTGCTTTCGTCGTCATGGTGTTCTCCTTTTCGCGCGGATTTGCGCCGTGTAGTGAGTCTCTGATCCGCTAGCAGCAATAGGTGTGCCGCCCTCGGCTGAACCGCTCTCAGGCAGGGAAAACATGTAGAAAATGCTGATGCGATTGCTGGGATGTCGGGGCTTGATGGCGCTCGATCCCTGCTTTGCCTGCTGACAGCCAAGCGAGGCCCGGCAGGAACCACGGCGTACGTGGCGAGCGCCAACGACCCGGCGACGCCCCGTATCGCTTCGCGGCGATGGATTAGCGTCGGATGACTCCGACGGTCGCGGCGAACGCAACACTCAAGGGGAATCGCACCGGATTCACGTTGTCAGCGGCGTATCGTTCGTGTTGTCACCGTGACTGCCGCACGCGTTTTTCAGCGTCGAGCCGCAGAGAAGCCACAGCGCGAGCGAGCCGGTCGACACGGCGCCGAGTGCCAGAAAGGCGCTCGCGTAACCAAAATGCTGGGCAAGCATGCCGCCGAGTGCAGGGCTCAGCGCGGCCCCCATTCCTTGCAGGGTCATGACGACACCCTGCCCGACATTGACGCGCCCCGTTCCCCGCAGCAATCGCACGACCAATGCCGGAACCGCGACGCTCTGCAGGCCGGCGCCGATCCCGTCAAGCGCCTGGACCGGCCAGACGCCCCATGCAGCGATAAACATCGCCGCGACGACGCCGCGCAAGGGCAGGGCGAAGAATGTGATCAGGATGACGCGCCAGTAGCCTATGCGCCGGATAAGGCGGTTCGCGAAGCCGGCCGCGACCAGCATGACAAGTTGCGCGATGACGATCGTCGCGGCGGTAAAGGCGTTGGGATCGCCCTGATGGGCGGAGACGACGGCAAGCCCGTAGAGCGGGAGCATTGCCGCATTGCCCAGATGGAACATCGCAAGCGCCAGGGCAAGCAGGAGCAACGGGCGACAGGTCAGCAGCACGCGAAACCCGCTCACAGGTTCATGCGTCGTCCGCGAGGACGGCCCCAGACCTCGCGCGCTGTCATGATCGATCGCATTGCGCCGGATCAGCAGCGCCGAGATGACGGTCATCACGCCAAATACGCCTGTCAGCACGAACACCGCACTGAAGCCGTACTTCCATCCCAGGCCGCCCGAAAGCGCCGCGCCGACGACGTTGCCCGCATGGTTGGCCACCTGATTGCGTCCGAACTGCCGGTCGAAGCCTGTTTCACGAACGATACCGAGCGTCAGGCCGGCGACCGCCGGGCCCAGCGCAGCGCCTGTCACGGCGCTAACGATTTGTGAAGCGCCGACCATCCAGTCGTTCTGCGATATTGAGAGCGCGAGCGCTGCGAGCGTCGTCATCGCTCCGGCGACGACGATGACGCCGCGTTTGTGATGCGTTGCATCGATCAGCGCGCCGGCCGGCGAGGTCGCGAGCATGCCGGCAATGCCGCCCACCGTCATGACCGTGCCGATCGCCTGCGGATGCCAGCCCTGCGCCTGCAGAAACACGCCGAGAAATGGGCCGATGCCCGCCTGGACATCGGCCATGAAGAAGCTCAGCGCCTCCAGCGCATAGTGGGGGTTCATGGGGCACGCACGACGTCAGGCGGGCGACGGCGCATCGATCAGTTCAGCGATCTCGTCGACTTCGATCGTTCGCCCATGTCGATTCCTGACGCCGTGCCCCCATGCCTGGATATGCGCGCCAGGAGCGAGGTAGGCTGCCAACTCGGCGGCGGCGTGCGGCGGCATACGCAACGACGTGCCGTCGTCGAGCAACGCGCCCCGCAGTTCGCCTTTCGGGCCGAACAGCGAAAGCACCACCTCACCGGCAGCCTCCATGGGTTTGCGTTCGAGATGCGCCTTCGCAGGTTTCTCGCCGCCACGGTGCGGCCCTTCGTCGAGTATCACTACGCCGTTTCTGGTGGTGAGACAGACTGCGGCAAGCATGTTCGCGCCGCGAGGTTTCACGCCGCGAATCCTCACCACCTCGCCCGGTGTCACGTGTCGGGCCAACTTCTTCGCGAGATGGGGCGGAAAGTGAACCTGCTGCGAATCGAGCACGAAACCGTCGATTTCGCCGTGCGGGTTCAACAGAAAACGCACGATTTTTCCGCGGGTTTCAGGAAGGCTCTCGGGGTCGATCCAATGCATGATTTTTCTCCTTTATGAACGAACGCCAGCGCGACGGAAGACAAGGACGGCCGACAGCATCGTCGCGGCCCGCTCGCCACACGGCCCGAGCGGCGGCCGCGCGCGTCAATGTCCAGGCGAACAGGCCCGTATGGTGCGGCACGGGGCAGGCGATCGCGGCCACGGCATCGGCGCTGCTTGACACGTCGTCAGCCTTTGAATCGCAACCAGAATCCACAGCGCGAAAAGCTGCGTGGAGAACGAAGGTCTTGGCATGACGGTCCACTTACCGTGTCGGGATCCGTCATGAAGCAAATTTCTCGCCACGGCAACCCGGTGGGGGATTGTGTGCAGATCTTCCGTGACCTGGCGCGCCAGTGCTGCGTTCGGGGCCATACAAGGAGGCGTCGCAGGCGCGCTTGTTAGCAAACACCTGAATGACAATATTTCCTGTAAAAACGGCAACACACCACTGAGAAGGCTTTTCTGGCAACACTATTAGCGTTTTTTCGCCCGGCATTACGGCGCGGGTGATGCCGTCGTCATCGCCGTCGCAACCGGAGTCCAACCTGGCGACAAGCGGCGTGCGCGCCAGCTTCGCCATTGCTGTCTGCTGGCGGCCCGAAGGTGGAATTCACCGGATGCGCGCTGCCCGGCGCGAGATGGTTGCATTGAGCCTCGACAACTTGAGCGCCGGCCTTGGCGCAGCGCGGCGTATCGCTCAATGCGGGTGATGGCAGCTCAAAACGGCTCACGCCATGGCCGCAGATCCAGTTCCTGAGTCCACGCGCTGCGACTCTGGCTGTGCAAATGCCAGTCACTGTCGGCGATGACGTCGACGCGCTCAGCCGTGCGTCCGGTCAGGACCACGTGAATGCTTCGCGCGCGAAGCGCCGGGCCAGCGCAGCACCGTGTCCGGCACTCGCGCCAACACCGGCGATCCACGCTAGCGGTGAGGAAGAGGAGGATAGTTCGCTCATGATGATTCACGCCAGTTGTCGCGCGCGATTGTTCAAAAGAGCGGACGTCATAGGGCGATTCGCGCGTACAACCCACGCCATCGCATTCTGGCGATGGTATCGACGCTCACCGGGGAAGGTCGCGCGCCCTTAGATCTTGCCGACCAGATCGAGCGACGGCGTCAGGGTTTGCGCGCCGGGCGTCCACTTTGCCGGGCACACTTCGCCCGGATGCGACGCCACGTATTGCGCGGCCTGCACCTTGCGCAGCAGTTCTTTCGCATCGCGGCCGATGCCGTTGTCGTGCACTTCGTAGAGCTTGATCTTGCCTTCCGGATCGATCAGGAAGGTGCCGCGCAGCGCCAGACCTTCTTCCTCGATCAGCACGTCGAAATGGCGGGCGAGGGTGGCAGTCGGATCGCCGACCAGCGGGTATTGCACCTTCGCAATGGTGTCCGAGGTATCGTGCCAGGCTTTGTGCGTGAAATGCGTATCGGTGGAGACGCCGTAGATTTCGACGCCGAGTTTCTGGAACTCCGCGTAGTGATCGGCGAGATCGCCCAGTTCGGTGGGGCAGACGAAGGTGAAGTCGGCCGGATAAAACACCACTACCGACCATTTGCCCTTGAAGTTTTCTTCGCTGACGGGCACGAACTTGCCGCCGTGATAGGCCGTGGATTTGAAAGGCTTGACCTGCGTGTTGATGAGCGACATAGGCGTTCCTTGAAGTGATCCTGCAGCGGGTATCGGCCGCATGAATTTGCGCCCGATGCGTAATCGGGCGCTAGCCGATATAGAGACTAGACGAGCGTGGCGCGCGCAGGAAGCGATCTTTTTTTGTATGGAATCCGCGAATGCAGAAAAGCGATTCGTTGCGGAATCGCTCGATTCAGGCGGGCTTTCGAGTCGGGTCGACGTGGGGCGTGCCGGTCAGCTTCTACAGCGTGCCGGGCCGCGGATCGGGCACAAAGCCGTCGCGATTGGGCATGCGCACGGCGGCGAGCGAGTGCGCATCCAGACGGGCGTCATCGGGCACAATGCCGTTGCGGTTGAGGATCCAGGCGCTCACGGCATACACCTCGTCCGCACTCAGCGATTGCGGCGCGTTATAGGGCATCGCGCGGCGAATATAGTCGAACAGCGTAGTCGCATAAGGCCAGTAGCTGCCGACCGTACGCTTGGGGGCGGTGCTCCTGAGCGTGCCGCTGCCGCCCACCAGCGGATCGCCGATCAAGCCCTCGCCCTGCGCGCCGTGACAGGCCGCGCATTTTTGTGCGAAGACCCGTGCGCCGGTCTGGACATCGCCGCTGCCTGGCGGCAGCCCCCGCCCGTCTGGCGCTATGTCGATGTCCCAGGCCGCGATGGCCGATGCGTCCAGCGGTGTGCCGATTCCGGCGATGGTGGACGGCATAGCGACGGTTTGCGTCGTCACGGCCGGCGTGCAGGCGCCCGTGAACAGCGCGCTCGCGACGACGAGTGGCGTGAGCAGCTTACGCATTGGCGACGCTCCCGTCAGCGCCGACTCGCCAGGATTGAATGCCGTTGTAGTGGTAGTACGAATTCAGGCCGCGTGCAGCGACGAGCGCTTCGCGCGTGGGCTGGACGTAGCCGGTGGAGTCGGTGGCCCGCGAGAGCAGCGTGGCCGGGCCGCCTTGCCATGTCCAGTCGAAGGTGAAGCGCGTGAGCGCGCGATCCCGCACGGGTGCCTCCAGGCGCGCGCTCTGCCAGTTGATGCCGCCATCGGTCGAGACTTCGACGCCACGGATCGTGCCGCGTCCCGACCATGCGAGGCCGACGACGGGATAGTAGCCGTGCCGCGTCAGACGTTGTCCCGGCGACGGCCGCGTGATGACTGACTTCGCATCCATTTCGAACGCGAACTGGCGCGCACGGCCATCGGGTAACAGCCCGGTGTATTTCGAGGTTTCCTCGCGGGTTTCGAGCGGGCCGTCCACCACCTTCAGGCGGCGCAGCCATTTCACGTGCGTGTTGCCTTCATAGCCGGGAACGATGAGCCGCAACGGATAACCGTTTTCCGGACGCAGCCGCTCACCGTTTTGTGCATAGACCACCAGCGCCCGATCGAGGATGGCATCGAGTGGCAGCGAGCGAGTCATCGCGGCGGCATCGGCGCCTTCCGCGAGAATCCAGCGCGGGGATGCACCCGGCGCGGCCGGTGTGCTGCCGCCGACCGCTTCGAGCAACGTCGAAAGCCGCACGCCGGTCCATTCGCAGCACGACAGCAAGCCGTGAGTCAGTTGCAGCGGCAGTCCACTCGGGCCTTTCCATTCGCTCGCCGTGTTGCCCGAGCACTCCATGAAATGGATGCGCGATTCCGAGGGCAGGCGCAGCAGATCGTCCATCGTGAACAGCTTCGGTTCCGTCACCAGGCCATGAACGGCGAGGCGGTGCGCGTCCGGATCGATATCGGGCACGCCGCCGTGATGGCGCTCGTACACGAGGCCGTTCGGTGTCAGCGTTCCGTGCAGATCGGCTAGCGGCGTGAGCGAAGAAGCTGCGCCTGGCATCGGCCACTGGCGCGCCGCGCGCCGCACCACATGCGACTCGAACGAAGACGGCAGCCCGTAAGGGTGAGTCAGGATCGGCGCGCCCGGCGTGCGTGTCCAGGGTGGCACGTCGAGCGGTTCGAGCAACTGTGCCGAAGGAGCGCCGGCCATCGCGACCCGGGCCTGCGAGACGGCCAGAGCCGAAATTGCAGCACTGCCCAGCAGGCGGCGTCTGCGAGCCGATGTGGGCGAGCCGTCAGTCGAGGACGCAGGTTTGCGATCGGAAATAAAGCGCATGAGTCGTGTCCCGGCGAGGCCGCGCCGCCCGTTGAGGACGCTATCGGCAAAGGGGGCAGTATATGAGCTGCGTGCGCGCCGACTAATAGTGTTTAAAGCTACGTTTATATCTGAACGCGATTACGCGGATGCGCCGTAGCAGCTAAAGTGACGCGTTCTCAGATAAGGTTTGTTCGGGTGTGGGGGAAAGCGGCTCGCGCGGCGCGGCAACTCCCGATGTTCGCGTGAAGTCGCGCCCGCACGGGGCGGAACGCGAACGCCGACGCTTATGGACCGGGGATCGACGCCTGTCGCGACGCGGGGACATGAGGCGCATCGTCATGACGAAGTGATGTCAGCGCTGATTTGCTAACGCAAAAGCCTTTGTTGGCGTTGCGTGCTGCGCGCACTAGCATGCAATGAGGCGGACGATTACGTCCGCGATTGTCTTTGCGGGGACATCCATGCGATACAAGGGCTATGAAGTCGAACCGTCTGCTTATGCGTTGCCAAGCGGACTCTATGCGGCGAATCTGATCATCGAAACGGCATTGCCGGCTGTTGAATCTTCATTCTCGTTCGAAGCGCTCGATTATTTCTTCGAGCCGGATCACGCCATCGCCTATGCCTCACGCTGGGCTCGCGTGTGGATCGATCAGCGGGCGAAGCGGGCCGCTCAATGATCCGCAGGCGAGTGCCGCCGGTGCCGTCCTCGGCACTTTCCACGTAACGACCCTGCCAGGCAGCAAGCACAAGACTCTCCGTTGTTTCAAGAGAGTCTTCGTGTTCTCAGATACGTGGCCCCGCTACCGTGGCGAGCGTATCTAGCAGGGGTTGCGCCAGATGCAGTATTTGCCAGGGCGTGCCGGCGTGCGTGTTCCGGGATTCGGGCTCTCGCTTCGATAACAACGTGCGCGTAATCACCCAGTTTGACACGTCAAGGCTAACGACGGAGGCGCAGATATCCGCGTGGGCCGCAGTCTCGCCGTTGCGAGTAATTTCATTTGCGATTGCCTCATCGAGATCTGCGTCGATATCGACGCGAATCGTCTCGATGTAGGCGAACCGCGCATGCCTGGCAGGACCTTTCGAAGCGTCCAGGACGCTATGTGCATCAATCGGTGCACGGCCGAAGCTATTGGTCACATTGCGGTAGCGTCCGGTGGCGAGGAAGTCGCGGAATGCCGCATCATGGCGCCAGAGGTATTGCGAAGCGTAACGGGTTTCTTTCGCACCATGACGTCCTGCTTCGCGCAGGAGAAACGCTTTGTAGAAGAGGTCGGGCGCGTTGTCCCACAACGAGCCGCGCTCTTTTGCACGAAGATGGATCTTGCTTGTATCGTAGTCGGACGGGAGGCGGTGGCCATAGAAAACGGTCAGCATGGTAAACGCTCCTTTGAATGATTTCGCAATCGGGTAAACGGCCGACACAAGCGTAGCAGCGGTCTTCCCGGTGATATAGCGATCACGCCCAGTTTCAGTGATTCGAATTCTTTATGGATAGGGAATGAAGGGTCTTGATGTAGAAGCCGTTCAGGCTTTTGTGCTGGTCGCCGATCTGAAAAGCTTTACCCGTGCGGCGCATGTGCTGGACACGACGCAGGCCGCGGTCAGCTTGCGCATCAAGCGTCTCGAGGCGCAGCTTGGGCGGCGGCTCGTGGAGCGGACCTCGCGTCACGTGCGATTGTCCGTAGACGGCGACACGTTTCTTTCTTCTGCACACGCGCTCGTAGCTGCGCACAGAGACGCGATGGGTGCGTTCGGCGAGCGGCGCCGAAAACTGGTGATCGGCATGAGTCACCATGTGGTCGGGGCAGAGCTTCCGCTGCTGCTGCGGCAACTGGGCTACGAAAATCCGATGGTGGTGATAGAGCTTCGCATCGCTGCCTCGCGCGATCTTCTCGACGACTACGACAAAGGCGTTTTGGATGCGGCTATCGTCTTGCAACACGATAGTCGGCGACTGGATGGTCAACAGATTCTGAAGGAGGCGTTCGGATGGATGGCGGCTGAAGATTTTCAGCATGACACGTCGTCGCCACTGAAGCTTGCAACGCAGGCCGCGCCTTGCAGCGTGCGCCAGATGGCAATTGATGCGCTCGACGAGGCGGGGGTTTCGTGGGAAGAGGTATTTGTCGGCGGGGGCGTGACCACAATCGGTGCGGCTGTCGCTGCCGGGATCGCGGTCGCAGCGCTCGGTCGTCGAGTCGCTCCTGCCGGCACCATCGACATCGGCGAGCGATATGGTTTGCCGCCGCTGCCTGGGCGTAATGTTGTCTGTTATAGCGCCCAACGAGACGAGCAAACCAAATGCATTTTGCACTGCCTGGGTGAAGCGTTGTGCGCTGTCCCTGTGCGATGAGCATGTGAAGGCCGCTCTTGCGTGATGTGCTGCGCGTGAGGCGATAAACGCTCACGCAGATCGCGTATCGCTCGTCGCGAACCCGTCACGCAAATCACCGCGTGGTGACCTCAGACCGCCAAAGCAACGCCGTCACTACGCGGATCGTGCGCGCCGCACGCAACGAATCCAGCGTCGTCGACATCGAGACAGATAACCCCCGCCTGTCCGCCAAGCGGACTGAGCGGCGGCAACTCGGCGATTTCGTGTCCGCGCGCGGCCAGCGCGTCGAACACCTCGCGCCCCGCGTGTGTTTCGAGCTTGAGGTTGTCGCGACTGTCCGAGAAAGTTCGCCCGAGCAGAAAACGCGGCTGCGCCAGCGCCGCCAGCGGATCCATCCTATAGTCGATCAGCCGCGTGAGCAGCGCGGCGAGCGTCTGCGGCTGACCGTCCGCGCCCTGTGTGCCGTAGAGCAGGCGCGCGCGTCCGTCCACGAGATACATGCCGGGATTGAGCGTATGGAATGGCCGCTTGCCCGGCGCGATCACGTTCGGATGCGCGTCCCGATGCGGGCCGCCGCCGGGCGCGCGGAAGGCCGCGCCGCGGTTGTGCCAGAGGATGCCGGTGTCGCCCGCCATCACGCCGCTGCCCCAGTCGTGGAAGATCGTCTGCAATACGCTTACCGCGCGACCTTGCGCGTCGGTGGCGGCGAGATAGACGGTGTCGCCTTCACGGAATCGATGCGGCCACGCCAGTGCGCGAGCAGGTTCGATGCGCGCCGCGCAGGCGGCGAGGTGAGCGTCGCCGAGCAGCCTGTCGACGGGCACGTCTTGCGTATCGGGATCGGCAAGATGCCGGTCGCGGTCGATGAAAGCCTGCTTCACCGCTTCGACGAGCCGGTGATAGTAGTCGGCGCTGCCGTGCGCGCAATCGCGCAGGCCCAGTTTCGCCAGAATGCCCATGATCTGCAGCGTCGTCATGCCCTGGGTGGGCGGCGGCAGCGTCGCGAGCACGCCTTCGCCATAACGCAGCGTGAGCGGCGGCTCGCAGCGTACGCGCGTGGCTGCGAGGTCGTCGGCGTCGAGCGGCGAGCCCGCTTCGCGCAGGCCGCGCGCAATGCGTTGCGCGAGCGCGCCTTCGTAGAAGTCGCGCGGACCGTTTGTCGCGAGCGTGCGCAGCGTGGCCGCGAGCGCAGGCTGGCGGAACGTCGTGCCGATGGCGGGAATCGCGCCGTCCGGCAGGAAGGTCTGCGCGAAGCCGCGCCAGCGTTCGGCGTCGCCGTATTCGTCGGCGCGATACGTTGTCCAGAAGTGCTGCGAGCGCGTTAGCGCGAAGCCGTCCTGCGCTAGCGCGATGGCGGGCGCGAGCAGTGCGTCCCACGCGAGCGTGCCGCCCCAGTGTTCGCGGCTCGTGCGGTACGCCGCCTCCCACGCGGCGACGGTGGCGGCGCTCGTGAGCGCGGACGCGGGGCCGCGCACGGGAATCGCGCCGTCGAAGTTCGGGAGATTGCGCGCCGCCCGGCCGATGCCCGAAATTGACTCGACGGGCTGGCCGGGCGCGGCAATCAGCCAGAAGCCGTCGCCGCCGAGACCGGTGAAATGCGGCATGGTCACGCACAGCGCCGCCGCCATCGCAATGGCCGCCTCGATCGCGTTGCCGCCGCGCGCGAGCACATCGCGTCCCGCTTCGCTGGCGAGCGTGTGAGGACTGGTGACGAGGCCCGCGCGGCCACGCGCGTTGGCGGTCGAGGTTTGCGTGCGTGTGTGGATTCGGGTGTTGATCGTCATGCGGTGACTTCGGCGTCGGCGTGGCCGCCCAGGTAGGCGGCGGACAGTTTCGGATCGGCGGCCAGTTCGGCGGCCGTGCCGCTCGCGCTCACGCGGCCTTCTTCGAGCACATAGCCGCGGTCGGCGATCGCGAGCGCCATCGCCGCCATCTGGTCGACGAGCAGCATCGAGAGCGACTCGCTGCGCAGATCGTCGAGCGACGCGAACAGTTCGGCGATGACCTTGGGCGCGAGGCCGAGCGAAGGCTCGTCGAGCAGCAGCACGCGCGGCTTCGACATCAACGCGCGCGCGATGGCCAGCATCTGCTGCTCGCCGCCGGAGAGCAGCCCGGCGCGCCGATGCTGGCGCTCGCGCAGACGCGGAAAGCGCGCGAACATCGACTCGATGCGCGCATCCAGTTCGCCGCGCGGCAGTCGGCCCGACGGGAACGCGCCAAGCTTGAGGTTATCGAGTACCGAGAGTTCGGGGAAGACCTGGCGGCCCTCGGGCACGAGCACGACGCCGAGCGCGGCGATCTGCGCGGCGTCGAGGCGCGCGAGGTCGCGGCCGTCGAAGGTCACGCCACCGGCCACCGGGCGATGCAGGCCCGCGAGGGCGCGCATGAGCGTCGATTTGCCCGCGCCGTTCGCGCCGAGCAGCGAGACCAGTTCGCCTTCGCGCACCTGCACGCTCACCTCGTGCAGAACGGGCGCGGCGCCATAGCCGGCCGTCACGTTGCCGACGCCGAGCACTTCGCGCGCCGGGGCATCGTCTTGCCGCGCAATGTGTGCAACGTGCGCGGGGCGCAGCGCATGCAGCGCGGCGTCGTTCGATGCGCCCAGATAGGCTTCTCGCACGGCGGCGTCGGCGCGGATCGCGGCGGGCTCGCCTTGCGCGAGAAAGCGTCCCGCGTCGATCACGACAATGCGATCCGATACGCCCATCACGAGCGACATGTCATGCTCGACGAGCCCGACGGTCACGCCCGAATCGGCGATGCGGCGCAGCAGGGTGCCGAGACGCGCCTTGTCTTCGCTGGACAGGCCCGCAGCGGGTTCGTCGAGCAGCAGCACGGCGGGGCGCGTGGCGAGGGCGCGCGCGATTTCGACGAGGCGGCGGTCGACGTGCGCGAGGCTGGCGGCTTCGATCTGCGCGTCGCCGTGATAGCCGCAGGCGCGCAGCAGCGCGAGCGCCTGCTTGCGCGGCGCGTCGCCCTGCATGCGCGCGGTGCCGAAAAGCGCGCCGAGACGGCCGCGCGTGAGCGCGAGCGCGACGTTGTCGAGCACCGAGAGGCTGCCGAACAGCTGCGAAGTCTGATAGGTGCGCGCCACGCCGGCGCGTGCGCTCCGGAACGCGCTGCCCGCCGCGAGTTGGCGCGCGCCCAGCTTGCGTGTGCCGGTTTGCGGGCGATAGAAGCCCGAGAGCATGTTGAGGACCGTCGATTTACCCGCGCCGTTCGGACCGATCAGGCTCGTCACGCGCGCGGCGGGCAGTTCGAACGAGAGATCGCTGACGGCCTTCACGCCGTCGAACGTCATCGAGAGGCCTTGCGCGGCGAGCGAGCGGCGCGCATCGGCGCTGAGCGGTTCGAGGGCGACAGGCGCGGCGGCGTCCCGATCGTGCGGCGACTCGCCCGACTGCGCGCGCGACGGCGAGACCAGCCGACGCACCAGCGCCGCCGCCACGCCGGCCACGCCGTTGGGCGCGCTCCACAGCACGACGAGCAGCAGCACGCCAAAGCACAGCAGACGCAGGTTTTCGAGCCCGGCGAGCAATTCGGGCAGCAGACCGACCACCGCCGCGCCCACCAGCGGCCCGGCCAGCGATCCCGCGCCGCCGATCATCACGACGAGCACGAAGAGGATCGATTGGGAAAACGAGAACATGCCGGGCGTCACCATGCCTTGCAGCGGCGCGAATAGTCCGCCCGCGAAACCGGCCAGTGCCGCCGAGAACGCGAACGCCACGGTTTTCACCGTGAGCGCGTTCACGCCGATCGAGGCCGCCGCCGTTTCGCTGTCGCGCACCGCGCGCATGGCCGCGCCCCACGCGCCGCGCGAAACGCGCGCATAGAGCGCGAGCGCCACGGCGAGCAACACGAGCGCGATCAGGGCGACGGCGCGCTCGCCATCGGCGAAACCGCCGAGCGCCGGGCCGAACACGTTCATGATGCCGTTTTGCCCGCCGGTGAGATCGCCGCCTTCCACGGCGCTTTGCTCGATCACGAAGGCGAACGCGATCGTCACCATCGCGAGGCCCGGGCCGCGCACCCGCAGGGCGGTGAGCGCAAGCAGCGCACCGGCGACGGCGGCGACGCCCGCGCCGAGCGCCCACGCGCTCCAGAAGCTCCAGCCGAACTGCGTGGTGAGAATGGCGACGGCATACGCACCGATCGCGAAGAACGCCGCGTGGCCGAACGACACCTGGCCGGTCAGCCCGAGCAGCAGGTTGAGGCCGACGCCGCAGATAGCCAGCAACACCACGCCCGCCAGCACCACGACGAAATAGCCGTTGACGTTGCATGCGGCGAACGCGGCGGCGAGCAGCACGACGGCGAGCGCCGCGCCCTGCCAGAGTCCGCGCGAACGCGCCTCGCCTGTACGTGGCGCGGGCATTGCCTCGCGCGCGACGAGAGAAAGTCGGGAATCGCTCATACCTTGCGCACCTCCGCGCGCCCGAAGAGGCCGTTGGGACGGATCGCCAGCACGACGATCAGCAGCCCGAATGTGATGATCTGCGTGTAACTGGATCCGAGCGTGGCCGTGATCATCGCTTCGGCAGCGCCGAACAGCAGGCCCGCGATCATCACGCCCCACGCGCTGGACAGCCCGCCCAGAATCGCGACCGCGAAGGCCTTGAGCCCGAACACGGTGCCCATGTCCGATTGCACGTTGAAAAGCGGCGCGATCAGCACGCCCGCGATGCCCGCAAGCAGCGCCGAAACCGCAAACGCAGCCGCGATGGTGCGCTGGATCGGAATGCCCATCAGGCGCGCGGCGTCGCGGTTCTGCACCACGGCGAGCATCGCCACGCCCCAGCGCGAGCGGCGCAGCGCGTAATGCAGCACGGCAGCCAGCAGCAGGCCGACCGCGGGAATCACGAGCTGCAACGGATACACGCCGAGCCCCGCGCCGCCGATATGCAGCGACGACTGCGCGAGCGGCGAGGGCAGGCTGCGCGGTTCGGTGCCGAAGGTCAGCATGACGACATTGTCGAGCACGATGCCGAGCGCCACGGTCGCCATGAGCCACGCGTTCGAGCCGCGCCGCGCGAACGGCCGCACCGCGAGGCGCTCGACGACGAGGCCGTAGAGCGCGCACGCGGCCAGCGCCAGCGCGATGGCGAGCGGCATGGGCCAGCCGAGCGTCTGCGCGAAGGTGTAGGCGAGCACGGCGCCGAGCATCATCGAGCTGCCCTGCGCGAAGTTGACGGTCGCGCTGACCGCGAACGTCAGATGAAAGCCGAGCGCCATCAGCCCGTACATGCTGCCGAGGCCAAGGCCCGCGACCAGCGCCGATATCCATTGCATGAGTGAATCTCTCCGGGGTTTTCCGCGTGTTGTGCCGGCTTTACTTCGCGGCCATCTGGCCGCCCGCGGCGCTGACCGGCACGATCCGGTTGTCGATGAACTGCGCCCACACATAGTCGCTCGCGCCCAGCGCGTCGGGCTGCTGCTCGCTGAACGGATGTACGTAGGTCTTGATCAGCCCGTCGTAGCGGTCGATTGCGTAGAAGCCCTTGCGGATCGCATCGCCGTCGGTGGAGCCGGCCTTGTCGATGGCGAGCGCGCTCAGATGCATCGCATCGTAGGCATTGGCGACGCCCACGGCGGGCGTGATGTCGTCGGCGCTCTTGATGTCGGGGTACTTCGCCTTGAGTTCGGCCACCACGCGCGCGCTGATCGGCGAGGTCGCGCCGAAGAAGCTATACGTCTGCACGAAATGCACGTTCTTTGCGTTCGGTCCCGCGAGTTCCGTGAAGCGGCCGCCCGCCGGGCCCCAGTGCGAGACGATCGGCACCTTCCAGCCCATGCGGTCGAGCGACTTCACCACCTGCGCCGAAGGCCCGACGTTGCCGACCATCAGCAAGGTATCGGCGCCCGCGGCCTTCAGGCGGCCGAGCTGCGGCGTGACGTCGACATCCGTCGCCTCGATCTTTTCGATGCCGGCCGGCTTCATGCCCTTGGCGGCCAGCGCCGCGACGATGCCCTTTTCGTTCGACTGGCCCCACGGATTGTTGACGAGCACGAGGCCGAGCTTCTTCGCGCCGAAAGCCTGCTGTGCGTGCGCGACCATCGCCACGTCCACCAGTTCGTCGACGGCGGACACGCGGAACGCGAAGTTCGGCTTCGCGCCGTTGTGCGTGATCTGCGTGCCCGCGGCCCACGGGTCCATGAACGGCACTTTCTCGTGATTGGCGAGCGGCACGATCGCCATCGAAACCGGCGTATCGAGGCCGCCGAACAGCACCGCCACCTTGTCCTTGTAGATCAGTTCGCGCGCGGCCAGCACGCCCTTGGCGGGATTGCCTTCGTCGTCGCGGCGCACGAGTTCGAGCTTGCGGCCGCCGAGCACGCCGCCGCTTGCGTTGATCTCGTCGATGGCGATGGTCATGCCGCGCGTGAGCGCTTCGCCCGCGCGCGCCGACTGGCCGGAGAGCGCGGTGACGAGGCCGATCTTGATGGTGTCGGCGGCATACGCGACGCCGCACGACAGCGCGGCAGCGGTGAGCGCAAGCGCGACGGCACTCGTCTTGAACCACTGGCGGCGCGGCGAGGAAGCGGGGCGGACGGCCTGGTGGGCGGCGTGACGTAGCGGCATGAGACGGTTCTCCAGTGAGTGTGACGGACGCGGGCGAGGCCGCGGATGCGTCGCTTCACGCAAGAGCTATGCCATTTCGTTCGCGATTGGAGCAGATAGTTGCCGACGCCAGTAAGCACAACGTGCGAACGATATGGAACGCCAATTGCATACGATCTGGCTATCAGATGGTTAACCATTTGTGGTGCGCCAAATCGGTTCGCGTTCGCACAACAGCGGTGCGCCGCGCGCGACGACAGGCACCACGACAGGCACCGCGTTATGGCTGCAAAGCGGTGCGCCCCATCGCCGACTGCAATCGCACACTACGCAAGGACACAATGAGCACAACCTTCATGGAAGCCGCGCCGATCGACGCGAACGCAACCCGGCGCGACGACCCGCGCTTCGGCGCGCTGCGCACGCACGGGCGCTTCGACTATCAGCCGATCGTCGCGCGCGATACGTATTGCTGGCCCAACGGCGCGCGCCTCGCGGTCTATCTCGGCTTCAATCTGGAGCACTTCGCGTTCGGCGAAGGGCTGGGCGCGAATCTCGGTCCGCTTTCGCCGCAACCGGACGTGCTCAATTACAGTTGGCGCGAATACGGCAATCGCGTGGGCGCGTGGCGTTGCCTCGATCTGTTCGACGATCTCGCGTTGCCCGCGGGCATCGTCATGAACACGGCGCTCCTCGATCATTGCCCGGAGTTGATCGCAGCCTGCGTGAAGCGCGGCGACGAACTGATCGCGCACGGCCATTCCAACGCGCACCGGCAGAGCGACTTCGAACGCGCGCACGAGCGCGATCTGATCGTGCATTGCCGCGCGCGTCTCGCGGCGCTCACGGGGCAGGCGCCGGCGGGCTGGCTGTCACCGTGGATTTCGGAGACGCTCGACACGCCCGATCTGCTCGCGCAGGCGGGGTATCGCTATACGCTCAACTGGTGTCACGACGACCGTCCCGTCCGCATGCGCACCGGACATGGGCCGCTGTGGTCGATTCCGTATCCGCAGGAAGTGAACGACATTCCGATGATCGTTGGACGTCATCTGGACGGCGCGGCGTTCGCGGACATGATCGTCGATCAGTTCGACGAGATGCTTACGCAGGCCACGCATCCCACGCGCGGGCAGCCGCTGGTGATGGGGATCGCGCTGCATCCTTATCTGGTCGGGCAACCGTATCGCCTGCGCCACCTCCGACGCGCGCTTGCGCACATCGCGCAGGCGGCGCGCGCGGGCACGATCTGGATGACGACGCCGGGCGCGATCAGCGCGCATATGGATGCGATCGAGGCAGCGACCGAAGCCTCGAGTGAAGGCGCAATCGGCAGCGATCTGGCGGCCACGATCCGCTAAACTGGCTCACGATTCCCTGACCCGTTATCCCTGCTTGCGCCGAACGCGTTGCACATCATGTCCACCAGCCGACCGACCCGACCTGACCGATCCCCTGCCGCGAAGAAAGCCGCCGCGAAGAAACCTGCCGTGCACGAAACGGGCGACGAAGCGCTCGCGAGCGCGCATGACGCCATGCAGACCGAAGCGGGTATCGAAACGCAGATGTACCGCACCATCGTGGATGGCGTGCTCGCGCATCGGCTCACGCCAGGCACGAAACTGCCTGAGCCGGAGCTGTGCCAGTTGTTCGATGTGGGCCGCGCGAGCGTGCGCCGCGTGCTCGAGAAGCTCGCGCATGATGGCATCGTCACGCTGCGGCCGAACAAGGGCGCGGTGATCGCCGAGCCTACGCCCGAGGAAACGCGCACGATTTTCGAAGCGCGCCGCGCACTCGAACGCGCGCTGGTCGAACTGGCGGTCGCGCGCGTGACCGATGCCGACCTCGCGCAATTGCGCAAGCAACTCGACGACGAACACGCGGCGATGCACCGCTTCGATCAGCCTTCATGGGCGCGTCTGGCGAGCGATTTTCATCTGCGCGTGGCGGCGCTTGCGGGCAATGCGGTGCTGCAACGCTATCTGGTCGAGCTGGTGTCGCGCTGCTCGTTGATTGTCGGGCTGTACGAGCCGCCGGGCTATGCGCCTTGCGAGCACGACGAACACGCGGCCATCGTCGAGTGCATTGCGCAGCGCGACGCCGAAGGCGCGATTGCGCGCATGCAGGCCCACCTCGTCGATCTGGAGCAGCGCATCGAGACCACCCGCATGCGTGGCGAAAAGAGCCTCGCCTCGCTGCTCGGGCTGGCTGAAACGAAAGTGGCCGGCGCGCGCAAATGATGCACGCGGCGCGCCGCCGCGAACCCAACAAACGCCCATGAAGGGGCGCAAAACGCCATGGAAATCGACTTCAACGAACTCACGGCTTACGAGCGTTACAAGCTGATGGCGGGGCTCATCGTGCCGCGGCCAATCGCACTCGTGACGACCCTGAGCCCGGGCGGCGTGATCAACGCTGCGCCGTTCTCGATGTTCAACATGGTCGGCGAAGAGCCGCCGATCGTGATGCTGTCCGTGAATCGCCGCGACGACGACTCGCTCAAGGACACCGCCGCGAATATTCTGCGCGAGCGCGAATTCGTGGTGCATCTGACCGACGAAGCGATCGCTGCAAAAATGCACGCTTGCGGCGAAAGCCTGCCTGCGTCGGAAAGCGAACTTGCGCACGCGGGGCTGACGTCAGTACCGTCGACGCGTGGCGGCCCGCCGCGTATCGCCGAAGCGCCGGTGGCGTTTGAATGCACGCTCTGGGAGACGCTCGAAACACCGAGCCGCCATATTTTCATCGGACGCGTGGAGCGGCTGCATGCGCGCGACGATCTGATCGACCGCGAGCGCTGCCGCGTGCGTTTGCAGCATTACTATCCGGTCGGGCGTTTCGGCGCGAGCTTTTATGTCGATACGCGCAACCGCTTTTCGATGGAAGTCAACGAGGGCACGACGACTACGGCGACTTCCGTGGACGAAATGTAATTCAGCGACGATGCCTGCCGGGAAACTTGAGAGCAGGGCGACTGCATCTAACCTGATGTCATTCGATGATATCGGCCGTTTCACTCAACACAACCCGGCAGCCTGATTCGACGCGATCGAACGCCAAAGTCATGCCATGCATGACGGCGACCGCATTCGCAAGACTGAGCCCAAGACCGTTTCCGGGCGTATGGCGGCTGGCTTCGCCACGATAAAAGCGGCGCAAGACGGCTTGATGCTCGGATTCGGGAATGCCCGGCCCGGTGTCGTGAACGGACAAATAAACGTGCCCCTCAAGACGGGCGAGGCCGATAACAACCGTCCCGCCGACTGGCGAAAATTTGATCGCATTCTCGATCAGATTGGCGAGCGCTTCGAACAATAAATTCGGATCGCCTTCAAGCACGAATTCACCGCTGTCTTCGATTTCGCATCGGTAATTCAGTTGCTTTTCTTCAGCCGATGCCTCGTAGTATTCGTACACGTCTTTCACAATGGCGGCGAGATCGACCGCGACGAACGACTGCCGACGCACGCCGCTTTCAATTTCCGAAATGCGTAGCAGAGCGTTGAAAGTGTGATGCATGCTTGTTGCGTCGACGAGCGTATTGTCCAGCGCCTGACGATAATCGTCGATCGTCCGGCCACGCCGTTGCGCGCGCTCGAGTCCGGCGATCATCGACGTCAGCGGTGTGCGCAAGTCGTGCGCAATCGCGTCGCACACGCCTTTTACTTCATTCATCAGGCGCTCGATTTCGTCGAGCATGCCGTTGACCACGCGTACCAGACTCTCAAGATCGTCGTGACGCCGATGCGTCGGCAGACGTTGCGAGAGGTCGCCGCCAACGATCTGTTTGATCGTTGCTGTGACCGCATCGAGTCGCCTAAGCGAGCCGAGTCCGATCAACGCCGCGCCGATCAAGCCAATCGCCAGCGCGATCATCGCGCCGATGAGCAGCACGTTGACAAGCCCGCTGTTGAAGCTGTCCAGTTCCAGCGCATTCTGGCATCGCAGGGCCATGCGATCGCCCGGCAGTTTCGCGGCAATACACCGGGCGGTCTGATTGATCGGTCCATCATGCAAGCGAATCGCGAATGGTTTTCCCACATATGGAATATCGCGAGGCAATGTCGTCAACGAACCGGCGATATAGCGCCCGTCATTGCCGAACAGGCCGTTCGGCCGTTGCTGGTCCGGATCGCTTTGACGCAGCACGTTGAACAGTGCGGACAAGCGTTCCGGCGAACTGCGTTGCATGGCGACATATTCCCGACCTAACCAGTCATCGACGCGTTGCGTTTCAAAACCGGTAATCGAAAAATACAGATAGGCAAATAGCGGCACCGAAATGCCGCCGAAGATGCCGAGGAACAGCACCGAAAGCCGAAAGCTCGTGGTGCGTCGAAGATCAATCAGGCGCACGAAGGACATAGCCGGAACCGCGAACGGTATGAATGATGGGCACCGATCCCGTTGGGTCGAGTTTTCTTCTCAGGCGGCTGATATGCACGTCGATCACATTGGTGCGCTCGCCGACACGGTAATTCCAGACCGCTTCGAACAGCATCGTGCGGCTGATCACCTGGCCTTCGCGACGAATCATATATTCGAGAATCCGGTATTCGCGCGGCAGCAATTCAACTTCCTTGCCTGCATACACGACGCTACGGCTCACCAGATCGACGTTCAGCGCTCCGACGCGATACGCCTGCTCCTGGCTGGCGGTTTGCGAGCGTCGCACCAGAGAATCGAGCCGTGCAGTCAGTTCGATATATTCAAAAGGCTTCACGAGATAATCGTCGCCGCCTGCGCGCAATCCCTTCACGCGTTCGTCGACCGTCGACAGGGCGCTGAGGATCAACACGGGCGTGGTCGATCCCGCCTCTCGCAGCGTGCCGAGCACGTCGAGCCCCTCCATGCCGCCGGGCAGCATCCGGTCGAGAATGATCGCATCCAGCTGGCGCGAAGTCGCCTGTGCGAGTCCATCCGCGCCGGTTGTCGCGGTTTCGACCGTATATCCGGCATCCTCCAGCGCGACCTGGATTTCGTGGCGTGTTTTCGCGTCGTCCTCGACGACGAGTACTGTTGGCATAGCGATAACTCTTCAAAAATTCAGCAGACAGGCCCCGGAAAGCCCCCTCAAACATTAAATAAAGTTCATTAAACGCGGTTCATCTCATTGATTTTGCGAAGGAATTGCCAAATCTGAATTTTTAAAGTATAAATACGAACCATTCTCATTTTAGCAGCGAGCAGGCCTCCATGACAGCCCGAGCCACGGCTCGCGACCAACGCGCCGGACGCACTGCCGGGCGCTGTCGTTGCGCATGTGTCGCTATGTCGACAGACAGGATGATTAGTATTCCTACTATAAATGGCGGTGCCTACACGGCGAGGATCGAGCAATATCCTCAAGCGTTGGCCGATCTGCATGCCGCGCCTCGCGCTGTGCTCTACGTCATGTGTGCGTCCGGATAAACATCTACCGCTGGGCCGATAGCCACTTTTCGTGCATACATGAGTGGACATCGCTTCAGTCTTTGCCGGATCAAATTAACTTCGATGTGTCGCCCCGTTCGAATGCCGCCGCATTCGATGGCGCAGCTTTGCGCATTACTTTCTCCTCTCTCCGCCATGAATCGATCTTCCCGCCAAATTCGTCGCGCCGCCTCGGTCCGGCAACGCTCCGCCTTGAAACGACGCCGCTCCATTGCGGTCGCGCTGACCGTGGTCGCTTATGGCGGTCTCGCCGATTCCCGCGCATGTGCGGCTGAGCCGGTCGCGGCTTCCAGTGCGCCTGCATCGGCGTCCGCTGCTGCGAGCGAGCCGGAAAAGGGCGCGACGCTTGCGCCCATCATGGTCAAGACGGCGAAAGAGCCGGCGGCGAGCCCTTACGCGCCGAAGACCGTGCAGACGGGCCAATATCGCGGACTCGATGCGCTCGACGTGCCGGCTACCGTGAGCGTCGTGACGAGCGATGTGTTGAAAGCACAAGCTGCAACGGGGCTCTACGACGCGCTGCGCAATGTGGCGGGCGTCACGCGCCAACAGTTGAGCGGCATTTCGTATGACCAGCTTTCGATTCGCGGTATTGCGCTCGACAATCGTCAGAGCTATTACCTCGACGGCGTGCTGCCGATCGACAACAACATCTGGATGCCGATGGAGGACAAGGAGCGCGTCGAAGTGCTGAAGGGCGCTTCGGCGTTGTATTACGGCTTCGCGGTGCCGGCCGGCATCGTCAATATGGTGATGAAACGCGCGGGCGATACGCCGGTGACGTCGGCGTCGATGCTGGTCGATTCGCACGGCTCGGTGGGCGCGCATGTCGATATTGCGCGACGCTTTGGTGCGGATAAACAGTTTGGCATTCGCGTCAACGCCATGGCAGAGCACGTCGAGACGCCGATCAGCGGCGACCGCGGCTATCGCATGTTCGAAAGCGTTGCGCTCGACTGGAAGCCGACGAACCGCTTGACGTTCAAGTACGACCTCGAGCACATCGATCAGCGTGTGGTCGAGCAGGCCGGGATTACACCGCTTACCGCCGTCAATGGCGTTATCACGCTGCCCTCGCTACCCGACGCGTCGAAATTGCTGGTGCCGAATGACAAGCCCACGACATCGACTGCGATCGCACAGATCCTGCGCGCCGACTATCTCATCAACGACAACTGGAGCGCGAACGTTTCGATTGGTCAGTCGATCACGCAACGCAATCGCTGGCTGTGGATTTTCCAGAAGTACAACGTCGATACGGGCACAGGCCAATTGCAGGGCAGCAAGCAGAATGGTCAGTTCTATGAAAACAAGAACGTGCGCGCGGAAATCAACGGCCTCTTCAACACCGGGCCTTTCACGCACGACGTCACGTTCGGCGTCAACGAAAACTGGTTATTCCAGCCGAATTTCACGACGTACTATTACACCGCGACGCAGAACCTGTATGAGCCGATCAGTATCACCAGTTTGACGGCGGGCTCGTCGAAGGCCTTTTACGCACAGCACATCAGCAATCAGGGTGTGTATCTTTTCGATCGCATTGGCCTGACGAAGAACCTCGATTTTACGGCGGGCGTGCGTTATTCGTCGTATCACGCTACGCAGGCGTATACCGTCACGCAGGATGTGAATCACACGTCGCCTTCAGCGAGCATCGTGTACAAGATCACGCCGAAAACGAGCGTTTACGCGAGCTATATCGAAGGGTTGGAGTCGGCCGGTAGCGCCCCGGCGACGGCGACAAACGCGTATCAGGTCCTGCCGGCGGCGGTGAGCAAACAGGTGGAAGTGGGCGTGAGGCATCGATTCAACAATGGCGCGCTCGCGTCGATCGCCGCGTTCCAGATTCGTCAGCCGTCCGCGAGCGCGGATGCTGACGGCGTCTACGCGCTGAATGGCGTGGGTCGCTATCGCGGCATCGAGTTCTCGTATCAGGGCGATATCACGCGCGATCTTTCGATCGTCACGACGGGCATGTGGCTCGATGCGACGCTCGTCGACAGCACCGATTCCACGACGCTCGGCAAGCGACCGGAAAATACGCCGCGTTATACCGGCAGCGTATTTCTGAATTATCGCGTACCGCATCTCTATGGATTCTCGATCAACGGCGGCGCCTATTTCGTCGGTCAGCGTCCGATCAACGACGCGAATCAGGCATATATCCCGGGCTACACGCTGTTCTCTGCGGGCGCTCGCTACGAGACGAGTCTGTTTGGGCGGCACGCCACATTCCAGTTGAACGTCGAGAATGCGTTCAACAAACACTACTGGGCGTCGGCGGGATCGAGCCAATTGGGCATCGGGCTCGAGCGGACGATTTCTCTGACCTCGACATTCGACTTCTGATAGGACGGCGACCATGAATGTGAATTTTCCATTGAGTTCGGACCGCGCTGTTGCGCGCACATCGCGTCGTGTGCTGCGGCGCGCCGCCTCGCTATTGACCGCGTTGATCGCATTCAGCGCCGCGGGAATGGCTAGCGCCGCTGCGCCCCATGCAACGGGCGCGAGCGGCGACGCGGTCACGGCCAACAAACATGTGCTTTACGTTACTCGACTGGATCATCGCGATCGTGAAGAGGACGATAAGGTGATCGCGCATCTGGAGCAACGCGGGATGATCGTCAAACTGGTCAACGAAGACGCGCCGGTTTCGGCTGCGAAGGGCGAAGACCTCGTCATCATTTCGTCAGTGGTGAGTGCGCGCGATATGGTCGGAACGCCGTTTCGCGATGTCGCGGTGCCCATTTTGACGTGGGAATCGGATCTGTTCGATTCGCTGCGCTTCACCGGTCAGAAGAAAGGCGAGGACTTCGGCGAGGTCGCGAAGGAGCATTACGTGAATGTGGTGAATGCGCCGAGTCCGCTCGCAGGCGGCGTGCCGGCGGGTAAGCGTTGGGTTTATCCGCGCGACGATGAAATGGGTTGGGGCAAACCGGGGCCGGGCGCCACAATCATTGCGACGATCGCCGGCGAGCCGACGCATGCCGTGGTGTTCGCGTACGAGAAGGGCGCAACGATGGATTACGATTTCATTGCACCCGCACGCCGCGTTGCACTGTTTCTTGGCAACCGGTCATTCGAGAAACTCAGCGCGGACGGCAACGCTATTTTCGATGCGGCTGTGAACTGGGCCGTCAGTTCATCGGCCGAGGCGGAGTGTCCGTAAGCAGGTCATCGTGCCGCGATCGCGCGGGGAACGTCCGAGGCGGGTCGTGCGTGAAATCGAGCACGCGTGTTTCCCGCCTCATTAGCCGCGCTCTGCGAGCGCGCTATTCCATTGTCCGTCTTTCACGATATCCATCACCGCCGCCATATGCGAAGACGCCGACATCTTCACGATGCTCGGATAAAACGCAGCGAATGTGGACGAGATGGGAAACACGCGGCAATGCTTCCATTTTTCCTGATCGACCTCCGAGGCCGGCAGGATACTCGCGCAATCGAGCCCGGTCTCGATCCAGTCGAGAATAACCGACGGCTGCGATACCGACATGACCGCCTTCAGTTCGCCACTCGCGCGTTCGAGCCGGTCTTTCACCAGTTCATAAATCCCCGGACCTTCACCGCGACGCAACAGCATCAGCGGAAATTTCGCGATTTCGCACAGCGATAGTGCACGATCGGGAAGATCTTTTGCCAGCGTGGGTGTCATGACCGCGACGGCGCTTATCGGCTGGAAATTGAGGCAGTCGTAGCCACTCGGGTTCGACGGTTTCTGGATCAGCGCGACGTCGATCAGCCCGTTGCGCAACAGCATTTCGATGTAGCTGGAGTCGGAGACCGTGAGGCGAATGTGAATGTCGGGGTGACGGTGGTGGATTTCCAGAATCAGTGATTGAAAGAAGCGCTGGTAGAGATGGGATACGCCGATACGGAGTGTCTGCGTTTCCGTCTTCGAGATGATGATGGTTTCGCGCGTGGCGTTGTCCACGCTCTGAAGAATCTCGCAGGCCCGGCGGTAGAGATGTAGCCCGGCGGGCGTGGCCTCGATGTGCCGGATGCCCCGCAAAAACAGCAGCGCCCCAATTTCCTCTTCCAGCTCGCTGAGCCGCTTGCTGAGCGCGGGCTGAGCGATATTCAAGAATCGTGCTGCCTTTGAAACATTTCCCTGCTCAATAACGGCACAGAAATAACGCAATCGCTTTAGGTCCATATTCCCTCCGCGGCCGATTCTAACAAATTGGGATCAGCAATTTCTGATTCGAATCAAATTCATCGGGCATATATTTTTTTGCTTAATGTGCCATATCGAAACGGTAATTTTGGCATCGGCCGTTGTTGCCTATATTGGCTCCGGGATAAAAATTTGGCTTACGAAACGTTCCACGAAGCAATCGAATCGATCGCCACGCCGGACGAAACGCCTGTGCAGACAGGCCTTTCTCCTGGCAGCGGGCGCCATGGGAACCGTGTGAATAAAGCGTCGAGCCAAAAGGAAATAAATATTGCGTAATGAAAATCAGGTGTGGTTAATCGTCGCATTTCTGAATGGGGAAGTGCAGAAGCGAAGAGCGTAAAGGTAGCGACGAATGAGTGTGACGAAACAATCAGGCGCCGCAATTCGATTTCAAGATTTAAATGGAGGACTGGCATGATGCGCCAGCGAATCATTGTCGGTATCAGTGGGGCTACGGGGTTTCAGTACGGCGTCAAGGCGCTGCAGTTACTGCGCGGCATGAATGTGGAAGTGCACATGGTCATGTCGCGTGGCGCCGAATTGACGCGCGAGCTGGAAACCGACTATTCCCGCGAGGAAGTTCTGGAACTTGCCGACGTCGTCCACCCGATCACCAATCTCGGCGCTTCGATCTCCAGCGGCTCGTTTCGGACCGTGGGCATGCTGGTCGCGCCCTGTTCAATGCGCTCGCTCGCGTCGATCGCGTCAGCGCAATCCGACAACCTGCTGACCCGCGCCGCCGACGTGGTGCTGAAAGAGCGCCGCCGTCTTGTGCTGCTGGCGCGCGAAACGCCGCTGAACCTCGCGCACATCGACAACATGCGTCGCGTCACGGAAATGGGCGGCATTATTTTTCCGCCTACGCCGGCGCTCTATCAGCGACCCACGACGGTGGATCAGATTCTGACCCACACCGTGGGGCGCGCGCTCGATCTATTTGGACTTGAAGTACCCGATTTGCCTCGCTGGGGTGAATCACACGCTTGAGTGGTCAACAACAAAGCTGATAACTGAAATTTACTTGGGGTAAAGAACATGCTGATTGGTCCATATTTCAACGGGTCGGCCGTGGTTGTCGGTGGTTGCGCGGGTGCGTTTTTGGGCACGCGGCTGTCCGAGCGTCTGCGTCTCGCATTGCCGCAGACGTTCGGTCTCGCGTCGATGGGGCTGGGCATCACGCTGATCATCAAGGTCAAGTTCATGCCGGCCGTCGTGCTCGCATTGATTCTGGGCGCAGCCATCGGTGAAATCATCTATCTGGAGAAGTTCATCGGCAAACTGGCCGGTTCGACGCGAGGCGTGATCGACCGCTATTTACCGTCGAATTCAGGACTGGGACAAGCCGAATTTACCGAGCGATTCGTGGCCATTCTCGTCTTGTTCTGCGCGAGCGGAACCGGGATTTTCGGCGCGATGCACGAAGGGATGACCGGCGACCCGTCGATTCTCTACATCAAGACGATTCTTGACCTGTTCACGTCTGCGATTTTTGCAACGGCACTCGGCTATGCCGTGGCATCGATCGCGATTCCGCAACTTGTGATTCAGCTCTTGCTGGCCGCACTCGCTGCGATGATTCTGCCGATGACGACGCCGGACATGATGGCGGACTTCTCGGCGGTCGGCGGCTTGATCATGCTGGCCACGGGCTTCCGTATCTGCGGCGTCAAGGCATTCCCGGTCGCGAACATGATTCCCGCGCTTGTGATTGTCATGCCGATTTCGCATCTGTGGGCGCACTTCGTGCACTAGGCACCGAATGCGCTTCGCGCGCGTCAAATGAAAAACACCGCACTTCAAGTGCGGTGTTTTTCATTTCTCTATTGAAAAAACGATGTTTGAATCAATGCGCGCGCACTTCCACGATCGAGAGCGATTGCTGCAATCGAGCGATCGTGGAAGCGGGCGGATAGTCGGCAGGCAGCGACGCATCGAGCGGACCGCCGGTTTGAACGCCGTCACGCCGGAAAGGCTGCAATACCAGTTTCGTGATGCCGCGCGCGACGAGTTCGGTCGAAATGGCGACCAGATCGTCCTCGGTGAGCAGCGCGGGGTGGATCGTCGTGCGGCATTCGAATTCAATACCGCTTTCGACGATAAGATCCAGTGAACGCCGTGCCGCGTCTCCGCTGCGTGCAATCTGCGTGACGTCCGCGTAGCGCTCGAACGGCGCTTTCACGTCAAAGCCGATCCAGTCGATCAAGGGTAAGCACGCCGCCAGTCGATCCGGATAGCCACCGCCCGTATGCAACGCAACGCGAAAGCCGAGCGCTTTCACTTCCGCCATCATCGACGGAAGAAAGCGTTCGACCAGCGGTTCGCCGCCGCAAAAGACCACTGCGTCGAGCATCCCTTTGCGGCGTTCGAGCCACGCCGCGATCGACGGCCATGAGGGCCGATCGGGCGCGCTATTGCGGGTTTGCAGGTGCGGATTGTGGCAATAGTGGCAGCGCCACGGGCAACCCGAGACAAACACGACGCACGCGAGTTTGCCCGGGTAATCGCAGCTGGAGAAGCGCACGACGCCGCCGAGCTTCGGCGAAGGTGTCGGCTCGTCGTGATGGCTCATGGGCGTTCGCGGAAGAAGCAGCGTTCGGCGAATTCACCTTGTTTGCCGATGTTGAAGGCGGAAACCGGTCGGTGATAACCCATGACGCGCGTCCAGATCTCGCAGCGCGTGCGTTCTTCTTCTTTCAGGACCGGCTGCGTCGATGTTGCGTGAAGCGTTGGGAGTTGTTGCTGGAACATAATGCCTCCTTGAGGCGTTGAGAAAGCGGAAAATGGAAGGGCGATATTGAATCGCCGAAGGGTGCAATTGTTCAGGCGATTTCGGCTTCGGCCTTTTCGCGCAGCAAGGCTTCATCGCATTTCGGACAGAATTCGTGGCGGCCGCTGAGATAGCCATGCTTCGGGCACACCGAGAACGTGGGCGTCACGGTGATATACGGCACGCGGAAACCGGCAAGCGCGCGTTTCACCAATTCTCGGCAAGCCTTCGCCGACGACACCGCCTCGTTCATATACAGGTGCAATACCGTGCCGCCCGTGTATTTCGCCTGCAACGGTTCCTGTTGTTCGAGCGCTTCAAACGGATCGTCGGTCCAGGAGGCGGGCAGTTGCGTCGAGTTGGTGTAATAGGGCTGATCCGGCGTCCCGGCCTGGAGAATGTCGGCGAAACGGCGGCGGTCTTCCTTGGCGAACCGGTACGTTGCGCCTTCGGCGGGCGTGGCTTCGAGATTGAAGAGATGGCCGGTTTCCTGCTGGAACTCCGCGAGTCGCGTACGCACATGATCCATCAGGCGGATCGCGAAATCGTGTCCGCGCGAGGTTGTAATATCCTCCGTATCGCCGTAGAAATTGCGGATCATTTCGTTCACGCCATTCACGCCAATGGTGCTGAAGTGATTGCGTAAAGTCCCCAGATACCGTTTGGTATACGGATACAAACCTTTGTCCATCAGATCCTGAATCAAGGCGCGTTTCACTTCGAGGCTCTCCTTGGAGAGATCGAGCAAAGCGTTCACGCGCGCGTAGACGCGGTCTTCGTCGCCACGGCACTCATAGCCGATTCGTGCGCAATTGAGCGTCACCACGCCCACGCTGCCGGTTTGTTCCGCCGAGCCGAACAGGCCGTTGCCGCGCTTGAGCAATTCGCGCAAGTCGAGCTGGAGACGGCAGCACATCGAACGCACCATATGCGGCTCGAGTTCACTGTTCAGAAAGTTCTGGAAATACGGCTGGCCGTAGCGCGCGGTCATTTCAAACAGACGCTCCGTGTTCGGATGCGTCCAGTCGAAATCGTGCGTGATGTTGTAGGTCGGAATCGGGAAAGTAAAGCTGCGGCCGCGCGCGTCGCCGGCCGACATCACCTCGATATAGGCGCGGTTGATCATATCCATTTCCGCGCCCAGATCGCCATAGGTGAAGGGCATTTCCTCGCCGCCGACATAAGGCACCTGATGCTTCAGGTCGTCGGGGCAGGTCCAGTCGAAGGTCAGGTTCGTAAAGGGTGTTTGCGTGCCCCATCGACTCGGCACATTCAGGTTGTAAACCAGTTCCTGGATGCACTGTTTCACCTCGGCATAGCCGAGTTTGTCGACACGCACGTAAGGCGCCATATACGTATCGAACGAAGAAAACGCCTGTGCGCCGGCCCATTCGTTTTGCAGCGTGCCGAGGAAATTCACGATCTGTCCAACAGCCGCGGACAAGTGACGCGGCGGATTCGCCTCCACTTTTCCCGGGACGCCATTAAAGCCCTCTTGCAGCAAGCTGCGTAGCGACCAACCGGCGCAATAGCCCGACAACATATCAAGGTCGTGAATATGGAGTGAGCCGTCGCGATGCGCCGCGCCGATATCGGCGGAATACACATTGTTGAGCCAGTAATTCGCAATGACCTTGCCGCTCGTATTCAGGATCAGCCCACCCAGGCTCCAGCCTTGATTGGCGTTTGCATTGACGCGCCAATCCGAGCGATTGAGATACTCGACGATGGTCGAGGCGACATCGACGGTGAGCCCCGACTTGTCGTCTTGCGGAGCTTGCGCGGGGTTGTGAGTCAACGCGTTTTGCATTTGATTGGCACCATATGTAGTGGTCGTTGTTGATTGGTGAACTTTATATGGTGTTTTATGGCGATGCTGGACGATGCCTTGGCACATTGATAAGTGTCAAAAACCGATGCAGCACGATGCCGCGGTACACATGCGATTCGTGACCGCGCGAATGCGTGAAAGGAGACGAGTCCGGCGTGTTTCGAACGTGCGAGCGATTCGAAGCAAGTGAATCACGCACAGTTCGAGAAAAAGACAGAGCGGTTTCTACCGCAATAAGCTGCGGTAAATCGACTCAATGGAGACAGAAAGAGAATAGCGATTCAGGCGCGATCGCCGTAATGGCAGCAGGCAAATATGAAGCGCGGAAATCCACTCCAGAAACCGCGCAGCAAAGCGGAGCGATCAATGTGATTCGTCGCGTTGCCAGACAGTTTTGCGCGCGAAAACCAGGCTGTTATCGGTGAGTTTGATGTGTTCGATCGACAGACGCCACAAATCGGTGGGACGCAGGCGCGCAACCGGGTGCCGGATCAGATAGCGATCCATTGCGGCTTCGAGCTCCGCACCGGAAAGCCGCGTCGCGAACGCCGAGAACTGCACGCCGCGTATATCGCGAAGGCGCTCGGGTTGTTCGGAAACCGTTGCCGAAACCATCGGGCGGCTTTGCATCGCGTGACCGTGGCGCGTTTTCAGGCTGGTCATCACGAGCACGCTCGCGTTGTTCGGTTCAAATGCGTAGAAGCAACTGGCCGACCACGGCGTGTCGCCGTCAACCACGGCAAGGCTCAAGACGTGATGCGTCGACATGAAGTCGGAGATGCGTGCGGGAAAGGCGTGCATGGGGAAAAACCTGTTGAATCTGCGGAATATCGCATCTGACGATTCTGCCGCCGGTGACGCGCTCCATGCTGGAACTCATCATCGGCGGCAGGCCGTTCAGCACGATTTCAGGCGGTTTTCAGCCGAATCGCCTGATCTTGCGTGTCTAGATTTCGTCCGGCACGAAGTCGGGCAGGAAACGACGCACATCGACTTCCTTGAATTTCGAACGCTCGAAATGATGCTTGAGTTTGAACGGCACCGTGCAGTCGAAAATCGTTTTGCACGATGCGCCCTGTTCGAGAATGCTCGGGCTGTATTCCGGAATCTGTGACGGATCGAGCGGATGGCAGCGCACGCCCGGAATGGCCACGTGGCTCACGTCGCCCTGATAACGCGTTTGCATGGCCCACAACACGTCGTCGGTGTCGAAGATATCCACGTCTTCGTCAACGAGAATCACGTGCTTGAGTTCCGGGAACGACGAGAACGCGAGCAGGGCAGCTTGACGTTGACGACCTTCGTCCACGGGCGCCGACTTCTTGAATTGCATCACGGCGAGCAGTTTGCCGCCGCCCGAGTTGTGCGCGTAGACGTTGAGCAGTTTGCCCGGCATGGCGCGTTCGACCATCTGCAGAATGCTGGCCTCGGTCGGAATGCCGGCCATGTTCACGTGCTCTTCGCCGGGGCCGACGGTCGTTTGCAGGATCGGATTACGACGATGCGTAATGGCCTTCACCTTGATAACGGGAATCGCGTCCTTCGCTTCGCCGGTATAACCGGGGAATTCCGGCATGGCCTTGCCGGTGTCGGTGTTCTGGTCTTCGCGTACGCGCACGATCGGCAGCAATTCGCCTTCGATCACGATTTCGGCGTGGGCGATGGCGCGCGCGTTGACGGTCAGACAGTTCGACAGTTCGACGGCTTTATCACGCAACGCGCCGGCCACGTTCAGTTCGTCGAAACCGAGCGGCGTCGTCGGCGGTTCGAAACACGCTGCCACGTAAATAGCAGGATCGACACCGATGCTGACCGAAATCGGCAGCGGCTTGCCGGCGGCTTCGGCTTTCTGGCGGAACGCGTCGATATGGCGGCCCGGCGTGAGCCACATCGAGAGCTCGTCCTTGCTCTGCACGCAGAGGCGGTGAATCGTCACGTCGTGCTCGCCCGTTTCCGGATCGGCCGCGTAGCAGAGACCCATCGTGACGTACGGTCCTGCGTCTTCCTCGGTATTGGTTGGCGCGGGCAGCAGCGTGCGCAGATCGAAACCCGGCTCCGTGGCGAGGTGCACGACCTCCTGGCACTGCGCCTTTTCCTTGCCGACGGTGACCGGCGGGATCGGATTGAGCACGGCGTCCTTGAGCAGGAAGCCGAGTTTTTTCGGCTCGCAGTTCAGCAGTTTGCCGACGCGCTTGCGCGAGCCCAGCAGGCCGATAGCGACACGGAAGTCGGGGAAGCCTTTGACCTTATTGAAGATCATGGCGGGACCGCCGCGTCGAGTGGGGCGTGAACAGGTACCGCCGGCGCCGACATACCGATAGACGCCCGAGAGTTCTGCGTGCGGATCGACTTCGACGCTGGTCTGGACCAGTTCGCCCGGGAGGTCGCCGAGGACCTGGAGGGCCGAGCGCAGGTCATGCACGCGCGGTTCTGTGTCACCGCTGTGATCGTTGTGTGCCAATTCAATTCTCCTTGGATTCGACGCTGAACGCGTCTGGGAAAAAATATAAACACCGGAGAATGAAGCGTGAATTACCGTTTTGTTATGCCTTCTAAAGCGAAACAATATGGCTTATCGAAATGATTAAGGTCAATGAAAAAAATGGATTTAGGAACCAGAATCCACTCGAATTTCATGTGGAGACCAATTTTTGTCTCGATGAATTTCACGTGAGTTGTTGAGTATTCCCGCAACCACGTGTGTAGCCGGCGTGTGCACGTAACGCGGGTGGCATGCTGGATTGTTCGCTACTTGAGCCGGGTCGGCAGGCGTAGCGAAATATCCGGAAAATTTTTTGATGGCAATAAGCTATTTATTCTGAATGGCGTGATTATTTGTCGCAGTGAAAGTGGGGTGGTCGATCGATTGACGCATCGAGTTTTCGATTGACCGGATTCAATCGCAGTGGATTGGCGGTAGAAAAATCTAGAACGAAGTCGTCGGTGGGTAGTGCGGTTACGCCTCGTTGCGCGGTTGGGGAAACCCGGGCGTAGTCCGCACGGTTGTGAAGAACTAACACAGGATTACTAATGACCAGGATCGTATTATCGGCGGCGCTCGTCGCGGCAGGGGTGCTGACGGCATCGGTCGCGCATGCGCAGAGCAGCGTGACGCTGTGGGGCCAAATGGATGTCGGCATCAACTATGTCAGCAACCAGGGCGGCACACGCAACTTCATGATGGACGATGGCGTCAACGGGCCGGATCTGCTGGGCCTGCGCGGCGTCGAGGATCTCGGCGGCGGCACCAAGGCCATCTTCGAACTGGTGGATCAGTTCTCGGTCGATACCGGCGAATTCACGGCAGACCAGAGTCTCTTTTCTCGCACGTCGCTGGTGGGCCTGCAGAACGACCGTTTCGGCAAGTTGACGGTGGGGAATCAGTACGAATTCATGACGGACACGCTGTTCTTTAACGGCGACGATCCCTCGGAACTGTCCGGCCACTTCTACGACTTCCGCGCCGGTCCGTTCCAGAAGCTCGACCTGCCCGGCAACCCGACGGGTTCGTTCGACTGGGACATGATGAGCGGCGGCACGCCGGTCACCAACTCGGTGAAGTATGTCTCGCCGCGATTCGGCGGATTCAACTTCGGCGCGATGTACGCATTCGGCAACGTTGCAGGTTCGGTGGGTGCGGGCAACGCGCAGAGCTTTTCGCTGAGCTACAAGGCGGCCTCGTTCGGTGCGGACGCGGCTTATACGAACATCAAGACGTACACGGCAGGCTCGCCGCAGATCAGCGTGCGTCGCTGGGGCGCGGGCGCGCATTACGACTTCGGTAACTGGCGCACCAATGCGCTGTTCACGACCGTGCATAACTCGGAGAACGGCGGCTCTGTCTGGGAAGTCACCGCGGGTGCTGAATACCACTTCACGAGCGCGTTCAAGATGGGCGCTTCGTACATGTATATGAAGGGCAATCAGACCGTCGATAACAACCACGCGAACCAGCTTTCGGGCATCGCCGAATACTCGCTCTCGAAGAACACGAGCGTGTACGCCATGGCGCTTTATCAGATTGCGAACAAGGGCGCGCAAGCGCAATTGAGCGGACAGAACACCACCGAAGACGCCTCGAGCAGCAACGTTCAGACGGTCGCACGTATCGGTATTCGTCATCGTTTTTAAACGTGCCAGCCACGTGAATTTCCGGCGTGATTCATGTTCCGGAAATGCGCCCGTCGCCGCGTGGATAAAAAAACACCATGCGGCAACGGGCGACGAAACGGCGAATCAAGCACTCGCAGCACGAGGTCCAGACATGATCGATATCCAGAAAGGCTCGCCGTATGAATGACTATCTTTATCGCATTTCGGTCGCGCTCGGCGGCATGTTGTCGTGCATGCCGACGCTTCCCGGCTCCGAGGCGCTCGTCAACGTGCTGAACAAAACCTTGCGACACGATATTCCTGCGAAAACGCTCAAGTTACTCGAAGGTCGTGCGCTGCAGGCGCAGGTTGCCGACATTGGCGTGCGTTTCGATTTCGCGGTATGCGATGGCGTATTCGAAGCGCTCCCGGAGCCGCGCGAAGTGGACTTGAAAATGAGCGCGACGTTCGAAGATTTCCGCGCGGTAATCGGCGGCGAGACGCCGTTCGACACGCTGTTTTATAGCCGGCGGATCGTACTCGAAGGCGATCTCGACATTGGATTCGCCGTCAAGGAAATGTTTTCGGACATGGATTTCGGTACCACCTCGCTGGAGACCGTCATGCAATTGTGGCGCACCAATATGCCTCGCAATCTCGGCGCCTAGCGCCAACGTGTTCCCCGCGATCGTTTTCGCCGAGATCGCCAGTTGAAGATTTGCAGAAGCACGGCCAGCCGGGCCGTGTTGCATCATTTGTGAGGATTGTCTATGTTCGTCGCCAGCAGGACGGAGCTCGACTCCCTGATTGCGCGCGTGAAAAAAGCGCAGGAAATATTCGCCACGTTCCCGCAGAAGAAAGTCGATGAAATCTTTCGCAGCGCTGCGCTCGCCGCGTCCGAAGCTCGCATTTCCCTTGCACGCATGGCGGTGGAAGAGACGGGAATGGGCGTGCTCGAAGACAAGGTCATCAAGAATCACTTCGCGTCGGAGTACATTTACAACGCGTGGCGAGACGAAAAGACCTGCGACGTGATTGCCGTCGATGAAAGCGCGGGCACGATGACGATTGCGGAGCCGGTCGGGCTCGTTTGCGCGATCGTGCCGACCACCAATCCCACCTCCACCGCGATCTTCAAGGCGCTGATCGCACTGAAGACGCGCAACGGCATTATTTTCAGCCCGCATCCGCGTGCGCGCCGCTCGACCTGCGAAGCCGCGCGCATCGTGCTCGCAGGCGCGGTGGCGGCAGGCGCACCCGCCGATATCATCGGCTGGATCGATGCGCCGAGCGCCGAATTGTCCGATCACCTGATGACGCACGACGACATCAATCTGATTCTCGCGACGGGCGGCCCAGGCATGGTGAAGGCCGCGTATTCGTCGGGCAAACCGGCCATTGGCGTGGGCGCGGGCAATACGCCGGCCGTCATCGACGAAACCAGTGACATCAAGCGCGCCGTCGCCTCGATCCTGATGTCGAAGACATTCGACAACGGCGTGGTATGCGCGTCGGAGCAATCGGTGATCGTCGTGGATGAAATCTATGACGCGGTACGCGAGCGCTTCGCAAAGTCGGGCGCGTATGTGCTGTCGCCGGAAGAAGCGGGCGCAGTGGGCACCTTCCTGATCGTCGGCGGCCGCCTCAACGGCGATATTGTCGGGCAATCGGCGGTGACCATCGCGGATATCGCGGGTGTGAACGTGCCCGAGAATACGAAGATCCTGATTGCGGAAGTCACCTCATACGGCGAAGACGAACCGTTTGCGCACGAGAAGTTGTCGCCTACGCTCGCCATGTATCGCGCGCGCGACTTCGCTCACGCAGTGGAAATCGCCGAAGCGCTCGTCGAGCTGGGCGGCATCGGTCACACGTCGGTGCTGTATACGGATCAGGACAATCAGCGGGATCGTGTCGCGCTGTTCGGCAAGCGTTTGAAGACCTCGCGCGTGCTGGTGAATACGCCTTCGTCGCACGGCGGCATCGGCGACCTCTATAACTTCAGGCTCGCGCCGTCGCTCACGCTCGGCTGCGGTTCGTGGGGCGGCAATTCCGTTTCGGAAAACGTCGGTCCGCAACATCTGATCAACCGGAAGATCGTCGCGAAACGGGCGGAGAATATGCTGTGGCATAAGTTGCCGAAAAGTATTTATTTCCGCCGTGGCTGTTTGCCGTTCGCGCTAGAAGATCTGCGTGACAAAACGCGCGCGACGATCGTGACCGATCGCTTTCTTTTCACGCAAGGCTATGCGGGCGAATTGATTCGAACGCTCAAATCGCAGGGGCTGGAGGTCTCGGTGTTCAGCGACGTCGAGGCGGACCCGACGCTCGACATGGTGCGTCGCGGCGCGGTTGCACTGCGCGCGTTCAAGCCCGATGTGATCGTTGCGTTCGGCGGCGGCAGCGCCATGGACGCGGCCAAGATCATGTGGGTCATGTATGAGCACCCTGAAATTCGCTTCGAGGAACTGGCGCAACGTTTCATGGATATTCGCAAGCGTATTCATCGTTTCCCGCGTCTGGGCGTGAAAGCGGAGCTCGTCGCCATTCCCACCACCTCGGGCACGGGTTCCGAAGTCACGCCGTTCGCCGTCGTGACCGACGAGAAGACCGGACTCAAATATCCGATTGCCGATTACGAACTCACGCCGAATATCGCTATCGTCGATGCGGATCTCGTCATGCACATGCCGCGCGATCTCACGGCTTACGGCGGCATCGATGCGGTCACGCATGCGCTCGAAGCGTATGTCTCCGTGATGGCAAACGAGTATTCGAACGCGCAGGCGTTGCAGGCGCTCAAATTGTTGAAGGTGTATTTGCCGTCCGCATACGCGCGCGGCGCGGGCGATCCGGTTGCTCGCGAGCAGGTTCACAACGGCGCGACGCTTGCGGGTATCGCCTTTGCGAATGCTTTCCTCGGCGTGTGTCACTCGATGGCGCACAAACTCGGCGCGGAATTCGGTCTTGCGCACGGCCTCGCGAATGCGTTGCTGATCGCGAACGTGATTCGCTACAACGCGAACGATGTCCCGTCGAAACAGGCGGCCTTCAGCCAGTACGACCGGCCCGTTGCGCGCTGCCGTTACGCGGAGATTGCCGACGCGCTTTCGCTCGGCGGTGTTTCAGTGGACGAGAAGGTCGAGGCGCTGGTGGCGTGGATCGAGGAACTCAAGCAATGGCTCAACATCCCGGCGTCGATTCAGGCGGCGGGTGTGCCCGAAGCGCGATTCCACGCGTGTCTCGACGCGCTCGCGGAAAATGCGTTTGACGATCAATGCACGGGCGCGAATCCGCGCTATCCGTTGATTGCCGAAATCCGCCAGCTACTGCTCGACAGCTACTATGGGCGGCCTTATGTCGAACGCGTCGGCGACGTGGCTGAACCCGAAGTCACCGTTGCCATAGACGGACTGTAAACGTAAAAAACCCGGTCGCCCATCGGGCAACCGGGTCGTCGATTCGCGCGGGTCACTCGGCGTCACGCGCTGTGCAACACGCTCGACAAGCCCCGCGCCGAACGATGCGATCGTTCGCGCAGGGCGACTCTCATGGTGCGATCAAGACCGATCAGAAGCGGTGGCGGATGCCGACCGTGCCGACGACCTGCGAGCTCGACGACGACGCCGAGAAACCGACGATATCCGCGCCGATGCCCGAATCGCCCGTGCTGCCCACGTGCTGGTACGCAGCTTCGGCGTACACGTCGGTGCGCTTCGAGAGCGCGTAATCCGACTGCAGCGTGATCTGGTGGTACTTCGGATCGACGCCCTTCAGGCTTGCATCCGTGTACGTGTACGCGCCCGAGAACGACAGGGCCGGCGTCAGGTTGTAACGCGCGTTGATTTCATAGTTCGTGAAGCGCGCGCTGCCATCGAGGCCGATGCCCGACGACGTGCCCGAGTTCGACGAGCCGATCAGCGTGGCGTTGCTCAGTTGCGTCTGCGTGAAGACGAAACCGACGTTCGCTGCGCCGAACGCGTAGTTCACGCCTGCGCCGTAGGTGCGTTGACGGCCTGCCGTGAAGGTGGCGTCGGTGCTGACCGCGCCGCTCGTGTTGCTCGAACCCGAGCCGTTGACCTGCAGGTAGCCGGCGCCGAACTTCAGGCCGCCGAATGCGTACGATGCGCCGACGCTGTATGCGCGGTTGTCGGCGAAGCCGTCAGCTTCGTTCGAGAAGCCATAGAGGGCGCCGAACTTGAAGCCGTTGTAATCGACGCTCTGGAACTTGACCGAATTGCTGATACGGAACGAGTTGTTCAGGTTGTCGTTGTCGTACGGGTGCGAGGCGATCGTGCCGCCGTATTGCGTGCCGTTGAGCGCGAGCGGGGCGAGATAGTCGACCACGCTGTCATACTGGCGGCCGAGCGTGAGCGAACCGTACTGGTTGCTCGACAGACCGACGAATGCCTGGCGGCCGAACATGCGGCTGTTTTGCTTGAGCGCGCCGCTCATGACGCTGAAACCGTTTTCGAGGACGAAGATCGCCTTCAGGCCGCCGCCGAGGTCTTCCTGACCCTTCAGGCCGAAACGGCTGCCGTTCAGCGCGCCGCTGGTGGCTGCGAATTCATGCGCGCCGCCCGAGTTGCTGCTATAGGCGATGCCTGCGTCGATCAAACCGTACAGCGTGACGGTGCTCTGTGCGTGGGCGACGCTGGCGAAACCGGCGGCAGCGACTGCGAGAGCGGAAAGGGTAGTCTTTTTCATCGTTACTCCATGGAATTGTTATTTGCTCGATGAGAGCGAGCGCGGAGCATAACGCGATATCCAAAATTGTTTTTTACGCTTGTGGTCTGCACGCCACGATTCGAATCACCGATTGTTCTTTGTTATTCCCGTTTATTACGTGACCGGTATGTTTTATCGAAATATGTCGTAAAAAACGATGTATTTGCTCGTTGTCGACGCGCTTCGAGCACGCTGTGGAACGCGATTTTCACGAATTTTCTGAAATATTCGTTAATCGAGATTACGAATTATTGCGAAAGTCGAATAGCGCAATGAAATGCACGCTATTCCGAAACGTAATGTGCCAATCGACATTTACGGGGCGACTTCCGCAGAAATTTTCAGCCTCGATTCGCGTCGTTGGGTGCGATTCGACGAGTGACATGAAAGCCACACGCAAGCGCGCAGTGTGACTACGGCGCAACAGTCTGCGACACAGCGCTTCACCACCAATTTTTACGGTTGTTTACCGGCATTGCGGCATGCCGATCTGCGCGGAGGCTTGTCGCGCAAGGCTGACACAAGCGCACGCATTCGGGCGCGCGATGGCCGCGCGAGTTCAATTCTTACTCGTCGTTACCGCAACCTTCCAATCTGACAGTTAGTAAGGAGAATCATTCTCATTTGCAGCTATGATCGCGGCCTTTGATGCACCTTGGGTCAAACGACCCGCTATTGGTTGATTACGCTGCGGAAACTCAAACATTCATGAACCGAACCACACACTCACCCGTGCAGGCGTTTCGCCTGGCTCCGCTCGCCGCTGCGGCTTTCGCGCTCGCCAGCCTGTCCGTCCACGCGTATGCCGCCGATGCCACGAGCGATAGCGCCACCACGGACAGTGCGAAGTCGTCGGTGTTGCCCGCCGTGAGTGTGAAAGCGGCTCGCGCCGCGCTGCCCGGCGACCTTGCGCCGGCGTATGCGGGCGGGCAGGTCGCGAGCGGCGCGTCGATCGGCGTGCTCGGCAAGCAGAAGATGCTCGACGTGCCGTTTTCGGTCACGAGCTACACGTCGAAGCTGATTCAGGATCAGCAGGCGCAAACGGTCGCCGACGTCGTCGCCAACGATCCGGCCGTGCGCACCGCGCTCGGCTACGGCAACTTCTCCGAGACCTATATCATCCGCGGCTTCCAGGTCTATTCGGACGACGTGGGCCTCGACGGCTTCTACGGCCTCACGCCGCGCCAGATGGTCGACACCGGCGCGATCGAGCGCGTCGATATCTTCAAGGGCGCGAGCGCGTTCGTGAACGGCGCGGCGCCGGGCGGCTCGGGCGTGGGCGGCACGATCAACGTGCAGACCAAAGTCGCGGACGATAAGCCCGTCACGCGCGTGACGGTGGAGGGCAGCGCGTCGGGCGAACTCGGCACGCACGTGGACGTGGGCCGCCGCTTCGGCGACAACGACCAGTTCGGCATTCGCGTGAACCAGACCGTGGTGGGCGGCAGCACGGCCGTGCAGAACCAGGACAGCCACTCGCAGCAAACCGCGATTTCGCTCGATTATCGCGGCGACAAGCTGCGTCTCTACGCCGACTTCCTCTATCAGAAGAACAACATCACGGGCGGCCGTCCGGGCGTGTTCGTGACGGGCGACGACATGCCGTCCACGCCGTCGGCGAGCTACAACTACGCGCAGCCGTGGACGTATTCGAAGCAGGAAGACACGGTCGGCATGCTGCGCGGCGAATACGACATCGCGCCGAACTGGACCGCTTACGCGGGCATCGGCTCGCGTCATACGACCGAACTGGGGCAGTACGAGACGCCCACCTACGATGCGGGCTCGACGACGGCGTATCGGATGAACACGCTGTTCAAGGAAAACGCGATCTCGGCGCAGACGGGTGTGCGCGGCAAGTTCAATCTCGGCCCGGTTTCGAACCAGGTCAATGCGGGCTGGCAGATCGAACGCATCGCGGAGTACGGCGCTTATAACTGGAGCTACGGCCTCCCGTGGTCGACGAGCCTCTACAACACGGCGACGGTTGCGATCCCGGGCACCACGTATGGCGCGGGCGACTTCTCCGATCCGGGCCTGACGAGCGCGACGCTGATGCGCAGCTTCGTCGTGTCGGACACGCTCGGCTTCTTCCACGACCGCCTGCTGTTCACGGTTGGCGCGCGTCGTCAGAACATCGTCGAAAACGGCTATGAATACGGTTCGGAAACGCAGGACTCGGCGTACAACGATTCCGCGACCACGCCGATTCTCGGCCTCGTCTACAAGCTTCAGCCGAATCTGTCGATCTACGCGAACCGCGCGGAAAGCCTCGTCGAAGGCGGCACGGCGCCGAGCGGCACTGCCAACGTCGGCCAGGTGCTCGCCCCGTTCCGCGCCAAACAATACGAAGCGGGCGTCAAGTACGACGCGAATCACTACGGCGCGGCATTCGCGATCTACCAGATCAAGCAGCAGGTCGCGTACACGAACAGCGTGACCAACATCTACGCGGCGGACGGCATTCAGCGCCACCGCGGCGCGGAGTTCTCGATGTACGGCGAGCCGCTCAAGGGCCTGCGCGTGATCGGCGGCGTGTCGTATATCGACGCCAAACTGATGGACACGGGCGACGCCTCGGAGAACGGCAACCGTCCGATCGGCGTGCCGGCCTGGACCTTCAACGCGAACCTCGAATACGACGTGCCGCAACTGCCGGGTCTCACGCTGATGGGCCGCGCGATCTGGACCAGCTCGCAGTATCTCGACACGGCGAACACGCAGAAGATCCCGTCGTGGACGCGTTTCGACGTGGGCGCGCGCTACAAGACGCAGATCCTCAAGCACGACACGAGCTTCAACGTGATGGTGACGAATCTCGCCAATCGCTCGTACTGGTCGTCGGCGCTCGGCGGATATTTGACGCAGGCCGAGCCGCGCACGGCGTGGTTCTCGGTGACGACGGACTTCTAAAGGGAGCCATCGCGCATGCCGCGCATAGCTGCTATGCGGCATGCGCGCGCCCAACGCCATGCGCGGTCCGGATAATTTCAGGCATTCCGAAGCGCGTCCGGCCCAGCGGCTGAGTTCGCGCGACACCTTGCAACAGGGAGCCTGAACTCATGTCTGAAATCGCCCAGCCGCGCAACGGCGGCCGCATCCTCGTGGACGCGCTCGTGCGCAATGGCGTCGATACCGTCTACTGTGTGCCCGGCGAAAGCTATCTGCCGGTGCTCGACGCCCTGCACGACGCGCATGGCGTGCGCACGATCACCGCGCGCCACGAAGGCGCGGCCTCGAACATGGCCGATGCCTACGGAAAGCTGACGGGTCGCCCCGGCATCTGTTTCGTGACGCGCGGCCCCGGCGCCACGCACGCGAGCAACGGCGTGCATACGGCGAGCGAAGATTCCACGCCGATGATCCTGTTCATCGGCCAGGTCGAGCAGGATTTCATCGGTCGCGGCGCGTTCCAGGAAGTCGATTACCGCCAGATGTTCGGCGGCATCGCCAAGTGGGTCACGCAGATCGAAAGCGTGGAGCGCATTCCCGAGATCGTCGCGAAGGCGTTCAGCGTGGCGCTCTCGGGCCGTCCGGGTCCGGTCGTGATCGCGCTGCCCGAAGACGTGCTGTTCGGTGCGGCCGCCGTGGCCGACGCACCCGCCGTGCGCATCGCGCATGCCGCGCCGGAACCGCAGGCGCTCGACACGCTGCGCGAATTGCTCGACGCCGCGACGCGTCCGCTGGTGGTGGTCGGCGGCACGGGCTGGGACGCCGAATCGGGCGCCGCGCTCAAGCGCTTCGTGCACGCCAACAATCTGCCGGTCGCGGCCTCGTTCCGCCGCCAGGATCTGTTCGACAATCGCGATCCGCATTACGTCGGCCAGCTCGGCCTCGGCGTGTCGCCGAAACTGTCGGATCGCGCCAAAGAGGCCGATCTGGTGATCGTCGTCGGTTCGCGTCTCGCGGAAACGACCTCGTCGGGCTACACGGTGTTCGAGAGCCCCGCGCCGAAGCAGACCATGGTGCATGTCCATCCCGACGCCGAGGAACTGGGCCGCGTGTTCCAGTCGCGTCTGCCGATTCACGCGTCGCTGCGCGCGTTCGCGCTGGCGCTCGACGGGGTAAAGCCGGTCGCGGCCGCCTCGCAGCAGCGCTGGCAGGCGTGGACGGAAACGGCGCGCGCCGACTACATCGCGCATTCAACGCCGCCCGCGCCGAGCGCGGAAATCCACGGCGTGGATCTCGCGCAGGTCGTCGCGCATCTGAACGACGTGCTGCCCGACGATGCCGTGATTTCGAACGGCGCGGGCAACTACACGGTCTGGGTGCATCGTTTTTACCGCTATCGCAGCCCAGCCACGGAACTCGCGCCGACCAACGGCGCGATGGGCTACGGCTTCCCGGCGGCCATCGCGGCGAAAATCCAGAATCCGCAGCGTTCGGTCGTGTGCTTCGCCGGCGACGGCTGCTTCATGATGTATCCGCAGGAACTGGCGACGGCGGTGCAGTTCGGCGCACCGCTGATTGTCATCGTCGTGAACAACAATATGCTTGGCACGATCCGCATGCATCAGGAGCGCGAATATCCGGGCCGCGTGTCGGCCACGCAATTCGTGAATCCCGATTTCGTGGCGATGGCGCAGGCTTTCGGCGCACATGCCGAACGTGTCGAGCGCACCGAAGATTTCGCGGCGGCCTTCGAGCGGGCGCAGCGTGCCGGCGTGGCGGCGCTCATCGAGCTTCGCACCGATCCGCTGCAGATCACTCCCGCTAACCGTTTGAGCGCATGAGCATGACAACCGACATTCAAGGCATGATGATCATCGGCGGCACGCCGGTGAAGGGCGCCGATGGCGTGACCTACGCGCACGCGGCGCTGACCGGCGAGGCGCTCGCGCCCGCCTTCGGCTGCGCGAGCGCCGACGACGTCGAGCGCGCCTGCACGCTGGCGGCCGACGCATTCGACGCCTACCGCGCACTCTCCGACGAGCGGCGCGCCGCGTTTCTCGAAGCCATCGCCCAGGCGCTCATCGATCTCGGCCCGGCGCTCACCGAACGCGCGCATCTCGAAACCGCGCTGCCGATGGCACGTCTCGAAGGCGAGCGCATGCGCACGGTGAATCAGCTGAAGCTGTTCGCGGCGGTCGTGCGCGACGGCCGCTGGCACGGCGCGATCATCGATCCGGCGCTGCCGCAGCGCGCGCCGCTGCCGCGCCCCGATCTGCGTCTGCGACGCATCGGCCTCGGGCCGGTCGCCGTGTTCGGAGCAAGCAATTTCCCGCTCGCGTTTTCGGTGGCGGGCGGCGATACGGCGTCGGCGCTGGCCGCGGGTTGCCCGGTGATCGTCAAGGCGCATCCGGCGCACCTCGGCACGTCGGAACTCGTGGGCCACGCGATCGCCCGCGCCGCGCGCGAAACCGGCATGCCGGACGGCGTGTTCTCGCTGCTGATCGGCGAAGGCACGGCGGTCGGCGAAGCGCTCGTGCGTCATCCGGAGATTCAGGCCGTGGGTTTCACGGGCTCGCGTCAGGGCGGTCTCGCGCTGCAACGCATCGCGCAGGCGCGCCCCGAGCCGATTCCCGTCTATGCGGAAATGAGCAGCATCAATCCGGTCGTGCTGTTGCCCGCGGCGCTCGAAACGCGCGGCGAGCAGATCGCCAGCGAGTACGCCGATTCGATCGTGCTCGGCACGGGCCAGTTCTGCACGAATCCGGGCATCGTGCTCGCGCTCGAAGGCGCGGCGCTCGACGCGTTCTGCGCGAAGGCTTCGCAGGCCATCAGCGCGAAGGCTGCGACGACCATGCTGACGCCCAATATCCACGCCGCGTATTGCCGCGGGGTCGATCGCCTCAGCGCGCTGGCCGACGTGACGACGCTCGCGAACGGCCGTGAAGCGGCAGGCGCGTTCGACGCGGTGCCCGCGCTGCTGCGCACCGATGCGCGCGCGTTCCTCGCCGAAGCGGAGATGCAGGAAGAAATCTTCGGGCCGAGTTCGCTGATCGTGGCGTGCCGCGATCTCGACGAGCTGCGCACCGTGCTGCGCCGCATGAGCGGCCAGTTGACGGCCACCGTGCATCTCGACGAAGCCGATCACGAGCACGCCCGCGCGCTGTTGCCGACGCTCGAGCGCAAGGCGGGCCGCGTGCTGTTCAATGCGTTCCCGACCGGCGTCGAAGTCAGTCATGCGATGGTGCACGGCGGCCCGTTCCCGGCGACGTCGGATACGCGCACGACCTCGGTTGGCGCGACGGCCATCGACCGTTTCCTGCGTCCGGTCTGCTATCAGTCGGTGCCCGATACGCTGCTGCCGGACGCGCTCAAGCAGGCGAATCCGCTCGACATCTGGCGTCTTTACGACGGCGATCTGAAGCGCGATTAACGTCGGAATTAAAGCCTGAATTAAAGCTGGAAAGTACAACGCCCGCGAATGCATCGCACGATGCGCTCGCGGGCGTTTTCATTGGCGCCGCGGTTTTTAAAAGCGCGGGCTGGATCGGTCAGCCTTCCGAAAGGTGCGGTTCGTCCGGCGTGCCGGGCGTGAGCGCCGTGCCGGGCCAGTCGCCGCTCGTCACCAGATCGGCGGCGACGTCGCGAATCATCTGCGCCACGCTCCAGACGCCGTCCGGCATCGTACGATTCTGCGGCCACGCAATCGCCACGTCGCGCATGACCACGGGATTGTCGAGCGGCACGCATTGCAGCCGGCCATCGGCGACTTCCTCGATCACGGAAGCGGCGGGCAGCACCGTGCAGCCGCATTGCGCGATCACGAGACGTTTGGTCAGCGAGATCGATCCGTCGCATTCGAGCACGATGCGCGGCGTGAAGCCGTGGCGCGCCGCGAGCGATTCGACCAGCACGCGCAGGCCGTGATGCGTGCTCGGCAGAATGAGCGGTACCTGGCCGAGCAGGCTGACGTCGGCGAGTCCTTCGGGCAGTGCGTAATTCGCCGGCGCGACGAGACAGATCTGTTCCGCGAGCAGCGTGTCGAACTGCATCGCGCCGCGATGCTCGGGCACGTACATGACGGCCAGATCGATTTCGCCGTCGCTCAGGCGGCCGAGAATCTGGCTCGCGAGACCTTCGATAAAGCGCACGCGCGTATTCGGATAACGCGCGCGCAGCCGATGGCCGAGGCTCGCGAACATGATGCGGGCAATCGTGGGTTGAGCGGCGATGACGAGCCGGGCGGGGCCGCTTTCGACGCCGCTGCGCATCGCGCCGCGCGCTTCGTCGAGCGTGCGTTCGAGCGTTTGCGCATAACCGAGCAGCTGGGCGCCGCGTTCGGTGAGCCCGACGCCACGGCCGCTGCGGCGGAAGAGACGCACGCCCAGTTCGGCTTCGAGCACGGCGATACGGCGGCTGACGGTGGACTGGTTCGCGCCCAGTTCCATCGCGGTGCGCGAAATGCTGCCGGTCTTCGCGACGTGGGCGAAGACGGCGAGGTCGTCTGAGTTCATGGGCGATTCACGAGCGGCGATGTACGCGCGAGTACCGGGGTGGCCGCGGGAGTGGCCGTGCGCATGATGGAGGCGCGGGCCGGTACGGATTGCGCAAGTGCTCGTTATATCACGTCATGACCCGGAAGCTGACGTTTTCCTTGATAGTGGAAAAGACGCGGCGCGTGACCGGGAATCGTTCGGAGACCCAGGCACGCGCCGCTTTCAGTCGAATTCAGGCGAATTCAGCCGAAGTGATCAAGCGTGAAAATCAGGCTTGCCCTTCGAGTTGCTTGTTGCGCGTTTCAGGCAGAAACACGGCGACGATGAACACCACCACATACGACGCCGCCGCCCACACGCCGATCGACTTCGCCAGCCCGACCGACGCGCTCGTGATGCCGACCGCAGCGGGCACCAGCGAACCGATGCCGCGACCGAAGTTGTACGAGAAGCCGCCCGCCGACGCGCGGATCTGCACCGGGAACAGCTCGGTGAAGCATGCGCCCATGCCGGAGACGATGCCCGACTGGAACAGTCCGAGCGGAAAGCCCAGCACCAGCAGCGCGGACATCGGCAGATGCAGGTGCGTATAAGCCAGCACCGTGAGCGTCGCGCCCGCCGCCGAGAGCGAGAAGGTCCAGCGTCGGCCGATCGCATCGCTCAGATACGCCATGCCGACGTAGCCGCAGAACGAGCCGAAGATATTGACGGCGAGATACATCGTCGTCAGGTTGATGGTCAGGCTTTGTGTTTCGCGCAGATACGTCACGAGCCACGTGAGAATCGTGTAGTTGCCGCCGAGCGCGCCGGCTGCCATCGCCGAGGCCAGCAGGGTGCGCGGCAACACGCTGGGCGCGAAGATGCGGCCGAAGGTGTCGAACAGACCGCTTTGCGCGCGGAATTCCGCCGCCGATTCGAAGGCCGCCGATTCGTCGACATTGCGGCGCATCCACAGCACCAGCAGGCCCGGCAGAATGCCCAGCAGGAACAGTACGCGCCACGCATATTGTTCGGGCAGCGCGCTGAACAGCACCCAGTAGAGCAGCGCGGCGAGCGCATAACCCACGGGCCAGCCGCTTTGCACGCAGCCCACGGCGCGTCCGCGAATGCGCTTGTCGACGACTTCGCCGATCAGGATCGCGCCCGCCGCCCATTCGCCGCCGAAGCCGAGACCTTGCAGACTGCGCGTGAACAGCAACTGATGGAAGCCGTTCGTGAAAGCCGAGAGGCCGGTGAACAGCGAGAACCACAGAATCGCCAGCTTGAGCACGCGAACACGGCCGATACGGTCGGCGAGCACGCCCGCAATCACACCGCCCACGGCCGAGGCAACCAGCGCCGAGGTGCCGATCACGCCGGCCTGCGCCTTGGTCATGTGCCAGGCGGTCAGCAGGGTGGGAATGACGAACGCGAAGAACTGCACGTCCATGGCGTCCAGCACCCAGCCGAGGAAACACGCCCAAAAGGTGCGCCGCTGGGAGGAATTCATGGTGCTGTACCACGTCTGCATGAGGTTGATCTCCAGCGCAGGCTGCCGCCCGCTTTGTTCTATATCGAAGGTCGGGCAAAGGCTGCCGAACCGTGAAATAACTTGTGACAGTGATTATGCGGGCATGCCCGATTGCCGCCCTTGCGTATGACGCATAGCAGATATGCGAAAAAAGACTGAGTGCGCAAATAACGCTGTGAAATGCTCAACGTTCTCAAGTTTCGATCATTGATGCCGTAGACGGGGGCAACGGCTCGAATTTGAATTCCTCTGTTCTTTCAGCGATTTCACTCTGCGATATGTTTAAAAAAATTACAATCCGCGCGCGCCTGGCTCTCGCGATGGGGTTTCTCGGCTGCCTACTGGTCATTGGCGGCTCGATGGGGGTTGCAGGTGTGAGTTCCAGCAATCACGATCTGCAAACGCTGTATTCCAATCAACTCGGCTCGGCGGTGGCGCTGAGCCAGACGAGCGTCGCGCTGGCGCGCAGCCGTCTGTGGCTGTTCCGCATTGGTCTCGCGCCCGATGCACCCGACATCGCGCGCTCCGAGCAGAATTCGCGCGATCAGCTCGATCACGCGAAGCAGTCGTGGGAGGCTTATCGCAAGCTGCCCAGCTATAACGACGAGGAAGCGCGCAAGGCCGACGAAATCGACGCCAAACTCAAGCAGTTGTTGCAGGACGGCTATGAGCCGATTTATCGCGCGATCGAAACGAAGGACGGCAATCAGATTCGCTCGGCAGTCCAGAATACGTCGTCGGCGTTATATGGCGATGTGACGGGCAGCATCGACGCGTTGCAGAAAATGCAGGCCGGTTTTGCCGTCGCCAAATACGATCGCGCGCAGGAGCGTTTCCACTGGTTCGTGACCGTGGCCGTATTGGGCGTGCTGTTTGCGCTGTGCGCCGCCGCGTTCGCATGGATCGCGTTGCAACGCGCCATCGGCCGTCCGCTTGCGCAGGCGCTCGCGCATTTCAAAGCGATTGCGAATGGCGATCTCACCGCGCGTATCGAAGTCAATTCGCTCGACGAAATGGGGCAATTGCTCGAAGGCGTCAAGGCGATGCAAACCAATCTCGTCGACATGATTGGCCGCGTGCGCGATGGCGCAAGCGCGATCAATACCGCCGCGCGCGAAATTGCCAGCGGCAATTCGGATCTCTCGCAACGCACGGAAGCGCAAGCCGCATCGCTCGAAGAAACGGCGTCGAGCATGGAGGAATTGACCGCGACGGTGCGCCAGAACGCCGAGAACGCGCGTCAGGCCACTTCGCTGGCGGGCGCGGCCTCGGATACGGCGCAACGCGGCGGCGTGGTGGTGGGCGAGGTCGTCCAGACGATGCAGGGGATTGCGGACAGCTCGCGGCGCATGAACGAAATCATCAGCGCGATCGAGAGCATTGCGTTTCAGACCAATATTCTGGCGCTCAATGCGGCGGTCGAAGCCGCGCGTGCAGGCGATCAGGGTCGCGGTTTCGCGGTCGTGGCGTCGGAAGTGCGCACGCTCGCGCAGCGCGTGGCCACGGCGGCGGGCGAGATTCGCGGCCTGATCGGTCAGGCGACGTCGCGCGTGGACGCCGGTTCGCGACTGGTCGAGGAAGCGGGCACCACGATCGCCGATATCATTCGCGACGTCTCGCGCGTGAACGAAATCCTCGGCGAAATTGCCTCGGCTTCCGAGGAGCAGAGCACGGGTATCGGCCAGGTGAACGTAGCGGTCTCGCAGATGGATCACGCGACCCAGCAGAATGCGGCGCTGGTCGAGCAGGCGTCGGCGGCGGCGCAGGCAATGGCGCAGCAGGCGAGCGGCCTCGATGAAGTGGTCGGTGTTTTCCGGGTGCGCAATTAAGCACACATCGCATTGCGCCGCGCGATATTGCCTTCGCGCGGCGCAATGCGAATCATCAGAAGTCCGATCGAACCGTCAGCATCACATTGCGCGTATCGCCGAATACGCTGTAATACGTGCTCGGCGGACGAATGTAATACTCGCGATTAAACACGTTATTCAATTGCAGCGACGCTTCAACATGCTTGTTGAATCGATAACCGATCTGCGCATTGAAAATCGCATAACCGCCTTGTTCGACGCCGCGTGAAATGCGCGTTTGCGCGAGCATGCCGCCGCCCACCGAGAAACCGCGCAACGTGCCGCGCGAGAACGTGTACTTCGTCCACAGCTTGAACAGGTGCTTCGGATCGGTGCCGTCGGTGAGATCGGGCGAGTCGTTCTCGTAGTGCGCATTCAGATACGTGTAGCCCGCGTAGACGTTCCAGTCCGGCATCGGCTGGCCCGTGACTTCGAGTTCCACGCCCTGATCGCGCGCCTTGCCCGCCGAGACGTAGTAATACTGGTGCGCGGGATCGGCGACGGCGCGGTTGTTGTCGTCGATACGGAACAGCGCGGCGTTCGCATTCAGGCGGCCATTCAGGAAGCTGCCTTTCACGCCCACTTCATACTGCTCGCCCGAACGCGGCGGCAGGCCCGCGCCCGAATACGTGCTCTCCGTTTGCGCGTCGAGAAAGCGCGCGTAGTTCGCATAGGCCGTGATCGACGGCACGATATCCCACAGCAGCCCGGCGGACGGCAGGAAGCGGTGATTGATCTGCGCGTTGGTGGTCCAGTCGCCGACGCTCGGCAGCGTCGATTGCGTGCGGTCCTGCAGGAAAGCCTCGCGGCCGCCGAGCACCAGCGTGAGCGGATCGGCGAGTTTGATGCGCGCCTGCGCATAGACGCCGTACTGCACGGTGCGATGATTGGTGCCGAACGTGTAGGGCACATCCACGGCGGGCACGGCGTTCGGATCGTAGAGACTGAACGCGCCACCGTACGGGCCGCTCAGCGCCAGATAACCCGATTGCGCGCTCGACGTCATCACCGAGTAATTCGCGCCGATGGTCAGCGTATGCGTTCGCCCGAACAGATGGATCGGGCCCGAGACGCTGCTGTCCGCGCCGAACCAGTCGTAGCTCGTGCGCTGGCGCTGATCGCCGTAGAGCGCGAGACCGTTCGCGGTCGCGCCCGGACCCGAGTACGCGTAATACGCTTTCGAGAGTTCGTGCCGATAGAACAGCGTGGTCGACGATTGCCAGTCGTTTTCGAAGCGATGCACGAGGTTCGCGTTGCCTTCCTGCAGCGAGGTGTACGCGTAGTTCCAGCTCGGGCTGAAGTTCTGCGTGAACGAGCTCGGCACGCGGCCGGTGAGGGCGGTGCGCGTGCTGTTGAGCACGCCGCCCGCGCCGTAGTCGATGCCCGAAATCGGCGAAACCTGATAGCCGCCCGAGAGCGAAAGCGTCGTGCGCGGCGTGAGATCCCAGTCGAGCGCGCCGTAGGCCATCACTTCCTTGCTGCGCGTGCGGTCGATCGACTGCGTGCCGTCGCTGCCGACCAGCACCGCGCGTCCGCGCAGCGTGCCGTCCTTGTTCAGCGGCCCGGTCACGTCGATCATCTGGCGCACGCTGCCGAACGAATCGACCTGCGTTTCGGTCGACAGATGGAATTGATCCTGCGGGCGCTTGCGCACGAGATTCACCACGCCGCCCGGCTCGCCCATGCCGTCGATCGAACCGGCCGGACCGCGCATGATTTCCACGCGGTCGTACATCGCCAGATCGAATTGCAGCTGATATTGCAGGCCGCTCAAGGTCGGCACGCCGTCGAACTCGATGCCGAGCTGCGAGCCGCGCGCGCGGAAATACGCGGTGCCGTCGCCGTAATCGATCGAGCTGACGCCCGTGACGTAGCGCAGCGCGTCCTGGATGGTCGTCACGTTCTGGTCGTCCATCTGCTGGCGCGTGAGCACGGAGACCGAGTTCGGCGTCTCCTTGATCGATTGCGCGACCTTGCCGCCGATGGTGGCCTGCTTCGCGGCGTAGGTGCCGCTGCCTTCGGTGGTTGCGTCGGCGTCGTTCGCGCCCGACACCGTCACGGCGGGCAGAACGTTGCCGTTCGCGGCAGGCGCGGTTTGCGCCCGCGCCCACGGCGAAGCGAGGCTCAGCGCCGCGAAAGCGATCGGCGTCATGGTGAGCGCGAAGCGCGGCGCGGCGCGCGTTACACGGCGAGGCGCCAGCCTCCACCATCCCGAAGCCGGTGCGCGCTGCGCACCACGGTGGTCTATTCTCGTTGTCATCGTCAATCATCCCACTGTTGAAAAAGGCCGAACGGCTTCCTCCCGCTCAAAGGCGGGCTGTAAAAAAATGCGAGGGACGATCGTTATGGACGGGTGTTTTGAGGGCCCCGTTTGCCCTTGATTGCCTAAGTGCTTCGACGGCCGCGCATGACCACGAGCGCGACGAGCCACGGACCGCCGAGCAGCGTGGCGACGAGGCCCGCCGCCACTTCCTGCGGAAACGCGATTTGCCGCCCGAGCCAGTCCGCCGAGACCATCAGCAGCGCGCCGAGCGTCGCCGCGAGATAGAGCTGCGGCATCGGACGCCGCGCGCCGGAAAAGCGTGCGATATGCGGCGCGATCAAGCCGACGAACGACAGCGGGCCGACCACCACGGTGGCCGCCGCCGTGGCCAGCGCGGCGAGCAGCAGCAGCGCGAAGCGCGCGCGGCCCACCGGCACGCCGAGGCTCGCGGCGGCATCCGCGCCGAGCGCGAGCGTGCCGAGCCAGCGCGCGGTTAGCGGCGCGACGGCGAGCGCGAGCAGCGCCAGCGCGGCCATGCTCCACGCGATGCCGGGCGCGACGTAATACGTGGAGCCGATCAGCAGATCGACGAGCACGCCCGCGCGCGGGTCGCCGCTCGACATCAGCGCGCCGACCACCGCCTGAAACAGCGCGCTGATCGAAATGCCGACCAGCAGCAGGCGCTCGGGCGCGAAGCGCGCGCGCCGTCCGAACCACAGCAACAGCAGCAGTGTCGCGAACGCCCCGGCGACGCAGCCCGCGAACAGCGCGGCGGGAACAATGCGCTGGCTCAGGAACAGCACGACGACCATGCCGAACATGCCGCCCGATCCCACGCCGAGCAGGTCGGGGCTCGCCATCGGGTTGGCGGTCATGCGTTGCAGCAGTGTGCCCGCGGTCGCGAGCAGGCTGCCCGCCGCGAGCGCCGCGACGAGATGCGGGACGCGCCAGAACAGCAGGGCGTCGATATGCGCGCGCGTCGCGATGCTCCAGCCGTCGGCGCTGCGCGACACCATCAGCGAGAGCACGCAGACGAGCGGCAGCAGCATGGCCCACAGCAGCGGCAGCGCGCGCGGCGCGAGTGAATTGTGGTGCGGAGCGTGGGGCGCATGGGTGTCGGGCCGCGTGCGCAAACGCGGCAGCAACGCGATGAGCAAGGGCACGCCGACAAGCGCGGTCACGCTGCCGGTTGCGATCAGATGGGCGGCAAACACGTCGGCGCGCGCGGCGAAGCGCACGATTTCATCGGTGAGCCACAGCAGGGCCGCGCCGGTCAGCGGCGCCCAGACGAGCCGGTCGCGCAGACGCCGCGCGCCCGCCAGACGCGCCAGCAGCGGCGCAGCCAGTCCAATGAAGCCGATCACGCCGACTTCGGCGACCACGAACGCCGTGAGCGCCACCGCGACGAACAGCGCCGCGCCGCGCATCCAGCCGACCGCCACGCCGAGATTGCGCACCGTGGCGTCGCCCGCATCGAAGAGACTCAGCGGACGGTAGAGCAGCACCGCGCCGACAAGACACAGCGCGAGCCGCACGGTCAGATGCAGCGCCGCTTGCCAGCCGCTCTGGTCGAGCGCGCCGCCGCCCCAGATCTGCAGGCCGGCGAGCCGGTCGAAATGCACCACCGAAATCGCGAGACTGATCGCGCCGCAATACAGGTTGACCACCATGCCGCCGAGGATCACCCCGAGCGGCGACATGCCTTGCGCCCACGCCAGCGCGAACACGGCGAGCATGGCGATCGCGCCGCCCGCGAGCGCCAGCGTGTCGCGGCCCAGCGCGAGCCAGCCCGGCATCCAGATCGTCGCGATCGAGAGCGCGAGATAGGCGCCCGGGAACACGCCGAGCGTCATCGGTTCGGCGAGCGGATTGCGCAGCACCTGCTGCATCAGCGTGCCCGCGAGGCCGAGCGCGGCGCCGCAGAGCAATGTCGTCGCGATGCGCGGCAGCAGGCTGTCGTGGACCAGCACCGCGCCGATGTCCTGCGCGCTGATCGATGCGGGCAGCGTGAGCGCGCTCCAGAACGGCGCGCCCGCGAGCACGCGATGCACGTCCGCGGCGGCGAGGCACGCGGCGAGCGCGAACAGCGCGCCGACCAGCGGCCAACGCCAGTCGCGCGGCAGCGCGGCGCGCTCAAGGAAGGGACGACGCGCAAGGTTACGCAAGGCCGCCTCCGCCGTTGTCGAGCGTGGCCTGCGCCACGGGAAGGGCGGCGGCGAAGCGCTGCATCGAGACGAGGCCGCCGAACGCGGCGATCACCGGCAGCACCGACACGCGCCGTTCGCGCACGGCGGGCAGCGCGCGCCACAGCGGGCTCGCGCTCAGCGCGGCGCGCAGGTCGTCGTGCAGCGGACCGACCAGCAGAATGTCCGCCTGCGGCACGTCGAACAGGCGTTGCAGCGCGACGGTGGCCGAGCCCGCCGCGTTGGTTGGCCAGGGCGCGTCCTGTGGACGACCCGCCGCGTCACGCGGATTCGCGGCGTTGCGCAGGCCGATGCGCGCAAGCACAGCGTCGAACAGACTGCCCGCGCCGTAGACGCGAAAGTGCCGCTCGTCGAGCGCTTCGGCGACGATCACCGGGCGCGTGGCGCGCGTCGGCGTGGCCGCGATCGCGTCGGCGGCCGCGGCGAATCCGCGCTGCGTGGCGGCGATCAGCGCCATGGCATGGTCCGGCGCGGCGAGCGCGCGCGCCATCGTCTGCGTTTCAGCGCAGAGCGCCTCGAATGGTTGCGCGGCGCTCATGTACGCGCCGAGCGTGAGCGTCGGCGCGATGCGTTGCAGCGGCGTCATCAGCGCCGCGTGGGCGGGCGTGACGATCAGCAGGTCGGGCGCGAGCGTGAGCAGCACGTCGAAATTCGGCTGATAGAGCAGCCCGACGTCGACGACGCCCGGCGGCAGCGGCGGCGCGACGATCCCGCTCGCGTACCAGTCCGGCAGCGGAATGCCGACCGGCGCGCGGCCGAGCGCGAGCAGCGTTTCGGTCAGCTCCCAGTTGAGGACCACGATCCGCCGGGGTGAACGAGGCGAACGAGGTGCGCGAGGCGGCGTCGCGCCGAAGCTTGATGTGGACGCCAGCGCGCCAAGTGCAGCGAGCACGCGACGGCGGCGCGGATTCGTGGTGTGCGCGCTCATGCCGGAAACCCCAGACGGCGCCCGCTCGACGGATCGACGCTCACGCTCATCGGCACGCCGTAAATCGATTCGAGCCGCAGCGGGTCGATGATGTCGGCGGCGCGCTCGCGCATCAGCAGGCGCCCCTCGCGCAGCGCGACGATGCGGTCGCAAAAGCGCGCGGCCAGGTTACGCGCGGCGTCGTCGTCGTTGAAACGGCCCAGTGCGCCGTGCCACGGATAGCGCCCGAGCGCGACGAGTTCGCGCACGGTCATGCCGTCGGTGAGCGGCGTTTGTTGCGGCAGATACGCGACCTGGCGCGCGAACTCGCGGGCGCTCCACTGTGCGAGCGGCCGGCCCGCGTAACGGATCGTGCCGGCGGCGGGATCGAGCTGGCGCGCGAGCAGTTTGACGAGCGTCGATTTGCCCGAGCCGTTGTGGCCGACGAGACCGGTCACGCGCGCGTGCTCGATCGTGAGGTCGAGCGGATGCAGCAGCGTGCGGCCACCGGCGGCGAACGCGACGCCTTCGAGCGCGAAGGCCGTCTGCGTCCCTGCCGTGTCGTGCGCTGATTCGTGAACCGCGTCGTGCAGGATCGCGTTCATGCTGCGCTCGCCATGTTGTTGCCGCTGTGGCCGTTACCGTCGGCGAGGCTGGAATGCGTCGCGCCGATCCGCCCGCTGTCGAGCTTGATCAGACGATCGGCGAGATCGAAATACCGATCGTCGTGCGTAATCACGAGCACCGTTTTTCCCTTCGTTTTCAGCTCCGGCAGCAGCGTGCGATAGAACACGTCCTTGAAGGCCGGGTCCTGATCGGCGGCCCATTCGTCGAACACGTAGAACGGCCGATCCTCCAGAAACGCGACCAGCAGCGCGAGGCGTTTGCGCTGTCCCTGCGAGAGCGCGAGCGTGGAAAACGCGCCGTCCTGAATCCGCACCTTGTGGTCGAGCTGCAGCGCGACGAGCAGCGCGCGCGCCGCGTTTTCGCGTCCGGCGCTCAAGCCGAGCAACGAATCGAACAGATGGAAGTCGCTGAACACCACGGAAAAATACTGTCGATAAGCGGCGCGTGTCGCGTCGTCCACGGCTGCGCCGTCGACGAGCAGGCGGCCGCGCTCGGGCGCATACAGGCCGACGAGCAGTTTCGCGAGCGTGGTCTTGCCGCTGCCGTTGCCGCCGACGAGGAACACCGTTTCGCCCGCACGAAACGTCAGATCGATCGGGCCGAGCGTGAAGAAACCGTCCTCGTTTTCGCGCACGTAACGATGCTCGACGCCTTCGAGCGCGATGCGCGAAAACGCGGGCTGAGCGGCTTGCGCGACATTTGTACCGACATCGGCAAGCCGGCCCTGTTCAGGTGGCAGCGCGGCTTCGAGCTTGCCGATCCGCTCGAACGCCACGCGCGCCGAGCTGATCGCAGGCAGCGCCGCCAGCAGGCCTTCCACGGGCATGATCAGGTAGAGAAAGACGAGTGCGTAACCGGACATCACGTGCGCATCGGCGTCGAACAGGCGCGCGAGCACGAAGATCGTCAGGCCGACGAAGCCGAACAGCAGCAGATTGCCCCAGCTCGCCGCGAGCGCATGCAGCACGTAGCCGCGCGTGCGTTGCGCGCGCACCGCTTCGACGTGCGGCGCGAGCTGGCCGCCGACGAACGCTTCGGCGCGTGCGCGATGCAGCTTCAGTTCCTTCGCGCCGTCGAACAGCGCGCGAAACTGGCGCAACAGCTCGTCCTCGCGTTCGCGCGATGCACGCAGATGACGCAGCGCGCGCGAACCGACGAGATGCGTGCCGAACGTCCCCACGCCTAGCACCGCGAGCGCGACGCCGAGAATCGGCAGCGACAGCATGCCCAGATAGGCGAGGCAACCGGCGATCACCGCACCCTGCATCGCAATCGACGGCAGGCTCACGAAGAACACGACGATGCTGTCGAGGTCCTGGGTCAGCGCGCCGAGCGCACGCGCCGCGCCGCAGCGCTCCAGATCGCGGAACGAGGCCGCGGCGATGCGGCCGATCGTCTGCATGCGCAGGCGCGCTTTCACGCGCTGGCCGAGATACATGAAGAGCGTCTGCGAACCCACGCGCGTGGCGAGCACCAGCGCCGCGAGTAGTGCGAAGCGCACGCCCAGTTGCACGAGTTGCGCGCCCGACGCCTGTAACGCCTGGTTGATGAGCGCGACGAGCGCCGCATTCGCGAAGCCGCTCACGAGACTCACGAGCAGGGCGAGTGGCAGAAGCCAGCGCGAGCTGCGGATCAATGAAGCAATCAGGGGCATAAGCGGCGGAAAAGTCGTTCGTGCGCGTGGCGATCGTGTGTGTCGACCCTATCGACCACAGGGTCCACCGGGGTAATTCCACGAATGAGAAGCATTATTGATTTCGGGCGGGGTTCCGCCAGAAGCCTTGATGGGTAAGGAGATTACCGGCTTATGCGAATTAAAGGCGGACAGGAGATATCGATTTTTTGACAATTTTTTGTCAATTTCCAATATCATGGGCCACTTCCTTTCGCGCCCGTACGTCCGTCCGATGAAGTCGTTTCTGCTCAAGCGCTACCCGATGGCTCGCACGCCGCTGCCGCGCGAGGTCGCTGCGACGCTCGTGACCTACCGCCACGGCGAACGCGTGACATGGCATCAGCATCGTCATGGTCAACTGGTATTCGCGGTCAAAGGCGTGATTCGCGTGCTCACGCCCGCGCGCACGTGGACCGTGCCGCAGTCGCGTGCGGTGTGGCTGCCGTCGGATGTCGATCATGAACTGCACGCGGTCGGCGATACGGCGCTGTGCAGCGTCTATCTGGAACCCGATGTGTTTCCCTGGCCGTGGGAAGATCCCGCCGTGATCGGCGTGTCGGCCTTGCTGCGCGAACTCGCGCTCACGCTGGTCGAGGGCGCGGACAGCTATACGGCCACGAGTCGCGCGGGCCTCGCCGCGCCGTTGATGCTGAAGGTGCTGGCGGAAACGCCCAGCCTCGCGGAGCCCGGCGTGCCCTTGCCGCGCGACGAGCGCCTGCTCAAGCTCTGCGAGCACATGATGAACGACCCGGGCAGCGATCTCTCGCTCGATTTTTGGGGCGAGCAGTTCGGTGCGAGCGGACGCACGCTCGCGCGCCGCCTGCATGCGGAAACCGGGCTGACCTTCGTGGCGTGGCGTCAGCAGATGCGCGTGGCGGAAGCGATCACGCGCCTCACGCTCGGGCATTCGGTAGCGCAGGTCGCGAAAGATCTCGGTTATCGCAGCGCGAGCGCGTTTATCGTCATGTTCCGCCAGGTGACGGGCGAATCGCCGCAACGCTATCTGGCGTCGAGTTGACGGCGCGCGGATGATTGACTCACGTCGCCTTCACTGACCCGAAGGCTTGCCCCACACGATCGATTCCGGATGGCGCTGGAGATAATCGGCCAGCGCGTTCACGCTCGCGAGCGTCCGGCGCAGTTGCGCCGTGGCCGTGCGCACGTCGGTTTGCAAGGGCGAATCCGCTTCGAGCGTGGCGCGTGCAGCGGCAAAAGACGTCTGCGCAAAAGCCAGCGTGGACTGCGTTTGTGGAACGGTTTCATCGTTCAGGGTCTTGAGTAGCGTATTCGCGCCGTCGAGCGACGCATCGACGTTCCTTCCGATTTCGTCGAACGGCACGCGATCGAGTTTCGCGACGATATCGCCGAGCAGATCTTGCAGTTCTTCGATGGTGTTGGGCACCGTCGGCAGTTCGACCGCCGCGCGCTTCGCATCGAAATGAACGGGCGGCGCCTTGGGGAAAAAGTCGAGCGCGATATAGCGCTGGCCCGTGAGCACGCTGCCCATGCGCACCTGGCCGCGCAGACCTTGCGCGATCATGTCGCTCAGCAGCGTGCGTCCGCCCGGGCCGTCGCCTTTGCCGAGCGCCGCGCGATAGCGTCGCCCGAGACGGAACGGATAGAGATTCAGGCTGACGATCATGTCGAAGCCGCCGTGCGCGGTGTTGTTATCGACGTCGATCCGTGTGACGTTGCCGATCTCCACCCCATGAAAATCGACCGGCGCGCCCACAACGAGGCCGCGCAACGATTCGCGAAAGCGCATCTGCACGGGCGCGGCCGGGCCGTTCGTGCTGCGCAGCGCGTCGGTGCGGTTGTCGGCGAGGGTGAAGGTGCGGCTGTCGTGCGACGGCGGAGCGGCTTCGGCGGGCGAGTCGAATTGCACGCCGCCGCGCAGCATCGCTTCGAGCGGCTGCAGGTCGACGTTGAAGCCGCGCGAATCGAGTTGCACGTCGATTCCGCTGGCCTGCCACCAGCGCGTCGACGACGTGACATAGCGATCGAACGGCGCGTTCACGAACACGTCGACATCGACTTCCTGGCCGTTTTTCGGCAGCGTGTAGCCGAGAATCTGTCCCACGGCGACGCGATGAAAATAGACCGGCGAACCCGCCTGCAGCGAACCCAGCGACGCGGCGCGCAGAATGAAGCGGCTGCCGCGTCGATCGGCGCTCACCACGGGCGGCGTTTCCAGGCCGATAAAGCTGTGGCACGTTGTGCGGGCGGCGCCGATATCCACGTCGATATACGGCGCGGTGCGCAGGGTTTCGAGCCCCGAAATACCGCCGGCGTCGATACGCGGACGCGCCACCCAGAAACGCGTCCCGCAGGTGGCGAGGCGGGCGGCGTCCGCCATCAGCCGCACCACGGCGGTCACGTGCGAGCGGTCGCGCGACAGATGCAGCGTTTCGAGTTCGCCCACTTCCACGTTGCGATAGCGCACGCGCGTCTTGCCCGCCTGCAATCCGGCTCCGCTGACGAAGTCGATCGTCAGTTGCGGGCCGCGCGGGAACAGCGTGTGAGCGAGCAGCAGGCCACCGGCCAGCAAGGCGATGAGCGGCGCGAGGCTCATCGGCGAAAACATCGTGCGCGACATTCAGAGCTTCCCTGCGATGACATCGCCGAGCGCGCGCCGGAACCGGCCGAATGCGTCGCGTGCGCGAATCCACAAGCCGCAGATGGCACTGGCTTTGCCGTCGACGGTCATGGGCGAAAGCCCAGTATCAGCGTCAGATAGGCGAGCGCCGCGAAGACGCCCGCCATCGTGCCGTAGTAGTCGCGCGCGCCCGGGCCGAGCAGGCAATGCGCGGGAATGCCGACCGCGCAATACGCAGCCGTGAAGACGAGCGTGATGACCAGCGTAGGATGGCCCGCCGACCACGCGAATTCCGCCAGGTGTTTCATGATCAGGCCTCCTGATTATTTAAATGATTCCGGGCGATTGAATCTCGCGTGGCCGGGCCGGTTGCTTCGGTGTTCTGGTGCGCGGGATTAATGCATTTGCGCGACGAGCGCTTCCGCACCTTTATCGAGGCCGGTTTTCGCGGCGCTGAGCGAGCCGAACGCCGCGGGCAGATTCATCGCATTCGGATATTGCTTGGTCACATAGGCTTTCAGCAGACGGCCATCGTTGCTGTCGTACACCTCGACCGCGTACGACACCGAGCCGCTGAACGCGCCCTGGCCGCCGCGCACCGCCTGCACGCCGTTGTAGAGATTGCCGGCGATATCGAAATGCATCGCCTGACCCACGAGCAGCGTGGTGCTCTCCGCGCCGGTCAGCGTCACCTTCACGCGCAGCACGCCGGGGCCGGTCTGGTTCGTCATCTGGAAGCGTTTGCCGAGGTTTTCGGTGAAGGCCTGCTGCGCGTAGCGGGCGAGCGTGGTTTTGTCGTCGTCTTTCATGTCGCCGAATTGCGCGTCGGCGCCGCGATAGACGGTGACGGGGTCGAGCACGACCTGCGTATAGCGCGACCAGGAGACGGGAATGCCGTAGGCGAGCGGCACCTTGTTGCGGTCGTCGCCGTGATTCGGCTGCAACTGGTGCGTGGCGTCGATGCCGGAGTAGGCGACCGGCTGAACGCCGGCGCAGGCGGCAAGAAGAAGGGACAGCGTGCCCGTGACGAGGGGAAGTGCGAGGCGTTGGCCGAACATCGGAAGGTTCCTTGGATGGATTAAGCGGGCGCTGAAAGAGGACTGGGTGAAACAGTGAGAAACCGCTGTTCACTGCGGACGCAGCGTAACGGCAAATTCGAGAAATGTAAACCGTCTACCCGGTTTGTTTTTATGGCGAGGCGGAATTGGTTACAATCATGTCCGCAACCGACCGACCGTTCGCCAGGCGCCGCCTTTCATGCGGATCGGCGCGCGATTCCCTTGCCGACGCTGTCATGCCCGAAGTCACGCTGTCACGTTCTTAGTCACGCCCTCGAATCGACATGGATAACCCGACCCGCTCCGAACTGTCCCGCAAGAAAGCCATCGCCGCCGCGCTGGCGATTCTGACGAGGGAGGGCGCGGGCGCGTTGACGTTCGACGCGTTGTCGCGCGAAAGCGGCATCAGCAAGGGCGGGCTGCTGCATCAGTTCCGCACCAAGAACGGTGTGCTGGAGGCGCTGCTGGAGCATCAGCTCAGCGAGTTTCAGCGGATCGCGGCCGATTATCTGGGCAAGGAAGGCGCGAAAAAAGCCGAGCCCACGCTCAATGCGCAGATCGAAATTTTTCGCGAGGCCGTGAATCAGCCGAATTCCGTCGCGCGCGCGATGCTGGCGGTGATGGTGGAATCGCCCGAGATGCTCGGGCGCGTGCGCGACACCGACAATCGAGTGACGAAAACCATCGAGAGCGAAGCGCGCGACGAGGAACTCGCGCTGCTGCGGTATTTCGCGGCCAGCGGCATGGCGTTTCACACGCTCATCGGCTTGACCGAACTGGACGGCGCGCGGCGCAATCGCCTGTTCGACCGCTTGCAGGACGACGCGAGCTGGGCGCCGCTCGAAAAGAAACGGAAGACGGCGAAGTAGGCGCGCGTTTTTAATCGGGTTTTTAGTCGCCTTTCACGCGCGGGCCGGTTTCGCGACCGATTTTGGCCTGACGACGCGCGCGCTCGTTGATGATCTGATGACGCCGATGATCGGTCATCTTCTTCCAGCCACGCGCTTCCTCGCGCGTGCGGTAACAGCCCGTGCACAAACCGGTTTTGCCATCGAACGCACAGCGTTCGATGCACGGCGATTTCACGGCCATGGCTTACTTGAAATAGCTGTGGACGACTTCGATCAGCTGCTCGGTGCCGCTGCCGTGTTCGTCGGCGGGTTCAGCATCGACGAGATGGGTGCGGATGTGATCCTCCAGCACCACGGCGAGCAGGCCGTTCATCGCGCCGCGGCTGCTGGTGATCAGTTGCAGCACGTCCATGCAGCCGCGCTCGTCTTCGAGTGCGCGCTCGATGGCCTCGACTTGCCCCTTGATGCGGCGCACGCGGTTGAGCAGCTTCTGTTTTTCGCGAATCGTGTGACTCATGCCTGACCTCGACGGATGGAAACCCGAGTATACCGCTGCCTATAGCGAGGGGGACTACGCTACGCGCCGCGACATCAGGCCGCGAGCGCCGTCAAACCCTGATAGCCGACGATCAGGCCGACGAGCAGGATCAGCGCGCCGGAGAAATACGGCGCTTTGCGCGCGAAATCGCCGAATCCGCTCCATTTTTTCGACACGTGCTTGACGCTCAGCGCCGCCAGCGTGCCGGAGACGACCATCGTCAGCGCAAGTCCGATGCTGAAGCAGAGCACGAGCGACGCGCCCAGCGCGAAACGCTTCAGTTGCAGGCACAGCAGCAGCACGGTGATCGACGCGGGGCACGGCACGAGTCCGCCGGTCAGGCCGAACATGACGATCTGGCCGGTGGTGACGTCGCGATTCGCGAAGCGGCGACGGATGTCGTTCGCGTGCGCGCGTTCGTGGGCGTCCTGGTACTCGGTGGAGGACGCATCGAGGTCGGCGTGGTGGTGATCATGGCCGTGATGATCGTGATCGTGATCATGGTGGTGATGGCCGTGCGCGTGTCCATGCTCGTGCTCATGCGCCGCGCGCTGCTCGCGCCAGGTGCGCCAGATCATCCATGCCGCGACGCCGACGATCAGCACCGCCGAGGCCACCTGAAACCACGGCTCGCTGCTCGCGGCGTTCCAGTTGCGGCCGAAATACATGCCGATGAGCGCGATGGCCCACACCACGGCGGTATGCGAGAGCGTCGCCGACAAGCCCAGCAACACCGCCTGCCCAACCGTGCCGCGAATCGCCACGATGAACGCGGCCATCATCGTTTTCGAGTGGCCCGGCTCCAGTCCGTGCAGCGCGCCCAGCAGGATCGCGCTCGGAATGAACAGCCAGGCGCTGGAGGCGCCCTGCGAAAGAAGATGCGAAAAGTCCATCATGCTGCGGTTTCCTGGATGACTGGCTAACTGGCTGCGGCGCGCGCCGCGTCACGTCTCATCGAGACGATTCGTATACGGTAGGGGGGTATATTACACAAATAGGGTGAGGGGATATACTAATTCGCACTGGTTCGCGCTAATTCCCCGTGATTCTCGCGCCCGTTTCGTTGCGGGGCATTTCTCGATGCGCTTATAATCCAGGCTCTTTTCGGGCAGTCGCCGCGCCTCGCGCGCGCCTGCCGTCTGCTGACTCCCAAGCGCGCGCCGTGCCCTGACGCGAGGCCGTCACCGCTTGCGACGCGCGTCGCATCGATGTGAATTCCATGAAGAAAAAACGCTGGATTGCGCTGCTGTGCCTGATTCTTTCGGCGGCAGCGCTGGCGCACTTCCTGCTCCCGCGCTACACGCCCGCCGAGCGCGACTATTACACCGTGCTGTTCTGTCTGGTGAAGAACAACGGCACCGACGACCCGCGCAAGGACATGCGCGATATGGTCGAAAACGGCAACTCCGATTACGCGCTGCACAAGCAGGAATACAACCCGGCGGCCGCCAACGACGCGCTGGCGCGCTTCAACAAGCTCGGTAGCGAGGATCAGCGGGCGGCGGGGCAGAGCCGTGCGGAATGCCAGCGTTTGCTGGGCTTGAACGCCCAGCGCTAGACACGCCAGGCAAGCTGGACAAACGCGGCGGGAAGAGAGCAGGCGCTCGCGCGATGCGAGCGCCCGAAGTGCGGCACGTCGTGACTTATTCGTGCGCCGCGGATTGAAGCTTCGCCGTGGCATCGCCGAACTGCAACGCGGCCAGTTGCGCATACAGCGGCGAGCTTTCGAGCAGATCCGCGTGACGCCCTTGCGCGACGATGCGGCCATGCTCCAGCACCACGATGCGGTCGGCTTGCTGCACGGTCGCGAGCCGATGTGCGATCACCAGCGTGGTGCGATTCTGCGCGGCGTTGTCGAGCGCCGTCTGGACGAGCCGTTCGCTGGCGGCGTCGAGCGCGCTGGTGGCTTCGTCGAGCAGCAGAATCGGCGGGTCCTTGAGAATCGCGCGGGCAATCGCGATGCGCTGGCGCTGTCCGCCCGAGAGCCGCACGCCGCGCTCGCCGAGGAAGGTGTCATAGCCTTCCGGCAATTGCTCGATGAACCCGGCGGCGGCCATGTCGGCGGCGCGGCGCACTTCGTCGAGCGTGGCGTCCGGCATGCCGTAGCGGATGTTGTCGAGCACGCTGCCCGAAAAAATCACCGATTCCTGCAACACCACGCCGATCGCCTGGCGCAACGAGGCGAGCGTCACATCGCGCGTCGGCACGCCGTTGATGAGGATGCGGCCCGACTGCGGATCGTAGAAACGCAGCAGCAACTGGAACAGCGTGGTCTTGCCTGCACCCGACGGCCCGACCAGCGCGACATGCTCGCCCGGTCGCACATCGAGCGAAAAGCCCGCGAGCGCCGCGATGCCAGGCCGCGACGGATACGAAAAGCCCACGTTCTCGAAACGGATGCCGTCGCCCTGCGCGGGCAGCGGCACGGGCTTGTCGGCTTCTTCCACCGGCGAGCGCGCCGCCAGCAACTGCAACAGCCGCTCGGTCGCGCCCGCCGCGCGCTGCAGATCGCCCCAGACTTCGGCCACCGCGCCCACGGCGCCCGCCGTGAACACCGCGTAGAGAATGAACTGCGAGAGCTGGCCGCCCGTCATGCTGCCCGCGAGCACCGCCTTCGCGCCGAGCCAGAGCACGAACACGATGGCCGCGAACACGAACACGATCACCACGGCCGTCAGGCTCGCGCGCGCCCGGATGCGCGTGAGCGCGGTGTCGAACGCGGCTTCGACCGCGCCGCCGAAGCGCTTCGTCTCATAGCCTTCCTGCGTGTACGACTGCACGGTCGGCATCGCATTGAGCACTTCGCCGGCCAGCGCGCTCGCATTCGCGACCTTGTCCTGACTCGCGCGCGAGAGCCGCCGCACCCGCCGCCCGAACACGACGATCGGCAGCACCACGACGATCAGCGTCGCAATGATGTAGCCGGACAGCACCGGGCTGGTGGCCACCAGCATCGTCACGCCGCCGACGGTCAGCAGCGCGTTGCGCAGGCCGAGCGACAGGCTGGTGCCGACCACGGCCTGGATCAGCGTGGTGTCGGTGGTGAGGCGCGAGAGCACTTCGCCCGTCTGCGTGGTCTCGAAGAATTGCGGGCTCATGCGCATGACGTGCGTGTAGACCGCTCGCCGCAGATCGGCCGTCACGCGCTCGCCGAGCCACGAGACCCAGTAGAAACGCAGCGCGGTGGCGGCCGCGAGGATCAGCGACACGACGAACAGCGCGATGAAATAGCGATCGATATGCGCGCGGTTGCCGCTGGCGAAGCCGCGATCGATCAGATACTTGAACGCGACGGGCAGCGCCAGCGTCGCGCCCGCCGAGGTCAGCAGCGCGAGAAAGGCGAGCGCCCAGCGCCCGGCATAAGGGCGCAGGAACGGCAACAGGGCAAACAGCGGGGCGACGCGCGACGAGCGGACGGCGGCTTCTGGCATGGCAAGTCTCGGAGTCGAGCGAATGAGAAGGAAAGCGTGACGATACACGCAGCGGCGCTGCGGGCGATGTCAGTCCGGCAGCGGCCCGTTGCGCAACTGTTCGCGCTCTTGCGGCGTCATGCTTTGCCATTGCTTCCACTGACGCCATTTGCCGCGCTGGCGGCAGCCGCCGTGGCCGCGGAATCCGCCGAACAGAATCCGGCAGAGCACGAGCAGGCCGATGGCGCGCGGATAGTCGATGGCGTGCGCATCGACGACGAGCGACGGCACGATCCAGTTCCACAGGCTCATGACGACCCAGCCCAGCAGCGCGACGATGGCCAGCACCACCACGATCCTGGCGAAAATCTTGCGGCGAAATTGCATGTTGTTCTCCTTCGGTTCAGATGTCATAGCCGTCCCACGACGCCCGCAGACGCTCGCGCAGATGCAGCACCGCGTAACGCTTGCGCGCCAGCAGCGTGTTCACGCCCACGCCGGTCGCGGCGGCCAGTTCCTTGAAGCTGCGCCCGTCCAGTTCGTGCGCGACGAACACCTCGCGCTGGCTGGCGGGCAGTTCGTCGAGCGCGTCGCGCAGCGTGTCGAGCAGCGCCGCGCGTGCGTACGCGGCCTCGGGGCCGCCGTCGGCCGAGGGCAGCGCGAGGTCGAGGCGGTAGTCGCTGTGATCGTCGCCGGGCTCGGCACCGCTTTGGCCGCTTTGGCCGATGCCGCCGCCGAGATCGGCGAGCGGGACTTCCTTGCGTTTTCGAAAACGGTCGACGATCCGGTTGCGCGCGACGCGAAACAGCCACGCGCCGACCTGTTCGATCGGCTCGGGCAGTCGCCAGGCCTCGACGAGTTCCTCGAAAACGTCCTGAAGAATGTCCTCGGCTTCGTCCTGGTCGATCACGCGGCGACGGATGAAACTGCGCAGCCTCGGACGCTCGCGGGCGACGGTGTCGGCGATGTCGCGGTCCGGACGGTCCGGATGGGGCAGCGGGTTCGGGGTGAGCGGCGGTTCCATACCCGTGAAGACGATTCGGGAAGGGGAATATTGTGACACCCGCCGAAGATCGGGTTGGGCCGCCGGCGTGGCCCAACCCTGCGTGCGCGAAAGATTACGCGGGGATTACGCCGCCGCGAGACTGGCGGGCGCCAGTTGCGCCGCGCTGACGAGCTTGCGCGTGTAGGCGTGCGCGGGCGCGTCGAGCACCGCGAGCGTGTCGCCGGTCTCGACAATCTTGCCGCCGTGCATCACCACGAGGCGATGCGAAACAGCGCGCAGCACGTCGATATCGTGGCTGATGAACACGTAGCTCAGGCCGTGACGCCGTTGCAGCGTCGTGAGCAGCGCGAGAATCTGCTGCTGGATCGAGACGTCGAGCGCGCTCGTCGGTTCGTCGAGCACGAGAATGCGCGGATTCACCGCAAGCGCACGCGCAATCGCGATGCGCTGGCGCTGGCCGCCCGAAAACGCGGCGGGCAGCCGCGAGGCTGCGTCGGCGGGCAGGCCGGTTTCGGCCAGCAGCGCCGCCACGCGCGCGCGCCGCGCATCGGCGGGCAGATCCGGATGATGCAGCGCGAGTCCTTCCTCGACGATCTCGCCCACGGTCAGGCGCGGCGCGAGCGAGCCGAACGGGTCCTGAAACACCATTTGCACGTGGGCGGCGAGCACGCGACGTGGCGGTGATTGCGGCGCGCCATCGAGTCCATTCAGCCCCGCAAAGCGGATCGTGCCCGCCACCGGCTGCACCAGCCCGACGATGGCCGCCGCGAGCGTCGATTTCCCGCAGCCCGACTCGCCGAGCACGCCCAGCGTTTCGCCCGCGCGCAGATGCAGGTCGATGCCGTCGAGCACCGCGCTCGTCCCCGCACGCAGCACGCCGCGCCAGCCCGGCGCCCGCGCGCGATAGCCGGCGCGCAGTCCGTCGACGGCGAGCACGCGCGACGCATCGTCGGGAACCGGCGCGAGCGTGCGGCGCGGCGCGCTGTCGAACAGCTTGCGCGTGTAAGGATGCCGCTGCGCCGCGAACAGCGCCTCGGTCGCGCCTTGCTCGACAATCGCGCCATGCTGCATCACGGCCACGCGATGCGCGAAGCGCCGCACCAGATGCAGGTCGTGCGTGATCAGCAGCACGGCAAGACCGCGCCCGTCCGCGTCGGCTTCCTGAAGCTCGATCAGCAGATCGACGATCTGGCGGCGCACGGTCACGTCGAGCGCGGTGGTCGGTTCGTCGGCGATCAAGAGGCGCGGGTTGCAGGCGAGCGCCATCGCGATCATCGCGCGTTGGCGTTGTCCGCCCGACAACTGGTGCGGATAGCAGTCGACCTTGCGCTCGGGTTCGGCAATGCCGGTGCGCCGCAGCAGCGCAATCGCACGTTCGCGCGCGGCCGCGCCGCGCAGATTCGCATGCAGACGCAGGCTTTCGCCGATCTGCCGCCCGATGCTCCAGAGCGGATTGAGCGCGGTCATCGGTTCCTGAAACACCATGGCGATGTCGCCGCCGCGCACGGCGCGCCATTGCGCCTCGCTCTTGCCGAGCAGTTCCTGGCCCGCCAGCCGCACGCTGCCGCTGACCTGCGCGGCGTCGGCGAGACCGAGCAGCGCGAGCGCCGTGAGACTCTTGCCCGAGCCCGATTCGCCGACCAGCGCCACGCGTTCGCCGCGCGCGATCGTCAGATCGATGCCACGGACGATGCGTCGCGATCCGATGCGAATGTCGAGGCCGTCGACTTCGAGAACTGGCGTCGTCATGAACGCTCCTGGGTGTTGTCGTGCGCGCGATGACGATCGGTCGACAGCGATTCGCGCAACGCATCGCCGATAAACGTGAGCAGCAGCAGCGTGACGACCAGCGCGGCAATCGCCGTCGCCGAAATCCACCACGCGTTGAGATGGTCCTTGCCTTCGGCCAGCAGTTCGCCGAGGCTCGGCGCGGGCGGCGGCACGCCGAGCCCCAGGAAATCGAGGCTCGCGAGCGAGAGAATCGCCGCGCTCATGCGAAACGGCAGCCACGTGATGACGGGCGTGAGGCTGTTCGGCAGAATGTGCCGCCACATGATCTGCCAGTCGGACAGCCCGAGCGTGCGCGCGGCGCGCACGTAATCGAGCGCGCGCTTTTGCAGGAATTCGCTGCGCACGTAGTCGGACAGCGTGATCCAGCCGAACGCGGCGAGCAGCACGAACAGCAGCGCGAGGCTCGGCTCGAAGATCGACGACAGAATGATCAGCAGATAGAGGTCGGGCAGCGCATTCCAGATTTCGATCAGACGCTGGCCGAGCAGGTCGACGCGGCCCGCGTGATAACCCTGCAACGCGCCCGCGAGCACGCCGATCAGCGCGCCGCTGAGCGTGAGCGCGAACGCGAACAGCACCGAGCTGCGCAGGCCGTAGAGGGCGCGCGCGAATACGTCGCGGCCATAGGCGTCGGTGCCGAGCCAGTTTTGCGCCGATGGCGGCGCGGGAAACGGTCGCGCCGAGTGATAGTTCACGGTGTCGTAGCGGAACGGGCACGGCGCGTAGAGCGCGAAATTGCCGTCGCGCGAGAACTGGTCGCGTATGAAGGGATCGAGATAATCGGCCTCGGTGGGCAGCGCGCCGCCGAAGTCGCGATCGGCGTAGACGTGCAGCGCCGGGAACAGCCAGTGGCCGTGATAGCGCGCGACGAGCGGCCGGTCGTTGGCGATCGCGCCCGCGCAGAGGCTGGCGGCGAACAGCACGGCGAACACGATCAGGCTCGCCCAGCCCAGTCGCTGGCGGCGCAGACGTTGCCAGAATGGCGTCGATGCGGGTGCATCAGGCGCATCAGGCGCGGCGGGCGCAAGGTCCGGTGCGGCCGTTTTTTCATCGTCGAACGCGGGCTGCGCCTCGTCGCGCAGCGGTGTGATGGCTTCCATGCAGAACCCCGAAGTCAGCGGCCGTTGCCGCCGAAATGAATGCGCGGATCGATCAGCGCGTAGGCAAGATCGCCCGCGAGCCGCGCGACGAGACTGACCACCGTGAACACGAACAGCGAGCCGAGCACGACCGGATAGTCGCGGCCCACGATGGCGTCGTACGAAAGGCGGCCCACGCCGTCGAGCGAGAACAGCGTCTCGATCAGCAAACTGCCGCTCACATAGGCGGCGATGAACGCGGCGGGCAGGCCGGTCGCGAGCGGCAGCAGCGCGTTGCGCAGCACGTGCCGCCAGACCACCGCGCTGCGCGCCGCGCCTTTCGCGCGCGCGGTCAGCACGTACTGGCGCGCGAGTTCGTCGAGAAACGCGTTGCGCGTGAGCAGCGAGACCACCGCGAGACTACCGGTCACCGACGCGGTCACCGGCAGCGCCAGATGCCAGAGCCGGTCGAGCACGCGTTGCGCGAATGGCAGCGCGTCATGGCCTTCCGAGCCGAAGCCGCCGAGCGGAAACACGTGTAGAAACAGATCGCCGCCGAACAGCATCATCAGCAGCACGCCGAGCACGAAGCCGGGAATCGCATAGGCGGCCAGCAGCGCGGCGCTGGTCGCGAAGTCGAACGCGGTGCCGCGATGCAGCGCCTTCGCAATGCCGAGCGGCACGGCGATCAGATAGGTGAGCACGAGCGTGAAGCTGCCGAGCGTGACCGTCACCGGCAATTTGCTGCGAATCAGCTCCCACACCGAGCGATGCTGAAAGAACGACTGGCCGAGATCGAAGCGCGCGTAATGCGCGAGCATGCGAACGTAACGCGTGAGCGGCGGCTGGTCAAAACCGAATTCGTGGCGGATCGCCGCGATCTGCGCGGGATCGACGCCTTCGTTGCCGTGATAGCCGCCGTTGCCGCCGCCGCCCTCGCCATGCATCGACGTGCCTTGCAGGCGCGCCATCACCTGCTCGACGGGGCCACCGGGCACGAACTGCATGATGATGAAAGTGACGGTGAGCACGCCGAGCAGCGTGGGGATCATCAACGCGAGACGCCGGCCGATATAGGCGATCATGATGCGCTTACTCCTGTCGTTGCGCGAAAGCGGGCGCGTTTTGCGGCGCGGCGTGCCACCAGCCGATCACCCAGTCCATCCACGGATATTGCTTCGGCACCCGCGCGGGCGGCGCGATGCGGCGGTTCCACGCGACGCGCGCGTGCGTGATGTGCCACTCGGGCACCATGATGCGGTCGCAACGCAGCACGCGGTCGAGCGCGCGCGCCGCCGTCACGAGCGCGTGCTCGCTGTGCGCGTGCTGGACGTCGGCGATCAGCGCATCGACGGCGGGCGAGTCGACGCCCGCGTAGTTTTCCGAACCGGGCGTGTGCGCGGCCTCGCTGCCGAAGCGTCGCGCGAGTTCGCCGCCCGGCACGCTCGCCGCGCGATAACCAAGCGTCGTCATGTCGAAATCGAAATGCTTGAGGCGCTCGTTGATGACCGTCTGGTCCATGATGCGCAGACGCGCGTCGATGCCGAGCATGCGCAGATTGCGCACGATCACCATCAGAATGCGTTGCATGCCGGTGCCGTCGTCGAGCAGTTCGATCGTGAACGGCGCGCCTGATGCATCGCGCAGCACGCCGTCGCGGTACTGCCAGCCCGCGCTGTCGAGCAGCGCTTCGGCGCGCGCGAGATTGCGGCGCAGGCCGTCGCGTCCCGTGGTTTGCGGCTGCGGCGGCACCTCGCCGAATACCTCGGGCGGCAGCTTCGCGCGCAGCGGTTCGAGCAGCGCGAGTTCGTCCGCGTCGGGCGCGCCGCGCGCGGCGAATTCGCTGTCGTCGAAAAAGCCCTGGCTGCGTTCGTACTGCCCGAAAAACATGTTGCGGTTGATCCACTCGTAATCGAGCGCGAGACCCACGGCTTCGCGCACGCGCGGGTCCTGAAACTTCTTGCGGCGCAGATTGAAGAACAGACCTTGCGCGTCGCTGATGCCTTGCTCGGCGAATTCCTGCTTGTGCAGCGTGCCGGCGGCGAAACCTGGACCGCTGTAATTGCGCGTCCATTGCTCGGCGCTGCCTTCGAACATGGCGTCGATATCCCCCGCGCGGAACGCCTGGAGCGGCGCGGAGTCGTCGCTGTAGAGGCGAAAGCTCACGGTGTCGAAGTTGAACATGCCGCGCCGCACGGGCAGATCCGCGCCCCAGTAATGCGGATCGCGCCGGTAGACGATTTCGCGGTCGCTCGCGCGCGAGGCGATCAGATACGGGCCGCTCGCGATGGGCGGCACGGTCGCGAGCTGGTCGAAGCTGCGTGTGCCGCCCGCTGGCGTGCGCGCCCAGTCGCGCGAGAACACGTAGAGGTCGCCCGCGTCGAGCACGGCGCGCCGCTGCGCCGCGCGAAAGTCGAAGCGCACGGTTTGCGCGTCGAGTGCGTGCGCCGCGCGGATCAGCGCGTAGCGGCCACTGTAGAACGGCGACGTGGGCGCGCGGCTCAGGCATTCGAACGACCAGACGACGTCGTCGGCGGTCACGGGCTTGCCGTTCGAGAATCGCGCGGCGGGATTCAGATGGAAGGTCGCGGAGCGTCCGTCCGGTGCGATGGCCACGCGGTCGGCGAGCAGCGGATATTGCGTGCTGACGTCATCGAGGCTGCGTTGCATCAGCGTTTCGAACAGCAGAATCGGCGCGGCTGGCGCGGCGTTGCCGCGCAGCAGGAACGGATTGAGCGAGTCGTACGATGTGACGACCGGCGTGGCGTCGATGTAATTCGCGAGCCGCAGCGTGCCACCGCGCGGCGGTGTGTCGTCGGCGTACGGCAGGCGCGCCGGGACGGCGGCGGGGCGCGCGTCGTCGAACAGGGCGAGGGTGGTTTGCCAGTGCCCGGCTTGCGCTTCGTTGTTCGACGCGCCGTTCGTCGTGCCGATTGCCTCATGACTCGCCGCATGCGCCATCGCCGTGACTTGCGCGAAGACGATCGCGCACACGCCTGCCCGGATGCGCGCGCGCCGCGTTGCGTTTTGCAGGAACGCGCTCATAGCGGCGCATTCCCGCGCGAGGCACCGGAACGGAGCAGGGCGGCGCTCACAGATCGAAGCGCGCGTTGAGCGCGAGCGTGCGCGGCGCACCGACGAACATATAGTCGGACTGGAGGAAGCCCCAGTAATGCCGGTTGAAAATATTGTCGACTTCGGCGCGCAGCGTCACGCCATGACCGGCCACCGTCGTGCGATAACTCAGCCCCGCGTTGAACAGCGTGAAGCTCGGCAGCACGTAGTTGTTGTTCGCATCGGCCATCATGCTGCCGTAGTAATGCGCCTCGGCGTTCGCGGTGAGGCCCGTCACGCCCGGAATGCGATCGCTCAGTTGCAGCGTGGCCTGCCAGCGCGGAATGCCCTCGATGCGCTTGCCGATCAGATCGGCCTCGGTCTCGCTATACGTGCCCGCTTCCCAGGCCGTGCTCGCTGCTACACGGAAGCCCGCGGGCAGATCGACGTGACCGTCGAGTTCGAGGCCGTTGATGCGCTCCTTGCCGTTCGAAACGTAGACGTTCTGCGCGTTGCCGTACTCCGCGCCGCGCTCGATGCGGAACAGCGCCGCCGACGCGCCCACATGGCGGCCGTCGTATTTCACGCCCACTTCATACTGCTTGCTCTTGATCGGATCGAGCACCTGGTTTGCGTTCGCATAGCCTTCGGCTGCGGTGCCGCCGTCTTCGAGCGCTTCCACATAGCTCGCGTAGAACAGCAGGTCGCTGCGCGGACGGAACATCAGCGCGAGCGTGGGCGTGACCGGATTCTGCGTATAGCTGACCGGCGACGTGGACGGCGAGGTCCACGACGTCTGGTGATAGCTCGTGTAGCGAATGCCCGCGAGAATCGACCAGTATTTCAGGAAGCTCAGCGTATCGCTCGCGAAAATCGACTTCTGCTGCGAATTGAAATTGTTGTACTGCTGGCTGTAATCGTACGTGCCGTCCCACGTGTGCTGCGTGATCGTGTCGTAGAGATTATTCGAGCCGATATCCGTATAGAGCGACGCCGGCACGGTCTTCTTCGTGAGCCATTGCTGGGACACGCCCAGCACGACCTGATGATCGACCGGGCCGGTCGAGAACTTGCCTTCGAGCGTGGCCTGCACGACGTCGTAAATCGACGATCCGCGCGAACGGTTCAGATAGGTGTTGAAGTCGCCTTGCTCGTTGAGCAGGTCGAGCCACTGGCCGGAATAATTGCGCTCGTCCTTGCTGTGGCTATAGTCGATGCTCGCTTTCCAGACCGGATCGATCTGCCAGTGCAGGCCGCTGCTGACGAAATACACGTTCGAATTAAAGAACGTATCGCCGTAAGCAGAGAGGTTCGTGCGTCCGCTCGGCGCGCGCGGCAGGCTCGATCCGGTGTAGTCGCTGAGCATGACGTCCTGAATGCCGCCGTCAACTTTGCGCGACTGATAAAGGCCGTCGAAGGTCCACGTGAGCGAGCGCGTGAGGCGCGCATCGACCGACAGCGACTCCGAATTGCGCAGCACGTGCGCATCGTTATAGGTGTCGCCCTGTTCGTGCGTGATGTTGAAGCGATAGCCGAACATGCTGTCCGGGCCGAAGCGGCCGCCCGTGTCGATGTGCTGGCTGAACACGGAATCCGAGCTATAGCCCACGTCGGCGCTGAACGTGAAGGTGTCGGTCGGCTTCTTCGTCACGAAATTGATAATGCCGCCCGGCGCGCCGAATCCGTACATAAAACCCGATGCGCCCTTGAGCAATTGAATCGATTCGAACGATTCGACCGGCAATTCGACCGTCGTCATATAGAACGGCAGACCGTTGATCTTGTAGCCGTTGTAGTCGTCGAGCGGAATGCCTCGCACGTTGATCGAATACGCGTTGAACGAATAGGTGTCGCCGAGCGACATCACCGCCGCGTCTTCCGAGAACACCTTGCCGAGCGATTTCACCTGACGGTCTTCAAGCTCCTGCTGCGCGACCACACGCGTGGAGAACGGCGTTTCCAGATCGGAGCGCGTGCCGAGCGCGCCGCTCGATACTTTCGGCGCTTGCTGGCGCGTGCCGTTGATCGTCACCGTGGCGAGGCTGTGGACTTTGTTGTCGTTTTTATCTGCGCCTGACGCAGCATCGTTCGCGGGATTCTGCGCGCCGTTCGAGGTGTCGTCGGCGTAAGCGAGAGTGGCGGTCAACGTGCCTGCGCCAATCAGCAACGCCGGAATCACTCGCAAACGGAATATGCTTTTTCTCATACGTAGTAGTCCGATATATTTATATTGATGGCAGCCAGGCACGCCTTGGCGAGAAGGTTAAATTGAAATCAAGCGAGACCGGGTATCAGGGAACAGGCAAGGCTTCGCGCGCGACCGTGCCTTCGATGTGCGCGCTCAGAATCTCGATGAAGTGATCGAAAGCCTGATCGGGAACCGATGCATCGCGTACGAAGAGTTCCTGCAGGCAGAGTCCGCGAATGAAGCACGCGATCACGTAACGCGTAAGCCACGGCGCGGGCGACTGGTCGATGCGCGTATTCGCCGGATGATGGCGCATGTCGTCGCCGATCGAATGCGTGAGCAGTGCGGCGTTGAAGCGTTCGCGCAGATCAGCGTCGCTGCGCAGCGCACCGTAGAATTCCTGCGTCATCGGAAACGTCTCGCGCATTTGCGCGCGCCAGACGCGGACTTCGTCGCGCACACTCGCGCCGTTTTCGATGCGCTGTTCGAGTGTGTCGAGCTTGCCGCTGATCCACGCCACGTAGGCGGCCACCAGCAGTTCGTTCTTGTGCGGAAAGTGATGGAGCAGCGCGCCGCGCGAGAGTCCCGCGCGCTGGCAGATTTCGCTGATCGACGCCTTGGCGAGACCGACTTCGGCAAGGCAGGCGAGCGTGGCGTTGATGAGCGCGACGCGCGCCGCCGTGCTGCGTTCGTGTTGTGTGCGCCTGACGCGTGGTGCGGTATTCGGAGTGGCGTTATTCATGGTGCTGGGCGAAAACGTCGTGCGGCGCACGTCGAGTGGCGGCGTATCGCGGACGTTCTAAAAACGTTACGGCGAGATACAGTACGGTTGGTATGTTATTGAGCACGCATCAACGTGTCCAAGAAAATTCCCTCACATGCTTATCTGCGGGATGTGCGGTGGCGTACGGTAATCCCCCGCGGTTTGATTCGCGTGCGAGCGACTTGAGGCGTTCGCCACAATAACGCCGCTATAACGCCGACAAAGCCGACCCCACGCGCAATCGCGCTAAGATCGTTGCTTTCCTGATCCGATGTTTCGTGCCATGTCTTCGTCGCGCTCCATTCCACCGCTTCTTTCGCTGCGCGTCTTCGAGGCCGTGGCGCGGCATTTGAGTTTTACCGCGGCGGCCGAGGAGCTTCACGTCACGCAAAGCGCCGTGAGTCATCACATCAAGAAGCTCGAAGAGGAACTCGGGCGGCGCCTGTTCGAGCGGCGCGTGCGCGCGGTCGCGCTGACGAGCGACGGCGAGGCGTATTTCGAACACGTGCACGCCGCGTTCGATCTATTGCGTCGCGGCACCGACGCAATGCGCGCGCCACGCCACGCGGCGGGCACGCTGACTGTCGGTCTGCTGGCCTCGTTCGCCACGCGCTGGCTCGCGCCGCGTCTGCGCGATTTTCATGCGGCGTTTCCCGATGTCGATGTGCGTCTGCGTCCCGATATCGCACTCGCGGATGTTTCGCAGGGCGACGTGGATGTGGCGATTCGATACGGGCGAGGCGTCTGGTCTGGCGTGCAAACGCAGAAACTGATGCCCGAGCGGCTTTCCGTGGTGGGCGCGCCGGAGCTGATTGCGGCGCACGGTCCGTTCACGCGCGCCGACGACCTGCTGCGTCTGCCGATTCTGTATTCGCACAGCAAGCAGCCGTTCGAATGGGACGCATGGACCGCGCGATTCGGCGTGGACCTGAGCGCGGCGCGCGCGGTGCATCTGCATGACTACAACATCGTCGTCGAGGCGGCGCTGGCCGGGCAGGGCGCGGCGATGGGCCGGCATCGCCTGATCGCGCCGCAACTCGCCAGCGGCGCGCTCGTGCCGGTGTTTCCCGAGATGACGCTCGACGATTCCGAGATCGGCTGGTGGCTCGTCACGCGGCCCGGACCGCGCAGCGAAGCAGCGAATGCGTTCTGCGACTGGCTCGTCGCGATCGCCGAAAACGAAGGCGATCGCGACGACGGAAGCGACGACGCGGCCTCGTCCGCATCGACGCATTAGTTCCGCTCATGGCCGGGCGGCAAGGATTGATTGGTCGCGGGCGAGGCGAATGGCTAGGATCGGGTTCCCGAATCCAGCAACCCGCATCACGCCAGGAACCCTGCCATGAACACCGCCCTGAACACCGCGAACGCATCGCCCGACCCCCTCAACGCGCTCACCATTTCGGCGCGCGTCGCCGCGCTCGGGCTGACGCTCGAACCGGCCGCCGCGCCCGCTGCCAATTACGTGTCGTTCGTGCAGGACGGCCATCTGCTCTACATTTCCGGACAGATCGCGCGGCGCGACAACGCTGTGCCGTACGCGGGTCAACTGGGCGCCGACGTGACGGAAGCCGATGGCATCGAAGCGGCGCGTCTGTGCGCGCTCGGCGTCGTCGCGCAGATCGCCGCCGCGACGGGCGACCGGCTCGAGCGCGTCGCGCGCGTGGTCAAGCTGGGCGTGTTCGTGGCGAGCGCGCCGGGATTCAGCCGCCAGAGTGTGGTGGCGAACGGCGCGTCCGATCTGATCGTCGACATTTTCGGCGATGCCGGACGGCACGCACGCAGTGCGGTTGGCGTCGCGATGTTGCCCGCGGGCTCGGCGGTCGAAGTGGATGCCGTGGTCGCGCTGCGCGAACTGTGATCGCAGGGATTTTCGAGGAGACCGCATGACCACGAACACAATCCTGACCGACGCCGTCGTCGACGCACTGCGCGCCCAGACGCCCGGCACGCGCACGACGACGCATTTCAATCACGCGGGCGCATCGCTGCCTTCGTCGGCCACGTTGAGCGCGATCCACGCGCAGCTCGAACGCGAGGCGACGCGTGGCCCGATGGAAGCGGGCGTCGCCGCCAGCGCCATCACCGACGATGCGCGCGCGCTCGCCGCCACGCTGTTCAACGCACAGCCCGACGAGATCGCGCTGACCGGCGGCAATTCGCAAGGCTGGGGCGCGGCCTTTGCGGCGCTGGGCGGCTGGAAGGCGGGCGAGCGCATGCTCGTCGGACGGCACGAATGGGGCGGCAATCTGGCCGCGATGCAGTTCGCGGCGCAGCGGGCGGGCGCGACGATCGACGTGATTCCCTCGCGCGCAGACGGCACGATCGACACGGCGGCGCTCGCCTCCATGATCGACGAACGCGTGCGTCTGATCGCGCTCACGTGGCTGCCGGCGAACGGCGGCCTCATCAATCCGGCCGACGCCGTGGGCGCGATCGCGCGGCGCTTCGACATCCCGTATTTCGTCGATGCCGCGCAGGCCGCCGGACAGCTCCCGATCGACGTCCGGGCAATCGGCTGCGACGTGCTGTGCGCCGCGCCGCGCAAGGCGTTGCGCGCGCCGCGCGGCACCGGCTTGCTGTATGTGCGGCGCGCCTTTCTCGATCGTCTGACGCCCGCGTATGTGGATCGTTATTCCGCGCCGCTCGATGCGCGGGGCGAGCCGTATCTGCGTAACGACGCCGGTCGATTCGAATCGGCGGAAACATCGATGGCGCTGCGTGCCGGACTCGCGAAGGCGCTGAGCGAGGCGCTGGCGATTGGCGTGCCCGCGATCCGTCGGCGTATCGATCAGATGGCGACGCGGCTGCGGCAGCGTCTGGCCGGGATCGAGGCGGTCGAGTTGCTCGACGAAGGCGTCGAACGGTCCGGGCTGGTGGCGTTCAATCTCGCGGGCCGCGACCCGCAAGCGGTGCAGGCCGCGTTGGCGGCGCGTGGGATCTCGATTGGATTGAGCGGCGTGGCTTATACGCCGCTCGATATGCGCGCGCGCGGGCTGACGAACGTGGCGCGGGCATCGGTCAGCTATCTCACGACGGATGCGGAAATCGCGCGCCTGGTGGCGGCGGTAGCGGAGATAGCAGCGGTTGCGTGATGCCTGTTTCGCGCGTCCAGCCGGTATTTAGCCTCTTATAAGAGGCATTTCAAGCGAGACTCATCTCTTTGTGCTACATTTATGAGGCATATAGGAGGTGAGCGGTGGAATGCACCCTGCAGCTATTTCTGGACGACCGCTGGATCGACAGCGCTCAGGTGGAGTTCCGCGACGGCCGATGTCAGTGGGATTTCGAGGTCATGTACGCGGTCGAGCATACGCACGATCCGCTGTCGCTCGTCGAGCCCGTGGATACCGAATTCCGTTTCGGCCGCGCGCTGCCGGCGTTCCTGTACGACCTCGTGCCGCAGGGCGCGGGCCGACGCTTCCTGCTCGGCGAACTCAAGCTGCAGGACGGCCCGGACGCGGATTTTCCGCTGCTCTGCGCAGGCGCGTTCAATCCCATCGGCCGCATCCGCGTCGCCGAGGCGGTGGCGTATTTCGAGTCGCACGTGCGTCGACATCCCGGCGCGCGCGGCTTGCCGGGCATGTCGATCGACAACGTGGTCGAGCGTAGCGCCGACTTCAAGGAACGCATGTATCTGCATGGCATGCTCGGCACCGGCACGACCGGCGTGCAGGGCGCCGCGCCGAAATATCTGCTCACGCGCGATCGAAACGGCCTGTTGCACGGCGACGCGGTCCTGCCGGACGCACAGGCGGCCCAGCATCTGATCGCGAAGCTGCCGCGCGGCAACACGGCCGCCGACCTCAAGGTTCTGCACAACGAGGCGGCCTATATGCGCGTGGCCGCCGAAATCGGCATTCGCACTTACGGGCAACTGCCCAGCTTGCACGGCGACGTGCTGCTCATTCCGCGCTTTGACCGGCGCGTGCGCGATGGCCGCGTCGAGCGGCTGCATCAGGAAAGCGTGGCGTCGTTGCTGGGTCTCAGCGGCTTCGATCAGCGTCCGGATCTTTTCGAAGTCGTGGCGGCGATCCGCCGGGTGGCGACCGATCCGCACGCCGAAACGCTCGAGTTCATCAAGCGCGATGTGCTCAACCTGGCCATGCGCAACACCGATAACCATGCGCGCAACACCGCCATGCAGCTTATCGACGGACGCCAGCAGTTGACGCCGTTGTTCGATTTCGCGCCGATGTATCTCGACCCCGAGCTGGTGCCGCGCACGCTCCGGTGGTATCGGCCGGATGCCACGCGCATCGAGCTGACCGAGTGGGGCGATGTGCTGGCCGCACTGCCGGTAGGCGCGGACGAAAGGCTGCGGCTCGGCGAGGCGCTCGGCCGCTTTGCCACGCAGGTCGAGCGCCTGCCCGACATCATGCTGGCGCAGGGCGTCGATCACGACATCGTGCAGTTCCTGACGCCCGCCATCGACACGCAGGTCCGGCAGCTTAAGGCCTTGAATCCCGATTCCCGTCATTCCTAGAGGACGCGTATGCCTCGTCGTAACCCTCTGAGCCGTGAGGAACAGAACGCCCAGCGCCGGGAATTCTATGAGCGCATCGAGCGTGGCGAGCTGAGCATCGCCGACGCAATGAAGGCGATGCGGAAAATGACGGGCCTGACGCAAGCGGAATTCGCGGCTCATCGCGGCGTGAGTCGGCGTGTGATTCAGGACATCGAGCGCGGCACGGGCAATCCGACCGTGGAGTCGCTTAACAGCATCGGCAAGCTGTTTGGGCTTCAGGTGGGGTTTGTTCGACGGCGGCGTGGCGAGGCGGCTGGAGGGGCGTCGGAATAAAACGTGTTGGGTGCGGGCGCGAGGCGATTCACTCTGCGACGAAGCGAATTTCAGATTGGACGACGTGGCCGGACGATGAGGCACGCCAAATGCTATTTACCTTCCGGAGGGTGTGCGTGGGCTGCTCGTATGCCATGCGCCGATGCTGGATCACGCGTCGTTTGGTCGGATCGTGGTGGTTGAGCGTGTCACTGGAAGTGTTCAACCAGGCGCACGCGCTGTGGATTCATGATGGGCTCGCGCGGCTGCCGGTTGGCCGATGGGACCATGATCACCTCCAGCACGGCGCGCTCGCCGTCGACCGTCGCTGCCGGCGAGGCCTGCGTGAACAGGGTGCGGATAATCCCATCGACCGTGCAGCCGCGAAATACCTGACCCACATCGATCATGCGCATCTGCGCAAGCGACTCGTTCACCAGCTGGAACGGCACCGTGAGCGGCCCCGTCAGGTCCAGATGCTGCCGGCTTGGCGAGAAGTCCATGTTCTGTTCGAGCAGGGGCGAGGCCTCGTCGATCAGCGTGGCGCTATGGCGCTCTGACTAGATCGCGCGCCCCGCATCGGCCGTGTCCGCGGCCTCCGTCATCGGCGCGCGCGTGAGCGTGATATCGATGGCGTCGTTGTGGGGATAGATTTCGCGCGCGTACTGGCCAGCGAGAATTTCCATCGTGACGATCAGCTCGTCGCCGAAGCGGTTCATGTAATCGCGATTGCAAATCGACGCTCGTGACCTTCAGAGGATTTACGATCCGGCCGGTCGCATCGACGAAGATGCTCGCTGACAGCGAGAAGTGCACCGGGTTCGCGCCGGCATTGAGGATCTGGTTGACGTCGAACATCAGGGCCGATTGTTCGAACTCCATCTCTCCTCCTTTGCGCGGGCGCTTCATCGGCGGCGCGGTTCAATGCGCGGCCGCTACCTCCTCCGGCATCGCCGCGCTTTCTACGAGCCGATCCAGGTATGCCTCCGGTTCAAAGCGCATGCCGATGACCGGCTTGCCGTCGGGCGACTGACCGAGCCAGCTCGACCACCCGAGTTGGTGCTCCTCGCCCAACACTGCTGGAGGCGCGTAGTCTGGCTGAATCTGCAATTCCAGCAGCCATTCGTACTCAAGCCCGACGTACGCGCGCACCCAGGCGACGAGCCGCAACAGATCCTCGCCGCGAGGGGTGAAGCGGTGATACGTTTCGGTAGCGAGGGGACCGACCACCATGCAAAAGCGGTGACGCCTGGAAAGCACATGACCGCCGAGCGTGGCACCCAACCCAAGACAGGCCGAATCCCCTTCTTCCCCCATCCTGCAATGAAGTTCTTCGGGCAGTTCGATCCAGTGTTCGGCATACGGCTCAATATGGACCGGCACGCCAAAATGCCACGCAACCGACATTGACAACGCGTCGAGGTTACGGGCCTCGTGCACAAGATGAGGTGACGAAGCGAGGTAGGCGTGGGTAGGCAGCGAAACTGTGCGCGCGGGTAGGGCAGAGTGGCCCGACAAACAACTGATGTAGAAAGAGAAGCGATCGTCATCAGGGCGGTCGAGACTGGCTGTCGCCTGCGCCGACGCCCAGGCGCGGTAGAAGAGCGTGAGTGCCCGATGATGGAAGATGTCGAGGAAATTGCTCAACGTTGGATCCCGACGCAACTCTTCGCGCTCGCGCGCGATCTCCGAGACGTGCAGCGGAAGCGGACCATTCGGCCCGAGCATTCCGAGGCTGTAGAGACGGGTATGCAGGCGTCCTCTCTTCATCTTCGCGTCCGCTATCTCCCTGGGCGCGAAGGTAAGGCTTGGTTTCTGACCGACACGAAACGGCTCGGCCGTGGGCAAGAGCGCGGTGCCGACCGGGTCGTCCGCTCCATTCGCGTTTATACGGCGCATGAGCGCCAGGAACCCAAAATTCCAAGGTTCTTCCTGCAATCGCTCGATCAGGTCAAGCGATAGTGCAAGCTTTCTGGATTTTCCATCCATCCAATCGTCCCCGAAAATAGTAAATGAAACTTTGCCTGCACGCGTCTTTTTTGGTCACCGCATTAAATGTTGTACCTTCTTGCACGTAAAGTACTTCAGACAGATCAAGTGGCGTCGTTTACAGTTGAAATTAGTAAGCATCCGCACATCACACGAAAATGATGACGCGCGATTGGAATTCCGTTGTCAGTTATTTCCTCATCACCTTCGATGATTTCATTGGGATGCACTTCGGAATGCAACGAACAGTCGACAAGATCGCCTTTTCTAGCCACTGGTCTTCCCTCGTATTCCATCGTCGTAGATGCTGTAACCACTACGCCGCCATTGTCGGTGGTGTCACCTAACCGGATGATGTCCATAGCTCACTCCTCAAATTAAGACATTGCGTATGCAGAGCATAAACAAATTTCACTTTGGCAGTGTGGCGCAAAGAAAAATCTTCATTTACCAATACTGTTGTAAAATCAATGCAGCTTCGCAAATTTATACACTCGATAACATCGACGCATGTAACGATTGAAGCCGCGCTTCTTCGATAATGTTCCTGTATCACTGCCCCTGATTAAATCGTTCACGGCTCGAATCTTCCTTGTCTTCAAACTTTATACTTCGCAGAACCTGTAGGGCATAATTAAGCATGTCACTCTTACTATCCGCGAGCCGCATCACGACGCCATCACCACATACAGCCATCGCACCTCGAATCAAACAGTACGAGATATGACGCATACGACGTGATAACTCCCCATCGAGATCATCTTGAATTGTGTAAAATCCCTTAGCATTTTTTGACGTTAGTGGAAATGTTTTCGTAACCCGTTTGAGACGAACAACATCATCGGCTGAAGCATCTCCGAAGTCAGGCATCCATTTGTTCAGGGTAGCGTTAAATCGGCCTCCAAATTTTTCGGGAACTTCTATATTGTCATCCCCCATTTCCTGACAAGAAAAATTGAATCCGAACGATCGAACAACGCCGTTAACACGTACACCAGCTTCATAACCAGCAAATCGAAAATCATTTTCCTCCCTCGGCTTAGTAATGGATCCGTGAAACGCATCACTAATACTAAATCTACATTCCCCAATTTCCATTTTGATCGGAACGTCGGCTCTTGCAAAACATACTTCAGAAAATAAAAAAAGCGCGATATATAGACATATAACCTGAAATTTTCTCATTGTCACTCCTAGTCTCGCCTCGGATTACAGCCCTCGGGGAATTCATGCGTTTGACCCTGCTGCCCCGGGAATCGCACCTCGCTGACGACTGCAAGCACTTGCCCAAACGCACGACAGCGGGCGATGTATCCGTTAAATGGATACTCAGGATGCCCAACTGCAGCAGGAAGATTTACGATTGCAGATGCATCGCGAAAATTGTCACTATGATAATAAATTTTTATCACACTAGGTTGATTTGTCGGGTGATGTGGATTTGGCGGACGCGTCGCTGAAACCGTTCTTCTAACAAGACGAATAGGACGATCTGCGTATTCTGGCATACGCATCATTAGCCAATAAAATCCAGCACTGTCTGATGGGGAAATTAAATCTCGTGAAATATCGTGATCGTCGCCAACATCGTCTCGCCATTGAATAACGTTTTGACTTGCACCGTTGACGCCGTCGGCGTTGTACTGCTGTGCTGTCGGTCGATGCGCGTTCGCCTGGGAGTGATGATTTAAAACCGACTGGCGAACTGATGCTGGAATCTGTCTCGCGCGCGCTGTAAAATCCCAGTAGGAAAAGTAATTAGCGGGGTGCGTGAGTTGCAGAAATCCGCGGCCATCCCATGGGTAATACCACGCCGCAGCATTATTCTCGTGCAAAGATGCCAGCCAAGTCGTTTCTTGCAAAGAATTTCCGAAAAATGCAGCTAGTCGTTGATGAGAGGAAATTCGATACTTTCGAATTGCCTTGTTCAGTGGCACGAGATGATTGTCAATCATATTCTGTCGTGGTCGACTCATCGCAACGTCTTCATAGTAGATAACTGTCTGTGTGCGCTCGCGCAAAACCTCGGTTGGAAGAAGCTGTTTGAATTCGCTCTTACTGAACCACCAGCAGCGTCTGAACTGTTGTATAAACGCAGTCGGCGGAAAATGCCAACATTCGTTAGCCGACGGCAAGTCTGGGTCTTGAATGCTTTCCCAAAATGCCAAGTCGCGCGCGTGGTTCATTAAGGTAGCGAAATCGTCCTCGGATAGGGGAGTAGATAATGCTTCATGCGGGCTCTTTAGCCAGCTATATCGCTCCTCCAAGCCTTCCCGGCTCCACTCAGTAGGAAACTGGCAGACCGCTCTCGACAGGCGCTGCTGAATATTCGAGACGCTCAAAGCACTCATGGCTGATGCGTGTGTAACATGCCCACTATGTTCGACATCCAGCCAACGCTTGATAGTCGGAGAATCGCAATGGCTATCTGGCGTGGGGTCATCGTTAATAAAACTCCAACCATCCCAATCCGGAAAATCTGCGTCGCTGTACGCTCGTACACCAGCCCCCGCTAGATCAACCCAACCGTCTCCCTCTGGTGTCCTTATCTTTCTCCAATGACTAAAGCGCGCACCGGGTGGATGTTGTGTCGCTATGCACCGTCCGAAGCTAATCATCTCCAAGACCGAGCTAGGGGAAGGTGCCACGACGCCCTGTACCCCCCCGAGACTGCCATCCGTGTAACGCCCAGCCAAGCGAGTGGCGCGAACATACAGATCGTATTCTGCGTTCCGTTCGGCCTGCATTGCACCAAGGATTGACCAGCTCCCGTCGGTTTCCTGTCGATAAGTCGTTAGCGTGCAATCCCGCTCATAGTGCATGCGAATTACAAGATCGCTTCCTGTTACCGAACCATGATTGCCCGATCACGCGCGGTTGCTGACCTATACCCGTGAGCAACGGTTCAGCTCATACGCAACGCGCTGTCAACTTCATCAGCGGGAACGTGCAGATTTCAGGCCACCGGGGCGCGGCGAGCTGGTTCGAGGAATCGTCGTGCGGCAGACTCGGCAAATTCTCGGCTTCGAGATTGTGCCGATCGCGCGATCGTGCGTCGTCGGCCTCCACACCTTTCTCGTTGTCGCCGATCGCCGCTATGGCCGTTGGCACAAGTGTGCTCGTGTGTACCTTCGTGGCCGATCACGAAACGCTGGCCGAGAAGGGCATCGCGCTGCTGGACAGTGCGGGCATGGTCCCCGCGAGGCTGCGCCGGCGTTGACGTCCCTCCAATTTTTGACGATTTACAATTTAACATAAGATAAATTATCGACATTTTGTGTGTAGGTCCTAAATAGAAATGTCGTGTTCTAGCCAGATAGAAATGTCGCGTTTTCCCCTCGGTATGCTTGCTGGTTCCTTGTGGGATCACGGAACTGGCTATGCATCGAGCATCGCAGGTGACATTGAACATGCGAGAACTCGACCGTCTGAAGCTCATCGAGGCTGTAGTTGAGACGGGCCTGAAGCCCGGACGTGCGGCGCAACGGCTGGGACTAACGGTGCGCCAGATCGAGCGGCTGGTGATCCGATACCGGGAATCTGGCGCGGCTGGGCTGACGTCGCGCAAATCAGGGCGTTGTGGTTGAGCACAAACGGCTGAGTCATGTGCTTCAGGTCGCGCAAGCGATTCAGGCTCAGGGAGATAACCGTAGGGCCTCCGGCTCGCCTTCCCGCACGAATCAGGGCCAGCCAGTCCGCGCCAGGGATCGGATATGAGTCCGGCATCGGAACGGATATCAAGGTGTTCAGCCGCTGCCGGATCTGCTTGATGCCGGTCAGCCTGACTGTGCTTCGTCGTCGCCGAGCAAGTCCAACATGCCCGGCGCCCACGTCATCTTCAACAAGCTTGCGCGAGACTTCACCACATCGCGCCAGCCCACCAACCTCAATGCGCCCAGCGCAGCACCTTCGCATCGAGTCGCCGGGCGATCTCGATCAGCCCCGCGCGCGTCGCCGGATGCAGTGGCACGAGCGGCCGGCGCACCGCATCGGACGCGATCACGCCCCCCTCCATCATCAGCGCCTTACAGGCGATCAAACCGCACTGCCGATTTTCATAATTGATGAGCGGCAGCCAGCGCGAATAGGCCGCCACGGCCTCGTCGCGGCTCCCGGCGAGATGCGCTTTCAGGATCGGCTGCAGCCCGTCCGGATAGCCGCCGCCCAGCACGCTGCCCGTCGCGCCCGCATCCAGGTCGGCCAGTAGCGTGATCGCTTCTTCGCCGTCCCACGGCCCTTCGATCGCGTCGCCGCCCAGCTCGATCAATTCGCGCAACTTCGCCGCCGATTGCGGCACCTCGATCTTGAAGTAGCACAGATTGCGGATATCGCGCGCGAGCCGCGCCAGAAACGCCGCCGACACCGAGGTGCCGCTCATCGGCGCGTCCTGGTACATGATGGGAATCTCGATGGCGTCCGACACTTCGGTGAAGAAGCGCTCGATTGCGGCTTCGTTGCAACGGATCGTCGCGCCGTGGTAAGGCGGCATGATCATCACCATCGCCGCGCCCGCCTCTTGCGCCGCGCGGCTGCGCGCCGCGCAGATTGCCGGACTGAAATGCGTGGTTGTGACGATCACCGGCACTCGCCCCGCGACGTGATCGAGAATCGTCGTCGTCAGCAGCGCGCGTTCGTCGTCGGTCAGCGAAAACTGTTCCGAGTAATTCGCGAGTATGCACAGGCCGTCCGCGCCGGCGTCGATAATGAAATCGACACAACGTTTCTGCCCTTCGAGGTCGAGCGCGCCCGACTCGGTAAAGATGGTCGGCGCGACGGAATAGGCACCCGTATAGCGACGCTTGATCGACTTCGTTGCATTCATCTCGATTCCCTTCCTCGTTAGATTAGGATGACATACTAAATAATCGATTCCATTTTTTATTCATTCATGGATGCGGTGGAATCGGACCGAATCGCTACGACTTCACACGCGACCGTATTTACCCCGCAGACCGTCGCCGATACCGCAGAGAATCGCGTGAAGTTTCATGCGCTTTTGCTGGCCGTGCAGCAGCACGAACGCGAGATGTTTCAGCGTGATCAGATTGATCAGCGCCAGTGCCGGATAGCTGTGCCAGTAGTCGCGCGCGACCAGAATGCAGTTGCGCGCCGCGTAGTAATGCCTCAATGCGCTCTGATCGAAAATATCGACACGCGGCCAGTGCTGTCCCGGCGTCGGCTTGCCGAGTTCGTGCGGCAGCGACACATCCGCATTCACGCACACGGGTACGCCATGCGCCTGTGCGCGCATGCAATACTCCGCGTCGACATGGTCGATAAAGAAGTCTTCGCGAAAACGCCCCAGCGCCCGGAACGCTTCGAGTGAAATCGCCGTACCGGAAGAAATAATCACCGAGCACGGTTGCAGCCCGTGCGCGCCATCGCGAATCGGCTCGATCTGCGCCGACCAGCGGCGCACGGTAAAGAGCGGTAAATCGCGCTGAACATTCAGATTGAAAATGCGCGGGCCCACCAGAAAGCGCGGGTCGCCCACCGAGGCGCATCCGAGCAGCATGCGGTGAAAGTAGTCGTCGGGAACCGTCGAATCCTGATCGAAAAGGAAAAACACATCGCAGCCGCGGCGGATCAGAAATTCGACGCCAGCGTTGAATGCACCGGCAATACCGCCGCGATTGTGATTGGCAATCACGTCGACGCCCTGCGCGGCAAGGCGCGCATGCAGCGCGGTATCCGCGTGCGGAGAATTGTCGACCGCGACGACCACTGGACTCAGCGCAGGCAAACGGAGCAGATGGTCGGCCTGCTCCGCGCTCGGTTTGAACAGCGTAATCAACGTTCCATATTTCATGAACGTCTCCGGTCAAAGTGACGGTCAGGCCGCCCGATGCACGGACGGCCGCTTCCTCCTTTTGACGACTGCTGTCTCGATGGAACGCGTCGGGCGCATTCGGTGCGCCCGTTATTTTGCGTAGAGCTTCACCACGCTCGCATGCACGACGCGGGTGATTTCCTCCATGCGCCAGCGGATATGCGTATCCGTCAGCGCCATGCAACGTGCGGCATCGCGCTCGGCGAGCGCGTCGAGAATCTGCAGATGCTCGGTGAACGCCTCGTTGCGGCGCTGATCGACATCCACCCAGCGCACGTAATGAATGCGCGCGTTGATGCTTTGCAGTACCCGCCCGATCTCGACGTTGCCCGACATCGCGGCCAGTTCCAGATGGAACTGTTCGTCCTTCACCACCAGTTCGTCCGACGACATGCGCCCGGCGCTTTTCATCACCTGCTTCCAGAAGCGGCGCAGCGCCTTGATATCGTTGTCCGACGCGCGCTCGCAGGCGAGCATCACCGCCGTGGATTCGATCGAGCGCCGCAATTCGAAGAGATCGAACACGTCCTTACCGTCCAGTTCCCGAATGAAGAATCCACGGTTCGGCACGAACGCCAGCAGGTTTTCCGCCACCAGCCGGTTGAGCGCTTCGCGAATCGGCGTGCGACTCACATCCAGACGCTCGGCCAGTTCGAGTTCATTGACCCGTTCGCCCGGCCGGATCTCGTACAGCACCGCCATCTGCTTCAACTGCTCGTAAATCTCGTTGACCGTCATCCCCGTGCGCTTCGGCGCGACGGAGTCCCGCACACCGGGACGCAGGTTCCGCGTCATCACGGAATTCGCTGCCATTTCGTCTCCTGAATCGACCTGTAACCGCTCATTATCAACTACCCTGCCGGACTTCCCGCGCACCGCGCGTCAAACCGTGAACAAACGGCCGAACCTGGGCAGCGTGTCGTGCACGCCCGCAAGCCGCAGCGCGTGCCACGCCAATGCATGATTACTCGACAAAACCGGCTTGCCAAGCCGCGTTTCGAGTCCGGCGATCGCATCGGCCAGCCGCAGGCTCGTGCACGACACGAACACGGCATCGACCGCCGGATCGCTCGCCAGCCCGGCCACCGCCTGCTCCAGCGAGGCGCGGTCGATGCGTGCGACTTCGTTGTCGTCGCGATGCTCGAACGACCCCATGCGCACGATGTCGACGCCGCGCTCGCGCAGGTAACGGGCCATCGCCTCGTTGATGGGTCGTTCGTAAGGCGTGAGGAGCGCCACGCCGCGCGCACCGAGCGCACCGAGCGCCACTCGCGCCGCTGTGATCGGCGTCGTGCACGCAATGCCGGGGCGCGCTTCGCGGATCCGCTCGAAAACCCGCTCCTCGCCGAGCACCATCGACGCCGACGTGCAGCCGAATGCCACCACGTCGAGATGCTCGCCTGGCCGGATCAGTTCGACGCCAGGCGCGATCCGGCCGTCCATTTCCGCGAGCGTCTCGGGCGTGATCTCCGCCGAGTTCGCCACGCGGCTCTCGTAGAACGCCACGCCGTCGAGCGCGAGCATGTGCCGCCATTCGTATTCGATCGTGTGGTCGGTGGCGAGCACGACGAGGCCGATCGCCGCGCGCGAAGCAATGCCGGCGTCGAGCGTGAAGCCGAAGCGCGCGTAGGCCTCCACGCCGGGCTCGATGCGATTCGATAGAAGTTCGCTCACTGTAGTGTCATCCCTGTGATGTCGATCTCGGGCTGCCGTCCGTTCATCAGGTCGGCGAGGATTTTCGAGGTGCCGCACGACATGGTCCAACCCATATGACCATGCCCCGTGTTGAGAAAGAGATTGCGATGCCGCGTCGCGCCGATCAGCGGCGTGCCTTCCGGCGTCATCGGCCGCAGTCCGGCCCAGTAGGAAGGCCGCGCGTAGTCCGCGCCGTTCGGAAACAAGGCGCGCGCGGTCGCCAGCATGTGCGTGAAGTCGGCGGGCGTGTGCGCCGTGTCATAACCGCAGAACTCGGCGGTCGCCGTCAGGCGCAAACGCTGGCCGAAGCGCGCCCACGCGACCAGCTGGTTTTCCTCGACGCCGCCGAGCGTGGGCGCGTCGTGCGTATCGTCGACCGGCAGCGTGACCGAATAGCCCTTCACCGGATAGATCGGCAAGCGATAGCCCAGCTCGCGTGCGAGAAGCGGCGAGTACGAGCCGAGCGCGAGCACGTAGCGGTCGGCCTTGAGCCGTTCCTGCGCGGTTTGTACGTAGTCGATCGCGTCGCCGTTTGCACGGATGCCGTCGATGGCGGTGCCGAAGCGGAAATCGACGCCCATCTCGCGGCAACGCTGCTCCAGCGCACGCGTAAACAGATGCGCGTCGCCGCTTTCGTCGCTCGGGCAATAGATCGCGCCGGCGATATCGTCGCCGCCGCTTTTGAGCGCGGGTTCGCGCGCAATCGCCGCCTGACGGTCTAGCGTTTCCAGCGGCAAGCCGTTATCGGAAAGAATCGACATATTCGCGACGCCGCGCTCGAACGAAGCAGGATCGCGATACAGATACAGCAGCCCGCCGCTGATGCGGTCGTACGCGAGCCCTTCGTCGCGCGTGGCCTGTTGCAGTTGCTGCTGCGCGTAGCGGCACAGGCGAACCTTGATGGACGTATTGCGGCGCGAACGTTCGGCGGTGCAGTTCTGCAGGAACAGCCAGCACCACGCCCACATGCGCCAGTCGGCTTTCGGCTTGAGGCGCAGCGCCTGGCCTTCCATGAACAGCGACTTGAGCAGGATCTTCGGCGCGCGCGGGGACGCCCACGTGTACGAATGCCCCGGCGCGATCAAACCGGCATTCGCGAAGCTCGTTTCGAGCGCCACACCGTCACGCCGATCGAGCACCACCACTTCGTCCCCCGCCTTCGCCAGAAAGTAGGCCGTAGTCACGCCGACGATCCCGCCACCGAGCACGATGGTTTTCATGCGGGCGCTCCGGGAGCAGCCGCTCCGATTGCCGCAATCGCCGCGATCTCGACCGTGTACGGCGGAAACGCCAGCTTCGACTCGACACAGGCGCGCGCGGGCGCCTGTCCCTTCGGTACCCAGGCGTCCCAGACGCTGTTCATCTCCGCAAAGCTGCGATGGTCCGCCAGCCAGATGCTCGCAGAGACGATCAGGCGCTTGTCGCCGCCCGCCAGTTCGAGCAGGCGGTCGAGCTTGTCGAGAATCTGGCGGGTCTGGCCCGCGACATCGAGCGATGTATCGTCCGCGACCTGCCCCGCGATAAACGCGAAACCGCCCGCGATCACCATCTGGCTCATCCGCTCGCCCGTTTCAAAACGCTTGATTTCCATCCGGCCATCTCCTTTCGGGACAGGTAAGTTGAGGTCGATGCTAGCACTCGTAATTCAAAGCTGTATACACTTTTTCAATAAAAATCCGCCCTTGCTCCACGTCTGTGCAAGCCGTCCAGATCGGTGCGAGCAGGAATCCTACGAGTGCAGAAAAGTGCGCTATTTAAGGGAATTTATGGATATTTCATAACAACATCGACGCGGGAATAAATTCCCGAAAAATTTCTCGCGCAAGTATTTTTGATCAGCAATTCTGTAGACACTTTTGTATTTTAAACAGCGTTCAATACTCAACCGGAGAAGGAGAAAACGATGAACCTGTTTCGCTGGAGTGTCGGAGCCGTCGTGGCGTGGCAGCTTTGCGCGTCGAGTGCCTGGGCGGACGTCGAACTCGGCGCCGTGCTGCCGTTGAGCGGATCGAGCGCGTCGATCGGCGAAGATCAGCGGCGCGGCATCGAACTCGCGGTCGCGAAGATCAATGCGCAAGGCGGCGTGCTCGGCCAGAAGCTCAAAGTGCGCGTCGAGGATTCCGGCGGCACGGCCAACACCGCGCTCGACGCCACACGCAAGCTGGCCACGGTCGATCACGTGCCCGTCGTGCTCGGCGAGTTCTCCTCGTCGGTGACGATTCCAATCGGGCAGTTCCTCGTCAGACAGGGCGAGGTGCACGTCAATATCGGCTCGTCGAGCCAGCAGGTGCGCAAGATCGGCGCGGGTTCGTTCAGCGTGATCGGTCTCGACGATCTCTCGGCGCGTTTCGCCGCGCAGGACGTCTACGCGCGCAATCTGCACCGCGTGGCTTTCATCGCGCCGAACAACGGTTATGGCCAGGGGCTCGCGGGCGAGTTCAAGAAGCGCTTCGAGGCGCTCGGCGGCGCCGTGGTCTCGCAGGTGCTGTACACCGAGGGGCAATCGACCTATCGCCGCGAACTGGAACAGGCGGCGCGCGCGAAACCGGACGCCTACGTGTACAGCGCCTACGGCCAGGAAGCCGCGACGCTCAATCGTCAGGCTTACGAAATGCAGCTCAACAAGACGCCGTGGTACGGCATCTATCTGACGATGTGCACGAGCGATACGCCGCCGCAGATCGCGCAAGGCCAGATCGGTCTCGAAGTGGGCGCGCTCGGCGGCACCGCGAAAGCTTACGCCGACGCCTACCAGAGCGCCTACAAGGAAGCGCCGCGCTCCGCGTTCGGCAGCTACGCCTACGACGCCACCATGCTCGCGGCGGCCGCGATCAACAGCGCGCATTCCGCCGACCCGGCGAAGATCCGCACCGCGATGGCCGCGATCGGCAAAGGCTACGACGGCGTGACGGGCGACATCGCCTTCGACGGCGACGGTCAGCGCGCCGTCCAGCCCTACGAGAAAGTGGTCTTCAAGCAGGCGGTCGTCGCCCAGTAAGCGTCCACGCCCGCCTTCCACGGAGAACGCCATGCTGCAGTTTCTGCTCGACGTCCTGATCCGCACTTCCGACCTGCTGCTCGTCTCGATCGGGCTGTCCACGCTGTATTCGCTGATCCGCTTTCCCAACATCGCCCACGTGCAGTACGCGATGCTCGGCGCGTTCGCCTCGCTCGGCTTCGAACGCGCGGGCTTGCCGCTCGTGCTCGCGGCCGCGGCATCGTGCGCGCTGGTCGGCTGCCTCGCGGTGCTGCTCAACGTGTTCGTGTTCGCGCGGCTGCTGCGCTCGGGGAGCGCGGTCGCGATGATCGGCTCGCTCGCGGTGTCGCTGATCGCCGTCGCGCTCGTGCTCGGCACCGCGGGTTCGCGGCCGCTGCAATACGCGCAGGATCTGACGCCGCCGCTGCTGATCGGCGACGTCGCGATCTCGCGCGCGCAACTCGATTCGATCCTCTGCGGCGCGCTGACCCTGCTGCTGTTTTCCGTGCTGCTGTACCGCACGGATATCGGGCGCTCGATGCGCGCGCTGGCGTCGAACCGGCCGCTCGCGCTCGCCACCGGCATCGACGCGCAACGCGTCACCAACGTCATCACCTTCGCGAGCGGCGTGCTCGCGGCGTTGGGCGGCACGATGCTCGGGCTCACCGAAAGCGTGCACGTCAATCTCGGCAACAACCTGCTGATTCCGGTGTTTTCGGCGGCGATCCTCGGCGGCCTCGGCAATCCGCTCGGCGCGGCGGCGGGCGCGCTGCTGATCGCCCTCGCCGAAACCGTGATGCTCGACACCGACCTCGGCGCGCTGACCGGGCACGGATCGCTGGTCTTTCCGGTCACCTACGTCAGCGCGGTGTCGTTCCTGATTCTGCTCGTCGCGCTGATGTTCAGGCCGTACGGGATCTTCGACCGGGAGGTGCGGCGTGTCTAGTTTCCTGATCCATCTGCTGACCTCGGCGTGCCTCGCCGCGATGATGGCGCTCGGACTCAACCTGCAGGCCGGCTACGCGGGCATGGTGAATTTCGGCTTCATCGCGTTCGCGGGACTCGGCGCCTACGCCGCCGGGATCGCGTCGCAGCTCGGCTGGCCGCTGCCGGTGGCCGTGCTGCTCGCCCTCGCCGCCGCCAGCGTGCTGGCCGTGGCGATCGCACGGCTGGGCCGCATGCTGTCATCGGATTACTGGGGCATCGCCACGCTCGCGGTCGCGGAGATCCTGCGCACCGTCGCGCTCAACGAAACCTGGCTCACGGGCGGCGCGCAGGGCATCGGCGGCATCGCGCCGCTCTTTGGCGGACTCGCCGCGCCATGGGCCGATCTCGCGTTTCTCGCCGTGACGGCCGCGTGTCTCGCGCTGGTCTACGCGGGCTACCGGCGCATCGTGCGCGGCCGCTTCGGCCGCGCACTGAAGGTCATGCGCGAGGAACCGGCGCTGGCAGTGTGCTTCGGCTACGATCCGCTCTCGCTGAAAACGCGCGCGAGCGTCGCGGCGGCGTTGCCTGCCGCGCTCGCGGGCGCACTGCTGACCTGGTACATCAGCTATGTCGGGCCCGACACGATGCTTTCGTCCGAAACCTTCGCGCTCTGGACCATCGTGATGGTCGGCGGGCTCGGCAGCAACGCGGGCGTGCTGGTCGGCGCCGTGCTGGTGCAGGCGGTGTATTCGCTCGCGCCGTTTCTCAAGGACTGGTTCGGCGTGGGCAGCGATCTGGCGGGCGCGGTGCGGCTCGGCCTCGTCGGGCTGATGCTGCTCGCCTGTCTGCTCTGGCGGCCGCGCGGCCTGCTGCCCGAACGTCTGGAGATCCACCCATGAGCGCGCTCCTCGAACTGGATGGCATCGCCATCCGCTACGGCGGCAATACGGTGCTGTCCGGGCTCGCGCTGTCGGTCGGCCAGGGCGAAATCGTCGGCCTGCTCGGCCCGAACGGCTCCGGCAAGAGCACGGTGCTGAACGCGGTCACGGGCTTCGCGCCGCTCGCGGGCGGCGAAATCCGCTTCGACGGCCGCCGCATCGACCGGCTCACGCCGCAGCGCATTGCGCAGCTCGGCATCCGCCGCACGTTTCAGTTGCCGTCGATGCCCGCGCGCATGTCGGTGCTCGAACTGACGATGGCCGCGTCGTCCGAGCGTCACGGGCTCGGCGCGGCGCTGCTGCGCGGGCGCACGATGCGCGCGCTCGAAGACGCGACCCGCGCACGCGCGCGCGCCTTGCTCGACGAACTGAAGCTGAGCGCCGTCGCGCAACTGCCCGCCGCGTCGATCTCGGGCGGCCAGAAGAAACTGCTCGGTATTGCCTGCGCGATGATGACCGAGCCGAAGCTGCTGCTGCTCGACGAACCGACGGCGGGCGTCCATCCGAACCTGCGCGGCGAACTGGTGGCGGAGCTGCGGCGCATCCACCGGCTCGGCGTGACGCTGATGGTGATCGAGCACGACATGCATTTCATCCGCGAACTGTGCGACCGCTGCGTCGTGCTCGATCGCGGCTCGGCCATCGCCAACTGCAAGCCCGCCGAGCTGGAGCGCAACCGGCGCGTGCTCGATGCGTATCTGGGCCGCGCGCACGCCGCCCGCCAGCCGCTGGAGGCGTCATGATCGAAGTCGATGGACTCGTCGCGGGCTATACGCCGGGCGTCGATATTCTGCATGGCGTGTCGCTGAGCGTGGGCGCGGTCGAGATCGTCTCGATCCTCGGCCCGAACGGCTGCGGCAAGTCCACGCTGCTCAAGGCGATCGCGGGCTTCCTGCTGCCGCGCACCGGCACGGTCAAGCTGCAAGGCGTCGACCTCGCGCGCGAGCCGGTGCATCGAAAGGTGCGTCTGCACGGGGTCGGCTACGTGCCGCAAACCGACAACGTGTTCGGCGCGCTCACCGTGCGCGAGAACCTGATGCTCGGCGGTCAGGGGATGTCGTCGTTTCCTCGCGAGGCGCGCATCGACGAACTGTGCGAGCAGTACCCGGTGCTGCGCCGCCGTTACCGCACGCCCGCCGCCGCGCTGTCGGGCGGCGAACGGCAGATCGTGTCGCTCGCGCGCGCGTTGATGCCGCGTCCCGCCATGCTGCTGCTCGACGAGCCCTCGGCGGGCCTGTCGCCGAAAATGGTCGACGAGGTGTTCGACGCGATCGTGCGGATGCGTGACGCCGAGCACATCGGCGTGCTGATGGTCGAGCAGAACGCGATCGAGGCGCTGCGCATCTCCGATCGCGGCATCGTGCTGACGATGGGCCGCGTCGCGCTCGAAGGCCCGGCGCGCGCCCTGCTCGACAGCGACGAAATGCGGCGGCTCTATCTCGGCGGGAGAGCGGCGTGAATCCGGTCTCGGCGAAAACGCCTGCCACGCCCGCAACGCTCGCGCCGCCTGGCGCGCGCCCGGCGACGATCATGGTGGCGCTCGCGTGCGGCTTCGTGATGGCGATGCTCGACGTCACCATCGTCAACGTCGCGCTCAAGGCGATGCAGACGAGTCTCGCGATTTCGCTGACGACGCTCGTCTGGATCGTCGACGCCTACGCGCTCAGCTTCGCCGCGCTGCTGCTGTTCGGCGGCGCGCTGGCCAACCGCTACGGCTCGAAGACCCTCTACCTGATTGGCCTGGCGCTGTTCGTCGCGGCCTCGGTGCTGTGCGCGAGCGCCACGACGCCCGCCGCGCTGATCGCCGCGCGTCTGCTGCAAGGCGGCGGCGCGGCGCTCTTCATGCCGAGTTCCCTGAGCCTGCTGACCCAGGCGTTTCCACCCGGTCCGCTGCGCACGCGCATGATCGGCATCTGGGGCGCGCTGGTGTCGGCGGCGATGGCGCTCGGGCCGTGCGTCGGCGGCGTGCTCGTCGATGCGATCGGTTGGCGCAGTATCTTCTGGGTGAATCTGCCGGTCGGCATCGCGGGCCTGTGGCTCACGCAGCGCCATGTCGCGCGCTCGCCGCGCCATGCCGGACCGCTCAACGGCGCGGGCCATCTGCTCGCCGCGCTCACGCTCGGCGCGCTGAGCCTCACGCTGATCCAGGGCCCGACGCTCGGCTGGACCTCGCCCGCCATCCTCGCCTGCGCGCTGACGACCGTCGCGGCCACGGCCGCCTTCGCGCTGCGCGAACGCTACGCGCGTCACCGCATTTTGTCGCGCGCGCTGCTCGGCGAACGGCGTTTCGTGGCGGGCAGCCTGCTCGGGCTCGCGATCAACTTCGGCATCCTCGCCGAGATCTTTCTGATCAGCCTCTATTTGCAGCAGGAACGCGGATCGAGCGCGCTCGTGACGGGCTTTCAGCTATTCCCGCTGATGGCGATGTTCGGCATCGGCAATCTCGCCTCCGCGCGCGTCAGCCGACGACTCGGTCCGCGCGGCACGCTGCTCGCCGGGCTCGGACTCGCGACGCTCGGCAGCGCCGCGCTCGTCGGCATCGACGCACTGCCTTACCCGGCCCTCGCGCTCATCATCGGTATCGCCAACTTCGGCGCCGGCCAAGCCATCCCGGCGATGAACCTCGTCGTCATGCACGCGGCCCGCCCCGAGGACGCCAACCTCGCCGCCGCATCGCTCAATGCGAGCCGGCAGATCGGTTCGCTCGTCGGCGTCGCGATCGCATCGGTGATCCTGCATGCGTGCGTCGATCCGGGCCACGCCACCGCCGCCGGCTTCGCCGTCATCGCAGCAGCCTACGCGGGCGGCCTCGTCGTCGTGGCGAGAGCCATCGAGCGCGATTGAAATCACGTCGCCGGCACCGGCCGGCCCGCTTACCTTTCTTCTCCTGGCAGCGAGGGCATCATGATCACAGCGACTGGCCGAAAAGGCCTCATTCTGGCGCGCGGCTCCGGCACCTAGTGCTTTGCCGAGCGCCGCTCGCGATTCGGCCTTCGCGTATCCGCCAGAAGCCAAAGACGCAACGGCTCCATCATGAGTCGACAACGCTGCTGCTGTCTCGTTTCGGATACTTCGGCTCACCGATTGATGGAGGCTCACGCAACCATCGCCGTATGGTGTTGCGTGACAGGCCGGTACGCCGGGAGATGTCGCTCAGCGGGACGCCATCGCGGCAATGCATCCGCCGAACCTTTGCCAACATGCTCACCGTAATCACGCCGGTTCTCCTGCCTGGGCGTCCAGGCAGGTATTGAACATGTGGGTCAGTTTTCGATGCAAATTTCTAGCGCAAGTGGGTCAGTTTTGCACGCACCTCAACAGCGTGGGATAACGCTTCGACGGAGAGTTTCTTTAAGACGCTTAAAGTCGAAAGAATCTATCAGCTTCACTACGAAACAAGTGCCCAAGATCGCTTGGGCATCGTCGATTGGACCGAAGCCTGTTGCAATCGGCAACGCCTGCACACATCAATCGACTTCCATACGCCTGTCGACTGCGAGGCCGGATTGATCGCCGCATGACTTGCTGTACGTGGAAACGAGACAGGGTCACTCGATCAATGTCCGGCTTCGCGTATATGCAACATGTTAGTCAGCTTCACGACGCCCGGAACGGATTGGGCGACCTCGCCAGCCAGCTGGATCTGCGTTTCGTCCGGCAGCGAGCCCACCAACGAGACGTTGCCGCTCTTGGACAGCACATTAATCTGAGCCGTCTGCAAACCCTTCGTATGAGTGAGTGCTTCGCGAACCGCTCTCGCCAGCTTTCGGTCGGCTTGACGTTGAGCCTTGCGTTGGGCTTTCGTGAGGGACGCCGGTTGTGACGCAGCTTGCGGGGCTTGCGCACTGTTATCTTGAGCTTGCGCGTGGCTGCTCCAGGCAAAAACCGCAACCAGGCTTGCCGCACTGACTAAACCTCTGAGTTTCATTTTATGGTTCCTGCTCTTCTGAAATGACGTCGATGGTTTGCTGGCGCTACGCAAATTCGTGACGCGTCAATCGAACTACCGAATTCGATTTCCCTTTGAAAATCCCGCGATCAGCCAGAGAGATCATCTACGTGAGCGCCGACCGGATAAATGCGTGGCGCAGTAATTCACCTTTACGAAATCGCTGGCTATCCGTGCGGGCCACTTCGGCAATCGAACGATTCGGATCGTTCGATTCGGCAGCAACCGCTTGCAGAAACTCTTTCGCGACCGCGCAGGCGGCTTCCCCCATTGCTTGCGTACAGATTCCCGTCAAGGCTTTAGAGGCGAGACTCGAACGTGATTCACACCTGAACAGCGGCTTGTTGTGCAGACTATGCCATGAGCTGCGCTCGTCGCAGAGTCGCCGTTATCGTCTCCAGGCAGCATCCCGGCGCGCGGCGCGCGGGCGTCCTGTCGTGGGTCGAGCACGTGAGCGCGCAACCCGGCGGTGGCAAGGTTGACGATCGAAACGGTGAGCCGTGCGCTCAATGCGCTCGAAGCGGAAGGCGCGATTCCGGGCAGGGGCCCGCGCGCCATCGAACTCCTTGACGGCGGCACGCTGCGCGAGGCGGCGGGGCTGGTTTAGCTAGGCGGAGGGCGATCAATCGCACACCGAATGGCCATGCCTCTTGCGCCCTCTTGCGCCCTCTCGCGTCATAGCCGGCCATTCGCGCGCCGTGAAATCGGCGGCCAGCGTATATTCATGGCGCGAATGTCATGGGGCACATTCAACACGCTACGCAGGGTAGTTGATGAACAAGAAGCTTGTCTGGACGCTCGCAGCAGTCGCGAGTGTTGCGGCGATCGGTGCCGCCGTCGTCTGGCAGCGCAACCAGGGGCGGAGTCTACCTGATAACGTTGCGCAAGCGAACGGTCGGCTCGAACTCGCGCGCGTCGATGTGGCGGTGAAATACGGCGGCCGTATTGTCGACCTTCCGGTGCACGAGGGCGACGTGCTCGCAGCGGGCGCCGTCGTTGCCCGTCAGGACAACGACGAGCTGCGCGCCCAGCTCGACGCGGCGAAGGCCATCCGCGAACGCGCGGCGGACGCCGCGACCCGCGCCGCCGCCCAGCTCGACGCAAGCGGCGCTCAGGTGCGCCTCGCGCAGCTCGAATCTTCGCAGGCAATCAAACTGTTCGACGATGCGCAGATTTCGCCAGTCGAGCGCGATCGCCGCCGTCTCGCGCTGGAAGGCGCGCAGGCGGGCGAAAGCGCCGCGCGCGCGGCAAGCGCCGAAGCGCAGTCCGCCATAGCGGAGGCCGATGCCCAGGTCGCGCGGATGCAAGCCGTGCTCAACGACACGATCGTGCGCGCGCCGCTCGCGGGGCGCGTCGAATATCGCGTGGTCGAGGTGGGCACGGTGCTCCCGGCAGGCGGCCGCGTGGTGTCGATGCTCAATCCCGACGACATTTACTTCACGATTTTTCTGCCCGGCCCGCAGGCGGGCAAGCTAGCCATCGGCGCGGACGCCCGCATCGTGCTCGATGCGTTCCCTCGCGAGCCCATCGCCGCGCGCATCAGCTATGTGTCGGACGACGCGCAGTTCACGCCCAAGTATGTCGAAACCGATAGTGAGCGAGCGAAGCTCATGTACCGCGTGAAGCTCCAGTTGCCGCTCGACGTCGCGCGCAAGCTGGCCTCGCGCCTGAAAGGCGGCATGACCGGCGAAGGCTATGTGCGCGTCGATCCGTCGCGCCCGTGGCCCCAGGCGCTCGCCGTACGCGGGAGCTAGGCGATGGGGCTTGAGGGCGAAGTCACGGCGCTTCGTAAGGATGGCGAAGCGATCTGCATCGCCGGCGTATCGCACCAATACGGTGCGATACGCGCGCTTGACGGTGTCTCGCTGGTCCTGCCCGCGCGTACGACGATCGGCCTGATCGGCCCGGACGGCGTGGGCAAATCGACGCTGCTCGGTCTCATCGCTGGGGTCAAGCGCGTGCAGCACGGCGAAGTGAGCGCGCTCGGCACGGACCTGCGCGTACGAGATGCGCGGGAGCGCGTGCTGCCGCGCATTGCGTTCATGCCGCAGGGGCTCGGGCGCAATCTCTATCCAACGTTGTCGGTCTACGAAAACGTCGACTTCTTCGCGCGGCTGTTCGGACTCGCGGACGCCGAGCGCGCCCGTCGCATCGCCCGGCTGCTCGACGCGACGGGCCTTGCGCCCTTCCCCGACCGGCCCGCGGGCAAGCTGTCCGGCGGCATGAAGCAGAAGCTGGGCCTGTGCTGCGCGCTCGTGCACAACCCCGACCTGCTGATCCTCGACGAACCGACCACGGGCGTTGACCCGCTGTCGCGCCGGCAGTTCTGGACCCTCGTCGACGACCTGCGGCATGAGCACGCAGGCATGAGCGTGATCGTGGCGACTGCGTATATGGAAGAGGCCCAGCGCTTCGAGCATCTGGTCGCCATGGACGACGGCCGCGTGCTGGTGAGCGACAGCACCGAAGCGGTGCTGCGCCGCGCGGGGACGCCGAACCTGGAAGCCGCCTATGTCGCGCTCCTGCCAGAACAAAAGCGCGGGGATGCGGGCAAGCTGGTCATCGCGCCACGCGAGCAGATTGCGGGGCCGCCCGCAATCGAGGCCGTCGGGCTGACGCGGCGCTTCGGCTCGTTCGTCGCCGTCGATCACGTGAGCTTTCGCATCGAGCGAGCCGAAATCTTCGGCTTTCTCGGCTCGAATGGCTGCGGCAAGACGACCACGATGAAAATGCTGACTGGTCTGTTGGACGCCACCGAAGGCACGGCCACATTGCTCGGCAAGCCCGTGAAGGCCGCCGACATGAGCACGCGTATGAAAGTGGGCTACATGTCGCAGTCGTTCTCGCTGTACGAGGAATTGAGCGTGCGCCAGAACCTCGAACTGCACGCCAAGCTCTACCGCATGGAGGGCGAGCGCGCGAGGAGCGCGGTCACACGCTCGCTTAATGACTTCGAACTCGCGCCGTATGCCGACGACCGGCCAGCCAGCCTTTCGCTCGGCATCCGCCAGCGGCTGCAACTGGCCGCCGCCTGCCTGCACGGGCCGGAAGTGCTGATTCTCGACGAGCCCACTTCAGGCGTCGATCCCGGCGCGCGCGACATGTTCTGGCGGCATCTGGCCAGGTTGTCGCGCGAAGCGCACGTGACCATTTTCATCTCCACACACTTCATGAACGAAGCCGCACGCTGCGACCGCATCTCGTTCATGCATCGCGGGCGCGTGCTCGCAGTCGGCACGCCCGAGGCGCTGCGCGAAGCGCGCCACGCGGCGACGCTGGAAGACGCGTTCGTCGCCTGGCTCGAAGACGCGCATCGCGATGAGGCGCAATCCACCGGCACGGCGAAAGGCGCCGCTTCGGCAGCCCCGATCGCCGATGCAGGGAAGGCGGCAAAAGCGCCCCGCCGCGCGTCCAGGATGGCGGGCGCGCTTGCCGCCGTGCCGCAGCTCGCGCGCATCTGGGCATTCGCGCGCCGCGAAACGCTCGAACTCGCGCGCGACCGGCTGCGGCTCGCGTTCGCGCTGCTCGGCCCGATCGTGCTGCTGCTCGCCGCCGCATGGAGCGTCTCGTTCGACGTGGACAACGTGCGCTTCGCCACGCTAGACCGCGACCGCACCGTGGCGAGCCGCGAACTGATCGAGCAGTTCGCGGGCTCGCACTATTTCGTGCCATCCGGCGAGGCGCGCAGCGACGCCGCCGCCGGGCGACTCTTACAGACCGCCGACGCGCAACTGGTGGTGGAAATTCCACCTGACTTCGGCCGCGACCTGCTGGCCGGCCGCCGCCCGGAACTCGCCTTCTACGTGGACGGATCGAGCCCGTTTCCGGGCGCGACGATCGACACCTACGTGAACGCCGTGCTGCTGCAGTACGTGAGCACGCAGATGGCGCGCGCGCCCGTCGCGCAGCCCACGCTGCCGATGAGCGTGGAAACCCGTTTTGTCTACAACGAAACGTTCCGCAGCATCTACGCCATCACGCCGGGCATCATCATGCTCGCGCTGATCCTGATTCCCACCATGCTGACCGCGCTCGGCGTCGTGCGGGAAAAGGAAATGGGCTCGATCACGAACCTCTACGCTTCCCCAGCGAGTGTGGGCGAGTACCTGCTCGGCAAGCAAATACCGTATGCGGCGCTTGCGATGCTGAGCTATCTGATGCTCGTCATGCTGACAGTGACAGTGCTGCGTGTGCCGCTCAAGGGCTCGTTCGTTGCATTGTCCATCGGCGCGCTGCTGTTCGTTCTGGCGGCCACGGGGCTCGGCCTGCTCGTTTCGACGTTCGTTCGCTCGCAGGTCGCTGCGATCTTCGGCACAGCGATTCTCTGCCTCATTCCGTCCGTGAACTTCTCGGGGCTGCTCTACCCGGTTTCCACCCTCACCGGCACAAGCTACTGGGCTGGCATCGGTTTTCCCTCTTCGTGGTTCCAGCTCGTGAGCCTCGGCAGCTTCACGAAAGGGCTTGGCATGGAGAGCTTCGGCACAATGTATGTCGCGCTGCTCGGCTTTGCGCTCGCCTATCTGTTCGGCGCGTGGTGCCTGCTGCCGAAGCAGGAGGCATAGGCAATGCTGCAATGGTTCCGAAACGTCGCCCGCCTCGCGCACAAGGAGATCTTCAGCCTGTTCGGCGACGCCACGCTGATGGCGCTGATCGCGTTCGCCTTCACGTTTGCCGTGTACTCAGTCGCCAAAGGCATCAAGGCCGAAGTCTCGAATGCGTCGGTCGCCATCGTCGATGCCGACCATTCGGAGCTTTCGCGGCAACTGCGCGCGGCGATCCAGCCGCCCTACTTCAGGCCACCCGTGGACGTCGAGCTGCGCGACATCGACGCGGCGCTCGATCGCGGCACCTACATCTTCGCGATCGAGATTCCGCCGCGCTTCGAAGCCGACGTGCTCGCGGGCCGCGCGCCCAGCGTGCAGGTGCTCGTCGATGCGACGGCGATGACCCAGGCGGGACTCGGCACCGCTTATCTCCAGCAGATCTTCGTTGCCGAAACGCTCGCGTTCCTGCACGCGCGCAACGCTCAGGCGCAATTGCCCGCGCAAGCGGTGGTGCATGTGCTGTTCAACCCGAACACCGAATCGTACTGGTTCACCTCGAGCATGCAGATCGTCGTGAATATCACGGTGCTGTCGATCATTCTCGTGGGCGCGGCCGTGATCCGCGAGCGCGAGCACGGCACAATCGAGCACCTGCTTGTGATGCCCGTGCGCGCGAGCGAGATTGCTGTGGCGAAGATCCTCGCGAATGGACTCGTCATTTTTGTCGTCTCGCTGCTCTCGCTCGTGCTCGTCGTCAACCTGTGGCTGCGCGTACCGCTTGAGGGCTCGCTCGGGCTTTTCGCGCTCAGCACCGCGTTGTACCTCTTTTCCGTCACGGCGCTCGGCATGTGGCTCGCCACGCTCGCGCCCGCCATGCCCCAGTTCGGCCTGCTCGCGGTGCCGACCTACGCGGTCGCGTATCTGCTGTCCGGCGCGGCCACGCCGGTGCAAAGCATGCCGGTGGCGATGCAACCGTTCGTGAAGCTGCTGCCGACCACCCAGTTCGTGTCGTTGACCCAGGCCATCCTGTTTCGGGGCGCGGGCCTCGACATCGTGTGGCCTCAGCTCGCCGGCGTGAGTGCCGCAGGCGCTCTCTTTCTGCTGCTCGCACTCGCGCGCTTTCGCTCCATGCTCGCGCAACAAGGCTGAACCGCGATGATTCGTCCACGTTATCCCTCGCCCCCATCCATGACGCTGCGCGCCTGCGCGCTGTGCCTCGTGGCCGCGCTTGCGGGCTGCACCTCGCTCGTCAAGGTGGACGTGCCGCCGCAGCGCGAAGCTCCCGCCGCTTTCTCTCAAGTGCCTTCCGCGCACGCCGCCGCCGATCTCACGAACTGGTGGCGGACGTGGCAAGACCCCGAGTTGACGGGCTATGTCGAGGCCGCCCTGCGCTCGAACGACGACCTGCGCACAGCACAGGCACGCGTGCGCGAGGCGCGCGCGATCGCGTCGATGGCCGATGCGGTGCGCTACCCGTCGCTGTCCGCACAGGCGGGAGCCGCACACGGGTTTGGCAATCTGCGCGATCCGTCCGGCGCTCCCGACGATTCGCCTGACCTCGACGCCTGGGCGGGCGGGGTGAGCGCGACCTGGGAAGTCGACGTGTTCGGACGCCACGCGAGCGACGCCGAAGCCGCCTCCGCGATGGCCGATGCGGCGCAGGAGCAACTGCGCGGTGCGCACATCGCGGTCGCCGGGGAAGTTGCGCAAAACTACCTCTCGGCGCGCGGGCTGCAACGGCGGCTCGCGGTGCTCGACCGCACTCTCGACACGCTGCGCGCATTGCGAAACTACGCCGACGCACGCTTCGCGGCCGGTCAGGCAACGCGCTACGACCTGGGCCGCGTGGACGACCAGATTGCCCGCACGGAGGCGCAGCGGCCACTCCTCGTGAGCGAGATCGCCGTGCGCGAACGGCGCCTCGCGGTGCTCACGGGCCGCGCCGCGCAGGACGCCACGCCGCTTGGAGCGCCCGGCACGCTGGAAGTCCCGCCCGTGCCCGCGGGCGAAGTGCCCTCCTCCGTGCTCGAACGCCGTCCCGACGTGAGGGCGAGCGCCGCGCTCGTGCGCGCGCAGGCGGCCCGGCTCGGCAGCGCGAAGGCCGATCTCTTTCCGCGCTTCTATCTCACGTTCATCGGCCTCGACGGCCATGTGCATCTGGACGGATTGCCGGGCTTGTCAGGCACCGGCGGGCTCATCGGGGTTGGCGCGGACCTGCCGATCTTCAATGCGGGACGACTGCGCGCTAACGTCGCCGCAAACGATGCGCGCTTGCAGGCCGCGCTCGCGCAGCATGACAAGGCGCTGCTACAGACGCTTGAAGAAGTGGATAACGCGTACGGGCTACGTCACGGCTTCGATGCGCGCAGCGCGCGCCTCGAAGCCTCGCTCGACGTCGCCCGCCGCAACGCGCGGAGCGCCCGGCAATTGTACGAAGGCGGACAGCGCACGCTGGAGGATGCGCTCAACGCACGTATCGATGCGTTACAGCGCGAGGTCGAACTGGCGCTGGCGCAAACCGACGCCGCACTGGCAACGGTGAAGCTGTACCTCGCGCTGGGCGGTGGCTGGGCGGAAGGCGACGACGCAACTGCCGCCCAGCCACCGCCGACGCCAATGTGTTTGATTGATGCACGCACATGAGTCTGCGGGAACTGCGGGCAGGAAGCAAAACCGATGGCGTGCTCGAAGCATTGCCTTTGCCAATCATCCTCTTGCTTATCTTGGGAGAATCGCACTTCTCGTGCAGAAAATGCCAGTAGCAAGACGTGGATAAGCCTGTAACAGGGCGTCGCGCGACCGCGCATTTCGCACAATCGAACGCTTTGCACGTCATTTATCAATCGCCCCCTTCTCAGCCAAACCGCCAGAATTTGCGCGCGAAGTACTTCAAGGGCTTCCCCGCTAAGTGCAAGCACAATTGCGGATTTACTTTGGTGCTTTACCCGCGATCCGCTCATCCCGACGTCGTTGAGATTGTTGCCAACCGCGAGCACGACGTTGGGTGACGACGATGTCGACAGCCTCTTTCGTGAAATCGTCGACGACAGTCAGGCACTTCACGCGCCGGCCGTTGGCAAGTGCGTCCATCACGAAATCGATTGATCACACCTCGTTCGGCGCTTTCGGCAGCGCCAGTTGCGCGCGTTCAATCATTACGCCGTGGCGCCTGCGCCGCTGCCGCACAGTCAGCCTTGCTTCACCGTACAAGCGATAAATTCGCTTGTGATTGGCGTGTGTGCCTTCGCGTCCACCAGGGCGTGCAACCGGCGGTCGCCGAACCGATGACGTTCGTGCGCCAGCTCCACCAGACGCGCCGCTAGCACCTCGTTCTCGTGGTCCGGCTTTGTGTCGTAATGCAACTGCTGCGGGAAACCGCACAACACCCACCGGGCCGGCGACGGCGGCCACTGGATTGTCCGGGAAGAAAGCACGATGAACCCGTCCAACTGGATCGACCTGGGGTGCCGGCCGCCGCATTGGACACTCGCTGCGCTCATAATGGAGAACCAACCCCACGCAACACCATCCCGAAGATGCCAGGAATCAATATATTTTTATGATCCCAAAACCGCAACCCGCACAGTTCGTAAGTCTGCAACTCGCCGCACCCAAGCCCGACCAGCCAGCGAACCAGCCAGCCGAGCCCGAACACAGCCTCACCTAAACCATCAGAACTTATGCATGATCCCGACGCGGTACACCATCTGGTTCACGCCCGACGATGCACCGGCCGACGCATCGACAATCTGCGCCTCATCGAAGTCCGTACCCGTATGCGCGCTCACCACGTGCTGCCACGCGCCCTGAACATAAAGCGACGTACGCTTGCTCAGGTCATAGTCGAGCATGACGCTGATCTGGTGCCACTTGGGCACGTAGCTGCCGGCCGTCGACGAAAGATGCGCCATCGTGAACGTATACGCGGTTCCGAGCCACAACGTCGGCGTGAAGAAGTACTGCGAATTCAGTTCGAAGTTGTCGAACTTCCATGAATTCCAGTTCGCGCCGTTCGACAGACTCGTGTTGTTCAGCCACACGTTGCCGGTCGGATCGTAGACGTCGACATGGGACCACGCGGCGGCAACAGCGACCTTCGGGAAACGATAGCTCGCCGAGAGACCGATTGTCTGCTGCGACGCGCCGTCGAAGAGATCGCCGGTCGGAATCGCGCCGGTCGTCGTCAGGCCCGGATTGTTCATCTTCAGATACGAGGCCGCTGCCGTAAAGTTGCCGTTCTGATAGTTGAGCGTCGCGCCCCACATGCGGTTGTTGGCGAAACCGCCCGCCTCGTTGCTGAAGCCGTACATCGCTTCGCCCGTGAGGCCGCGCCACGTCGGCGACACGTATTTGACGGCGTTATTTACGCGGTAATCCCAATCCGCGTTGTCGTTGTCGAACGGATGCGCGGAGATGTCGCCGGCCCAGTTGCCCGCGGCGGTCAAGCTGGCGAAGCCGTAGTCGTCGACGCTCGTATCGTATTGGCGGCCCAGCGTGATTGTCCCGTAGTGGTCCGACGACAGCCCCACGTAGGCCTGACGCCCGAACATGCTGGAATCCTGCCCAAGCTTGCCCGTATTGATGTTGAAGCCGTTTTCCAGTTTGAAGATCGCTTTGTAGCCCCCGCCCAGATCTTCACTGCCTTTCAGGCCCCAGCGGCTGCCTGCGGTGTCGCCGCTCGACATCGCCCACGCCGAATGCCCGCCCGCATTGCTGGTGAAATTCAGACCTTCATCGATGAGGCCATAAAGCGTAATGCTGCTTTGAGCGTGCGCGGCGCTCGCGAGGAAAAAAAGCGGCATCACCGCTGCTACCGCCATAACGGTCTTCTTGATCTTCATCGATAACCTTCCAAACTGACTGAATTAATAAGAATGATTGCCGGCGTGCCGCTATGGCGGTCTTTACCGGTTCTGCAGCGCGACTCGGCAGCAGCAGAACGGGCAGTCTAGGTTTAATCAAAAGTCGCGAGAAATCAGGGATTGAAATTCACAATTGAAGAAATCGGAATTCATCGTGCATCAGCCGCAAAACGCGTCTGCGCGGGGCTTACGCGTCGACGTTTAATTTTCTGATTCAGATGAAACTGTTGGAATTTCACCAAAAAGCTAACGTTATTTCAGTCATGGCAAGCTGAATTCAGGCAAATGTAATCGTCGCAATGGCAGCGCCATTCAACGCGCAACGACTGGACTGATGCGCGCCAACGGCCTCAAAATGACGCCTCGTTCATCAGGATTCACCGCGTGACCGCCCTGCCATTCACCATCCTTTCGGCCACTTTCGCGGCCTTTGTCGCGACGAATATGGATTCGGCCGCGCTCATTCTGGCCTTCTCGGCTTCCGCGAGACCGTTCCGGTTATTCGCGGCATTCGTCGCGACCGGCGCAGGCGTGGTGGCGCTGAGCCTGCTGGTTTTCCTCGCGGCCAACTCGGTGGCGATCCCGTCGCGCTACTTCGGCGTCGTGCCCCTGACGATCGGTCTCGTGCAACTCGCACGCGGCTCGCGCCGTGACGCCGCGTCTTCTCAGCCTGTCGTTCCGCTTACGCTTTCGATGGGCGTGATGGTGTCGGCGTTTCTTTCCGTGAGCACCGACAATCTGCTGATCTATTCGGCCGTCCTCGCGCGAAACGGTACGGACATCGCGCCGTGGATCTGCACGATGCTCGTCGTGCTCTACGTGCTGATGGGTTGGCTCGGCGTGTGGGCGGGCAACCGGCTGGCGAACCTGACCGCCCGATTCCGCTCGCTCGCGCCCGTGATTACCGCCTGCGTCGGACTGACGACGCTGCTTGCCTGACGCCTGACGCCTGACGCCTGACGCCTGACACCTGACGCCTGACGCCTGACGCCTGACACCTGACGCCTGACGCCTGACGCCTGACACCCGATGCTTCGCGTGATGACAGCCGCCACCCAAATACTTCGGATGCCAAATTAAACTACTTGAACGGCGACACAAATGCTCTCGCGCCGCCGCTCGTCCTCTACGGGCATACCCTGGCATTGACCCGCTTCCTTGATCTAGCTCAAAATCAACCATATCGTGGACTGCGCGTCCATATTATGGACAAACAACAAGGAGCCCCCCGCATGTCGACCCAGGATTTTTCGCCGATGACGCCCTATCAGTTGCCGTTTCCGAAGGAAGCGCAACAGGAAATCGTCGTGCCTTCCGCCATTCCCACCGATGAACGCGTCTGGGTGCCGCAAGCCGAGAACGTGTGGTTCCGCCCGCTCTGTCTGAACGCCTCGCAGGGCTACTGGATGAACCTGCTGCGCGTGCGCAAGTCGGGCGTGCTGAGCCGCCATCGTCATCCGCAGGCGGTCCACGGCATGGTTCTCAAGGGCCGCTGGCGCTATCTCGAACACGACTGGGAAGCGACCGAGGGCAGCTACGTCTACGAACCGCCGGGCGAGACGCACACGCTCTACGTGCCGGACGACGTCGAGGAAATGATCACCTACTTCCAGGTGAACGGCGTGATGTTCTATTGCGATCCGTACGGAAACTACACGGGCTACGAAGACGTCTTCACGAAGATCGACATGTGCCGCAAGCACTACGCGTCGGTCGGTCTCGGCGAAGACTACGTGGACCAGTTCATCCGATGAGCGCGGCCCGCTACGACTTCAGCGGACGCGTGGCCGTGGTGACGGGCGCGGCGGGCGGCATCGGCCGCGCGATCTGCGACGCCTTCGCGAGCTTCGGCGCGCGCACCGTCAACTGGGATCGCGTCGCGGGCGACACGTCCGCGCTGCATGCGCCGCGTCACGTCGAAGTGGACGTCACGCGGGCGCAGACCGTCGACGCCGCGCTGGCCGCCACGCTCGCCGAATTCGGGCGCATCGATTTTCTGGTCAACAACGCGGGTTTCGCCGGATCGACCGTGCCACTCGACGCTTATTCGCCCGACGAATGGCAGCACATCGTCGACGTGAATCTGCTCGGCACGTATCACGTGTGCCGGCATGTCGTGCCGGCGATGCGCAACGCGGGCGCGGGCCGCATCGTCAACGTGGCCTCGCTCGCGGGCAAGGAAGGCACGCCGAATGCCTCGGCCTACAGCGCCGCGAAAGCCGGTGTGATCGCGCTGACCAAATCGCTCGGCAAGGAACTCGCGCAGACGGGCGTGCTCGTCAACGCGATCGCACCCGCCGCCGTGGACACGCCGCTGCTCGCACAGATGTCGCCCGCGCACGTGCAGACGATGATCGACAAGAGCCCGCTCGGCCGCCTCGGCACCGTGCAGGAAGTCGCCGATCTCGTGCTGTGGCTATGCTCCGATTCCTGCACGTTCAGCACCGGCGCCACCTTCGACCTATCCGGCGGACGCGCGACTTACTGAGTTCGACGCAGGTTTCGAACCCGCAACGCGCGATCCGACCGGCACTTATTACAATTTTCAGGAGACGAGCCATGCCGACCAAATCGCCCCGGCTCAAACGCATCCAGACGGTCGCCGTCGCTTTCCTCACGGTGGCCGGCATCGTCAATTATCTGGACCGCAGCACGCTGTCGATCGCCAATCATTCGGTCGCGCAGGAACTGCATCTGAACGCGTCGGAAATGGGCCTGCTGCTCTCGGCGTTTTCGCTTGCCTATGCGTTCGCGCAGTTGCCGGTGGGCGCTCTGCTCGACCGTTTTGGCTCGCGCGTGATGCTCGGGCTCGGCATGCTGGTCTGGTCGGTCGCGCAAGTCACGGGCGGCTTCATCCAGACACTCAATCACTTTCTCATCGCGCGCGTCGTGCTCGGCGTGGCCGAAGCGCCGCTCTTTCCCGCAGGCGCGAAAGTGATTCACGAGTGGTTCGCGGTGCGCGAGCGCGGCGGACCAACCGGCACCTTCATTTCCTCGTCGACGATTGCGCCGATGATCGCGCCGCCGCTGCTCACCGTGCTGATGCTGTCGTTCGGCTGGCGTCCGATGTTCGTCATCATGGGCGTGCTCGGCGTGCTGGTGTCGATCGGCTGGTATGCGGTCTATCGCAACCGCGATCAGGTCGCGCTGAGCGCCGACGAAACCGCGTGGCTCGAAGACGGCGCGAAAGAGCCGCCGCGCGCGAAAGGCATCAGCTTTGCCGAATGGGGCATGCTGCTCAAACTGCGCAACACGTGGGGCATGATTTTCGGCTTCATGGGCGTGATCTACATGGTCTGGCTCTACCTCACGTGGCTGCCGGGCTACCTGGAGAAAGAGCGCCACCTGAGCATCGCGCACACGGGCTGGCTGGTCGCGATTCCCTATGTGTTCGGCACGATCGGCATGGCGGGCAGCGGTTTTATCGCCGACTACCTGCTCAAGCGCGGCGTCGCGCCGATTCGCAGCCGCAAGTGGCCGGTGTGCGTCGGGCTGATCGGCGCGGCCGCGTTCACGGTGCCCGCCGCCTACACGCCGAGCACGGCGCTCGCCATCACCTACGTTTCGCTCGCGATGTTCTTCGTGAATCTCGCCAGCGGCAGCGCGTGGGCGCTCGTGAGCATCGCCGCGCCGCGTCATCTGGTGGCGTCGCTCGGCAGCATGCAGAACTTCGGCGGCTATCTCGGCGGCTCGTTCGCGCCCGTCATCACGGGCATCGTGGTCGATCAGACACACTCGTTCGTCAACGCGCTGCTCATCAGCGCCGCCATCGCGTTCGCTGCGGCCTTCGTCTATCTGTTCGTCGTGAAGGAAGTGAAACCCGACGACGCAACCCACGCCGCCGCCGCGCAAACCACCTGATTTCAGGCACTTTTCTCGAACATACCGATACACACCGGACATCATCATGACATTCCAGAGCAATCTTCTCGAAGGCAAAGTCGCGCTCGTCACGGGCGGCTTCTCCGGCATCGGCGCGGCGATTGCGAACCGCCTCGCGCAACTCGGCGCGCGCACGGTCGCGGCCGGCCTGCCGCCGCCCGCAGGCACGCCCGACGCGCTCGACGCCGGCGTGCAGCGCGCCAATCTCGACGTGCGTTCCTCCGACGACGTCGCCGCCCTGATCGGCACCTGCGATCGGCTCGACATCGTCGTGAACTGCGCGGGCGTCATCAGCCGCGTGGAAGAGCACGAAATCGAGGTGTTCGAGCGCGTGCTCGACATCAATCTGAACGGCACGATGCGCGTGTGTTCGAGCGCGCGTGCGTTGCTGAAGGCGTCGTCGGGCTGCATCGTCAATACGGCGTCGATGCTGAGTTTCTTCGGCGGCGGACTCGTGCCCGCCTATAGCGCGAGCAAGGGCGGCGTGGCGCAGCTCACGCGCTCGCTCGCGATTGCCTATGCGGCGGACTCGATTCGCGTCAACGCCATCGCGCCTGGCTGGATCGCAACGCCGCTCACGCAGGCCTTGCAGGACGACAGCAGCCGCTCGCAAGGCATTCTCGAACGCACGCCGATGAAGCGCTGGGGCCTGCCCGAAGAAGTCGCGAACGTGGCGGCGTTCCTGTGCTCGCCGGCCGCGTCGTTCATGACCGGCGCGATCGTGCCGATCGACGGCGGCTATCTCTGCGCGTGAGCGTGTGAACGCACGGGCATCGCGCGCGCATCGCGGCCCGGCGACGCGGATTTTCGCACGCCGGGTTTGCGGGCATAATGGCGCGACCCGTGGCCTCGCGGCCTGACTGATTGCCCGCATTTCCGCCTCCTCGTTCGCCGATGTCGAATTCCGAAAAGTCCGCTCCGCCCGCTTCATTCGCCGTGCCCTCTGCTGCCACGGCGGTGGCGGGCGCCGCCGCGTTTTCGAAGTTCATCGCGGTCCTGCAACTGATCGCGGACGCCGAAACGCCGCCCAATGTCGCGAAACTCGCGACGGCCAGCGGCTATCCGCGCCCGACCGTGCATCGCATCGTCGCGGCCTTGCAGGCCGAAGGGCTGGTGGTGGCGCATGGCGGCGGCAATACGTTCGGGCTCGGTCCGCGCCTCGTCAATCTCGCGAGCCGGGCCTGGGAGCGCTCCGATCTGCGTATCGCGGCCGTGGACGCGCTCATGGAGCTGCGCAACGCCACCTCGGAAACCGTGCATCTCGCGGTGCCGAGCGACGGCGAAATGGTCTACATCGAGAAGCTCGAAAGCCCGCACGCGGTGCGCATGGCTTCGCGCATCGGCACGCGCGTGTCGCTGACGTCGAGTTCGGTCGGCAAAGCGTGGCTCGCGACGCTCACGGCCGCCGAGCGCGAACCGCTGCTAGAACGCGCGCCGCGCACGCGCTTCACCGAACACACGATGACCGATCTCGACGCGATCCGCCACGAAATCGAACTCACGGCGCAACGCGGCTACGCGGAAGACCGCGAGGAAAACGAACAGTCGATCTGGTGCTATGGCGCGGCGATTCGCGGCGCGGACGGACGCGCGGCGGGCTGCATCAGCATCAGCATGCCGATGTTCCGCCGCGAGGCGGACGCGCAACGCCATTACATCGAGCCGCTGCTTGCGGCGTGCCGCACGATTGCCGCGCGGCTCGGACCGGTTGCGGCGCGCTGAGCGCTGAACGCGCACCTCTGCCGCCAGATCTTCCGCTCCGATCAAACAAAATAACGCCCGCTCCGCCGTGCTCCAAACGGCGTCGCGGGCGTTTTTATCATCCGTCGTTTATCGTCAATGACCGCGTGACGGGCGATGCGCGTGCGCGTCGATCTGGCCGTCGAAGGCCTCCGCTTCGTCGCTGCCCGAAGGACCGCGCGCGCACAGGCTGATCAGACCCGCGAGCAGCGCCGCGACGGCGAGCATCGCGAGACCGTAGCCGTAGCCGGAAGTCGTCGAGCGCACATAGCCGATCAGATAGGGCCCGGCGAAACCGCCCAGATTGCCGATCGAATTCGCCAGCGCGATACCGGCCGCCGCTGCCGTGCCCGAAAGGAACGTGGTGGGCAAGGCCCAGAATGCGGGCAGCGCGCCATAACCGCCTACCGCCGCGAGCACGAGGCCTGCGATCACCATGAGCGGTTGCGTCGACGATGCCGCGAGCGCCAGCCCCACCGCCGCGACCGTGCACGCACAGGCGAGGTCGATGCGGTATTTGCCGCGCCGGTCGGCGAGGCGTCCCCAAACCAGCATGGTGATCGCACCGACCACGAACGGAATCGCGTTCACGGGCCCGACCCAATGCTCGGCGAGACCGAGCGCCTTCATGATCTGCGGCTGCCAGAGCACGAGGCCGTTATTCGCCGTCACGATCAGGAAATAGATCAGGCCGAGCAGCAGCACATGCGGATTCATCAGCGTCTGGCCAAGCGAGAGCTTGTGCTTGCGCGCGCGTTCCGCCGCTTCGCTGCTGATCTGCCGATCGAGCCAGTCGCGCTCGTCGGCGTCGAGCCAGCGCGCCTTTGAAGGCGCATCGCTGAGATAGCGCAGCGTGATGAAACCCATCACCACCGAAGGCATGCCTTCGAGGATGAACAGCCACTGCCAGCCCGCCACGCCGAGCAAGCCGTCCATGCGTAGAATGAAACCGGAGACGATCGAGCCGAGCGCCGTCGATACCGGATTCGCGAGCATGAACAGCCCGATAATCTGCGCCCGATAACGCGAGGGAAACCAGAACGTCAGATAGAGAATCACGCCCGGAAAGAAGCCCGCTTCGGCCGCGCCCAGCACGAAACGCAGCGTCATGAAGCTGGCCGGTCCCTTGACAAGCGCGCCGCACGCCGAGACGATGCCCCACGTAATCATGATGCGCGCCAGCCAGATCCGCGCGCCCGTTTTGGCGAGCGCGAGATTACTTGGGACTTCGAACAGAAAATAACCGATGAAGAAAATGCCTGCGCCCCAGCCGAACAGCGAGGCGGTCAGGCCGAGATCGCGGTTCATCGTGAGCGCGGCAAAGCCGACGTTCACGCGATCGAGGAACGCGAAGAAGTACAGCAGGATCAGAAACGGCATCAGACGCCGCGTGACCTTGCTCATGGTGCGCTTTTCGAGCGCGATATCGGTGCTCATGGGTGTCTCCTCACCTCTGTCCAGCTTGTGACGCTGCTTTATTCGTTGACGAAATTGTGATTGGCGCGCGCCACGTTCGCAGCGCGCGCCGGTCATGCACCGTTCAGTTTTTCAGCTGCGCGGCAATGGCGTCCGGACGCGGAATCGGCGCCACCGCACCGAAGCCTTGCGTCGAGAGCGCCGCCGCCGCGTTGGCGTAACGCGCGGCGTCCTCGGGCGTGTCACCGGCCGCGAGACGCGCGACGAAGGCGCCATCGAAGCAATCGCCCGCGCCCGTTGCATCGACCACGTTCACCGCATGGCCCGCGATGCGCGTGCGCTGCTCGCCGCGCGCGACCAGCACGCCGTCGCCGCCCAGCTTCAGGCACACGACGCGCACGCCCAGCGCGAGGTAATGCGCGACGATCGCCTCGGCGTCGTTCAGGCCGGTAAGCGTTTGCGCGTCTTCGAGACTCGGCAACATATAGTCGACTTCGCGCGCCGTCGCTTCGATCACCGCGCGCGCCCGCGCCAGCGGCCAGAGCTTGAGCCGCACGTTCGGGTCGTAGCAGATCGCCGCGCCAGCCTGCCGCGCGACGGCGATCGCTTCGAACACGGCATCGCAGGCACTCGCGCTGATGGCCTGCGAAATGCCCGAGACGTGCAGGAAGCGCGTGCCCGCCAGCAGATCGCGCGGCAGCGTCTGCGGCGACATCCGGCTCGCCGCCGAATCCTTGCGCAGATAGCTGAACGCGTGGCCGCTCGCATCGTGCGTCACGAAATAGACGCCCGTGTGCGACTGCGCATCGCTCGCGACGCCCTGCACGTCCACGCCTTCGGCGCGCCACAGATGGAGGAACAGCTTGCCGAACGCGTCGTCGCCGAGGCGCGTGACGTAGCCGACGCTCGCGCCCTGGCGCGCCGCCGCCACGCAGAAGTTCGACGTGTCGCCGCCGAAGCCTTGCAGGAACTGACGCGCGTCGTCGGAGGCCGACTGGTTGAACTCGATCATCGGCTCGCCAAGCGCGAGGATCGCAGGCGTGTCGGCCGGCTTCACGTCAGATGCGGCCATATTTCGCGAGTCCCTTGCGCAGCGACTTTTCGCCGATGATCAGGCGCGCCTGCTCGAGTTCGCGCGCGTCGATCTCCTCGGACATCTTGAGCACGGCTTCCGCGTGCTCGCGCGGCACAACCACCACGCCGTCGATATCGGCCACGATGATGTCGCCCGCGTTGACCTTCACGCCGCCGCATTCCACTTCGATATTCGCCGCGAGTGTCGTGAAGCGGCCCACCGTCGTGCCCGGCGACACCGAGCGCGAATACACCGGGAAATCGTAGTCGCGGCGAATTTCCGTGATGTCGCGCACGCCGCCGTCGAGAATCGCGCCTGCATGGCGATTGGCCACCGCGCCTGCCGTCATCAGACCGCCCCACACGGCCACATTCGGCTCGCCATAGATGCCGATCACGATCACGCTGCCCTCCGGCGATTCGTCGATGGCGTCGAGCGCATGCTGCGGCGGGACTTTTTCGTGCGTGGGCGCTTCGAGGATCGTAACGGCGGGACCGACGATCTTGCGTTCGTTGATGCGCGGCTTGATCGCCTGATCCATAAAGCCGCGGCGGCCCGCGATCAGGTCCACCGCGTCGGCGACCGAGGCCGTCGCCACTTTTTCGAATCCGCTGATGAGCGCTTGCAGTTCCATAAACTTCACTCCTTGTTTCATACTTTCAATAGCATGACTAATTAACTGAATAACAGCCGCGCCTGAAAATCAGGTGCCGCCGTCTGCCTTCGTGGTGCGCGAATGCGCTTGAGTTGTGTGCTTGACGTGTACGCTTAAACAGCGCTCCACGGATTGACCCAGTGTTTCGGCTGATCGCCGCCCAGCACGCGCGCCACTTCCTGCGCGGCCTTGGTCTGCAATTCCGCCACCGAATCTTCGGAATACCAGCCGGTGTGATCGGAGAGCACGGCGTTTTCGCACGCAAACAGTGGATGATCGGCGCGCGGCGGCTCGTTTTCGAACACGTCGAGACCGGCGCCAAAGATCGCGCGGCGTTGCAGCGCGTCGATCAGCGCGGCTTCGTCGATCAGGCCGCCGCGCGCGGTGTTCACGAGTATCGTCGTCGGCTTCATACGCGCGAGACGCGCCGCGTTGATGAGCTTGCGCGTGTCCGGCGTGAGCGGCGAATGCAGCGAGATGTAATCGCTTTCCGCGCAGAGCGTGTCGAGATCCACGCATTCGACGCCCGGCGTTTTCGCGGGATCGAGAAACGGGTCATACACGAGCACGCGCGCCACGCCCATGCCGCGCATCTTGCGCTCGAACGCGCGCGCGATGCGCCCGTAACCCACGAGACCGAGCGTGCGACCGGCGATGCGATACATCTTCTGCTCGCGCGACACATTCCACGCGCCCGCCCGCACCGCGCCGTCGCGGCGCACCGTGTAACGCGCGACCGCCATCAGCAGCGCGAGCGCCTGATCGCTCACCTCTTCCACGCCGTAATCGGGCACGTTCGCCACGTAGATGCGCTTGTCGCGCGCGGCGTCGAGATCGACGTTATCGACGCCAATGCCATAACGCACGATCGCGCGGCAACGCTGCATCGCCGCGATCGCGGCAGCGTTCACGGGCGATTCGCGCACCAGCAGCGCGTCGGCGTCGGCGGCCACTTCGCGCACGCGCGCAGCGTCGCCGCGACATGGCAGCACCACGACGTCGGCATTCACCGCCGCCAGAATCCGTTGCTCCGTTTCATACGAACCGTAGCCATCGTCGATCACGACCACGCGTTTGCGCGGCGCGCCGCGATCCTCTTCGAGACTTCTGCTTTCCACCCTTGCCTGCCTCCACGACTGCGCGCGCCCGAAGCTGATTGAAGCCGATCAACGCCCGAACGCGCGCGAGTTTGCCTGGGCGCGCGCAACCGGAGTGCAGAACTCCGGCCGCGCGGCCCGCTTTACTGCGGTCACTGCAAATGCGTTACTGCGGCTTTGCTGCGTCTTTACTGCGCGCTATAGCTGCGGCCGTGCGCCTGCACCTTCCAGATGCGGAAATTCGGCACGGCGGGATGATCGAAATCCATCGCGTTGTCGACCCACAGATTCAGATGGCCCGCGACCACGTAGAGATTGCCGTCCGGACCCCAACTCATCGTGTCGGGCCAGACCATCTCGGGATGAATCACATAGGTCGAAATCTTGCCGGTCTTCGCATCGCGATACATGATGCCGTTCATTTCGAGCGCGGTCATATAGAGGTTGCCCGCGCGGTCGGCGATCATGCCGTCGGTGTTCGACGGCAGCGTGGCCACGCGTTTGACCGAGGTCCGCAGCGCCGACTCGCTGGTGCTGAAATCACGCAACAGCGCGGTGTCGAGCGAATACAGCGTGTGGCCGGACAGATTGGTCCAGTAGAGCGTTTTCTTGTCGCCGGACAGCGCGATGCCGTCCGCGCCCGTGCGCATCGGCGTCTTGCTCAGCACGTTCTGGTTGTCGATGCGGAACTGGAAGCCCGCTTCGTCCGTCGTGAAGACGGTCTGATCGAGCACGCGGCGCGCGCGATTGTGCTTGCGGTCGTAGACGATCAGGCCGCCGTGCAGGTGATCGCAGAAGATGCCCGAGTCGGTGATATAGGCGAAGTCGCGGTCGTTATCGACCACGACGTCGTTGAGGAACGAGCATTTCTTGTCGGAATCGGCGTCGCTAAAGTCGTAGCTCTGCAATTCGCGATTGGTCTTGAGGTCCCAGAGCACGAGTTTTTCCGCGCCCGGCGCCGAAGGCTGACCGGCAATATGGCCCTGGTCGAGAATCCACATCACGTCGTTGCGATCGATCTCGAAGCCCAGCACCGATTGCAGCGCCTGCGGGTCGCCGACCTTGTTCATCGCGAGGCTCGGGAACGGCTGCAGTTCCCACTGGCCGTCCTTCTTCACGAGCTTCGAGAGCGTGGCCGGCACTTCGGGGCCGCCCCAGCGCGCCGTGCTCACATACATATTGCCCTTCGAGTCGAGCTTGACGCCTTGCAGCAGCACCTTCTTGTAGGTCTGATTCGCGTCGTAGGCCTGCTCGGCTTTCGGGTCGCCGAGGTCGTAGGGCAAGCGGTTCCACTGCGCCACGACTTCGAGCTTCGGCACGGCGGGTTCCGCCTGTGCGCCCTGCCCGTCCGACGCGGCCTGCACGCCCGCCGCCGTCATCAGCGCCGCGCCGGCCAGCAGCGCGCTCATCCAGCGTCGGCTCGTCAACAGCCTCGCCGCTTTGTTGTTGATCTCCTGCATGAAGCATCTCCTCCGGTCTGTCTTTCTCGTTTGACTTCTTCGTTTGCTTTCTTCGGTCGCCGTGCGCGCCGCCTGCCGAACCCGGCCGGTTCGCGCTCCGGACAACTGATATCTTAGATTGCAGATCTCAATACGACAAGGGGGCGTGCTATATTTCGGATCATTGCGATGCGACGCCGGGTTTCGGCGGAACGCGACGCCCACGTCCCCGTCACGGCATCGGCGAGCAGCCTCCAGGCTGTCGCGCGCCGGTCCATACGCCCACTGGCTGACCATGAGTATCGAAAAACTGGGGGTGCGCCCGAAGTCCCTCACGGCTATTGCGAAAGAAAGCATCCGTCGCGCGATCGTCGACGGCCATCTGGCGTTCGGCAGCCAGCTGTCCGAGAACGTGCTTGCCGGGCAGCTCGGCGTGAGCAAGACGCCCGTGCGCGAGGCGCTGGTGCAACTGAAGCTCGAAGGGCTCGTGGAAGTGCAGCCGCAATCCGGCACCTACGTGTTCCAGCCGACCGTGGAGCAGGTGCGCGAGATTTGCCGCTTTCGCGAGATCGTCGAATCGTCGGCGCTGGAACTGGCAATGAAGGCCGATAGCGCCGCGCTCGCCGACGCGCTGGCGCAAGCGCTCGCGCCCGCGGGCGGCACGCAGGACGGACGCGCGCGCGATCACGACGCCGCGTTTCATGGCGCGATCGTCGCTGCATGCGGGAACGGTTATGTGCAGCAGGCGTATCAGCTCGTCGCCGACAAGATTCACGCGTTGCGCGCGCGCCTCTCGGTGGCCGACGAGACCGTCGATTCCTGCCAGGACACCCATGCGCACATCATGGAACTCGTGCGCGAGGGCAATGTGAAGAAGGCGTGCACGGAGTTGCGCACGCATATTCGCAGCACCGAGCATTCGTATATCCGCGCCAGTCTGGGCCAGACGCCCGCACCCGCGGACGCGCCGCAAGCGGCCCTGCACCACGCGATCGCGGGCCGTTAATCAGCGTTTATCAATCCGAGTGATTGACCGCTAGTCATGCCGCATCACGCATCTTCAGCGCTGCATCGCGGCGTGTCCAATCCGGATTGCTGATCAGCCCTATCACGCGCCCTGATAACAGAAAAAGATGCCGGCGCACGCGTCCTGATCGCGTGACGGCCGGCAAAGGGCACACTTCACATCACAACACAGCACACCGCTGCAAGCCTCAGCCTCCCCCGAGGCTCGGCGACAGCGCACGAAAGATGTGGATGAACGCCGGGCCCATCAGCACGGCGAGCAGCGTGGGGAAGATGCAGAACATCAGCGGAAACAGCAGCTTCAGCGCGATCTTCGCGGCCGATTCCTCGGCGCGCATGCGCCGCCGCGTGCGCAGCGTATCGGACAGCACGCGCAGCGAGGTGCCGATGCTGGTGCCGAAGCGCTCGGCCTGAATCAGCATGGTCGCGAAGCCGTCGATGTCCTCCACGCCGGTGCGCATCGCGAAGTTGCGCAGCGCCTGCTCCTTCGAAAAGCCGGAGCGCATTTCGAGCAGCATCAGGTCGAGTTCGGTGGCGACGACGGGGCTGCGCGGCCGGATTTCCTCGGCCACTTTCATCATCGCCGCGTCGAGGCCAAGACCGGCTTCCACGCACACCGTCATCAGATCGATCGCATCCGGAAAGTCTTCGAAAATCTGCCGGCGACGCCGCGCGATGCAGCGCCTGAGCACGAATCCCGGCAGGTAATAACCGAGTCCCGCGAGCGCTACGAGCGAGAGCGGCAGCACCGCCGTGTTCGGGCGCAACGTCGTGCCGACGAGCGAGAGCGAAGCCGCCAGCGGCAGCGCGAGCGCGAGCGCCGTGCGCGCGCCGAGGAACACCGCGACCGCGCCCGGCGAGCGCCAGCCGGCGTTCATCAGGCGCACGCGCAGCGCCGAGACGTCGCCGTTTTCGTCGGGCGCGGAAAGCTTCGAGAGCGGCGCGGACATCTGCGCGAAGCGCTCGACCCACACCGGCTTGTCGCGTTGCTCGCCCGCGTCGGCGGCATTGCCCGCGAAGCGTGCGCCCGCCGCCTGCTCCGCGCGCCGCTGCAACGTGCGCGGCATGAAGACGAACAGCGCGCTCAGCGTGAGCGCGAACACGCCGCCGAACAGCCCGATCAACACGAGCCATTGTTTGAGTTCGAGCGATTGCATGGTGATCCCCCGTCTTGATCGGTGATTGATATGGGCGATTGCTGGTGATGTGCGATCCGGCCTGCGCCCCGCGCTCACACGCGAATACGCACGATGCGGCGAATCCAGACGGCCCCGCAGATCATCGAGATCACGATGCCGTCGAGCAGCCGGACACCCACCGGGTCGTTCCAGAACACATCGAGAAACGTCGGATTGACAATGCTGATGAGCACCGCCGAGCCGATCGGCAGCATCCCGAGCACCCACGCCGAAAGCCGCCCTTCGGCCGACAGCACGCGCACCTTGTCGAACAGCTTGAAGCGCTCGCGGATCAGCCACGCGATGCTGTCGAACAGTTCGGCGAGATTGCCGCCGGTCTCGCGCTGGATCAGCACCGCGATCACGAGGTAGCGCAGATCGCGCACCGGCATGCGCGTCGCGAGACCGGCCAGCGCGTCGTTGAGCGAGACGCCGTAATTGATCTCGTCGAAGGTGATGCGGAATTCGCCGCCCGCCGGTTCGGCGAACTCGGTGCCTGCCATGTCGATCGCGCTGGAGAACGCATGGCCCGCGCGCAGCGCGCGCGCCAGCATGTCGCAGATATCGGGCAACTGACGCTCGAAGTGACGCAGGCGGCGGGCGCGATGGCGGCGCACGTAGAGCAGCGGCAGCAGTGCGCCCGCCAGCGCCGCGCCGAACGCGCCCGCGAGCGGCACACGCGCGAGCGACGCGCCCAGCATCGCGATCAGCGCGAAGGCGGCGCAGGTCGCGCCGAGGCGCCCGAGCGACCACGGCAGGCCCGACTGCATGAGCCACGCGTCGAGCGAGCGCAGGAACGGCAGCGCGCGTGCGAGCGGCGTGGCCGCGCCGAGGCGGCGCGCCTTGAGGATCGACAGCGCTTCGCGGCGCGACGTGCTGCCCGCCGTCAACGCTTCGAGGCGCGCGGCGAGCCGTTTCGCGGCTGCGCCGTGGCGGCCGTTCCACCAGACCCAGGCGCTCTGGCAACTCATGACCACCGCGACGAACAGCAACACGGCGGCGGTGAGGAACGTAGTGTTCATAGCGTTCTCCTCGCGCTCAGGCCACGTCGAAACGGCGGCCCGGATCGAACACCGCATCCGGCAGATTCACGCCGAACGCCGCCAGCCGGTCGCTAAAGCGCGGCCGCACGCCGGTCGCGCAGAAGTGGCCCTGCACGTTGCCCGCCCCGTCGACGCCGGTACGCTTGAACGTGAAGATTTCCTGCATGTTGACGACGTCGCCTTCCATGCCGGTGATCTCCGAAATGCTCATGAGGCGGCGACGCCCGTCGGTCAGGCGCGCGACCTGCACGACCACCGAAATCGCCGAGGCGATCTGCTGGCGCATCGTGCGCGGCGGCAATGCGAGCCCGCCGAGATTGATCATATTTTCGAGCCGCGTAAGCGCGTCGCGCGGCGTGTTCGCGTGGATCGTCGCGAGCGAGCCTTCGTGACCGGTGTTCATCGCGTTGAGCATGTCGAGCGCTTCCGCGCCGCGCACTTCGCCGAGGATGATGCGGTCGGGCCGCATGCGCAGCGCGTTGCGCACGAGCGAGCGTTGCGTGATCTCGCCGCGTCCTTCGATATTGGGCGGACGCGTTTCGAGCCGCAGCACGTGGGTCTGGTGCAGTTGCAGTTCGGCGGCGTCCTCGATCGTGACGATGCGCTCGTCGTCGGGAATGAAGGCCGAGAGCACGTTGAGCAGCGTGGTCTTGCCACTGCCCGTTCCGCCCGAGACGAGCATGTTGATCTTCGCGCGCGCGAGCCCGTTGAGCACGTCGGCCATCGGCGGCGTCAGCGTTTGCAGCGCGACCAGGTCCTCGATCATGAGCGGCTTGACGGCGAAGCGGCGGATCGAAACGAGCGGCCCGTCGACCGCGAGCGGCGGAATGATCGCGTTCACGCGCGAGCCGTCCGGCAGGCGCGCATCGACCATCGGGCTCGATTCGTCGATCCGGCGGCCCACGCGCGAGACGATCTTCTCGATCACCTTCATCAGATGGGCATCGTCGTAGAACGTAACGTCGGTGAGTTCGAGGCGCCCCTTGCGCTCGACATAGGTCTGGCGCGCGGTGTTGACGAGAATGTCCGAGACGCCCGGATCGCGCAGCAGCACCTCGATCGGGCCGAAGCCGAACATCTCGTCGTAGACGTCGATGGCGAGCTGGCGGCGTTCGAGATCGCTGGCGGGCGCCTTCTGCTCTTCGAGCATGCGCGCGATCAGCGTGGCGATCTCCTGGCGGATCTGATCCTGCGGCAGGCGCGTGAGCCGTTCGAGCTCGACACGTTCGAGCACCGCCTGATGCATCTCGTACTTGAGCTTGCGATAGGCGTCCGACTTGATCGAGGCAGCCGCTGCGGCTGCGGCGACCGCCGCCGAGGCGGCCGATGCGGTGGCGACGCCCGCGCCGCTTTTCGCCGTCTCGGCGAGCGCCGGTTCGATGCGCTGGGAAAAAATCTGTTCACGAAGCGACATGACGGGTCTCCGTTAAAGGGTGCCGAGCTTCGGCGTGCCCTGGCGGCCGACGAAGCGGGCGAGCATCGACTCGCGCTTGACGCGTGCGCCGCCGTTCGCGCGCTGCGGCATGACGATGTCGGCGGCGAGCGTTTGCAGGCTGCGCGTGACGGTGCTGCTGCGCGCGGCTTCGGCAATCGGCACGCCGTGGTTGATGGCTTCGCTGACCGCGCGCGCGTCGTCGGCGATCGTCAGTTGCGGCTTGATGCCGAGCACGTCGGGCGCGGCCTCGCGCGCGGCGTCGTCGTAACGCGTGAGGCGGTTGAGCACGAGATGCAGGCTGTCCTGCGCATAGCCGAGTGCGTGCAGGATGTCGAGCAGACGCCGTCCCGCGCGCAGATGCGGCATGCTCGCCTGCAAGACAACATGAATCTCGCTGCTGCGATCGAGCGCCAGCATCGACACCGGATTGATGCTCGGCCCGAGATCGAGAATCACGAAGTCGTAGCGCGGCATGGCCACGCCGAGAATCCATTCCAGCCGTTCCGCGCGAATTTCGGCCGCCTTCACCGGATCGCCCGCGCCCGCGAGAATGTCGAAGCGCGGGCCGGCGTGCGTGACGCTCGCCTCGAAGAACGCGACGTCCATGCGATCGACCTGCGCGCTCAGTTGTTCGAGCGTCGACGGCGGCGTTTCGCCGGTGACGAGAAACGCGGCGTCGCCGTAAAGCTGGTTCAGGTCGATCAGCAACGCGCGCTGCTGATGCGCACTCGCGATCAGATGCGCGACATTGGCCGCGATGAAGCTCGCGCCCACGCCACCTTTGCACGAAACGAAGGAAATCACGCGCGTGGCATGCGCGCCGGCCGCGCTGCGCTGCTCGCCCGCGCGCTGCAGCGCGTCGCCGATGGCACGGCGCTCCGGCTCGCCCGTGAGCACGTCGCGAAAGCCGGCGCGCATGGCGGCGAGCAGCGCCTCGGGCGACGCTTCGGGAATCAGCAGGATGCAGGTGAGGCGCTCGTGGCGGCGCGTGAGGTCCGCCACGGCGGCGAGGTCGGCGTCGTGCAGCGTGCGCGCGTCGACAATCAACACGTCGAAGGCGTCGAGTGTATCGGCGCGGCCCGCAAGCTGACCGGGCCGCACCGCCGCGCGCGTCGTGCGGTACGCGCCGCACTCGCCGACCAGCCGCACGAGGCTGCTCAGGCGCGCTTCGTCCGTCGAGGTAATGAGTAAATCGATCATGATCGTGTGGCTCCGCTGAGGGCCGCGTTCAGGCGGCCCGTGGCTTCATCGCGCTGTCCGGCTCACGTGCCGCGTGGGGTCAGTGAGTCGTGCCGTTCGTCACGCCCATCGTGAAGGCGTTGTCGGACACGGGCGGCTTCTCGTACGACTCGGTGTAGCGCTTGATCGACGCCGCCGCGGCCTTGCCGTCGATGCCCGGCGACACGTCCACGTGCTGCGCCGCATCCGGATCGATGATCTGCGCGCGCATGGACGTGCGTACCGCTTCGCCGAAGTGCGCTTCCCAGATCGGCGAGCTGGTCATGCAACCGCCGAGCGCGGCGCCGGCCACGCTCATCGCCAGCAGGCGGCCAATGTGTGCGTAAAGTGTTTTCATGGCGTTCCCCTATCCCTGGATCACTGTGCGCCGGCGGCATGCGCCGCGTCGGCGGGTTCGTCGCTTCCCGTACCGGCCGCCGATGCCAGGCGCCGCGCGGACTGGCTGCTGTTCGCCGCGTCGGGCGTCGCCGCCGATGTTGCGGGCGTCGTGGGCGTCGCAGGCGCTCCCGGCACCGGACCGGGAGAACCCGGTAACTGAGCGGGCATCTGAGTGGGCATCTGGGCGGGCGTTTGCGGCGCAGGCAGCAGGTTGTCGTTGTGCGGCGCATTGGCGGGCGCAGCCGGTGCGGCAGGCGTCGCGAAGCGTCCCGTATTGCGTGCGGCGCGGCCTTCCATGTTGCCGGTGGCGTAGACATCGGCTTCGTTCGGCTGCGAGAAGCTGTCGGTCGGCATCGGCAATTGCGCGAGCGACTTCACGGGCTTCACCAGATGCGGCGTGATGATGAAGATGAGTTCCGATCGGTCCTGCTGGAACGAGGTGCTGCGCAGCAGCGCGCCGAGCACGGGAATCTCGCCGAGCCCCGGCATCGCCTTGAGCGAGCCCGTGATGTTGTTGCGGATCAGCCCGCCGATCGCGAACGACTCGCCATCGGACATCTGCACCGTGGTCGAGGCGCGCCGCGTGGTGATGAGCGGCAGGATCGTCGCGCCGCTCACGTTGGCCGCCGTCAGCGTCACGCCCGTGGGCGACAGCTCCGACACTTCCGGCGCGACCCGCAGGTTGATGTGGCCGTTGCTGAGAACCGTGGGCGTGAACTTGAGCCCCACGCCGAACTCCTGCTGCTGCAGCGTGATCGCCGTCGCGCCCGTGCCCGAGCTGCTCTGCGGCACCGGGATGAACACTTCGCCGCCCGCGAGGAAGGTGGCTTCCTGACCGCTGATGGTGACGAGATTCGGCTCGGCGAGAATCTTCACGAGCTGGTCGGTCTTCTGCGCGTCCATGGCGAGCTTGAATGGCCGGTTATTCGCCTTCGACACGCCGAACACGCTCGACGCGCCCGCGAGCAGATTGCTCACGAGCGCGCCCTGCCATGAGCCGAAGCCCCCCTGGATGTTGACGGCCGCGCCGAGTTCGTCGAGCAGCGTCTTGTCCACTTCGGCCACCTTCACCTCCAGCATCACCTGCTGCGGCGTATCGACGGAGAGCATGTTGAGCACGCCGCCGTTTTTCTGGGCGTTGTTGCCCGACTGGTTCACGCCGAACACCTTGGCGATCTCCACGGCCTGCGCCGCCGCCTGCGCGCTCGACACATGGCCCGCGAGCACGAGATTGTCGGCGGCCGTCGACACGCGGATATCGCGCTCCTCGGGCATCAACTGGGCGAGCGCGGCTTGCAGGCCGCCCGCGTCCGCGCTCACGATCACGTCGATCACCTGACACGCGCCGCTGCGTCCCTGCACGATCATGTTGGTCGTGCCCACCGCCTGGCCGACGAGATAAAGCGTCTGCGGCGAGACCATCGTTGCCTGCGCGATCTCCGGATTGCCGAGCGTGCGGTTGCGCACCGGTTCGTCGACCGGCACCAGCATCGACTTGCCGAGCGGCACGATCACATTGCGCTCCGCACGGATCGAGCCGACGCAGTTCGGTCCGCGCAGCGGCCCCGCGACGGCCTTCGGCGCACCGGCCGCCGGCGTGGGCGCCATGCTGATGGTCATCTGCATCGGACCCTTGCCCATCGGCGCGGGCGCGGTGAGTGCGCCCCTGGAAAGCGCCGCGCCTTCGGCCAGTTCCTGCGCCACGCCGGGCGTACCGGCGAGCAGTCCCGAGCAGACCATCAAGGCCGTGGCGGCGAGCGCCGGAGCGCGGTCTCGCCCTTGCGCGCTAGCCGCGCGTTTGCTGTGCTTGTTCATGGCTTAACACCCCGTATCGAATCTTGTGGTTCGCGGGCCGCCTTGCGGGACTCGCGTCTGTGCGCCTTGCGCAATCGCGCGGCGCTTTACCGCTCGTACTCAACAACGCGCGCTCAGAAACACTCCTGACTGCCGGTCACGCCCGAGAGCACGCCGATGCAATCGCGTTTCGCTTCCTGATGCGCGGCGTACTTCACGTGCACCACCTTCGGCGCGGCGGGCGCGGGCGCATTGACCGGCGCGGGCGTCTTTTCGTCGAGCAGCGTCTGCTTGGTCGCGCCACCCGTGCTGCCGGTATCGCGATCGACCTGATTGCGCAGCACCAGCGACAAGGTGCCGACGCTGCGCGCGAGATCGAGCTTTTCGGCCTGTTCGGGCGTCACTTCGAGCGTCACCGCGTTGACCACCTTGGGCGCGGTGTCGTCGCGATTCACCTGCTGCGCGACAGCCAGCACGAGAATCTTTTCGAGCACGATCTTCGAAATGCTTTCCTGGTTGTCGGCGCGCTTGACGGCGCCGTCGGTCTGCTGCGTATTCACGATCACGTCGACGAAATTGCCCGGCAGCGCGAAACCCGCCACGCCGACCACGTCGTTGACGCGCACCGTGATCGCACGGCGCCCTTCGCCGATCACCGCCGACAAACCGCCCTTGGTGCCGACCGGCGCGAGCTTCGCCTCCAGCACGGGTTCGCCGTGCGTGAGACCGACGCGCACCACGCGGCCGTCGAGCGACCTGGGCGTGGCGAACGCGCCGGGCGGCACGCTGTCACGCGGCCAGTTGACGGTGCGCACCATCGCTTCGTTGAGTGGCTCGCCGAGATTGATGTCGTTGGCCGCGACCGCGACGGGCACGGTCGCGCCCGACGATGTCTGCACGAGCCAGCGCGACGCGAACACCACGGCGGCGAGGCCGGCCAGCATGGCGATCGCCAGCATGGCAAGAGCACGGCTGTTTTTCATGGTTGACTCCTCGTCAAAAACGCGTCGTCCGGCAGGGGGCCTCGCGCCGCTTGCATGCGGTCCGTCCACGCTGGCCGGACACACTCGAAAAAACGATGTCTGGAACCCGCTCGATGAAAGCCGGTTATGGGATGGAATGGCTGAGCACGATGAGCGTGCCGGCGGCAATCGCACCCGCGTAGGGAATCGTGCCCACCGAACCGCCCGGCAGATGCTCCAGCGAGCCGCGCCCGCGCGTGCCGTGCAGCATGGAGCCCAGCAGCCAGGCGACGTTCGCGCACAGCGCGCGCACGCGCCGTCGGGCAATCACCAGGGCGAGCGCCCAGCCGCCGCCGATCAGCCCCGCGAACAGCGCGACATCGAGCGTGGCGTCGGCGCCCAGCCAGCCGCCTACGAGCATGAGGAGCTTGACGTCGCCTGCCGCCATGCCGCCGAGCAGATACACCGGAAAGAGCAGCGCGAAGCCCGTGAGCACGCCTGCGAGCCAGTGAAGGCCGCCGCTCTGCGCGCCGTCGAGCCAGAGCTGCGCCGCCAGCGAGGCGACAAGGCCCGCCGCGATGAGCCGATTCGGCACGCGCCGCGCCGTGAGGTCCGTGCTCGCCGCCAGGATGACCGACAAGGTCACGCCGAGCGGAATCGGCTGCACCGAAAAATGCGAGATGATCATGATGTACCCCGTTTCGATTGTTTTTGTTCGAGCGCTTTTGCGCCTTTCTTTGCGCCGTTTTTCGATCTGTTCTGCCCGCGATCGCGGCGCCTGGTCTGTGCACGTGAAGCCGTTTCCGGTTCCGTATCGTCCGGCTGATCTTGCGCCGGAATTTGATTCGTTATCCGAATCAGGGTGGGCGTTCGTGGCGCCCACCCGCATCACTTTCCCGTTACTTCGGCAGCGCGTTCGAGATCTTGGTGAACGCGGTGTTGATCTGCGTGCCGAGCGTCGTGACGATCGTCACGATCACCGCTGCGATCAGTGCGACGATCATGCCGTACTCGACGGCCGTCGCGCCGCGTTCGTCCTTGATGAAACCGTTTGCCGTAGCGATAAGCTTTTTCATGATGAACCCCGTTAATGTGGACATTGATTCGTTATCCGAAACCCGTTGGACGTTCGTGACGCCCACCGGTATCACGCCCGCGTTACTTCGGCAGCGCGTTCGAGATCTTGGTGAACGCAGTGTTGATCTGCGTGCCGAGCGTCGTGACGATCGTCACGATCACCGCCGCGATCAGCGCGACGATCATGCCGTACTCGACGGCCGTCGCACCGCGTTCGTCTTTGATGAAACCGTTTGCCGTGGCGATAAGCTTTTTCATGATGTACCCCGTAAAAGTGAACTTTGATTCGGTATCCGAAACCCGGTGAACGCTCGCGGCGCTCACCCGTGTTGCTTCCCGTTACTTCGGCAGCGCGTTCGAGATCGCGGTGAACGCGTTGTTGATCTGCGTGCCGAGCGTCGTGACCACCGTCACGATCACGGCCGCAATCAGCGCGACGATCATGCCGTACTCGACAGCCGTCGCTCCGCGTTCATCCTTGATAAAACCCTTTGCCGTAGCACTAAGCGTTTGCATGATTAACTCCATTGAGTTTGGTTGATACCCCCCGAATTGCCTGCGCGTTCCTGGCCGATTGCACTGTGTATTTGATTGCATCGTTCAGGCGATTCCGTTTTACGCGCCGCGCCATTCGTCTAATGTTCGATTTCGCACGTTAATCTCGATTTACGCGATTAAATCGGGTTTTCCATTAAAACCCAACTGCACTTTCGCACACTGAATTGATATTGATAGTGATTATCATCCGCAAACCGATGATGACGGATAAAAACATCGGGAATTCCCCGATTATTTACCCCAATCTGTTGCCGATAACCTGCCCTCGCCCTCAGGTCTCATGGCGCCGCACCCCAAGCCACACGAGCCTTCCGAGGCCACCAGGGCGTCTGACACAGTTGCACTGAATCGGATTTAATGGCGTGACCGTCATAGCATCGCTTATATAACGACACTCAATAGTATGATTATTTCAACATTTGATTATAAAAACATCGTACAAACCCGAACAAAAGCACACGCTCACGAATGACTTTTTCCAAAATGGCACGCCTTAAAAACTCACTTAAAATAAAACATCAAACCTTACAATTTAATTATATTCAATATATCAGCACCATCGGACGACTCTATAAAACCACCCCCTTAAAATCCGCGATTGGTTTGATGGCGCACGCAAGACGCTGGCATTTCGTAATAGATTGGCTCCGACTGACAGCCGTGCGCCCCCAGACCAGGCGGCGATGCCGGAAAACGGCAAGCCACAGCGCGTGCTTTCAGCCCAACAAGAAAGGAGACCTATCATGCACAAGCCCATGAGTGCAGCGGCGTTCAGCAAGGTTGCGGACCGGCGGGGGAACAGCGTGAACGGCGCGCGCAATCGAGCGCGGCCCGGAGAACGAATCAGTCGGGGACGACGGAGGCAGCGCGGATCGGCCATCGTCGAATTCGCGCTCGTCCTGCCGCTGTTGCTGACACTGCTATTCGGCATCGTCGAACTGGGCTTCGTGCTCTACGACAAGACCGTCATCACCAGTGCGAGCCGCGCAGCCGTGCGGCAAGGCGTGGCGTTCGGCGAGACTTCCACGGGCACGCCCTACTATATGTCCGCCACGTCGGTCGGGCAGATCGCCACCGGCGGCCTGTCGACCATGCTGATCAACTTCAGCTCCACGAATCAGCCCAGCGTCACGCTCACCAGTTGCACGGCGTCCAACAGCTGCACGACGGGCGCCGGATGCAGCGCCGGCAATTCGCTGACCGTGACCGTCAGCTACACGTTTCAGGGACTGCTGCTCGGCGCGGCGCTCAGCCCGTTTCCGGCCGCGTTCAACAACATCCTCACGCTGACCTCGTCGACGATGATGAGTTGCGAATAACGGCACGCGAGCCCGCTTTTCAGGAGTTCACAGCATGAACAAGATCTTTACGGGCCGCCGCGCACGCCGCCAACGCGGCGCGGTCGCCGTCCAGGTGGCGTTGCTTCTGATCACACTGCTCGGCAGCGCCGCGATGGCGATCGATATCGGACGCTGGGTCGTCGTGCGTCACCAGTTGCAGAACGCCGCCGATGCGGCCGCGCTCGCGGGCGTGCGCGCGTTGCCGGGTCAACTGGCCGCGAGCGCTGTGCCCGCGGTCTGGACAACGGCCTCGACAGCCGCGAGCGCGGCCGCCACGCAATATGCCTCGGCAAACACCGCCGACGGACAGGCCGCCGCCGCGAAAACCATCAGCGTCGGTTACTGGGACGTGGCCAACGTGCCATCGAGCGTCCCCGCTTCACTGCCGCAGACGATCACCTCGGCGACGGTCAAGCCCGCGGTGATCGTTACCGTGGGCCTCGCGGACGGCGCGAACCTGCCGCTCGTGCTCGGCGCACTGGTCGGCGTGCCATCGCTCTCCGCAAGCGCGACGGCGGTGGCGGTCGTATCCGCGCCGGGCGTGGCGCTGCCGGGCGCGCTTTTCCCGATCGCGCTGAACCAGTGCGTCTATCAGAATGCGGCGTACTGGAAAAACGGCCAGCCGATTAGCGGCGTCGAAATCGAAATCGGCAACGGTGCGCCGTCGAACTGCATCGGCGCCGCCGCGCAATGGACCGCGCTGACGCTCGACTCCAATTCGAGCGCCTATGGGCCGTGTTCGGGCATGAGTCCGAGCAGCGTGACGGCCGCCAAATGCCTGATGACCTCGGGCAACGGACCCGCGCTCTCGACCGGCGCGAAAATCTCGATCCAGCCCGGCGTGGAATCGTCGATCTACAACAACTTCCCGTTGACGCCGCCGCTGCTGGTGACGGTGCCCGTGGTGGGCGACAGCAGCATCATGAGCGGAAGCGGCAGCGGCGGCGACACGCCTGTCGTCGGTTTTGCCTCGCTTCAAATCGACTACGTGATTGGTGCGAATGGCAAGTCCACGCCCGCGTGCAACAACGCCGCCGCGTGCTCCGGGCCGCCCTGCAAGAAGTGCGTGATCGCGCATCTGATCGCGGCGCGCGCCGGCAGCACCACCGCGGGCGGCACGACCTCGTCATACTATGGCGCGCTCACGCCGCCGGTGCTCGCGGCGTTGCCGTCAAGCGCGTGGTACTGAAGCCATGTTTTAAAGCCGTGTTTTCAAGCGGTTTTTGAAACGGCCATGGGCGCGCCTGCGTTCATGGCCATCACTCACCGAACGGCGTTCGTCAAGTGCATGTGCAGGAAAAGTCCCTTGCCGCGCCACGCATGAATACCGTTCGCTGAGTGCGCCGGCCCGGCGGCGCGCCGCGATTCCTCGCTTTCTCCCTCGCCGCGCCATTCTTCCGAGAAGTGCAACGCACTTCTTCGCGTGGCGCAATTTCTCGCACCTGGCCGAACCACTATGCTGCGTCCGCTCGTTTGCGCGAGCCGATCGATACGTCGATCGATACGACGATTGCTACGTTCGCAACGTTCGGTTTTGGACCTCACACCGTACTCAAACAATGAAAAATGTCGTCATTTCAGGGGCGATTGGCACGCTGACCGCCATCGCGGGCGCCTCGTCGGCCCATGCACAAAGCTCGGTAACCTTGTACGGCATCGTCGATACGGCGCTGCGCTATCAAACCAATGCCGCCGCCGACGGCAAGGACCTGATGAGCATGGCCGTCGGTCCAGAAACCCATAGCCGCTGGGGCCTGCGCGGCAGCGAGGATCTGGGCGGCGGCGTGTCCGCCATCTTTCGCCTCGAGAATGGTTTCGAGTTGAATAGCGGCGAAATGCACGTCGCCAATACGCTATTCAGCCGTCAGGCCTACGTGGGCCTGTCGAGCGAACGCTACGGCACGGTCACCCTCGGCAATCAATATGCGCCGCTCTACGACACGATGGGCGACATATTCGACCCGCTCACCGTGGGTAATTACTGGCAGGACAGCTGGATGTGGAACGGCATCGGCCCGTATCTGACGATCAACAACAGCGTCAAATACAAGCTGAGCAGCAACGGGCTGACCATCGACGCGATTTACGGCTTCGGCAATCACGCCGGATCGGTAGGCCTCGGCAGCAGCTATGGCGTCGAATTGAGCTATGCGCGCGGCCCGGCGATGCTCGGTGCAGGCTTTCAGCAGACCTCAGTCAGCAGCGCGTCGGGCAGCACCATTAATGGCGCGAAGATCAATCTGCTGCACGTCAGCGGCGCGTATCAGATCACGCCTGCCGTGCGTCTGCTCGCCGGCTGGATCCGCGCTCAGGATCAGACCGGCACGACCGACACCAACATGCAGCAATCGGGCGCGCCCAAACTGCCCGGCAGCAGCCCGAATCGTATCGACAACACGTTCTATATCGGCGCGAACTGGCAAGCGACGCGGCCGTTGCTGATTACCGTGGCCGGGTATTACGGCCGCACGCGCAACGCCGAACTGCTCGACGGCAAGCTCGGCTCGGGCGTCAACTATTCGGCGACCGTGCTGGCGGAATATTCGCTGTCGAAGCATACGGAGATCTACGGCACGGCGGACTTCTCGCGCGGCACAGGCGCGTTCGCCGCCGATTATCCGGGCACGACCGACACGCTCACGGGCACCGTCGACAAGCTCGGGCGCAGCAACAACGTCGGCGCGGCGATTGGCATTCGCAAGATTTTCTGATCGATGCATAGACGCGCGGCGCGGATCCGTTTTCGAATCCGCGCCGCGCAGTGCTTGACCGAAGCGCTATTTCGACACCTGCGACTGGCCGCCGCCCTGTGCGGAAGGGTCGTCGTAATCGGGCAGCGCCTTGCGCTCGTCGAGCGCATTCGCGCGACTCTGCAAATAGCCGTCACGCACGAAACTGTATTTGTCGAGCGCCGCCATCTCCAGCAGATCGGTGGCGCCGAGCATATGCGAGCGCGTGCTCACCACGTTCACGCCGAAAAGCGGCGTACTCGCCACGAACGGCATGAACGTCGTCGGGTTGACCGCGCTCGACACCAGCAGACCGCCCGCATCGCGAACCGAACTCGGGCCGAACAGCGGCAACACCAGATACGGTCCGGACGGCACGCCGTAATGCCCGAGCGTGAGGCCAAAGTCCTGATGATGTTTGGGCAGACCGGCGGGCGTCGCCCAGTCGAGCAGGCCGCCGATACCGAAAGTCGAATTCATCGCGAAGCGCATCAGATCTTCGGTGGCGTCGGTGACTTTCAGCTGCATCAGGTCGTTGACGAAGTTGCCGACATCGCCAAGATTTGAAAAGAGATTGCCCACAGCCGTTTGCAGCGGCTCCGGCATTACGTGTGCGTAGGCGCTGGCAACGGGCTTCGCCACATCGCGGTCGAGGCCCTCGTTGAACGAGAACATCGCGCGATTCATCGGTTCGAGCGGATCGTCGGCTTCGCGGCGACCGGTCGTGGCGCACGCGCTCAATACCATCAGCGCGGCGAGACTCAAGGTCCGCGCGGCACGGCGCACGAGGGTGTTTGACTTCATAAACAGCTTGATAGGTGGAGACTCAGGCGGGTAAAACGCCCTTCCCTTTGTTGTTATCGGTACACAATATTGATGCGCAATATCGAGCGCAACAACCATGCGGATGCGTGCAACGCTAGCTGATACCGCCCGGCACGCCGTCCACCATGAACGCCAGCACGACTTCCTCGCAATTCACCGAACGCTGACCGCGCGTGCAAGGCCGATACACGATATCGCCGCGCCGCACGCGCAGGCCGCTCAGAACACACAGCGTCGAGCGCCGCGCCACGCCCCGGACCCACAGTTGCTCGGCGTAATGTCCGAGCGTGGCATCGCACCAGCAGATCAGAATCGAGCGATCGGAGACGCGATCGACAATCGTAAAGCTCGACGTATGCGGATTGCGCACGCCATGTCGGGCCGCCGCGCTCTTCTTCCACGCCTCCCAGCGCTGGTGCTGCCCGGAGAGAATGGCTCGCGCCAGTTCGTCGTCCGGCGACGAGATTCTTCCAAGCAGCGCAACAGTGCTTTCCCAAACGAGGTGGGTATTCGCGTCGTTCAAACTCATTCTCCGAAACGGGGAAAAAGCGAATCAGCTTCCGAAGTAGATATTGCAGAACGACACCGGACCGACGCATTCGTCTTTCTTGTCGCCTTGCTTGTGGTGTTCGACGCGGCCAAAACCATGATCGGACGACGCGTCCTGATTCACGGCGGCGTTTTCGGCAGCAGCGGACGGCTGCGCATGATTGCCCTGAGCATGGGCGGTAGCGGCGCACAACGAAACGGCAATCACGAGGCAATGCAGAACTTTCACGACTTTTCTCCTTACTGGCGGCGTCACAGTGCCGCAACAGTGCGAACTATAGTTCGGTGTTCTGCACCGATTAAGCCTGCCTGAAGCAAGGGTCCGTTCCATGCATTCCGCTGGCGAAACGCGTAAAACCAATGTTTTCGCCAGCGCACGATCGGCAATACAGCACTGCGCAAACCGAAAAAATAACAACGTGAAAGCCAGGGCTATTCGCAGATAACCCGTAAAGGTCCATTTCCACACCGCGACTATATGTAGCAGGGTCGAGGCCGTAACATCGCTTCCGGCTAGACAGACGACACAGCGTGCTCGTCATATCTATTGAGCGGTTCTCACCGAATTCAGCGTCTTTGCGCGTTCCATTGCGTGTTATCGCCGACCGCGAAGCATGGATTCGATGAGATCAGGCAATGCGACGCTTCAGCGACTCGATGCCGTTGAAGCAATTGTGGAAATCATCTTGCGCTTAGGCGCCGGCGAATGACCATCTTGGAAAATTCACAACGTGACGCGCTAACGCGACCGGAACAGTCCGCACACTCGCGCGGCAAATCCGGAAACGACTTCGACAAGGTCGACGTTCTCTTCATTGGCGGCGGCATCATGAGCGCGACGCTCGGCGTGCTGCTGCACGAACTCGAACCCGGCTGGTCGATGACCATGGTCGAACGGCTCGACGACGTGGCCGCCGAAAGTTCGAATGGCTGGAATAACGCAGGCACGGGCCACACGGCGCTGGCGGAACTGAACTATACGCCACGCACCGCGTCCGGTTCGATCGACATCGCCAAGGCCGTGCGTATCAACGAGGACTTTCAGGTCTCGCGGCAATTCTGGGCGTGGGGCGTGAGCCGCGGCATTCTCAAACAACCGCGTTCGTTCATCAATTCCACGCCCCATATGAGCTTCGTCTGGGGCGACGAGAACGTGCGTTTCCTGAAAGCGCGCCATGAAGCGCTGCAAACCAATGCGCTGTTCCAGAGCATGCAGTATTCGGAATCGCATCGCGAGATCGCGCAATGGGCGCCGCTCATGATGGAGGGCCGCGACCGGCGCCAGAAAGTGGCGGCTACGTGGTCGTCGATTGGCACCGATGTGAATTTCGGCGAAATCACCCATCAATTCGTGCGCTATCTGGAAAGCCAGTCGAATTTCAATCTGCTGCTTAATAGCGACGTCCGGCAGATCTCGCGCAACGACGACGGCAGTTGGCGCGTGACCGTGGGCAATCATCAATCGCATGCGCAAACGCGCCGTATCGACGCGCGTTTCGTGTTCGTGGGCGCAGGCGGCGGTTCGCTGCCGCTGCTCCAGGAAGCCGGCATTCCCGAAGCGAAGGAATATGGCGGCTTTCCGGTGGGCGGCTCGTTTCTCGTCACCGAAAACAGCGACATCACGAGCCGGCATTTCGCCAAGGCTTATGGCAAGGCGTCGGTCGGTTCGCCGCCGATGTCGGTGCCGCATCTGGACACGCGCATTCTCGACGGCAAAAAGGCACTCCTGTTCGGGCCGTTCGCCACCTTCTCCACCAAGTTTCTCAAGAACGGCTCGTATAGCGATCTGCTCGCGAGCACGCGCATGAACAATATCGTGCCGATGGTGCGCGTGGGCCTCTCCGAGTTTTCGCTGATCAAATATCTCGCCGGTCAACTGATGCTGTCCGATGCCGATCGCCTGAAGACGCTGCAGGAATATCTGCCGCGCGCGCAACAACAGGATTGGCGTCTCTGGCAAGCGGGCCAGCGCGTGCAAATCATCAAGCGCGACAAGGTCAAGGGCGGCGTGCTCAAACTCGGCACCGAAATCGTCTGTTCGAAGGACGGCAGTATGGCGGGTTTGCTCGGCGCTTCGCCGGGTGCTTCCACGGCCGCACCGATCATGCTGAATCTGCTCGACATGGCGTTCAAGGAGCGGCTGCGTTCGCCCGCATGGCAGGCGAAGATCCGCCAGATCATTCCGGGCTACGGCACGCAGCTCTCGGCGAATCCGCGCAAGGCGCTCGAATCGTTGAATGCGACCAGCGAGGCGCTGCAATTGAGCGCGCCGCCGATGTGGACGCCAAAGGGCCGCGAAGCCGCGCATGCCGCAAACACGGCCAGCGCCGCCGCTTCTCAACGCTCGCTGGCTTGATAGCCGCGTGCCCGTTTCACCGCGAAGTCCGAACTCCATGAGCGAATTGCAGAGGGAATTGCAGATGAATAGCGCGCAGCCTGCCGCTTACGTCATCCAGGGCGTGACCCACAAAGGCAAGACTTTCCGGCCGAGCGACTGGTCGGAACGCCTCGCCGGTGCAATGTCGAGTTTCGGTCCGCCCGCGCGCGGCGTGAGAAAGGAAGACACGCACCTGCGTTACTCGCCCTACGTGTGCCCGATGATTATCGGCAACCTGAAATGCGTGGTGCTCGACGCCCGGTTGCGCGACGTCGCGCCCTACGCGTTTGATTTCGTGCTGCGGTTCGCGAAAGACAACGATCTCGTGGTGGAGAGACAGGGCTAGCAACATTCCATCGAGGATTCCCCACAATCCCGCCGTTTTCAACATAGAAGTCGATTTTCAAGCTGCGAGAGGTCTAGCATGGCAGAAGCCGCAAAAAAACCGAGGCCGGAATACCGGAACATCGGGATTGGGCAGATATTGTTCGCA